>JBDTRA010000074.1:0-26205 GCA_039931915.1 Flavobacterium sp. | reverse complement strand
AAATCTAAAGCTTGTTTTACTAAATGTTCCTGATGTGTTTTGTCTTCAGTATTTAAAATATTGGTAGCTAAATCAGAATTGGTATTTACAACCAAATTGTACATTTCCGGCATATTTCCCATTCCAAACATTCCGCCGCCGCCAGACTGGCTCATTTCTTTCATTCTACGCATAAACTCAGGCTGTGTGATGATAAATGGAGCTGCTTGACTGTCCATGGCTTCTAGTTGTACAGAATATGCTTTTGGGATATATGCTTCTAACGAAGTTTTTAACGTTTCTTTTTCTTCGTCAGATAATTTAGAAATTGTGCTTTCTTCTTTTTTAATCAAGTTATCTATATGATCAGAATCGACACGAACAAAAGTTACATCCTTATTATCACCTTCAATTTTTTGAATCAAATGCGAAATAATCGGAGAATCTAAAAGCAATACTTCGTATCCTTTTTCTTTTGCTGTCTCAATATATGAGTGTTGTGCATCTTTGTTTCCGGCATATAAAACAACCAGTTTCCCGTCTTTATCAGTTTGGTTTTCTTTTAATTTCTCTTTTAATTCTTCAAGGGTAAAGTAAGTATCATCAACGGTTGGGTATAATACAAATGCACCTGCTTTTTCATAGAATTTATCTTCAGAAAGCATTCCATATTCTAAAACGATCTTAATGTCGTTCCATTTTTGTTCAAAATCAGCACGGTTTTCATTAAATAGGGCTTTTAATTTATCCGCTACTTTACGAGTGATATAGTTTGAAATTTTCTTAACTGCACCGTCTGCCTGTAAACCGGAACGGGAAACATTCAATGGAATATCAGGAGAATCAATCACACCTTTTAGCATTGTCAAAAATTCAGGTACAATTCCTTCTACATTATCTGTAACGTAAACCTGGTTTTGGTACAATTGAATTTTATCTTTTTGGATTTGCATATCCGAACCTAATTTAGGGAAATATAAGATTCCTGTCAGGTTAAACGGATAATCAACATTTAAATGAATGTTAAATAACGGCTCTTCAAATTGCATTGGATACAATTCTCTATAGAAGTTTTTATAGTCTTCATCAGATAATTCAGTTGGCTGTTTTGTCCAAGCCGGGTTTGGATTATTGATGATATTATCTGTTTCAACAGTTTCGTTTACGTAATCTTCAGGAGCATCTTCCGGTTTAGGAAGTGTTTCTGTTCTTGTTCCGAATTTAATCGGAACAGGCATAAACTTATTGTATTTGTTTAATAAACTGCTGATTTTAGAATCTTCTAAGAATTCAAGGGAATCTTCGGCAATATGAAGAATAATTTCAGTTCCGCGTGAAGTTTTGTCAGCTGGCTCTAAAGTAAATTCAGGACTTCCGTCACATGTCCAGTGTGCAGCCGGTTCGTCTTTGTATGATTTTGTAATGATTTCTACTTTCTCAGCAACCATAAATGCAGAATAGAAACCAAGACCAAAATGACCAATAATTCCGGAATCCTTAGCAGAATCTTTGTATTTGTCTAAAAATTCCTCAGCTCCTGAAAAAGCTACCTGATTGATGTATTTTTCTACTTCATCAGCTGTCATACCCAAACCCTGGTCAATGATGTGGATTTTTTTGCCTTCCTTGTCAACCTTGATTTCGATAACCGGATTTCCGTATTCTACTTTCGCTTCGCCAATACTAATAAGGTGTTTTAATTTTAAAGTAGCATCAGTACCGTTTGAAACCAACTCACGCAAGAAAATTTCGTGATCGCTGTATAAGAATTTTTTGATTAAAGGGAAGATGTTTTCTACCGAAACATTAATTTTACCTGTTGTCATATTTTAAAAATTTAGTTTAAAGTTATGTCTTTCAGTTCTTCAAATAGAATACCAAATCTTTAAAAATGACAAATTGTCGTAAGTGTTAATTTTGAAATAAAAAAGATCAATTATAAAACAAAATTATTTTTTTGAATTGTACCTTTGTAGGAGTATTAATTCTAAAAATTGATAGAACAAATGAATATGAAGAAAATTATTTTTTTATCCATGCTGGCCACGATGGTTTTTGCATGTAAGTCTGCATCAACGGCAACTCCTAAAGACACGACTATTTCCACTAAGCTGGACAGATCTTCCCAAGTAGGAATTAAAGGGAATTGGGTCATTACTAATGTATCTTATCCAGGTTCAGAATATATTAAAGTTAATTCATTTCAAATCGCTGATTCTAAATGCTTCATTGGAAGTACCTGGAAGTTTATTTCAAATAATAATAAAGGTTCGATGACATTAAACGATGGGAACTGTTCTGCTTTTACTTCACCAATAGTTTGGAGTATTAATAAAGAAGGTTTTCTTGTACTTAAAATTGTAGAGGCCGGAACTAAATCGAAAAATGTTAAAGAAGGTTATTTACTGAAAGTAGCCAACCAGTCAGAGAATTCATTTCAATTGATTGATAACATCAATGTTAGAGGACAAACTAAAGAGGTAACTTATCAATTTCAAAGAGCCAATTAATATTAAAAATATATAACATGAAAAAAATAACCGTTTTAAGTTTAAGTACTTTATTTGTATTAACTAGTTTTTTTATAAGTTGCGATTCAGTAAAAAATGCAAATAATACCCAAAAAGGCGCCGGAATTGGTGCTGTTGCCGGTGGTGTTATTGGAGGTATTTTAGGAAATAATTTGGGTAAAGGTGGAAACACTGCTTTAGGTGCTGCTATTGGCGCTGCCGTAGGTGGTGGAACAGGAGCTCTTATTGGAAACAGAATGGACAAGCAGGCCCGTGAAATTAATCAGGCTTTACCTGGTGCAGAAGTAGAAAGAGTGGGAGAAGGAATCAAATTAACATTGAATGAAAATGCGGTTCGTTTTGATACTAACAAATCAACTTTGACTTCTCAGGCTAAAGCAAATCTGGACAAAATAGTTCCTGTATTTAATGAATATGCAGATACTGATATTAATATTTACGGTTATACAGACAGCACAGGAAAAGCAGAATATAACTTAACGCTTTCTGCGCAAAGAGCTGCTGCTGTAAAAAATTATTTAGTTTCTAAAGGATTAAAATCGTCTAGATTTAAAACTACAGGACTAGGAATTGCTGACCCGATTGCTTCAAATGATACTGCTGAAGGAAGAACTCAAAACCGTCGTGTTGAGTTTGCTATTACGGCAAACGATAAAATGGTTAATGATGCTAAAGTTGAAGCTGCAAAATAAGCACAATATAATTTTAAGAAAGCTGTTTCGTAATTGAAGCAGCTTTTTTTTTGCTTTCGAAATTAAAGATTGTAAATTTGAAAATTCAATTAAGACTCATGCTTGACATTCAAAATATTTCTTTTTCGTATACCGAAAAACCTGTTATTAATAACGTATCATTTACAATAAATAAAGGCCAGAATATTGCTATTATTGGTGAAAGCGGGTGTGGGAAAAGTACACTTCTTAAACTTATATATGGTTTATATGATTTAAATGAAGGCCGGATTTTTTATGAAGAAAGACCAGTTCTGGGCCCCAAATATAATTTGATCGCGGGAATGCCCTATATGAAATATCTGGCGCAGGACTTTGATTTATCTCCTTACGAAACTGTTGCAGAAAATGTTGGCAAGTTTCTTTCGAATGGTTTTGCCAATATGAAAAAGCTTCGTATTCAGGAATTACTTGAAATGGTAGAGATGGAACAATTTTCGAATGTTAAAGCTAAATTTTTAAGTGGTGGGCAGCAACAAAGAGTGGCTTTGGTTAGAGTTTTAGCGTTAGAACCTGAATTGATCTTACTTGATGAACCTTTCAGTCAAATAGATGCTTTTCGTAAAAATGCTTTACGACGAAATTTATTCAGATATCTGAAACAAAAAAAAATTACCTGTATCCTTGCTACGCATGACAGTACAGACGCTCTGTCATTTGCAGATGAAGCCATTGTAATGAGAAATGGAGAAATTATTATAAAAGATAACCCTGTCGAAATATATAAGAAGCCGTCTTCTAAATATGTAGCTTCTCTTTTTGGTGAAGTAAATGAAATTGCAACATATTTAATACAACCTTCAGAAGATGAAAGCGAAAAAACATTAGTTTATCCACATCAGCTGAAAGTTGTAGAAGAATCAAATTTAGAAGTAAAAATCAGAAGAACTTATTTTAGAGGAAATCATTTTTTAATAGAATCGGTTTATAAAAAACAATTGGTATTTTTTGAAAGTGATATAGATTTACCTCTGGAAACTACTGTATTTTTAAGCCTCAATTTTTAACTTAATAACACATCGTGTATTTCTGAGGTTTTGTCAAAAATGCTTTTGGCAAAAGGACAAAGCGGAATGATTTTTAAATTATTATTTCGGGCATATTCAACTGCTTTCATTACCAGTTTTTCACCAACGCCTTTTCCGTTAAAATCTTCATTTACTTCGGTATGATCAATGATGAATTTAGAATCTCCAGCCCAGGTATAGGTCATTTTTCCAGCTTGTTTTCCATCTTCTATTGCTTCGAAGTATCCTTTTCTTATGTCGTTAATTTGTTGTATTTCCATGATAAATTAGATTAATGTAGTTTTTATTTCAATTGAATGGGTTAATATTTTATGAATTGGACAGCTGTTTGCAATCGTTTCTAATCGCTGTCTCTGAGTTTCGTCAATTTTGCCAATGATTAAGATGTTTCGGGTAAATAAAGAAATATTTTGTTCAGCATCTCTCGCAAAATCAATTATAATATTAATTTCGGAAACGTCCCATTGCTTGCGGTTTATATACATTCGTAAGGTAATCAGAGTGCATGATGCCAATGATGAGGCCAAAAGTTCAGAAGGACTGAATCCTAAATTCTTCCCCCCAACTTCCTGAGGCTCGTCGGCAATTACAATATTTTCACTGGCTGATTTTATTTCGGTGCGATACAAACGGGTATCAATTTGTGCTGAGATGGTGTTCATGAATTATCTTATTTTAGGTTCTGGTAATGGAACAAATTCGGTTTCTCCCGGAACCTTTGGGAAAGTCTGTGCTGTCCAGTCTTTTTTTGCTTTTTCAATTAATTCTTTATCCGAGGAAACAAAATTCCAAAAGATAAAATGTTCTTCAGGAAATGGCATTCCGCCAAAAATATAAACAGTAGAATTTGCAGTAATTTCAAATTCACAAAGTGTACTGTCGTTAGTAATCAGAATTTGTTTCGGGTCGTAAATATGTTCACCGCTTTTGATATTTCCTTCTAAAATATATAAGCCGCTTTCCCCAAATAAATGGTTTCCGATATTTATTTTTTGAGTTGTTTCACTTTTAATCTCAATAAAATACAAGGGACTATAAACGGGAACAGGCGATTTTTTACCAAAAGCCTCTCCGGCAATTAATTTATAAGAAACCCCGTTTTCTTCCCAACCCGGAATGTTGTCTGCTTCAACATGAGTGAAATTCGGATCCATCTGCTCTAATTCTTTTGGCAGTGCAACCCAAATTTGTAATCCGTGAAGTATTTTATCAGAAGTTCTTAAATATTCCGGCGTTCTTTCAGAATGTACAATTCCTTTTCCTGCCGTCATCCAGTTTACGGCACCTGGCTTTATTTCTAATTCGGTTCCTAAACTGTCACGGTGCATGATACTTCCTTCAAATAAAAAAGTTAATGTAGAAAGTCCTATATGCGGGTGAGGAGGGACATCCATATTTTCATATTGGTTTAAATGCGCCGGTCCCATATGGTCTATAAAAACAAAAGGTCCGACTGCTCTTTTCTCACGGAAAGGCAATAATCGGCCTACCATAAAATTGCCAATGTTGGCAGCGCGTTCTTCGATAATTAAACTGATGTTTGACATGATATATTTTATTTGAAAACAAAATTAAAGCAGTAATAACAACCTGTAACTTAATTTAGATTAAGAAAAATCGTTTTGGTAATATATATAAAAGTAAGGAATCAATTTTTAATCATTCCAGGTAGAATTCAAAATATAACACGAATTGCACAAATTTTCACAAATCAATTTGTGTCAGTATATTACTTGATCAATTCAAATTCTAAAGTTTCGCTCTCAGTTCCATTAATAATAATTGATAATCCATGGGTTCCGGGATGGAAAACACGAGTTGTAATTATTTTGAAAGACTGTTTTCTCTCAACTTTAATTAATTGGTTTGAAGGATATATTTTTTCACTGATTTTAAAGACTTTTTTAGCTAAATGACCTTTTGCCTTTTTATAATGAACAGCATATTCTAAACGAACTGTTTTTGCTTCGTCATTTTTATTATTTAAATGAAATTCAAACTGTAAATAATTTCCAATCTTTACTATTGGTGTTTTGATTTCAAAAGATGAAAGTTCAATATTAGTGCTTTCCAATCCATAATGACCCAGAATTTCAGGATGTCCCTGTTTTAATAAAGTTCGGCAGCCATGCTTAATAATTCCATCAGTTTCTTTACTGGATCCTTTCCATTTACCGGCGATTTCCAGTATAATTTTTGGATTATCTTTAGCAATATCATTTAGATTATTGGCAACACTTCTACGGACATATTCAGATGAATCATTTTTAAGATTCTCTAAAATTGGTAAAATTGAAGAGGAATCTTTTTTCAGAAACGGAATAGCCATTGCCCACGGTAATCTCGGGCGGCTGCCTTCGCTGGCTAACCGGCGTACTTTTGGGCTTTCATGCATTGACCATTTCACCATTTCTTCAATCATTTTTTCTTTGTATTTTAAAATGAAAGGGCGAACCGCAAATTCACAACTAATAAATTGTGTAATAGAAACAAAGGCTTTCACCGAAGTTTTAAAATCATTTAAGCCATACATTTCGATATAATCGGCAAAAAAGATAAAAGCCAGATTATGATCAGTAAATTTGTTTTTCTTTAGGGTTTCTATGATTTTATCAATTAATAGAACTGCTTCCGGAAAATTTTCAGGCATAAACTTATGAAAAACAATTGTCGTATGCTTCATGCGGTCTTTCCATTCTTTTTGGGTAAAATCACCTTCATAAATGGTATCGATAAATTTTTGTTTATTGAATGCCGGATGTACTTCGGCGACAGCCTGACTGAATTTTTCGTAGAAAGTGACGGAGTAAATATCTTTAATTAAAGCCATGATTTTATTTGAATGAACCTCAAAGATATTTAATGTTCTTTAATTTTTTGAATCATTAAGATATTATGTATACTCAGGAAATAAATCCGGATTTTTATAAATTACTGAATGTTTGATAATTTTTTAAATCCAATTGAAACTTTCAAATCCACAAAATATATCCTATTTTAGCATCTTAAAATTTAGAGAAAATGATTAGCGAAGTACAATTTCAATCCGAATTACAATTATTGATCAGCAATGCAATTCGGGAAGATGTGGGAACAGGCGATTATAGTTCATTGGCTTGTATTCCTGAATCTGCAAAAGGACAAGCGAAATTGTTAGTTAAAGATCAGGGAATTATTGCGGGTGTTGCACTTGCAAAAATGATTTTTGAATATGTAGATCCTGCATTAAAAATTAAAACTTTTATCGAAGATGGCGCACACGTAGAGTACGGAGAAGTTGTTTTTGAAGTTTCAGGAAGTTCTCAATCTATTTTAAAGGCAGAAAGAGTTGTTTTGAATACGATGCAAAGGATGTCAGCTATAGCCACAAAAACAAATAATTGCGTTCAGCTTTTAGAAGGAACTGACGCAAAAATACTGGATACACGCAAAACAACTCCAAACTTTAGAGTGGCTGAAAAATGGGCAGTGAAAATTGGAGGTGGTGAAAATCACCGTTTCGCACTTTATGACATGGTGATGTTAAAAGACAATCATATTGACTTTGCCGGCGGAATTACACATGCGATAAAAAAGACGAAAGACTATTTGAAAGCCAATCACCTGGATTTGAAAATTATTGTTGAAGCCCGGAATTTAGATGAAATACGCGAAATTTTATTGAGTGACGGCATTCACAGAATTTTGATAGACAATTTTAATTATGAAGATACTAAAACTGCAGTCCAATTAATTGGTACCAAATGCCAGACAGAATCTTCAGGAAATATCAATGAAAAAACGATTCGCGAATATGCGTTATGCGGAGTAAATTATATTTCTTCAGGAGCGTTGACTCATTCTGTTGACAACATGGATTTGAGCTTAAAAGCTTTTTAATTTAAATTCAAAAAATAATCTAAAGCCTAAAATAATCTAAAGTATGTCTCAAGAGATAGAAGATCGGATTGAAAAAATTCCAGTGTTACGTTCTGTAATCCGGTTTTTAAAGAAAATAAAACTCCCTTGGTTAGAAGGTATTTCGTTATACGATTTACTTGAATTATATACTTTAGGGATTCTTGAAGGTGCATTTTCGTATCATGCAAGTGCTGTTTCTTTCAGTTTTTTTATGGCTTTGTTTCCTTTCGCATTATTTATTTTAAACTTAATTCCTTTTATTCCTATTGAAGGGTTTCAGGCAGATTTTCTGCAATTTGTACAGCAAGGTGTTCCTCCCAACACTTATGATGCAATCAATAAAATTATTAGCGACATTTTAAATAATAGTCACTCCGGTTTATTGTCTTCCGGATTTTTGCTTTCTATTTTTTTAATGGCAAACGGAATCAATGGGATTCTTAGTGGTTTTGAATCGTCTAAACATGTTTTTGATAAACGTGGTTTTTTTAGTCAATATTTAGTAGCAATAGCAATATCACTTGTTATGACAATTATATTGTTTGTAACAGTAGCAACTATTGTTGTTTTTGAGGTTTTTATTCAAAAAACTATCATTCAGGATGTGCTCAGTGATAGAATACCGCTTATTATTTTAGGCAGGTATTTGTTTGTAATGTTAATGATTTTAATAACTTCTTCAATATTATTACGATATGGAACTAAGCAATACAATAAAGTACCATTTATCAGCATAGGATCTGTTTTTACGACGATCTTAATTGTTATATCTTCGTTCTTTTTTGGAATTTGGGTTATAAAATTTTCAAAATATAACGAACTTTACGGTTCTATTGGCACATTATTAATTCTAATGTTTTATATTTGGATAAACTGTATGATTCTGCTTTTGGGATTTGAATTGAATGCCACTGTTAGAAAATTAAAAACAAAAAAAGAAATAAATAAATAAAGTATGAAAAATTGGGTATTAGCAATTGGGTTGTTTTTTTTAACATTCGGCACAATTCAAAGTCAAAGTGTGATAGGAAAATGGAAGACAATTGATGATGAGACAGGTGAGGCAAAATCAATTGTTAAAATCTATGAAAAATCAGGGATACTGTATGGTAAAGTGGTAGAAATTCTTCGCCCTGCCCACAAAAAAGACGTATGTACAGAATGTGAAGGATCAGAAAAAAATAAACCTATTTTAGGTATGGTAATTATCAGCGGACTTAAAAAAGAAGGCGCAGAATATAAAGGAGGTATGATTTTGGATCCTACAAATGGTAAAAAATATAAATGTAATATTACATTAGATTCTGCAGATAAACTAAAGCTTCGCGGATTTGTTGGAATTGCTATTATGGGAAGAACTCAATATTGGACAAGAGTAAAAAAATAATTCTTTTTTATCAATTCGGCATGCGGAAATCAGCATCGATAATCTTATTCTTAACCATACTATCTAATAGTTTTGGACAATCCAGGAATTCGGCATTAACAATAAGTCATCTCACAGGTGACTTTTATGTTTATAAAACCTTTCATGATTATAAAGGAACCCAAACTTCTGCCAATGCTATGTATCTTGTTACTGATAAAGGTGTTGTGATGTTTGATGCTCCTTGGGATAAAGCACAATTTCAGCCATTATTAGACAGTATAAAAGCGAAACACAATAAAGAAGTTATAATGTATTTTGCAACGCATTCTCATGATGACAGGGCAGGAGGGATTGCATTTTATAAACAAAAGGGGATTAAAACCTATACTGCAAAACTTACCGATGAAATCTTAAAGAAAAATAAAGAATCAAGAGCTCAGTATATAATTCCCAACGACACAATTTTTACTGTCGGGCAACATACTTTTGAAGTGTATTATCCAGGCAAGGGACATGCCCCGGATAATATTGTGGTTTGGTTTGATAAAGAAAAGGTGCTTTATGGCGGTTGTTTTGTAAAAAGTGCTTCTGCAACTGATTTGGGTTATTTAGGTGATTCTAATGTACCGGAATGGGAGAAATCTATTAAAAAAGTGAAGTCAAAATTTAAAAATCCAAAATATATTATTCCCGGCCATGAAGATTGGGAAAATACAGAATCTCTGGACCATACTTTAAAAATGGTGCAGGAATATATTGCCGGAAAAACTAAATGAAAAATAAATTGTTTGAATTCTTAAAAGTTAATGTATTTTATTGAAGTCGTTTTACCGCTTTCCTTAGCAAAGACCTTTACTTATCGTGTTTCTGAGGCTGAATTCCATTTTATAAAAAAGGGAATGCGGGTAGCGGTACCTTTTGGTAAAAGCAAAATGTACACAGCTTTAGTTTTGGATATTCATCAAAATGCTCCCAATTTATACGAGGCTAAAGAAATTTATCAAATTTTAGACGAAAAACCAATTGCTACAGAAACGCAGATCAAACACTGGCTTTGGATTGCGAATTATTACATGTGCGGGATTGGTGATGTTTACAGAGGTGCTTTTCCCAGTGGATTATTATTGGAAAGTGAAACGATTGTTTCTCATAAAGCAGATGCTTCAATAAATCAGAAAGAACTTTCTGATGAAGAATTTTTAATTTACGAAGCTTTGCAACAGCAGAGTTCTTTAAATGTTCAGGATATTATCTCCATTTTAAATAAGAAAAATATTTTCCCGATTCTTCAAACAATGATTGCTAAAAATATCATTGTTTTAGAGGAAGAAATAAAAGAAAATTATAAGCCAAAACTGATTCGATATGTAAAATTACACAGTAAATACGAAACAGATGAAGGTTTAGGGCAATTGTTAGAAGTTCTTAAAAATGCGGCTAAACAGAAGGAGATTGTTTTGACTTATTTTCAGTTAAGAGCTTCAGAAAAGAAACCAATTACAGTTAAAAAAATTGTGGAAGTTTCACAATCTTCTTCAACAGCTGTAAAAGCACTAATCGAAAAAGAAATTTTTGAGGAATACTTTCTGCAGCACGATCGGGTTTCATATCAGGGAAAAATTTCAGAGAAACAATTACAATTAAGTGAAGCACAGGAAATAGCTTTTTCTGCCATTAAGGAGAATTTTATTGAGAAAGAAGTTTGCCTGCTTCATGGTGTCACGTCAAGCGGAAAAACGGAAATTTATATAAAGCTGATCGAAGAGTATTTAGCATTGGGAAAACAAGTTTTGTATTTGCTGCCTGAAATTGCACTTACAACACAATTAGTATCTCGTTTGCGGCTTCATTTTGGAGATAAAGTAGCTGTTTTTCATTCCAAATACAGTAATAACGAAAGAGTAGAAGTCTGGATACAAACACTCGAAAATGCTGATAAAGCCCAGATTGTGATAGGAGCACGGTCGGCTTTGTTTTTGCCGTTTGCTAATTTGGGATTGTTAATTGTAGATGAAGAACATGAACAGACTTTTAAGCAGACTGATCCGGCACCGAGATATCATGCCCGTGATTCGGCGATAGTTTTAGCTAATTTTCATAAAGCCAAAGTGCTTTTGGGATCTGCAACACCAAGTATAGAAACCTATTTTAATACCCAAACAGACAAATATGGTTTGGTATCGCTTTCTGAACGTTATAATAATGTTCGAATGCCTGAAATTGTTTTGGTCGATTTAAAGGATAAGCATTTCAGAAAAAGAATGACTGGGCATTTTAGTGATCTTTTAATAGAGGAAATCACTGAAGCATTATCTTTGGGCGAACAGGTTATTTTATTTCAAAACAGGAGGGGATATTCGCCTATAATTGAATGTATGACTTGCGGTCACGTTCCTCATTGTCAGCAATGCGATGTGAGCCTTACTTTTCATAAACATAAAAATCAATTACGATGTCATTATTGCGGTTATGCAATTGCAAAACCAACGCATTGCCATAGCTGTTCGAGTATTGATCTGACCACAAAAGGTTTCGGAACAGAACAGATTGAACAAGAATTAATATCACTCTTTCCGAGAGCCAAAACGGGTAGAATGGATCAGGATACGACTCGGGGAAAATTTGGTTTTGAGAGAATCATAGACACTTTCAAAAACAGAGAAATTGATATTTTGGTTGGAACCCAAATGTTGGCAAAAGGTTTGGATTTTGATAATGTGAGTCTGGTCGGAATCATGAATGCGGATAATATGCTGCATCATCCTGATTTTAGAGCTTTTGAGCGCAGTTTTCAGATGATGACACAAGTTGCAGGAAGAGCGGGGAGGGCTGAAAAACAAGGAAAAGTAGTGATTCAAACCTATAATCCAAATCATAACACGATTCAGCAGGTTACAACCAATAATTATACAGGTATGTATAAGGAGCAATTATACGACCGCCAAATTTATAAATATCCTCCTTATTTCCGAATTATAAAACTGACTTTAAAACATCGCGATTTCGATAAATTAAAAGAAGGTTCAATGTGGTTTTATCAGGTTTTGAGCCAAAATTTAAATATGCCGATATTAGGACCGGAAGAACCATCGATAAGCAGAATAAGGAATGAATATATCCGTACTATTTTAATTAAGATTCCGCAAAATCTGCCATTAGGAAGCACAAAAAAAACTATTCAGAAAATGCTGAATAGTTTTGAGGCTGTAGCCCAATACAGAGCTATAAAAGTTGTTGTTAATGTAGATTTTTATTAACACTAAGAAGATGTTGATAATGCTCTTACCAAATCTTCTTTTTTGTTTCTGCTTAACGGAATTTTAGTAATTCCAATTTCTGCAAATTTACTATTAAAACGTTCTACCTTATCTATATTAATGATATAGGATTTATGCACACGAATAAATTTTTCTTTTGACAAATCATTTTCAAAGGATTTCATTGTTGAAAGTACCAAATTACTATCATCTTCAGTAACCACTCTCACATAATCTCCAAAAGCTTCAATCCATTTGATTTTTGCAGTAAAGATTTTAAGTTTTTTCAGGTTGCTTTTGATAAAAATATGTTCTCCTTCTTCTTCCTTTACCTCTTTTTTAAGTAAATGCATATCAATTGCTCTTTTTACTGAAGCATTGAAACGATCTACGGCTATGGGTTTTTGAAGATAATCTGTAGCATCATAGTCAAAGGCTTTTAAAGCATATTCGGCTTTAGAAGTGATAAATATAATTTGTGGTTTTGATTTTAATCCGTCAAGGAAATCAAATCCGTTAATAACAGGCATTTCAATGTCTAAAAAAATCAAATCAATATTATTCAGGGAGATACAGCTTTTTGCTTCTATTGCATTTGAAAAGTCTCCAACAAGGTGTAACCCGGGGTGATTATTGGCTAATTTTGAAATAATTGCCCTCTGTATAGAACTATCATCTACAACAACACAGTTTAGTTTCATAACAGTTTAAATTTAATAAATTTATGATAGCAATAGTAAATGTATCACTTTTTTAGAAAAAAAACTAAAAGGGAACGTGGTTTTTTGTTTTTCAACGAATAAAAGAGAAAAAATGTTGTTTGTTTAAAAAGAATGCTTACTTTTGCACCCAATTTTAACAAATAAATATTGTATTTATGAATCATTATGAAACTGTTTTCATTTTAAATCCCGTTTTATCTGAAGTTCAGGTAAAGGAAACAGTAACGAAATTTGAAGAATTTCTTACTAGTAGAGGAGCTGAAATGGTATCTAAAGAGGATTGGGGTCTGAAAAAAATGGCTTACGAAATCCAAAACAAAAAAAGTGGTTTTTATCACTTATTTGAGTACAAAGTAGCTGGAGAAGTTCTAATTGCTTTTGAAACTGAATTTAGACGTGATGAAAGAATCATGCGTTTCCTGACTGTAAGTCTTGACAAACATGCTATTTCTTGGGCTGAAAGAAGAAGAGCTAAACTTAAATCTACAAAAGCGTAATTATCATGGCAACATTACAACAATCTGCTTCAGGAAAAAAAGACGGGGATATCAGATATCTTACGCCTTTAAACATAGAAACTAACAAAACTAAAAAGTATTGTCGTTTCAAAAAATCAGGAATCAAATATATTGATTATAAAGATGCTGATTTCTTATTGAAATTCGTTAATGAGCAAGGAAAAATTCTTCCTCGTCGTTTAACAGGAACTTCATTGAAATACCAAAGAAAAGTGTCTGTAGCTGTAAAAAGAGCTCGTCACTTAGCTTTAATGCCATACGTGGCCGATTTATTAAAATAATATTAAAAGAATAGTTGTTGGTTTCCGGTAAGATGGAACCTAACTTCTTAAATAAAGGACAACAACATGGAACTTATTTTAAAACAAGACGTACAAAACTTAGGCTTTAAAGATGATGTAGTATCTGTTAAAGCTGGTTACGGCCGTAACTTTTTAATTCCTCAGGGATTTGCTGCTTTAGCAACTCCTTCTGCTAAAAAAGTCTTAGCTGAAAACCTAAAACAAAGAGCACATAAAGAAGCTAAAGTTGTTGCTGATGCTAAAGCATTAGCTGAAACGTTAAAAGCTCTTGAAATTAAACTTACTGCAAAAGCTGGTGGAGAGAAACTTTTTGGTTCTATCACAAACATTGACATTGCACAAGCTTTAGAGAAATCAGGTAACGCTATTGATAGAAAATTCATTACTAGCGGTATCGTTAAACGTACTGGAAAATACACAGCTAACATCCGTTTACACAGAGATGTTATTGTAGAATTACCATATGAAATTGTTGCAGAAAAATAACATTTTGTTAACTTCTTGTTAATAAAATATAAAAATCACTTTTAGGAGTGATTTTTTTTTGCCTAATTTTGAGTGAAATAACTCACTTAAAATCAGGAAAATGAAAAAAATCTGTGCATTAATGTTATGTGTGTTCGGTCTCGCGGTTGCGACGGGGCAAACCACAACCTCAAGTATTAAGGGTATTGTAAAAAGTTCTACCAATGAACTGCTACCCGGAGCTGGTATTCTGGCAGTTCATACTCCAACCGGAACTAAATATTCAGCTGTTTCCAATGAAGATGGAAGGTTTAATATTTTGAATATGAGAATTGGCGGTCCCTACAAAATTACAGTGACTTTTGTTGGTTTTCAAAATCAGGAATATACTGATATATATCTTGATTTAGGTAAACCATTTAACTTAGATGTGCAATTGGCAGATGAAAGTCAGGCTCTTGAAGAAGTTAAAGTTACCTCTAAAGATAAAGTTTTTAAAAGCGGAAAAACGGGTGCTGAAACTACGATTGGCAGAAGGGAGTTAACGGCATTGCCAACAATTTCCAGATCAGCTGAAGATTTTACCCGTTTAGAACCTACAGCAAGCGGTGGATCCTTTGGCGGAAGAAATGACCAATATAATAATTACTCATTGAACGGTGCGATATTCAATAATCCGTTTGGATTAGATGCTGCAACACCAGGAGGACAGACAGGAGCTCAGCCTATTTCGTTAGATGCGATTGAGCAAATTCAAGTAGCTACAGCTCCATACGATGTTACATTATCAGGGTTTACAGGAGCTTCTGTAAATGCAGTTACAAAATCAGGAACAAATGAATTTCATGGTACAGCTTACGCATTTTATAGAAATCAGGATTTAACAGGAAGTAAAATCAAAGGAGAAAAAATATTTGTACCGTCATTAGAGCAAACTCAGGCAGGTTTTAGTTTGGGAGCTCCAATTATTAAAGATAAATTATTCATTTTTGGAAATTTTGAGATCGATAAAAGAAGTGATTTAGGATCTAACTTTGTAGCGAATAATAATGACGGTGTTACTGGAATTAATGAATCCAGAGTTTTAGAATCAGATTTGATTGCCGTTTCTAACGCTTTGGCTAATTTAGGATATAATACCGGAGCTTATCAGGGATTTAAACACGAATCTAATTCAAGTAAGGGAATTATTAAATTAGATTGGAATATTACTGACAATCATAAATTGGCTGTTATTTATAATTTTCTGGATGCTTCAAAAGATAAACCAGCGCACCCAACAGCTCTTGGTTTTAGAGGCCCCAATGCTTCAATTCTGCAGTTCGAGAATTCAGGATACCAAATCAATAATAAATTAAGTTCATTTTTGGTAGAATTGAATTCAAAATTTAGCGAATCGGTTTCTAATAAACTGCAGGCAGGTTATACTCATTTTGATGATTTCAGAGTACCTTTTTCTACTCCGGCTCCGGTAATTAATATTCAGGATGGTGCAGGTGCAAATTATATTATCGCAGGACATGAACCCTTTTCTATTAATAATACATTAGATCAAAAAGTGATTCAGATTACGGATAATTTAACTTATACCGTTGGGAAACATGTATTTACTTTTGGAACTTCTTTCGAAAAATTTGCGTTTAAAAATTCATTTAACTTAGCTGGTTACGATAATTTTGGAAATCCGAATGGTTATGCAGGAACTTTCTTTACTCCGTATTTTACAGTTCAGGATTTTTTAGATGATGCAGCTAAACCTTATGCAACGAGTATTATTGCGCAAAACCTTCAATATGCCCAAGATACATTTAACTCAAAAAGTAATTTTGCTGTTGGAAGTGATGGAGGATGGAAACTGGCTGAACTGAACGTAGGACAATTGGCTTTTTATGCACAGGATGATATTAGCGTAAACGATAATTTTAAATTGTCTTTAGGTTTAAGAATAGATAAACCCCTGTATTTTAATACAGCCGATCTGATTCAAAAATATATTGATACAGATAATGGAGGAGCAGGAAGAGATAACAGTATTGATTATTATAATCCTCAAACAGGTCAGGCGGTTAAATTAATTTCGACAGATTTACCAAGTGATAAAATTTTGTGGTCGCCTAGAATTGGATTTAATTGGGATGTAAAAGGCAATGCAACTTCGCAGCTTAGAGGGGGATCTGGAATTTTTACAGGAAGGATTCCGTTTGTATGGTTAGGAAATCAGGTGAGTGGTGCTGATGATAGCTTTTTTCAGATTATGGATCCGGATTATAAGTGGCCACAAGTTTGGCGTACAAGCTTAGGTTACGATCATCGATTTGAAAGTAATTATATAGTAACGGTTGATTTATCATTGAATAAAGATATAAATGCCGTACATGTTCAAAACTGGGGATTAAAACCTCCAACAGGAGTATTGGCGGGTGTAGATAACAGAGCAATTTATATGGCTGCAGATCATGGTGCAAATAACGCTTATGTGATGACAAATTCTGATAAAGGAAGCGCTTTCAATGCCTCTGTCAAATTGCAAAAGAATTTTGAAAATGGTTTGTATGCCAGTGTAGCGTATAATTATTTAAAATCAAAAGATGTTAACTCTATTGAGGCAGAAATTACGGGAGATGCTTTTTCTTTTAATCCAGCTCTGGGAAATGTAAATAATGATGTGCTTTCGAATTCTAAATATGGAGATAATCATCGTTTTATAGGAGTTGCTTCTAAGAAATGGAAATATGGAAAAGATAAATGGGCAACTACAGTTTCTACGTTTTTAGAATATGCTCAGGGAGGACGTTTTAATTATACTTATGGAGGTGATATTAATGGAGATGGTTCTACAGTAAACGATTTAATTTATATACCTACAACTGCTGAAATCGCCCAAATGAATTTTAGTGCACCGGGACAAGGTGATGCTTTTGATAAATTTATTGCTCAGGATAAGTACATGAAGGACAGAAGAGGAGAATATGCGGAACGTTATGGTGCAATATCTCCATGGAGAGGGAGATGTGATCTTAAAATATTACAAGATTATAATTTTAGGGTTTCTTCTGCATCGGAGAAAAAGAATACTATTGAGTTTAGTATCGATGTTTTGAATTTTGGTAATCTGTTAAATTCTGATTGGGGGGTTGTTCAAGTACCCACCAGCGTTCAGCCAATTGGAGTTACAGTTGTTGGAAATACGCCAACATATACATTTAATAATACCCAAACCAAAACATTTAGTTATGATGCTAGTTTGACATCCAGATGGCAGGCTCAATTTGGTATCCGATACATTTTCTAGTAATACAAAAAAAGAATTAAATTTGCCCTCGCAATGCGAGGGCTTTTTTTTGAATTTAAATTTGAAATTGAAGTTTGCAGGCTCTTATTACACTGTTTTTTAAATAATATTATAATGAAATACGCAAGATTAACAAAAGAGCAATTTGATGAATTGCATACAGAATTTACTAATTTTTTAGCTTCACAGGCAATTGATAAAGCGGAGTGGGATTCTATAAAAGTAAATAAACCGGAAGTTGCCGAGCAGGAATTGGATGTTTTTTCAGATTTAATTTGGGAAGGTGTTTTATCGAGAGCTGAATTTCTGGAGCATTTTTCGAAGAACCATATTTTTTTGTTTAAATGTTTTGAAACACATGTCCAATCGATAGTATTAAAATCATTAGTTCCTGAAACGGATTTTTTAACTCAAAGTGGCTTACAATGGCTAAGTGACAATATGTTTACGGAAACAATTGAAATGAAAGTGGGCAAAAAAGTTTTTACCGAAGATCGTAATTCTTCTATTTTTGAATTGATTCAGCAAGGTGCTTTTTTGAGTGATGGACAATTATTTAAACAAATAAATACAATTATAGAGTCGTAATTTTTTTTTTAAAAAAAATATTTAAAGGTAAATGCTAATATTAGTTTTTTACCTTTTTTTTATTTGAATTTGTTTGTGCTTCTATTTTTTACCTTATTCTTTAAAAAAATATTACACAGAAAATCAAGTTCTAAATAGGTAACTCATTTTTGATTTTTAAAACTTTCGGTTTTTACTGTTTTTTCAATAAAAATAATCCTAATTTTGATTTTCAGTTATTCTAAATTACAATTCGCATCATTTTAATATTATATGAGTATTCAAGAAACTATTCAGACTTTACGAAACGAACTTAATCAGCACAACTATAATTATTATGTACTTGATAATGC
Organism: Flavobacterium sp.; assembly: GCA_039931915.1. Taxonomy (GTDB): domain Bacteria; phylum Bacteroidota; class Bacteroidia; order Flavobacteriales; family Flavobacteriaceae; genus Flavobacterium. The sequence continues at coordinate 7,191 of JBDTRA010000074.1, read as the reverse complement.
TACAATTTCAGATTATGATTTTGATGTTAAACTGAAAGAGCTTCAGGATTTAGAAAACAAATACCCGGAATTTTTTGATGAAAATTCTCCGACACAACGAGTAGGAGGAACAATCACCAAAAATTTCAAAACCATTGCACATCAATATCGTATGTATTCTCTGGATAATTCCTATTCTAAAGATGATTTATTAGATTGGGAAACCCGAATTCAGAGAGTTCTTGGGAATGTTGATTTACAGTATACCTGCGAATTAAAATATGACGGAGCTTCTATAAGTATTACCTACGAAAACGGAAAATTAGTTCAGGCTTTAACGCGTGGAGATGGGTTTCAGGGTGATGATGTAACCAATAATATCAAAACAATAAAATCGATTCCATTACAATTAAAAGAAAATTATCCCGATAAATTTGATATCCGTGGAGAAATTATTCTGCCTTATGCCGGTTTCGAAAAAATGAACCAGGAATTAATCGAAATAGGTGAAACTCCATATTCAAATCCAAGAAATACAGCTTCGGGAAGTTTAAAATTACAGGATAGTGCTGAAGTTGCAAAACGTCCGTTAGAATGTTTATTGTATTCTGTAACGGGTAATAACCTGCCATTTTCTACTCAGTTTGGAGGATTAGAATCAGCCAGAAAATGGGGATTTAAAGTGCCAAATGAAGCCAAATTGGTCAATAATATGCAGGAAGTTTTTGACTTCATTGATTATTGGGATGTACACCGTCATAAATTGCTTTATGAAACTGATGGAGTGGTCGTAAAAGTAAACAGTATTCAGCATCAGCAAGAGTTAGGTTACACAGCAAAATCGCCTCGTTGGGCAATGGCCTATAAGTTTAAGTCTGAACAGGTTTCGACCAGGTTAAAATCAATCTCCTATCAGGTTGGCCGTACAGGTGCAATCACGCCCGTAGCAAACTTAGAACCCGTACAATTGGCAGGAACAATTGTAAAAAGAGCATCTTTACACAATGCGGATCAAATTGAAAAAATAGACATTAGAATTAATGATACTGTTTTTGTTGAAAAAGGCGGTGAAATTATACCTAAGATTATCGCTGTAGATTTAGATAAACGACCTGAGAATTCAGAAAAAACTCATTATATTTCCTATTGCCCTGAATGTCATACTGAATTGGTGAGAAATGTTGGGGAAGCTAATCACTACTGTCCTAATTTTTATGGATGCCCTCCGCAGATTATCGGCAGAATACAGCATTATATTTCCAGAAAAGCAATGGATATTGAAGGACTTGGAGGAGAAACGGTTGCTTTACTTTTCAAAAATGATTTAGTACATAATTATGCCGATTTATACGAACTAAAAGTAGAAGACATTTTGCATTTAGAGAGAATGGCACAAAAATCTGCTGAGAATTTGGTAAAAGGAGTCGAAAAATCGAAAGAAATTCCGTTTGAGAGTGTTTTGTTTGCATTAGGAATTCGTTTTGTCGGAGAAACAGTGGCTAAAAAATTAGCTAAACATTATAAAAATATTGATGCATTAAGTCAGGCTTCTTTAATGGAATTAATTTTAGTTGATGAAATCGGTGAAAGAATTGCCAGAAGCGTCATTGAGTTTTTTGAAAATGAAGAAAATAAAAAAATTATTGAGCGTTTAAAAAGCTATGGTGTTCAATTTCAAATTGTAGAAAAATTCAACCCGGATGCTACCGAAAAATTCATTGGAAAAACATTTGTTGTTTCCGGTGTTTTTACTCAATTTTCAAGAGACGAATTAAAGAAAACTATCGAAGATAACGGTGGAAAAGTTGGAAGTTCAATTTCTGCTAAAACCGATTTTGTGGTTGCCGGAGACAACATGGGACCAGCCAAATTAGAAAAAGCGAATAAATTAAATATCCCGATATTATCTGAGGAGGATTTTATAAACAAACTCAATGAAAGCGAATAGACCTTCACTGATTTTATATTTCACGGCACTTTTTTTTACAATTTTGTTTGATATATTTCAATATGATTATCTCACAATTTGTATGAAATCAATTGTTGTACCGTCTATTTTCTTTTATTTTTATTCTTCAAATAATTTTAGAATTAATAAAACTCAAATCCTGATTTTTGTTTTGTGCTTTACAGGCGAAGTTTTTCATCTTATGAATGTAGATATTTCGGATTTGGGATCAATGATATGTTTTTTATTGGTGCATTTAACATTGCTTAAAATGATTATCATTGATGAAAAGAAAAAGATAAAGCTTAAAAGAAATGATATATTGCCGATTGCTTTAGTTGTATTGCTGGTTGTATATTTATTATTTTCCGTTTTAAGTTTACAGTTTGACAGAATGCGGGATTTCCATTTTATTTATGGTTTATATGGCATTGTTTTAAGTGCCTTAGGAATTATTTGTTATGCAAAATATATAGCCAGAGGAACTTATAGAAGGCTGTTGCTTACATTAATGGTAACTTGTTTTATATTTTCAGATATCTTTTTTATTTTTAATGAATATTTTTCCTATTCTTTAGTGTTAATCCTGATTCGGGATATAACCCAAATTATGTCTTATTTTTTTATGGCTAAATACTTTATTTTGTCATCAAAAAGGAAGAGAAGTTCTAGACTATAATTGACTTTGCTTCATTAGTATGTGACTTGCTTTTATCGAAGTAAAAATCTATTCGGCCTAAATTTATTCCGTAACAGCCAACCTGATTCACTAATACGTTTTCGCCAGCCTTATTTTTCACTATAGTTGGTTTGTCTAAAAATGTATGGGTATGTCCACCAATAATTAAATCAATGTCTTGTGTTAATTCTGCCAATTTTAAATCACAAATCTTAGAATCATCCTCTTTATATTTGTATCCTAAATGTGAAAGACAAACAATCATGTCGCATTTTTCTTCTTTTTTTAATAATTGTGTCATATCCTGTGCTATTTCTACAGGATTATTATAAACTGCTTCCTTGTAATTTTTTTTGTCAACCAATCCATCAAGTTCGATTCCTAATCCAAAAACACCAATTTTAATTCCGCCTTTATTAAAAATTTTATAAGGTTTTACAAGTCCATTCATGATTGTATTTTTAAAATCATAATTAGAACTTATAAATTCAAAACTTGCGTGAGGCATTTGTGCATACAATCCATCAAGACCATTGTCAAAATCATGATTTCCAATTGTAGAAGCATCATATTTCATCATGCTCATTAATTTAAATTCAAGTTCTCCTCCGTAATAATTAAAGTATGGAGTTCCCTGAAAAATATCGCCGGCATCCAATAAAAGTACATTTGGATTTTCTTTACGAATACTTTCTATAAGTGCCGCACGACGAGATACTCCGCCCTTGTTGGGATTACGAGGATCGTCAGCAGGAAAAGGGTCTATATGACTATGAACATCGTTAGTATGTAAAATAGTGAGATGATTAATAGTATTCGTTTCAAAACTGCTTAGCGATAAACCTAAACTTAATAAGGCAGTATTCGCAGCTGTTTTTTCGATAAATTCTCTTCTTTTCATTGTGTATATTTTTATGCAATCCGCGGGTATTTTTTAATTCAATGATTATTCTTCTGTAACCCGGATGTCTTTGGGAATCGGAATTGTATCTACTTCTTTAAAATAATCAATCAATACATTTCGGAGTTTGTAATTCAGATCAAATTCCTGAGTATTTTTTAAGAAAAAATTCATACTGTCTCCTCCATTTGCCAAATAATCATTGGTGGCAACATAATAAATTTTGTTGTTGTCAAGAGGCTTTCCCTGAATCAGTATATTTTTTGCTGTGTTATCCTTTGTAATTGTAAAGGTCATTCCAGACAAAGGATGCGGTTTTTTTTCTTTAATAATGTACGAAGTCATTTCTAAAATCTGTTGCCCTTTTAGAGCAAGTACAACCAGATTATTTTCAAAAGGCATAATTTCAAAAGCCGTTCTGGTGGTTACATTTCCTTTCGGTAAAATCGCTCTGATACCGCCATGATTAAGAAGACATAAATCGATTTCTTTTTTTTCTCTTGATCTAAAAACAATATTTCCTCTTTCTAAACACACATCGGCAATTAAGTTACCAATATTTGTTTGCCATTTTCCAATACTTTTATCGAGAGTTTCAGGACTATAAGCCAATATGCTGTCTAAATCTTTATTAATATGATTGCGATAAGGGGCAATAAAATTTTCAATTTCAGCAGTTTGAGCGTCTTTTTCAGTTATCTCAATTTGTTTTCCTTCAATCCTGGTAAGGTTATAATTTTTTTGACTACAAGAAATTATAAAAAAAAGTGTTAAGAATATAACAAAAAGTTTTAAAAATCCGTTATACTTTTTTAGTTTTACCATCTTAAATGCATCTTAAATAATTAATTTTGTAATTGGTAAAAGTACTATGTTTTTAAATTATCTAAAGTATTTTTTTATAAAAAAAACATTAAAAAATAATTTACTTAATGTAAAGGATGAGGCTTTTACGAGTAATATACAAATTATTGGGCTGTTGATTGATGAAAGTAATTTTCGACATTCAGAAGCACTCAGAAAAGAGTTGATTTCTAATGGAATTCATTCTGACAGGATAGAAATTGTTGTATACAGAAGTAAGTTTAATAAAAAGGAAACATACTTACTTCCGACTTTTGGAGAAGAACATATAAACTGGAAAGGAGATATTGCAATAGATTTTCTGACTGAATTTATAGAAACAGAATTTGATCTTCTGATTAGTTATTATGATATTCAGAAACCGGTTTTGAAGTTGGTAACCAATAAGTCAAAAGCTAAATTTAAAGTTGGATTTGCGTCAATTGATAAAGAATTAAATCATTGGATGATAGATACTCCTTTAGAAAATTATAAACTTTTTGTTTCTGAATTATTTAAGTATTTAAAAAGAATAAAATAAAATATAAATTATAATATGCAATCATTAATAGGAACTGGTGTTGCCCTGGTCACTCCATTTAAAAGCGATTACTCAATTGATATCGAAGCCTTACAGCGAATAGTTAATTTTTCGATTGATGGAGGGATTGAATATCTTGTTGTTATGGGTACAACTGCAGAAAATGCAACTTTGACACAAGCCGAAAAAGAATTAGTTATTAGTACGGTAATTAAAGTTAATAATGGAAGGCTGCCTTTGGTTCTTGGAGTTGGAGGCAATAACACCATGCAAATTGTTGAAGAGTTAAAAACCGGGGATTTTTCAGCATTTGAAGCTATTCTTTCAGTTTCGCCATATTATAATAAACCAACACAAGAAGGTATTTACCAGCATTTTAAAGCCATTGCAGAAGCTTCTCCAATTCCGGTGATTTTATATAATGTTCCCGGAAGGACATCAAGCAATATGTTGCCTGCAACTGTAATTCGTCTGGCAAATGAATTTGATAACATTGTAGCCATAAAAGAAGCTGCAGGTGATATGGCACAAGCACTGCAATTGATTAAAAATACGCCAAAAGATTTTCTGGTTATTTCCGGTGATGATATGATTGCTTTACCAATAGTTTTGGCTGGTGGAGCAGGAGTGATTTCTGTGATTGGGCAAGGTTTTCCTAAAGAATTTTCAGAAATGATTCGTTTAGGTTTAAACAGAAAGGTAAATGAGGCTTTTAAAACACAATATTTTTTATCAGATTGTATTGATATGATTTTTGAGCAGGGAAACCCGGCCGGAATCAAACATGTGTTTCAATCTCTTGGTATTGCTGATAATACAGTGCGTTTGCCATTAGTTTCAGTTGATGAATCATTAGCAAACAGAATCGATAAATTTGTAAAAAACAGCATTAAATCAGAGTAAAAGCATCCGTATTTTATTATACCAAAAAATATTTTGTAGTAGCTAAATTAATAACTAAATTTGCCACCGGAACTTCGGTGTGATTTTGCTTTGGCATAATTGTCTAAGAAATCATAATAAAAGTAAGAAAATGAAAAAAATAGTATCTCTATTAATTGTTGTTGTCCTTTTTTGTTCTTGTAGTGATTACCAAAAAGCATTGAAAAATGAAGATGTTGCGGCAAAATTTGAAATTGCAACAAAAATGTATGATGCAGGTAAGTATAACAAAGCAATTAGGCTTTTTGAGCAATTAGCACCAACTTACAGAGGCAAGCCTCAGGCAGAGAAATTATTTTATATGTTCTCGCAATCATATTATAAAACAAAACAGTATTATTTGGCCGGATATCAATTTGAAAGTTTTGTTTCAGGTTATCCACGAAGTGAAAAAGTTCAGGAAGCTGCTTTTCTTGGTGCTTATAGCTATTCAAAATTATCACCTGTTTATAGTTTAGATCAGGCGGATACAATTAAGGCTCTTGATAAACTTCAGGCATTTATAGATAATTACCCGAATTCAGAATATTTGGCTCAGGCAAATGAAGCTGTGAAGAAACTGACTGAGAAGCTGGAGAAAAAAGCATATGAGAATGCTAAAGGATATAATACTATTTCAGATTATAAATCGGCATTGGTTGCCTTTGATAATTTTATTGCAGATTATCCGGGAACATCTTTTAAGGAAGATGCTTTGTTTTATAAATATGATTCAGCATATCAATTAGCTATAAATAGTGTTCCTGCAAAAATGGAAGAGCGTTTAAATGTCGCTAAAGTATCTTATAATAATTTATTGAAGTTTAAAAGCGACACTAAATACAAAAAACAAGCAGACGAAATGAATGCTAGGGTTGAAACAGATTTACAAAAATTTACTAAATAAATAAAGTCATGGATTTAAAAAAGACGAATGCTCCTGTAAATACAATAACTTACAATAAAACAGTTATTGAAGAGCCAACAGGAAATGTGTATGAAGCAATTACCATTATGGCTAAAAGAGCAAATCAAATTAATTCTGAAATTAAAAAAGAATTAACTGAGAAATTAGAAGAGTTTGCTACTTATAATGACAGTCTTGAAGAAGTTTTTGAAAATAAAGAACAAATTGAGGTTTCTAAATTTTACGAAAAATTGCCTAAACCACACGCATTAGCTGTTCAGGAATGGTTAGATGGTAAGACATACCACAGAAGTTCAAACAAATAATATAGTATAATGTCAGTTTTAAACGGAAAAAAAATTTTACTGGGAGTTACCGGTGGAATTGCAGCGTATAAAACAGCATCATTAGTACGATTTTTTATAAAAGCAGGTGCACATGTCCAAGTGATAATGACACCTGCTTCTAAGGA
>JBDTRA010000073.1:0-26457 GCA_039931915.1 Flavobacterium sp. | reverse complement strand
AATCAGGTGCTCACTTTAAATTGGAATTAGGTGGTCAATATAACTGGAATTTGCAGTATACCCAATCCTTGATGAGGGTTTTTAACTCCAACCTGCATCAGTATCTCGTAGATGTAAACAAATATATAAGACAATGAAACGTCGGGATATTGGTCTTTGCGTAGCAGTGTCCTGAAAGTGAAATAGCTTCTTAATTGTGTGATATTCATTGAACGATATACCGGAAAATATTCAAAAAATGGTACAATCTGAACATCATCCTCATAGTCCGCCATGTAAAGTGCCTGCTCAAAAAATGATTTATTACGTGTCAATAGCCAAGGTTCCTGACGGGACATTTTTGCCAGATCAATAATCATCTGTGGGGTATCAGCAACAATTTCCTTAGAAAAAACATCATCAGACCACACTGAGCTACTTGCTGGTTTTATCGGAGGTACATAGTCCCAATTTTGTGAATCGAGCTTAGATGTTAACACTTTTTTCCCATCAACATTGTCTGCTATATTTTGATCGGTGTAAAATCTGGTTGAATCTTTATTCATCAAAAAAACTTGAGATTAATAATACAAGATACGATGGATCTTTTGAAAAATGATCACACACATAACGACAAAAATGTCACTTTTCAGGACTCTTAATAATGGAATAAAAAGACTAATCTTGGTTTTCTTATTCAACAAATCCATTCCTTTTAAGATACCCTTTTCTAATGTCTGAATGAGACTTCGATTTGCCGAAAATTTGTTGTTAGTCTTTATGTGGAATGAAGTTAAGATTTGCCCTTCTGGCTTGCGACGACTGTAGTTTTCGGGCTATAGTATAGCTTTTTCCATCTTTTATAAAATGAGCTCCTGTCTGTTTAAAAATGAAAGTTACATTGTTTTTAATGCACGCTTGCCGAATACCTTCTACCCATTCAAAGTTGCAGGGCCGTGCTTTATCGCCAGACTCTCCGCCAACAACAACTTGACTGATCCAACCCCCTGAAAGGTATGCTGTGAGATCAACAGAGCCTAACAAGGGTTCACATATAATTGATTTGTTTCGAATGAGGACATTCCTGAATATAGGTAACCTTAAATCGGCCTGTTTTTGATTTTCTACAGAACAAAGCAAGGAAACATTCTCATAACCAGATCCCCAATCTTCAGGCAGGCACTTTTCAATTCGGTCAACCCTTTTGGTAGCAATGGAAAAAGAAAGATCTTTTCTTAGCTTCATCATTAACCAGGCATCTTCTCTCCACTCATCGGCATTCTCTATAAAAAAATCTGAAGTAAAGCAAGTCCATAAATGCTCACCTGAAGGCACCTTAAAACTTCCATCCCTTTTTTTCTTAATGGGCAGATCATAGTTTTTTGTTTTATAGACATTCCTACTGTCTATGCCGTAAAGTGCATCACGGCGAAAAACATAACAATTTTTGCAGCCTTCACTAATTTTCACACAACCGTGCCACAGGTTCCAGATAACTCCCATTTAATTTTTTATTAATTCTTCCTGATCTTTTTTTGAAAGTCCCTGAACAACCAATTGATACGAATCAGCTACAAGCGCTTTAAGCATTTTATCGGACACATCATCATCAAATCCTGCACTGATCCAATACTTAGGACTTAGATTGAACGGTTTTTCTATAGCATTATATTCATCCTTTAAACTCTCTATCTTATCTGTAGCACATTTTATAGTACAGCTATCGAATTTATTAAGGTCAAATAAGCAAAACATCTTCTCTTTAACATACATCACGAGTATTGACCGAGAATTATGAAAGAAACCCTGAAATGGCATTCCTTCGTGAGCTCCTTTAAAGGAAAGACAATAATCTCTAAATTCTTCTATATTCATAACTCTAACAGGTTTTTACAAATATTTTTTAATTGTAATTAATTATCAAGAACTATAAAATTACATATTTCCCTTGTTTCATGCGCAAAGTTAGGCAGAACAAATGATTGGAATGGAACACAAAAATGGATAAGAATGACACTTTTCAGGATATACGTTTCCTGCTAATTTCTTGATCTAAAGCTAATATCAAATAGCAATTACATTGACCATTAAAAAATTATTAGAAATGCAAAGTTCAGGCAATATCAAAAAAGTTTTGCTAATCGTAAAACACCTTTACGGCAGGCATTTACCTGGATATTAAATCATAACTTGTTATATGAATGTAGAAGAGTTCAGAGATTATTGTCTGTCATTTCCGGATACTCGAGAAGGTAAGCCGTTTCAGGGTTTCTTTCATAATTCACGGTCTATTCTTGTATTTTATGTTGGCAAGAAGATGTTTTGCTTATTTGACCTTAATAAATTTGATCGTTGTACATTAAAATGTGATCCCGATTTCATTGATGAACTTAGGGAACATCAGGCATCGATAAACCATTTAACTTAAGCCCAAATCACTGGATAAGTGTTGATTTAAACGGAGAGGTCTCCAGCGAATTGATTAAAGAACTCGTTATTAAATCTTACAAGCTTGTTGCGGAAGGCGTTTCAAAAAAAACAAATAAATGAGTTTTATAAATTCTGTTACATGGAGTTTATAGGATCAAAATAAATAAGTCCAAAAAATATCAACTAAACAACAGTTACAATGTTTTACTATTAATTGGAATTATATGATAATTACAAACCTCCAAAGTCATTTGATTTTTGGAGGTTTTTTATTTGTTCTCCGCTTATTCAAGTACCGGCCGTGGGTCGAAAACGACTTTTATCAAGTTAATTTTTCCGTTGTTCACAATATACCACCCGCAAGTAAATATTACTTTACCTCCCATATCAATATCATAAAGAATACATACATCATTCTCATTTTCAAATACTTTTTTAATGTTGTACTTAAATTTCATCTTTTTCATATCGTTGATGTATATTTCGGCACTATCTCTATGTCCAAGAACACCATCAAAAGTCATATTGTCGCTTAAGCATTGTCTCGCTTTTTCAAAATCTTCACTGTTTAATGCATTTAAAAATGTCAGCACAACTTTTTTAACGCTCTCTTCTGTAGATTCCGTATCTTTTTTTGTCACCATGATTTCTTAGTTTTATTTAATAATATTGAATTGAAATACGCACAACTTAAAACTAATAAACCTGAAATAATAAGAGTTATATAAATTTAGAAAACAATTACAGAATTAGATACACACGATTTTGTGAAATAAAAATATAAAATAATTATAAAAAGGGTTTCTTTCAATGATTCAAAAGCCAGAAAGAAATCAATTTTATTTTAAAATTACATAGGATATAATTTGTTTTTTAACAAATTATATAAATAATTCATTTTTATTGTATAATTGGATTTACAACACAACTAATGAATAAAACTTATCTTATGATTCATTTTAAATATTATTTTTAAATTATTCATATAAAAACTTCATAATTGCTTTCAACCGTTGGTCGCTTAACCATCTTTTTACTATGGAGCATCTATTTTTTATCGGATTTATTTTGTTATTTTTACAAATGTAATAAATACACTTATTAAAAGTAGATTCATTCATGCATGCTATAGCATACAAACAACTATTTCTGGCTTATTAAGTGAAATTGGTTTGAAACCAATAACAATGTAGAGAGAGGCTAAATTATCATGAAATTCTTTTACGAATTTCAGTTTCAAAATTAATATTCATCCTGGTTAGTGCACGAACCAGGGCAATATCTATCTATCAATTTAACCATTAACCAAATCAATTATGAAGTTACGATTTTTCCAATTCGACCAGAAACTCCAGCAATTTCCGGTAAGTTCTTTTACTAAGAATATAATGTCTATTTTTACAATTATTCTATTTCTATTTACAGCAACACCACTGTTTGCGCAACCTGGCATACACGACCCTTCTTCAACCGTTAGAAATACTGATGGCAGGTATTGGCATTTTGCCACAGGTGACGGTATTTATACAATATCATCAACAGCTACAAGTTTTGGCAGCTGGCAAACAGAAAACACCGTCTTTCCTAAAGGTACCTGGCCAGGCTGGATATCAAACTATGTTAGTGGTTTTGCAGGAAATTTTTGGGCACCGGATGTCATAAAAATAGGAAGCACTTATTATTGTTATTATTCTTGTGCAGGCACTGGAGCACCGGCTGCTATTGGCTTGGCGACGGCTACAAATCTATCTGGCCCCTGGACAGACAAAGGGATGATAGTTGCTGCAAATAACGCAATTGATCCTGCGGTTTTAGTCGATGGTTCAAACATGTACATGGTTTATGGTAACTGGCAGAGCGGCATCGACCTCATACAGCTCAATCCTTCTACCGGATTACGACTTAACTCAAGCCATTGGGATCTTGTGGCAGGAAATGTAGAAGCGCCGTATATTATGAAAAATGGAAGCTATTACTATGTATTTTTTCAAAGAGGCTTATGCTGTAATGGCGTTAATTCGGGTTATTATACCCAGGTAGGACGCTCTACAAGCATTACCGGACCCTATTTAGATCAAAATGGCATCAGTCTTATGAATGATGGCGGGACAACTTTTTTGCCAAACAAAAATGGCAGGTACATTGGTCCGGGGCATGTGGGATATGGTGAGTCAACACTTAGCTATCATTTTTATGACGGAAATGATAATGGTGCCCCAAAGCTTATGACCACAAGCCTTAGCTGGTCAAACGGATGGCCAGTGCCAGGAAGTGCAAGCCAAATAATACCAAATGGCACCTACAAACTTGTAAACCGTAATGGAGGTAAATATTTAGACAATCTTGGAGCTACCACAGATGGTACAAATGTTGCACAATGGGCGGGTGGTTCGTCTAATAACCAACGTTGGGTAATTACTTATTCTGGTGGGTATTATAAACTAAAATGTGTCACAGGTGGCAAGTATCTGGATAATATTGCCCATACTACCGACGGTTCAACTGTAGGTCAATGGACAGGAGGATCTAGCACTAACCAACAATGGACAATAAGTGCTGCCGGTCCTTATTATAAAATAACAAACAGGACAAACGGAAAATGTGTAGATAATGGCGGTGTAACGACCGATGGTGCTGTTATGCAATTCTGGCCAAGCAATATAAGTTTCAATCAGCAATGGACGCTGGAGTATGTAAGTTCGTCCACTGCCAGGATGTCAAATAGTGAAGATACAGCAACAGACGAACTTTTTGGTAATGAAAATCTTTCTATTGTGCCTAACCCGGCAAGTGGTAATGAATTCGAAATAATTATATACAATAAATCAGAGTCAAACATTACTATTACATTAACAAATATGGCGGGACAGACTGTTTATACTAAGAATTTGGGAATCACAAAACCTGGAGAATTTAGATATACTGTAAATGCATCAACATTTTCAAAAGGAACATACCTAGTGAATCTGAGCTCTGAAACGGGAATTAAGACCGCGAAAGTTATTCGAAATTAACTATTTCTAACAGGAAGTGCATTGGCAGACTAGGCAATAAGTTTGCCTGAAGAAAAGTAGTAAAAAAAACAAAACTCCATTATTTCTAATGGAGTTTTGTTGCTTAAAATTTTTCGCTTTGTATTTATATTTTATCAAGCGTTATTTTCATTTCTTTGCTGTCTAATATCAGTTTATCGTCTGTTATCGTACTTTCATTAGGATATGGTGTACCTGTTTCATCTTTGATTACTAAACTTTTCCCGCCTTTAGTTAAAATATAAGTACCATCTGTAATTTCGCTTTGTAAATAGCCAGTTACATGTCCGTCTTCAGTAAATGTTAGCTTTCCATTTTTTAAAATTGCATTTTTTACAGAATCCGAAAGCGGTACTTTCGCTTCAACAGCAGTAATTTTCCAGGAATTAATAAGTTTATTTCTTCCTTTATGACATGAAATCATTATTATTAAAAATGCAATCCCGAAGATAAATAATTTAGATTTTTTCATGATCTTGTAATTAAGGTTAGACATCAACAAGTTACAAAAAAAATAAACACAAAATACTTATAATCAATCGCTTAAAACAAACTAAAACATTGCTTTTCTACATATTAAAATTCCAGCACACCATACAGAAAATACATTCACGGCTATTCCTCATATATACAAATTCAATTGAGTTTAAAAATATCTTCATATTTTATATAGTCCTTTCTGCTGATTGTATAGATCAGATTTCCGTTTTCATCCTTAATTATTCCCATAGTTTCGTCATCAGATTTAGGAAAATTAATTTGATAATTTCTTCCGTCAGCCAGCTGGATTCCATAAGTAGAAACGGAGTTTTCAATTTCGACAGAATTTTGACTATATTCAAGTTTTTTGGTTTTTCCGGAACTGCTTTTAACTGTAAAATCTTTGGCATTAAAAAACAATTCAAATTTTGCACCATTGGAATCTGTAGCTTTCCACGAACCACGATAGGAATCTGAACCACTGCATCCAACTAAAATTACTGCTAGAATCCCCAATAATGTAATACTGATTTTCTTCATTTTTATTTGTTTAATTATTTATTTTATATTTCAGAAATTTAATTAATGTGTGATTTTACAACTCAACTTCAAGTTCATCAAAATCTTTAATTTCTGATAATTTAATGAGTTTAGTTTTTATATTCTCTTTTTTCTCTTCAAATATTTCATCGCCACTTTCTGCTTCTTCGTTAGTATTTATTTTTGTCACTTTCTTTTTAGTCAAAAAATTGATACTGGTTTCGCTATTTACCACTGGTCCTGTATTACTACTCGAATCATACCCTATCAATTCAAAATCATTATTCTGAAACCTAAAAGTATAAGACCAATATCCGTATCTTCCGTGACCGTAATGGACATAGAGCTTTCCTTTTTCGATACTAACGTCTAATTCAGGTGCAAAGTAAACACCGCCATCTTCGTTTTCAGAGGAAAAGCAATCGTAATTTTTTACTGCCTGAATGTAATTGCCGCTTTCCTTAAAAAGAACAATTATACCTCTTCGGTTGCGATCGGGTTTTCCTCGATATTCATCTGTAATTACATTTTCTTTTTTGGTTCCTTTGATAATCACGACACAATCTTCTAGTCCGTCTTTATTCAGGTCGCCACGAATTTCCTGGAAAATCTTGTAGCCTGCAGGAATAAAATCGGCTATTGGTTTTCCGATTTGGTGTTTTGGCGCTACTGTTTCTGATGGATTTTCTTCTTTAACTGAGATTTCTTCTTTTTCAGTTGAAATTTGATTTTTATTGGTATTGTTACAGCTTAGCAAGAGAACGAAAAATACTGTTACAACTGAAAGGGAATAATTCTTCATGCATTTTTGTATTACTTTAATAATGTACAATTTTTTTTAAGTGTCACTTATAAAACATCAAAAGAAGATCCCACATAACTTAAAACTTCAACTTTATGTGTGTTGTCTAATCCGCTTTTATCTCTTTCTTGCTGAAAAGATTTAAAGGATTCGATATTGAGGATTTGTTTTTGTATTTCTTCATTTTTGTAAGTTGAAAAATGAAGAAAAGTTATTCCGTCGTCCTGCAAATAAACATTATAACGAAATTCAGATGGATTCAATTTTTTGAAGTCGCTTAAAAATCTGCTAATGTTCTCTTTGTTTGCTTCTACAAACCCGGGTTTTACTGTGTAGGTTACTTTTACGGTTATCATATATACGTTATTTTGTGTGCCAGTTTTCTATCATTATTCCCGCTAATATAATATTATTTTTATTACAAATTCTAAACTTAAAACTCAACTAAAATCTGTTATGAAAGCCCGTTTTGCATGAGGGATGGAAATGGCATCTCCCGATTTAGAAAAACAAGGCTTTTTTGCCGTAGTTTTTATTAATCGGGAATATAATGGACTGCCCGACCCTTGTGGTATAAGTGTTCGAAACCTTGAAATTATTAATTTTACAAGAAACTATGCAAGTTTCAGAAGTATTAAATTATATTCCCAAAGAGGATTTAGAAAGATTGTCGATAGAATACAAAGTTGACTATCAAGTTAAGAAACTTGATGGACAAACAATGTTTCAATTATTGTTGTTTTCTATGCTTAATGTTCGACAGAACAGTCTGCGGGTTATGGAAGAATTCTATCATTCACTGGCTTTCAAAAGCATAGCAAATAATAGCTTTGAAGGAGTAAAATATAATTCCATTAGAGATAGATTGGTAAACATTAATCCTGATTTTTTTGAAGCGATTTTTAATAGTTGTCTTTCTCAATTCAAGGACAAATATTTGAAGAAAAAACACAATATTATTTCTTTCGATTCTACTTTGGTTTCAATTTCATCAAAATTATTAAAAGATGGAATGCAGATCAACCAAAGAGGAGACAAGAAATTTGTTAAGTTTAGTATGGCTTTTTCAAACGTTCCAATACATTCAAAGGTCTTTACAGAACAAGCATTCGTTTCGGAGGATTTTGCATTAAAAGATTTAATAAATGAATGTCCTTTAAACACTGATAATATTTTAGTTTTTGACAGAGGACTTCAGGCAA
Organism: Flavobacterium sp.; assembly: GCA_039931915.1. Classification (GTDB taxonomy): domain Bacteria; phylum Bacteroidota; class Bacteroidia; order Flavobacteriales; family Flavobacteriaceae; genus Flavobacterium. Next base: position 17,992 of record JBDTRA010000073.1, on the reverse strand, counting down.
GAGCAACGTTTGATGATTTGAATAATAAGGAATTTATTTTTGTTACCCGTCTTAATAATTACACTCGTTTTGAAACGATAAATGAATTTGAAATTATTGAAAATGAAACCGAAAGATTATGGATTAAAAAAGATTTGCAAGTGGTATTGTTTGACAAAAGAAGTAAAAAAACAAAAACATTTTTGCGATTAATTATAGCTAATGAAAAACAAAGTGGCGAAATATTTTACTTTTTAACCAACAGTAAAGACCTTTCTTCTAAAGAAATTGCAGATATTTATAAGCAAAGATGGGAAATAGAAGTGTTTTTTAAATTTATCAAGCAAAATTTAAACTTCAGTCATTTACTTTCAAGAAATACCAATGGAATCAAAGTTATAATGTATATGACATTAATAACAGCAATACTAATAACAGTTTATAAAAAACTAAATAGTTTAAAAGGGTATAAAATTCCTAAACTAAAATTTGCTAATGAATTAGAAATACTAATCATTAAAGATATTGTACTGAAATGTGGAGGAAATCCAGATAAAGTTAATGAAATAATGAACTCAAGATAAGGTTTCGAACACTTATGCCCGTAGGGATATGCCCAAATAATAACATAAAACTGGAATTACTCTACTTTGATAGTGGTAACAGCAGGAGAAATTCCGTTAGTGGTAGTCGCTTTTAACTGAATGGTTTCTTTCGTGCCATTCGATTGGATGATGGCGATACATTTTCCGTTATAGACTTTGTAGGAACTGGCTTTGAACGAATCCAAATTGGCCTGATAACCACTGTCCAACCCAACGAGTCTTCCTCCGCCTGTGACTTCGAAATTAATTTGATTGTCGGCATTCGGTACCAGATTTCCATCGGCATCGGTTACGGAAACGGTAACGTAAACCAATTCGTAACCATCGTTTTTAATGGTTGTTTTATCGGCTTTCAAATCGATTTTGGTTGCGGTTCCGGCGGTATGAATTTCGGTTTCGAGCACTGTTTTTCCGTCTTTTCGGGAAATGGCTTTTATCGTTCCGGGCTCGTATTTTACACGCCACGAAATATGCAAATCGTCATTTTGTTTGGCTTTTTTGCCCAATGATTTACCGTTCAGGAACAATTCGACTTCATCGGCATTGTTGTAGTACGCCCAAACATCGACATTCTGCCCTGGAGTCCAGTTCCAATGCGGAAACAGGTGCAAAACGGGTTTGGTCATCCATTCGCTTTGGTACATATAATAGACATCTTTGGGGAAACCCGCCAAATCGATGATCCCAAAATAAGAACTTCGCGCCGGATACGGATACGGATCGGGTTCGCCAATGTAATCGAAACCTGTCCAGATAAAAGTTCCCGCCATAAAATCCTGTTTCTTGATGGTTTTCCAGTTTTCTTCGTGGGTTGCGCCCCAATAGGATTTTACCTGATCATAAGCCGAAACCGTCCAGTCTGCATTTCCGTCAAAAGGCGCATTGTGTTTTGGTGGCCACGCTTTAATAACATCCGAAGGCTGATCATAATGCCCACGGGTTTCGAGAGCCGAAACACTTTCGGAAGCCAATATTTTTTGTCCTTTGAAACGGGTTGGAAAATCTTTGTAATCTTCGTGTTTGTAATTGAACCCCAAAAGATCCAAAGCCCCCGATTGATAAATGAAATTTTTCTCGATGATATTTTCGGTCAAAGCACTCGTTACAGGTCTTGTCGTATCCAATGCTTTTACGATTTGCGCCAGTTCTCTTGTAATGGTGATTCCCGTACTGTCAAATTGTTCACGGATTTCGTTACCAATACTCCACATCATCACCGAAGGATGGTTGCGGTCTCGCAGGATAAAATCTTCCAAATCTTTTTTGTGCCAGGCATCCCAGTCTTTGTGGTAATCGTTGGTTACTTTTTTCTTTTTCCAAACGTCAAAAGCTTCGTCCTGAACGATAAAACCCATTTCATCACACAATTGCATCATCTCCAATGAATGCGGATTATGCGACATTCTGATGGCGTTCGCGCCCATTTCTTTTAGCAAAGTCAGCTTTCTTCGAACGGCGTGAATATTTTCTACAGCACCCAAAGCACCGTTGTCGTGATGCAGACAAACGCCTAATATTTTGGTTGGTTTTCCGTTTAATGAGAATCCTTTTTCGGCATCGAAAGAGAAATAACGGAATCCAAAAGGTGTTTCATAATTGTCTGCCAAAGCGGAACCTTCGTAAATTTCGGTCACCACTTTGTACATATTCGGATTTTCGGTATCCCACAATTTTGGCTGATTTACGTTTAGATTGTGAATCTTTTTTGCATTGGCATTGGCACCAATTTTTTCTGTTGAAGTGGCATTGGCTACTTCTTTATTATTGGCATCCAAAATAGAAGTCACCAACTTGAATTCCTTTTCAATATTTGATTTATTTTCGATGGTCACCTCTAAATGTACCGATGCTTTTTCTGCCGAAACTTGAGGTGTCGTAACATACGTTCCCCATTGCGCTACGTGCAGTTTTTCACTCGCCACCAATCGCACATTTCTATAAATTCCGGAACCGGTGTACCATCTTGAATTGGATTGCGCGTCATTATCTACTTTTACGGCGATTACATTTTCCTGTTTTCCAAAATGCAGGTATGGAGTCAATTCGTAAGCAAATGAAATGTAACCGTTTGGTCGGATTCCCAATGAATGTCCGTTGATAAAAACTTCGCTGTTTTTGAAAACTCCGTCAAATTCTACCGAAACCGATTTGTTTGCCCAATCTTCCGGAAGCGTAAATGTTTTGCGATACCAGCCTTTTCCTGCCGGCAAAAATCCTTGTGCTTGTTTGGTTGGATTGTCTTTATTAAACACACCTTCAATACTCCAGTCGTGAGGCAATTGCAGGTTTCTCCATTCGGTCGTATTAAAATCAGATTGGATTGCCATTGGGTAATCTCCTAATTTGAAGTTCCAATTTTTATTAAAATCTTCAATGATTCTGCCTTGTTTTTGTGCTGATGCACAAGCGACGAGGAGCAACAGTACTATTGCTGTTGCTGATTTTTTAAAAACGTTTTTATACTCTTTTACCATTGTAACTTTTTTTTGTAAACCATATAAGTCATTTAAGTTTTAGCACGCAGATTCAGCTGATTTGTGCAGATGCTTTAAAACTTATATTGTTTCTATTTTATCTTATTAAACATTCAAAATATGTCGATTTCCTAAAATCTTCTTTGCTCTTTCCTCTATTTTCTATTTTCTATCTATTGAAACTCAAAGGAATCCAAAAGCAAGCCTTTCATATCTTCTGATTCTAATGTGATTTTATAAGTTCCTGCATTAATATAACCGCCTGAAGTGGTATTTAATATTTTCCATTTTTCGGGTGAAGGGAAAAATTCGATAGTGTCATTTCGCATCATAATTCCGTACGCATCTTCCATTTTGAACTTCACTTTGATAGGCGTTTGATTTCTGTTCATAAACTTGAAACGCATCAGGTAAATTCCCGCAACGCCCGGCTTTACTTCAAACTGAATGCTGTTATTTGTTTTGGAAGTAAACTCAATATAATCTGATTTTTTGAAATTTCCTTTCTCGATTCCTGTTCCGGTACTTTTTGCTGTTTCGGCTTCGATAAGCACGACAGGTCTTGAATCGTCTTTTTCGCCCATATCATAAACTGGGACGACAACGATTGTCGAATTGTCTTCAAAAGCTACTTTTTCACCTTTGTTTACCTTTTTCTGATAGATTGAAAATTGTGTCCCAACGCTGTTTTTAGCAGTTTCTTCTATTTTTTTATAGCCTACTAAAACCGTTTCTTTTTGAGCCACTAAAACATACACATTCGAATCTTCTTTTGGAACAAATGTGCCTGATGCGGTTTTTTCTTTAGATGAAAACTGAATGTAATCAGCTCCATAAACTTCGGATGGTAATTGGGTAAAAACCACTTCGGAATCGGAATATTGTTTGGAATTAATTCCTAACCAGAAACCAATTTTAGCCTTTGAATTCACGCTGACATTCTGAATATTTCTAGCGGATTCTTTCGCAGGTTTTACGTTTTTATCTTTGGTTGCAATCGCAATTGCCGAAATGATGGCCTGACTTGCTTTTACATTCGGGAATGAAATCGTGATTTTTCCATTTTTGCTTTTTACCACAAAAGTTTTCTTTAATGCGGTATCGTGACCCACTTCGCTCCAAATATCCAAATTTTTTAGAACCACTTTGTCATTGATTGCTACATCAAACAAACGCCAACCTTTGCAATCCAATCCGTCACCTGTTCCGTACCACGGTTCAGTGAAATATAATTCGACCAGATATTCGCCATCGGGAGCAGGAAATTCATAACGCAATTTATCCACTCCGTATCTAAAATTCTGAAACAATCCTTCATTTTTTGTTCCAGCAATAGGATCAAAAGTACTTCGCTGACTCGCATAAAAATCAGGCAATTTTTTGAAATCATCTGTCCAGGATAAAGAACCCCAAGTATTGGTTCCGCTTTTATGAACGTCGGCTTGCCATTTATTTCCGAAAGTATCTGTGATTTCGCCACCACCACAATTGACTCTATAGATGTAATTATAACCTTTTTTCGGATTTATAATTTCCGATTTAGTAGAAACTAATGTATTGAAATTCGGTGCTTTTGGTAAACTATTCAATACGATATAATCTTTAGCAACCGCTTTACGATTTACATAACCCACGGCATATAAAACATTGTACTGAATGTTGACATTATTCCACCGAAAATGCTGTCCGATTCCCGGATTTTTTAATTTTCCCAACGACGATTTATTGACATCATTGAACAATTCCACTTCATCACAATTCGAATAGACGTCGATACCATTTTTTATTCCTGCGGATTCCCAACGGCTCGGCCAGGTGTGCGAAACGATGTAGACCATCGGGTTGGTTTTGTTCGAAACGTAATTGGCGCGGTACATATAATATGCATCCAAAGGTTCGCCCCAAATACTGAAAAGTCCTTTGTAATTGACCGGCCCAACCTTGTCTATGTCCCTAAATCCTTCGCCATTCTGAACGCGCCCCGGATTTTCGTGCGAAGCAAAAAGCCAATTGAATTGTCCCGCGATTTTATCTTTTACCGACTCGGCTTCACGAACCTTAATTTCCATTAATTGGGAGAAACGGTTTTCGCTCAAAATTCCTTTTTGGTCAAATTCGCCTTCGGTGTGCAAGTCGTGGGAACGCCAAGCGCCGTATTCTCCGTTTAATAATTGGGTGCTCATTTCAACATCGTAATTATACGGATCGCCACCATACGTTCCCGACCAGTTTTGAACCACATTCCAATCGGTTCCTTCGCCTCCGTTGCAGGTGGTAACAATGCGTTGTGAAGCCGACATCGGATCCATTTCGCGAATGATTTTGGTGCATTCTTTGGCGAATTCTTTTGGGATGGTGCTTTCGTTTTGCAACCCCCATAGTACAACCGACGGGCTGTTTCTGCGTTCTTTAATCCATTCTCTTAATAAGGTCTTGAAGTTCTCCTTGAATTCGGGAGTGTCGTACCAAATATGTGCCGAAAACTGACTCCAGAAAAGGATTCCGTTTTGGTCTAATTCCTCCTGATATTTTAAATTGTGAGGCTGATGCGCTTCCCTGAAAGCATTGAATCCTGCTCCTTTTATTTGTTCAATTCTTGAATGAATCTGTTCGTCTGAAAACGAATGGCTATTCCCGATTAAATGTTCGTATTCACAGGTTCCGTTGATGAACAAAGGCTCGTCGTTGATAAAGAAACGATTGTCTTTTCCGTCTCTGCTTACCGGCCAACTTACCCAACGGATTCCATAAGGCGTTTTTAACTCGTCTATTTTTTTTCCGTTTTCATAAATCGCAGTAACCAATTGATACAAATACGGATTGGAGGGTGACCACAATTTTGGGTTTGAAAATTTAGGAAGTGTTTGTGCTATTTCTTTCGTTTCGTTAGGCAAAACAATTATTTTAGAAAGGTAGCCGGCAACTAATTTCCCATCAGCATCAAGTAATCTATTTTCAATAATTAAATTTTCATTGGAATTTCCGTAGTTTTTGATTTCGGTAGTAACATTAAGAATGGCTTTTTCTTTGGAAATGGTTTTGTCATTCCAAATATGAACGCCAAAAGGTTCTATTCGAACATTATCGGTCACGACCAAAGTTACGGGTCTGAAAATACCCATTGGCTGTGAACCTTCTGAAAATCCCCATTCACCGGAACATCCGCCACAAACCCAGGGCAAATCGGCAATGAATGCCGGATGGGAAGCTTTGACCATTATGTTATTTGCTGAATCGAAAGAAACGGCATTGGTAATATTGACTGTAAATGTGGTTCTTCCGCCTTTGTGTTCGCCTACTTTTTTACCATTTACCCAAACAGTCGCATAAGAACTTACGCCTTCGAAAAACAGGAACAATTGTTTGCCTTTGTCTTTTTTATCTAATACCAACCCTTTGTGATACCAAGCGGTTCCGTGTAAATTGCCGTGTTTGGTTCTTCGGAATCCATAATACTGATCCCAATTGTGAGGTACGTTTACTTTTTGCCATTGTTCGTCAATTTTTGGATTGCTTACAAAGGTTTCTTCTTGTGAGGGATTATCCAAAACAATAGTTTCCCAAGACGAATTCAGCGAAACTTCTTTGCGGAATGAAGCTGTTTTTTCAGGGTTTTGCGACCACGAAAAAGTGGTTATTAAAAATAGTATGTAAAGTATTTTCTTCATTTTTTTTAAACCATATAAGTGATATAAAGGTCATTCTTTTTTTGTCATTCCGACGAAGGAGGAATCTTCATTAGTAACTCCGCAAAGAAATTGTTGCCAATCTTTGTAGAGTATCTTGCGGAGATCCCTCGTTCCTCGGGATGACAAGATTGTGTTTTTATTCTTAACCTTGTATCCTCTCGTTATGTGATTGCTTCGTTCCTCGCAATGACTCGTGTTTGCGTGAGGGATAGCAGCGGTATCCTTTTGTGGCGGGGTTCGCCACAAAAGATATAGCGAATAGCCCGACCCGTAGTTTTTACGGAGGGTCACGCCCACAATATCATTATTATTTTTTTTATTTCTCACGCAGATTTAGCAGATATTGCAGATTTAATTTAATCTGCTAAATCAGCAAAATCTGCGTGAAATATTTCTCTTCACTTTAATAAAACAACCAGTCTATCGCTCCTTTTTCGCCGGCATCGATATAACCGACATCGCGTGGCGTAACGGTTTGATTGGCGTCTATGAATCCTAAAATCAGCACTCGTCCTTTGCCTAAATCCAATTTATTTTCGCCCGGCTGAAAGGTGTAGGTGTGAATGTTGATTCGTGGCAATTCCTTTAAATTCATCGCGCTTGCCAGGATTACTTCGGCCTGACCGTGGGCATTTCCGGAGGCATCGGTTTCTAAACTTGGCGGGAATAAAAATCTTTTTTGGTCACTGTTGAAATAACCGACAACCAATTTTACGGCTTTTGTATTTTTGAATTTCAGATGTGTTCCGTTCTCGTTTTGACTGTTTTCGTCGAATGTAATTCCCTTTAGATTCTGCAATTCGGGAGCTACTTTCGTGAATTCCGAAATTGGTGTTTCGTATACTTTTGTTCCGTTTTTGACTGCGTAACTTCCTTTGTTTTCACTTAATAAAGTTACTTCGGCGGTCTGCCAGGGTTTGCCTTCTTTCTTTTCGATTTTACCATTTTTTGATGATTTCAACAGGGCAAGATTACGTTTAAAATTGGCTAATTCGCGTTCGTAATGTGGCAATAATTCTGCCCAGGTTTTGTTGTTTCCGTCATCGCCACCAATTGGAATTCGGCGTTGTGCGGTCTGCATACTATTGGCATACAAATAAGAATCTTTGGTTAAATTTACCAATAATTCGTAATGTTTGATGCTTTCTTCTAGATGTGGCAAGGCTTTGTCCAAATCGGAAATATCGTTGGAATAGCTGTAACGCAAGACCAACATTGCGGCTTTTACTTTCTCCGAAAAGAAATCGGCGAAGGCTTTGTAACAGTGCATATCGTTTTTAAGACGCAGAAATTCTTCTTTGTCTTTGGTTACTTTTGGGGCTGCTTTGTCAATGGCTTCAACGGCTAATTTTCCGTGTTGTGTGATTTCGCTTATGATTTGAGGTGGTGTTTCGCCAGCGTGTGCTTCGTGATTCCATTCTTTTTTGGCATAATCTAAAAGTAATTCAGTAATTGGCCCGCAAGATTCGTGGAATCCAGGATATACACGCCATTTTGCGGGGTTTATTAATTGGCTTTCGAACATTCCTAATAATAATGTTTGTCGGTTTCCTTCGGTGATTCCAAATTGTCTTAATGTTTTTGGAGCAATTTCTCCGGTTTCTTCGTAGGCTTTCAAAATATTATTCGCGCCTTCGGTATCGGTTCCGAATTTATCTGCCAATTGCTTGTCCCAATACTGAATTTCCTGACCTCGGTCTCTTTTGCTTCCCCAGGCGTATCTTGACCAGGCTTTGTACCAAATCCAATCACGATCCATTTCCAGCAATCGCTTGTCGGTTTTGTCTGCCGTGTAAGGCCAATCCCAGTAGGAAGCCTGCGGATAAAGATGTAATGCATTTGCTCCGTGAATAGTATGCATTGCCTGAACACTTTTTTGAATAAAGTCCGGTGAACCGTATCTGAAAGGTTCCAGGTTTGCCAAAATATGAACGTTTTCAATGTGGATAGATTTTAAAGCGCTCAATTGTCTGTGCGTTTCTCCCCAAGGTCCGCCCGGGGCATAAGTGGTCAGCGATTCTCCGGTGTATTTACTTTCTGTGTATAAATTTTTGTATAACGGCAATGATTTTTCCATAACCAGAGGGCCGTCGGTATCGTGAGAACGCAAGATAATTGGCGGCTCATCGGTTCTTCCCAATGCTTTTAGACCATCCTGAACTCCGGGAATTATAGTTTTGGTAAACCATTCTACGTCATCATCAACGGTATTTATGGCTTCTCCCAGACAAACCATTAAACCTACGTTGGGATATTTTTCGATAAATGCAGCGATTGATTTTCTGGTGTAATCAGACAATAAAGGAGTAATTGGTCTCGAACGATCTTGTGTTTTAATATTGTAATGCTCCGCAAATGGCTTGGAAACAATAATATTATAAAACATCTGAATTACCCAAATTCCTCTTTTATTGGCTTCTTCTGTTAGGAATTTATAAACTTCTTCATTCTTTTTGAAATCTTCGTCACTCACTTCTACTGCAAACGGATAGTCTTTTAGTTTCACCAAAGAAGCAAACGGATGTCCGTTCCATAAATACAAGGAATTCATTCTGTTGTCGACCATCATATCCAAATACTTTGTCCACAGTTTTTTGTCGTAAAACCAAGGGAAAGTTGCGGGCGTATACGGATATTCATAAACATCCCTGCCCGGAAGATAGGCGGTTTTTTGCATACCAATGCAGGAACCTCTCAAGACCATTTCAGGGCTGTCTTCGATGTTAATTCCTGATGGCATTTCGCCTGAACTTTTAATTTGATCTGCCAGTTCCATTGCGCCATATAAAGCTCCGGTTGCATCGGTTCCTTCTATGTAAATGATGTTTTTCCGGGTGCGGATTTGGAACCCTTCCTTTTTGGTTAGTTTCGAATCATCGATTTTCGCTGTTTTGGAATTGGTTTTCCAAAAGTCAGTTCCTTTTTCGCCAATGACGATTATTTTGTCTTTTGATTTTTTGACTTTATCCGATGTAATGACTTTGAATCCTTTATTTGACAGGGTTTCTGCTAATTTTTCCGTTCCGAATTTAGCTCTGGGCGAGTTCGCACCGCTAACAATGGTGATGTTTTGCGCTGTTGCGAAAGTTGCATATAATCCTAAAAAAAGTAAACTTAGATATTTCATTTGTATTGTATTTTTGTTTTTTCAGCTAAAGCTGAAAATGTTTTTTGACCACAAATTGCACAAATTTTCACAAATTAAAGCCGTGATTTTTAAAAATCTGCCGAATCTGCTAAATCTGCGTGCTAATTTTTTCTCACGCAGATTTAGCAGATTTTCGCTGATTCTATACTTGCAATCTAGATTGAATTTAATTCTTAAAAATTTTCTTCAAGTATGCCACATTTGCACCGAAATTGGCTTTTACGTCGTGTACCTGATTCACATCTCGAGAACGTTCTATGATTAGCCATCCGCTCCATTGCATATCATCGAGCGTTTTTTTGATTTTGGGTAGGTCAACTACTTTGTTATTTTCCAACCAAACTCCATCGGTAGTCGAGGCGTGAATTTGAGCAATATTGTCTCTTCCTAAAGTTTTCAACTCTTTGGCAATGTCTCTTCCGTTATCGACCGCATTCGCAAAATTAAAAGAGATTTTGATGTTTCTATTGCCAATTTCCTCTAATAATTTCTTGTCTCCTGCGGCATCCAAAGAAGTTTCTATGGCAATATTTCCGTTTATTTTATTGATTTGTTCTCCCGCCCATCGCAAACGCTCTACGACTATGGGACGCAATTCAGGGTGTTTTACCAAATCGCATTCTGTTCCCAAAGGCAAATAAGCAATTGGAACATCCATATTTTTCATCGTTTCGATACAATCGTTTATCATTTTTTCGACCGTTTCCCGCTTGGCAAAAGATTGCGCATAAAATCCAGACATCGCAATGGAACTTATTTCTACACCCGTTTCTTTGGATTTATCCAGAAATTTTTGTCTTTCTACGGGATCGCCCAATTTGCTGTCAAAGGTTTCCCGGTTGCCTAAACCGCCCATATCGAGTTCGATTCCGTCTGCTTTGATTTCTTGTGCCAAACCAAAAGCACCCAGTTTTTGTCTTTTTAAAATCATCCAGTCGCAAACCGCAACCTTGTATCTTTCTTTTGTTGGTCCTGGCCAAACTCCATTTACCATTGGAAAAGAAACCAGTTTGGAAGGGTCGATTTTTACATATTTAATGCGTTGTCTTCTCCAAGTATAAACGCAATGCAACATTCCGTCTGAACCCTGAATTATTGCTGGATAGGAATATTGTCCAATTCGGGAATCTTCTAAAACCAAAGAAGCATCCCAATTAATTCCATCTTTGGAAATGGCGATATTCAAAGGACTTCTGATGCCTTTGTTTTGGTCTTCATTCGGCCAAACGTGGTTGTAGATTAAAGCGTGTTGCCCATTTTTCATCGTCACGGCATCTGTGCCTGAATTATTATTCGGCATATTCAACAGACTTATATCCGACCAGGTTTTTCCAAAATCATCTGAAAAAGTACTGAATAAATGTCGGTTTCTTGTTCTTCCGATAGCTTGTATTTTTTTTCCTTTATGGAATAAAATACTGGGCTGAATGGCGCTAATCGTGTCTTTTCCACTGGAAATCTCATTACCCATTATCCAGGTTTTTCCAAAATCAGGTGTCGATTCCATTCGCAAACGCCAGCCGTCTTTTCCTTCGATGCTTGACGGACTTAAAAGCGTTCCGTTAGGCAATAAAACGGGCTTGTTTTTGATGGGTCCCAAAAAACCATCAGGCATTTTTTCTGGTTTTGACCACGTTTCGCCACCATCGGACGAGCGAATAATCATTCCCCACCATTCCGAAGGACTTGGGCCTATTTTATAAAAAAGCAGTATATCGCCTTTGGGAATTTGATACAAAACTGGATTCCAGGTTGGTAATCTTGGCCCTTCTTTCATTACGCCATTGGCTACCTCAACCCCTTCTGTCCATTTGCCATTTTTGCGTTTGCTTACCCAAATACCCACATCGGGATCTTTTTCGTTTGTACCGCCAAACCAAGATGCAACCAAATCGCCTTTGGTGGTTTCGGCAATGGTTGCCGCGTGACAAGAAGGATAGGATGCGGTTTCGAAAATAAATTCTTCAGAAACAATTCCTTCTTTCCAGGTTTTGTCTTTTAATGCGATTTTATTTTCTAAAGCCGATTTACAGCTTCCTAAAAGTGTCAGGGTTAAAAAGGTAATAGTTATATATTTCAATTTCATTGGTTATTATTTTTATTATATTGTATTTATTTTCAATTAATTATGAAAAATTAAAATTATAAAATTCATTAAGTGTAAAAATAACACTAAAAAAAGAATGGTGTGACCTGTACCGTCCTGCATTGAGAGAACAGTTCTTTAAAAATCACGAGATTGTAATTTTTTAATTTTATAGCAACAAAATACTTATCACTAGAAAACCTTTATTTATTAGGTAAATCTTTTTTCTTTGGAGGCAAAAAATTCTCACCCGTTACTATATTTTTACCTGTTTTTTGTTCTAATTCTATTCTTGCATTTTTAGCAACTGCACCACCTTTTTTACTGGCTACAGCATTTTCGGGTAATCCTTTTGCTTCATCATTTTCAGCTATTTGTCTGGTGGAAAGTTCGGCTAATGCTGTAAAAATTAATTCTGCTTCGCTCATATGGTCACGCAGGTTTTGTGACTTTAATCCTTTTACTTCTTTATGTTTCTTTACTGAAAGTCCTGTCCATTCCTGATGAATGATATTGGTTAGAATAGCAAATTCTTTTTTCTCTTCAATGCCTGCTTCTTTCCAATAATCGGTTAGTTTATTGCGAGTTTCCTGACCCATCATACGCTGTTGAATCCACTTTTCGCTTCGTCCGTGCTGTTTCCAGTTTTCTCTGGCGCGGTCTATACTTTGTGCCGGATCCTGAATTTCCTGTATGCGTTCATAACCTACTTTTGCCAGCCATTGTTTAAAGGGTTCTGCTTTGGGTGATGGAATAGACTGAATTATTCTTAACAGAGTTTCAGTATCTGCAACATCGGTTAATCTATTTTTACCATCTTCTGCAAGCATTTTCAACCGTACGATTTTATCGTACGCTTCACTTCCTTCTTTGGTCAGTTTCTTTTTTAAATCACTCCAATATCTTTTCGGGATACTGCTCCCGGTAAGAATTTCAACAATATCAATAACTGAAAAGTACCAGATTTCATTATCGGCATCATAATGGCTTCGTACTTTTTTATCCTCAAAAATTTTAACTGCTTCCATAAATTACTACTTTTAAACTCACTTACACAATAATACGAAAAACCTTCTCCATTTATATTTATTTATTTCACATTCAAAACATAAGATCCTGATGGTAAAGTCAGGACAATGCTCTTATTTTCTGTCGTATAAGAAGTTGAGAATTGAGTCAATTTCTGATTGTTTACCGTTACCGATGAAGCATTGGTTATTGGCAAATACACCACTGCAGAAGTATTGGCCGGAATGGTAATTTTCCATTGCAGGGTGTTTTTGTTTTTCTTCCAATTACTTGAAATCAACCCGTGAATGGATTCATAAGACGCATTTACGAAAGTCAATCCTGCATTAAAATCAGGTTTCATAATGATTTGCTTGAAGCCCGGAGTGTCCCGATTGCTCTTGATTCCCGCCATATTTTCGTAGTACCAAATCATTAAATCACCCAAAAGCATCACGTGATTTTGAGAATTCATTGATGGGTCGGCGGTATTTCCGTTCCATAATTCCCAAATGGTGGTTGCCCCGTTTTCGACCATAAACCCCCAACTTGGATAAGTTTTGTTGGAAGCCAGTTTATAAGCCAAATCCCCTCTTCCAAAATTGGTCAAAGTTCGCATCAAAAATTGGGTTCCAATGACACCCGTACTGATATGTCCTTGTTTGGTAACCTCAACTTCGTGAGCCATATTTTGAAAAACTTTTTCTTTTACATCTTCAGGAACCATACCGAAAGCCAAAGGCAAGACATTTGCCGTCACTGTATTGTTGGCGTAAGTATTTGATGCCGTATTCAAATATTTAGCATTAAATGCTTTTTTTATTCTAGTTGCCAAATCATTATAATGTAAAATATCAGCATCTACATCTGCAATTTTGGCAAACTTTTGCATTATGCCTAACAAATTGTAATAGAAAGCACTCGATATCAATCCTCCATCTGTCGTAAGCGATGGGTCTTTGGAACGGATTAATTCCAATGATTCCGGTGGCACGCACCAATCACCGTATTTGTCCTTGTCCATTAAGTCGTTTTGCAGATAATTTTCTTCCATATACACCATCCATTTTTTCATAGATGGATATTGTTTTTTAATCACTTCGGCATCCGCAAATTGTTGGTACAGCATATCCGCAACCGTGATATAAGTTCCCGGCCAAGTCACATTATCGCCATAATAACGCCAAAATGCCGGCGCTACATCGGGTAATCCTCCGTCCTGTGTTTGGGAATATTTAATATCGTCCAGCCATTTTGCGTATAAAGTCTGATTATCGAATAAAAAACTTTCGCCATACGCTCCCGTTGTTCGGTCTCCCAACCAAGGCTGACGCTCATTTCGTTGCGGACAATCGATAGGCATTCCTTTGTAATTTCCGCTGATTCCCCAATGTGCATTTTTGAAAATCTGGTTCATCGTTGCATCCGAAGATTCAAAAGTTCCGGTCGTTTTAATATCGTCATAAACCACTTTACCAACAAAATTATCCAATGTTGGCTTGGCCGGAAAACCTGAAATCTCCACAAATCGAAACCCGTGAAAGATGAAACGGGGTTCCCATATTTCTTCGCCTTCACCTTTTAAAGTATAAACATCGGTTGTTTTTGCATCACGCAAATTGGCAATATATAAGGATCCATCCGCCTGCAAAGATTCGGCAAATTTCATTGTTACTGCATTCCCTTTCTTTCCTTTTACTTTCAGTTGCAACCAGCCGACCATATTCTGACCCATATCCAAAATATAAGTTCCTTTGGAAGTCGCTTTGATCGAAATTGGTTTTACTTCACCTTTTATTTTCATATTCGGTGTCATTTGTGCTTCATAAAAACCTCCTGGCTCCTGTACATATCTAACATTTATCCAGGATTTATCATCAAAACTGGTAGTGTTCCAACCTTTCATTTCTTTACGGGCATCGTATTCTTCGCCGTCATATTCGTTGTTGGATAAAATCGGTCCGTCGGTAGTTAACTTCCAGGTATCGTCGGTTCGGATGATGTCTTTCGTTCCATCGGTGTATTCCACAAACAATTGCAAAGCCATTTTCGGGAAACCGAAAGATTTGATTTTATAGGGTTTATAATCCTGACGCATTGCAAAAAAACGTCCATTTCCTAAAATCGTTCCCAGCATATTTTTGCCTTCTTTCAATTGGGAAGTCACATCAAAAACATTGTATTTTATATTCTTGGTATAATCCGTCGGAACGGGTGCCAATACCTGATCTCCAATTTTATTTCCGTTAATGTACAACTCATACAAGCCCATTCCCATAATGTAAACTTTGGCGCTTTTGACCTGCTTTTTTACATCAATTTCTTTTCTTAGATAACGTGCCGATAATCTCGAATACTGCGAAACACTGTCCTCTTTCGACAATTTTTCATATCCAATCCAGTGTGTTGATTTCCAATCGGCGTAAGACAAAATCCCAATGCTGAAATGGGCGTTTTCATTCGATTTTATTTCGCCTTTATTCGTCCAAACGATTACTTTCCAAAAGACATCTTGCCTGCCTTTTAGTTTTTTCCCTTTATAAATGATATTAACTGATTCATTGTTTTCTACTTTTCCGCTATCCCATAAATCGGCTTTATTGGCGTTCAGGTTTTCTAAAGTCGAAGCTACTATAATTTGATATGCTGTTTGTTTTACATCATTTTCATTCGATTGTATCTGCCAGCTCAAGCGAGGTTGCACGACATCAATTCCTTCGGGATTGTTCAGCATTTCGGTTTGAAGATTGGTTACGCTGATTTTATTTTGGGCTTTCGCCAAAGAAAAACAGAGCAATACAATTAGGAGGAATGTATATAGGAGTGTTTTTTTCATATGTTGTAATTTTTTGTTTCACGCAGATTTCGCAGATTTACGCAGATTTTTATTTATCTTCAATAATAAATGATTTTTTATTTTTTAAATCTGTTGAACTTATTTCAAAATCTATAGATTTATTTTCTTTAGTATTTATGTCTAATGTATAATTTCTTGATTTTGAAAGCTCAATTCTTGCAATTCCATTCTCATTTGTTATTGCTTTATTTATTTTGTGAGTTCCTCTTATACCAAATAATGGCTGTATATGGATTCTAACTTCAATTGTTCTTCCTGATATTGGCATTTTCTGTTTGTCAACAATTTTTATTTCAGTTGAGACTAAATTTCTGTGTTCCACTTTGCTTGGATAAATTTCTTTTAAACCGAATGATAGTGTGAGAAAAAAAAGCGTTAAAACAGAAATTATTAAAAACACTTTTCTTTGATTTTTAATTTTCCAATTATTTTGAATTATGGCAATCCATAGTAAAATAGAAACTATTATATAAGACAAAAAACCAAAATTTGCATTGGAATAATGTTCAGAGACATAAGCTATTAAATAAGCAAAGCATAAACTGGCGCTTGATATCAAGAAACCTATTGGAATAATAAAAAATGGATATTTTTTGAAAATTTTTCTTGCAAACAACACATTAATAACTCCAAAAAAAAGGACAATCGGAATATCTGCTTTTCCAATTAAAAGAACCGATAAATATAAAACAGGAAGTGTAAAAATTACATACACTGCAATTAAAGTTATAAAAAAAACTATTTTTTGTTTACTATTCATTTGTTGTGAATTTTTACTCACTAAAATACATTATTATTTTTATTGATTTTCAACGGATTAAAATCCGTTGCTACAAAATGTCTCGTTCCTATGGAACTCTCACATTACGTATAAGAGCCATCGGCTCGAATCATTTTGTAAAGCTGGACTTTAGTCCAGTGGATTGGCCATACAGACAGATTTTTTTATTCCGAAATCACTCTCTCCAATTTATCCGAAACCGCAATTTCCTTCCCATTCTTAAAAATCCTAAACCCTCTTCCTTTTCCATATTTTTCGCCTGTTTTATCCCAAAGAATCGTGATAATATTGCCGTGATACAAAACATTATCCAAACAAAACCAATCCCATTTCTCCTGTGGAATCAACGGATTCACTTCAATTTTTTCATCTGCTCTTGGGCGTAAACCAACCAATCCCGTAATCATCAAATCGTTAAAAGTCGAATGATTGTAGTAACGGCTTCTTTCGCGATCTCCCATCAGCCAATAGCCTGTAGTTTCATCCAAATACTCACCAAGATAAGGTTTTCCTCTATAATATTGTGATTGCACATATAAATCCAATTGTTTGAAATAATCGGTTTTGGCTACGAAATTCTGATTGTAATTATTCAAAACATTCGCCAAAGCCGTCAAAGTCTGTGAACTCGCAAAAGGCCAAATCGCTCCGTCCCATTCGCAGGTTCCAGTTCCGTGGGTTCTAAAACGCGGACTTCTTCTTTCGGCAGTTGTCAATCCAAACGGAGCCGAAAATCCTTTTTCATCTTTGATTTGCTCCCAGGCTTTTTCAAAACCTTTGTCTTTTTGTGGCAAATTAAAATACCACGGAATAAATCCAATTGCTTCTCTCACCTGCGCCAATGTATCTTTCTCTGTAAAAGTTTCGAAGAATTCGTCTTTAGGATTCCATAGTTTCGTTTCCACTAATTTTTGTAATGTATCCGCTTTTGCCGAAAAATAACTTTCCTGTTTTGCATCGCCTTTCAGTTTTGCCATTTTCGACAAAGCCACTGCATTTCCGTACATATAACTGTTTATCGTTGGTCGCGCATTTCTGAATTTTCTCGCACCGCTCAACGATTCTTCCATTCCGTCTTTCACATCAAACTGCCAAAATAATCCGTCTTTGCGTTTTCTGTCGCCTTCCCAAGCACTGTATTCATTCACCAAATCAGGAAATATATCCAATAAAAACTTATCATCTTTATTCACCAAATAGCGATTGTACAAAGCATCGGCCGTCCAACTGCTAAACGTTCGCAGCTTTTTCATCGGCTTGCCTTCATCACCTCTAAACCACAAATGCACGTCCTGCTCAATGTATTTGGGATCGTGAACCCATCGGAATTCGTTAATATGATGCCCCAAAGCACAACTAATCATA
>JBDTRA010000072.1:0-26730 GCA_039931915.1 Flavobacterium sp. | reverse complement strand
TTGGAATGTTCTTAGTTGGAACAGATCAAATGGAAGCTGGAAAATACATTTCTGAACACGATAAAAAAATCGCTAACAAACTGGCTTATGTCATGGCTGGTGGTGATTTATCTGAAGCGACTTTAGTATCTGAACAATATTTATTGGATATCGAACGTGAGGCTTTCTTGAGTTTATGCACAGAAAGAAAAACATTGGAAAGAATTCAATACATGTTAACCAAAGGTAAGCCTTTGAGAAACTAATAGCCTCGTAGAGGTTACCTGTTTGTAGAAAATGAAATGATTTTTTGTTCAGCTCCGTAGGAGCGACCTGTTTAAAACGAATTATGGCAAATACCTATTCACAAATTTACGTTCAGATTGTCTTTGCCGTAAAAGGCAGAGAAAATTTGATTAAAAAAGAAAACCGTGAAGAGTTGCACAAATTTATTACAGGTATTATTTCAAATAGAGGACAAAAATTATTAGCCATTTTTGCAATGCCGGATCACGTTCATATTTTGATTGGAATGAAACCAAACCTTTCAATATCAGATTTGGTTAGAGATATTAAAGCAGGTTCTTCGAAATTTATTAATGACAATAAATGGATTAATATAAAATTTAATTGGCAAGAAGGATATGGAGCTTTCTCTTATTCAAAAAGTCATTTAGACAATGTGATAAAATACATTTTAAATCAAGAAGAAAATCATAAAAAACAAACATTTAAGGAAGAATATCTTTCATTTTTAGAAAAATTTGAAATTGAATATGATGAGAAATATTTGTTTGACTGGGTTGAATAACAAACTAAAAACAGGTCGCTCCTAAGGAGCTTATAAAAACATACGTAATTAATGCTAAAAACAGTTTGCCTCTACGAGGCAAGTAAATAGTAGAAATAATAATTTGTGTATATTTTAAATAGCCTCGTAGAGGCCAACTGTTTGTAGAAAATATAATTTAAATGGCAATTTAGCTCCTTAGGAGTGACCTATAAAAATACCAAAACAATTAAGAATTATGAAAACAGCATATATAGTAAAAGCATATAGAACAGCAGTTGGAAAAGCACCAAAAGGGGTTTTTAGATTTAAAAGACCTGATGAATTAGCTGCAGAAACCATTCAGTTTATGATGGATGAACTGCCTGATTTTGACAAAAAACGTATCGATGACGTTATGGTAGGAAATGCCATGCCGGAAGCAGAACAAGGTTTGAACGTTGGACGTTTAATCTCTTTAATGGGATTAAAAGTTGAAGATGTTCCTGGTGTTACTGTAAACCGTTATTGCGCATCCGGATTAGAAACTATCGGAATGGCAACTGCAAAAATCCAATCCGGAATGGCTGATTGTATTATTGCGGGTGGTGCAGAAAGTATGAGTTTTATTCCGATGGGAGGTTACAAACCAACTCCGGATTATAAAGTTGCGGCTGCAGGTCACGAAGATTATTACTGGGGAATGGGTTTAACTGCTGAAGCGGTTGCCAACCAATATAAAATTTCAAGAGAAGATCAGGATGAGTTTGCTTACAACTCTCACATGAAAGCGTTAAAAGCTCAGGCTGAAGGTAAATTCGACAAACAAATCGTTCCTATTACGGTTGATCAGACTTTCATTAATGAAAATGGTAAAAAAGAAACTAAATCATACGTAGTAAAACATGATGAAGGTCCAAGAGCCGGAACATCTGTTGCCGCATTGGCAGGTTTAAAACCCGTTTTTGCTGCTGACGGAAGTGTAACTGCCGGTAACTCATCGCAAATGAGTGATGGTGCTGCTTTTGTTTTAATCATGAGTGAAGACATGGTTAAAGAATTAAACCTGGAGCCAATTGCACGTTTGGTAAACTTTGCTTCTTCCGGAGTTGAGCCTAGAATTATGGGTATCGGTCCGGTAAAAGCAATTCCGAAAGCGTTGAAACAAGCAGGTTTAGAGTTGAAAGATATTGATCTGGTTGAATTAAACGAAGCTTTTGCATCTCAATCTTTGGCAGTAATTCGCGAGTTAGGATTAAATCCTGATATCGTAAACGTTAACGGTGGAGCAATCGCTTTAGGACATCCACTTGGTTGTACAGGAGCTAAACTTTCTGTTCAGTTATTTGATGAAATGAAACGCAGAGGAAACAAATACGGAATCGTGAGTATGTGTGTGGGAACGGGGCAAGGAAGTGCAGGGATATACGAGGTATTGTAAATAACGTCTTCTTTGTCATTTCGACGAAGGAGAAATCACACTAGTAATTCGGCACAGTATACGTCTAGTTTGTCATTCTGAGGAACGAAGAATCTCCGCGCCAATTATCTGCACAGTTTGTCAATCTTTGTAGAGTTTCTTGCGGAGATTCCTCCTACGTCGGAATGACAAAAAAGCTGGAAATACTAAATTAGACAAGGTTAAAAAATAAAAAACATACAAAAAACAAAGGCAATGGCAGATACAATCGAAAAAAACGTAACCCGTGGTGGTCAGTTTTTAGTTAAAGAAACAAAGTGCGAAGATATCTTTACACCAGAAGATTTTTCGGAAGAACAATTAATGATGCGTGACTCTGTAAAAGAGTTTGTGGACAAAGAAATTTGGCCTAACAAAAATCGTTTTGAGAAAAAAGATTATGCCTTTACTGAAGAAAGCATGCGCAAAGCAGGTGAACTGGGACTTTTAGGAGTTGCGGTTCCTGAAGAATATGGCGGATTAGGAATGGGATTCGTATCTACCATGTTGGTTTGCGATTACATTTCTGGTGCTACAGGATCTTTTTCAACGGCTTTTGGTGCTCATACCGGAATTGGAACTATGCCAATTACCCTTTATGGTACTGAGGAACAAAAGAAAAAATACGTTCCTAAATTGGCTACCGGAGAATGGTTTGGCGCATATTGCTTAACTGAGCCAGGCGCAGGATCTGATGCTAACTCAGGAAAAACAAAAGCTGTTTTATCTGAGGATGGAACTCATTATAAAATTACAGGACAAAAAATGTGGATTTCGAATGCAGGTTTCTGCAGCGTTTTCATCGTTTTTGCCCGTATTGGTGATGATAAAAACATTACAGGTTTCATTGTAGAAAATGATCCGTCAAACGGAATTTCTATGAATGAAGAAGAGCACAAATTAGGAATCCGTGCTTCTTCTACTCGTCAGGTTTTCTTCAATGATACTAAAGTTCCTGTTGAAAACATGTTGTCTGAAAGAGGAAACGGTTTTAAAATCGCAATGAATGCTTTGAATGTTGGCCGTATTAAATTGGCTGCAGCTTGTCTTGATGCTCAAAGAAGAGTAACAACTGGAGCGGTAAAATATGCTAACGAAAGAATTCAGTTTAATACTGCAATTTCATCTTTTGGAGCTATTCGTTCTAAATTAGCTGAAATGGCAACCAGTGCTTATGCCGGAGAAAGTGCTTCATACCGTGCTGCAAAAGACATTGAAGACAGAATTGCTTCTCGTGAAGCGGAAGGCACCAGCCATCAGGAAGCTGAATTGAAAGGTGTTGAAGAATATGCTATCGAATGTTCTATTTTAAAAGTAGCCGTTTCTGAAGACGTACAGAATTGTGCTGATGAAGGAATTCAGGTTTTTGGAGGAATGGGATTCTCTGAAGATACTCCAATGGAAAGTGCCTGGAGAGATGCCCGTATCGCTCGTATTTATGAAGGAACAAACGAAATTAACAGAATGCTTTCTGTTGGAATGTTGATCAAAAAGGCTATGAAAGGTCATGTTGATTTATTAGGTCCGGCTATGAAAGTTTCTGAAGAATTAATGGGAATTCCGTCTTTTGATACTCCGGATTTCTCTGAATTATTTGCAGAAGAAAAAGGAATCGTTGCCAATCTGAAAAAAGTATTTTTAATGGTTGCCGGTAGTGCAGTTCAAAAATATGGTCCGGATTTAGATGCTCACCAACAGTTATTAATGGCTGCTTCTGATATCTTAATCGAAATTTATATGGCTGAAAGTACTATTTTAAGAACTGAAAAATTAGCCAAAAACAAAGGAGAAGATAAAGTACAGGAGCAAATTGCAATGGCAAAATTATACTTATACAAAGCGGTAGATATCGTTAACCAAAAAGGAAAAGAAGGTATTGTATCTTTTGCTGAAGGAGATGAACAACGTATGATGTTAATGGGATTACGTCGTTTTACGAAATACATAAACATGCCAAATGTAGTGGCTTTAAGAGAAACAATTACCAATAAATTAGTTTCAGAAAACGAATACTGCTTCTAATACAAAAATAGTTTTTAGCGTTTAATTTGCCTAAACCCGCACTTGTCCGAAACTGTGCGGGTTTATTTTTTTATTTTTTCACCATATAAGTCATATAAGTTCATTTAATATACTTTGTCGATATTGACTGTGAATTCTAATTTCTTATATTTTAACTAAAAACACATTCTAAACACACCGCTTAAATTTCCTTATATGACTTATATGGTTTAAATAACGTTCCAATATCTTTCAAACTCCATTTCACAAATCTTTATTAAAATTACATTTACGTTACATATTCTATAGTGAAATTTCAATTCTAATGTTTTATATTTAGCATTTCAAAAAACTAATTGCTCAAAAATGAAACAAATTAACCTGATTGCATTTTTATTATTGTGCATTTTTACTACAAACATCTTCGCACAAAAAAATAAAAAAATGGATATCATTGCTTATTATACGGGTGATGACAAACTAATTAACGATTACGAAGTAAATAAGCTGAATCAAATTATTTTTAGTTTCTGCCATTTAAAAGACGGAAAACTAAGTATTGATTCTCCAAAAGATTCGACTACAATCAAACATTTAGTTTCTTTAAAAGCAGCAAATCCACAGTTAAAAATCATCTTATCTCTTGGCGGATGGGGAGGATGCGAACCTTGTTCAGCAGCATTTTCAACAGCCGAAGGAAGATTGACGTTTGCAAAATCTGTAAAAAAACTCAGTGATGATTTTAAAGTGGATGGCTTAGATTTAGATTGGGAATATCCGGCAATTGAGGGACTGCCAGGACATTTATATCAGGCAGCTGATAAATCGAATTTTACTGAATTGATCAAAATTTTGCGTAGTACTTTGGGGAAAAACTACGAATTAAGTTTTGCTGCAGGAGGTTTTCAAAAATATCTGAATGAATCTGTAGAATGGAAAAAAATAATGCCTTTGGTAAATCGTGTAAACATCATGAGTTATGATTTAGTAAACGGATATTCTAAAATTACAGGTCATCACACACCATTATACAGCACAAATAAAAATGAAGAATCAACAAATAGAGCTGTTGAGTATTTATTAAAACTGGGAATTCCACCTCAAAAATTAGTTATTGGCGGTGCTTTCTACACAAGAACATGGAAAAATGTAGAAAACATAAATAACGGTTTATATCAAAATGGAGAACATATCGAAGGAACTTCTTTCAAAAATTTTGCTTCAACTTATACAGAAGCTAATGGATGGAAATATTTTTGGGATGAAAAAGCGAAAGCTCCATATTGGTACAACGAAAAAGAAAAAACATTTGCAACAGGCGATGATATCAGCTCAATAAAAGCTAAAACAGAATACGTAAAAGCTAAAAAATTGGGTGGAATTATGTTCTGGGAACTTACTTTAGATGCTCCTCATAACGGAATGGTCAGTGCTATTTACGAAGTAAAAACAGCAAAATAATTCTATTAAATAAAGCGGTAATTGATTTTAAAATTGTTACCGCTTTTTATTTTTCTTATCCGATTCCAAGTAAATAAAAGGATCTTAATTATTACTTTCAGTAGTAGGTTTTAGTGATCTGATTTCTCCGTCGTAAGAAATTGATGCTCTATTATTACTATTGATTGAAAGTGTTGCACTTCCATTAAAAAAAACAGTAAGCATAAGATCATAAACATCATCTTTGCCCTTTACCGTAGCTTTGATTATATAATTTTTCTTTCTCTTTTCAACCTGAATCTTCTCTGGTGTTCCCTCAAATTTTATCCCGCCTCCACCTCCGTAACTTATATTGTAGGCACGTCCAAAAAATGGCAGATCACAAGTCGTTTTTTCTGTATTGAATTTTAAAAAATAGGTATTATAATCCAAAATAATAAACCTTCCCCCTTGTGGATTTACTTTTTGAGCTTCAAACATAAAATTTTCAGAATCAATCAGAGCTTTGATATCCTTTTGCTTTTGAAGCTCTTTTTCGGCCTTTATTTCCTTTTTGGTTTTTTCCTGAGCGAAACACTCCATACTTAAAAAAGAAAATAACACTAATAAAATTGATAGTTTCGTTTTCATAAAAATATATTTTAATAGAGTTTAAAAAGTATTTCTATTTTTTGGTAAATCGCATCATAGCGATATCTCCCGAAATAAAACTTAAAGTCTTACCGTCATCAGAAATATTATAGGAAGTTATTTTTTGCAGGGTATTTATAAAAACCTGTTCTCCCTGCCCATCCATACACATCATTTTGGTACTTATCATTGGCTGCGTGAAATCAATCTTACTACCTGTTACAATAAGCTTTCCTGTAAAAGAATTACAGCTGTTATTTCCTGAAACCTGGTTTTCTTTTAAATTAAAATTGATCGTTGGTTTTTTATCAGGATACAAACCATCAAAAGCAATTCTTGGTCCGGTAATATAATTGAGTTCCCAGTTTCCTTCTAGTTTAGAAACTGAATCTCCCTTTTTGCATTTAAAAGCATTGCATGAAATTAATACAATTCCTAAAAAAAGTAATGCTGAAATATTTTTAACCATAACGTTAAGCCTTAATAATTAATTAATTACACAATTTAAGCTTTGAAATTTTTTATTCAAGCCTACACGAATTTAAGTAATATTTTTGTGTTTATCTTTAAAACTAATCTTAAATTATTCGCCTTTAATTTGAGGTTTTTTTAACTTTTGCAAACAAATAGTTAAGACATTTTATGCTAATTTTACTTATTATTTAATTTAAAAGCCTTGAAAATGAAAAAATTAATTCTCTCCTTCGCTATAATTACAGCCTTAGTCATTGGTTGTAAAACCAATACAAAATCGGGTGATGCAAAAACTTTAACTATTGTTTTAGAACCAAAAAGCAACAGTACCGTAACCGGAACGGCAACTTTTACTGAGAAAAATGGTAAAGTTACTTTTGTTGCAAAAATGGCAGGTTTACAACCGGGAGTTCATGCTATTCACATTCATGAAAAATCAGATTGTACTGCCGCAGACGGAAGTTCTGCCGGCGGACACTGGAATCCTACTTTTAAAAAACACGGAAAATGGGGAGTTGGCGAATATCATAAAGGTGACATCGGTAATTTTACTGCTGACGATAAAGGCAACGGAACTATCACAATGACAACGGATGAATGGTGTATTGGCTGTGAAGATGAAACCAAAAACATCTTAGGAAAAGGTTTAATCGTACATCACGGAACGGATGATTTTACCTCGCAGCCTTCGGGTAATGCAGGTGCCAGAGTTGCCTGTTCAGGAATTATAAAGTAAAAAACACAATGACCACCATTTTTCACAAACCTGGTGGTTATTTAATTTAAAAATCAATCTTAACACAAGAAAAAGATATAGCTTTGTGTCCTCAAACTTAAGTTAATGATTAACCCTTCGGCTCCAGGTTGGATAGATAAATTTTTTAGTGAACAAAAGTTCTCAGAAGCTATTCCTTTTGAAACTATAGATTCATTTTATCATAAAGTTAGGGAAACCGGCTTTATCTATGGTCATATTATATCTATTGATTCTCAAATTCCTGTTCCGATAAAAGGCTGGTTTAAAACCGAAATTTCTAAAATTGCCTTATTAAATACTTTATATGGTGTTTTTTGCTTAGAAAAAAGAAGTTCTGAACCCAATAATTTTATAACCGAAGTTTTAAAATTCTATAAGCAAATGCATCCTGAAGGGTTCAATTTGTTTAAAATTTTACTTCCAAAAGATACTCCTTCCCTAGCTTTAGAAAATATTATCGATCAAAGGGTCCAGACCAATGACAGCATTATAAGTAAAAACTTTTCGCATTTAGTCACCAATGCATTATTATTTATCGATGTTCTGGCTTTTAGGCAATATCTCGCTCATGGCGAAATTCCTGAAAAATATCTAAAACGAATTGAAGAAACTGTACTTGGGATTGTTGGTTTGGCTTTAAAAACCAAAACGATAAAATCACAGCATGATGATTTATTAATTAAACTTTTTGAAGCTTCTATCCGATATTCAAAATTTTCAAAAGTTACCGTAGATACTTTAGA
This sequence comes from Flavobacterium sp., assembly GCA_039931915.1. Classification (GTDB taxonomy): domain Bacteria; phylum Bacteroidota; class Bacteroidia; order Flavobacteriales; family Flavobacteriaceae; genus Flavobacterium. The sequence goes on along the minus strand of JBDTRA010000072.1, from coordinate 18,478 downwards.
GACCTTACAACTGGATTATTTCAGCAATAAACTGGAGTTATACTATTTAATTGATATGGCCGGAATGGCGTTATGGAGTGATGGTGTGGTAGAAAATGAAGAAGCCTATTTTTTATACTCATTAGGATCCATGATGTGTGTTTCTGATGATTTTATAACCAAAAGCATCACTACTACGAACACTTTTATTACTACTCATAAAAAGAAAATCCCCTACTTTAATTATTCTAATCCTGTAAAACATTTTTACGATCAAATGACGCAAAGCGTTGTAAAGTTGATTATAAGAAACAAAAACAGATTAATCAAAGAGATTGTTCAAAGTAAGGAATTAATGGTTTTACTGGCACATTCTACTCATCGTGATTTGGACCCGAAAGAAAAGAAAAAAGTCAAAAAACAAATATTGGACATTTGCAAAACGATCCCGTCATTAACAATATTTTTGCTTCCCGGAGGAGGTTTGTTATTGCCTATTCTAATCAAATTTATTCCGACAATGCTACCTTCTGCATTTAATGAAAACCTTGACGAAAACGAATAAAAAAAATCGCCCTTTTGAGGCGATTTTTATTTATAAATTCAATTGATAAACATCATCTAATTCATCATTCGAGCTAATATTAACATCTAAATCGGTAACAAAACCTGAATTTAAACCATAAACCCATCCGTGAAGCGTTAAATCCTGACCATTTTTCCATGCTCCCTGAACAATTGAAGTTTTAGCTAAATCGAAAACTTGTTCTTTAGCATTTATTTCAACGAAAGTATTAAATCGCTCCGTTTCATCTTCAATAGAATTTAAGTATACATTATGCATACGGTATACATCCTTGATATGTCGAATCCAGTTATCAATAATTCCAATAGACTGATTTCCCATAGCTGCTTTTACACCTCCGCAACCGTAATGTCCGCATACAATTACATGTTTTACTTTCAGCACATTTACGGCATAGTCTAAAACACTCAACATATTCATATCAGAGTGAATCACCATGTTAGCAATGTTACGGTGTACAAAAACCTCACCCGGTTTAGCACCAATAATTTCGTTTGCAGGTACACGACTATCTGAACAGCCAATCCATAATAAAGGCGGAGTCTGACCTTTGGCCAAATCTGCAAAATAATTTGGATCTAATTCCAAGGATTTTTCAACCCACTCCTTATTGTTATCTAATATTTGCTTATAAAAATCTTTCATTTTCTTATCTGTTTTGAAGGTATTGAATTGTATTTAAATATTAAAAAAGTGATGTAAAGTTATCTATTTTTTAGTAGTTCAAACACATCAGAAATACCATAATTTATTTAATTTGTTTAAAAATCTTCTTTTGATGTTTCTTTTTTCACTAAAACTCTTTTAGCAACATCATAATAATGTTCAATCGAAACATGGTTGTTTTTGTCCGGAGTATTTTCCAGTTGATATGCTTTTTTGAAACCTTTCAATTTTACTTTAATATTTTCATCAATAGCACGGGTTTCTTTAAATTCCCTGATTAAATCCAAAACATCATGCGCAATATATTCTGTATCGTGTGCATTGATAATCACTTTTGAATTTTCCGGGATTTCACTCAAAGTTAATTTTATGGCAGCTTTATTTAAGAATGAAACTTCTTGTGCCAAATCGATATGAATAACATCTCCGTCTTCGTATTGTTCTTTTTTAAAGCTGTAAGCTCTTTTTAAGTTTCCTCTCAATACAAAAATAATACTGATGATTATTCCTAAAGCAACACCTTTCAGTAAATCTGTAGCCACTACAAATACCAAAGTAGCCATAAACGGAATAAATTGATAAATCTTATCTTTTTTCCAAAAATGAACAATAGTAGCAGGTTTAGCCAGTTTATATCCTACCAAAATTAAAACTGTAGCCAAAGTTGCCAATGGAATTTTATTCAATACTGCCGGAATTGACAATACACTTATCAATAAAAGTACTCCATGAATAATAGTTGACATTTTAGATTTTGCGCCCGCATTGTTATTTGCAGAAGATCTAACCACCACAGATGTCATTGGCAAACCGCCTAAAAGCGAGCTTAAAATATTACCAATTCCCTGTGCTTTTAGCTCAACATTCGTATTCGTATAACGCTTTTGAACATCCATCCTGTCAGCAGCTTCAATACACAGCAATGTTTCGATAGAAGCAACAATAGCTATTGTAAGTCCAACAACCCACACCTGCGGATTAGTTACAGCCGTAAAGTCCGGTGTTATTAGAATCGATTTAAATTCATCAAAAGATTGCGGAACCGGCAAAGAAACCAGATGCTCTTTTGCAATTGCCAATGAGCTTCCGGCAGAAATAAAAATTTCATTTAAAACTACACCGGCTATAACAGCTATAAGTGCTCCCGGAACTAATTTTAATCTCTTTAAAAAAGAAACTTTATCCCATGAAATCAATATCACCAAAGAGACTAAAGAAACCACTACTGCTCCTAGTTGAATATGATTAATCAAATCAAATAAAAAGGAAAAAGAGTTACTTCCGTCATGTTGAATAAATGCCTGATCTCCTTCAAAATCTGCATCATAACCAAAAGCATGAGGTATTTGTTTTAAGATTATAATGATACCGATACCGGCTAACATTCCCTCAATAACATTTGTCGGGAAATAGTTTGAAATACTTCCGGCTTTTAAAAACCCTAATGCTAATTGAATTAAACCTGCAATAAAAACAGACATTAAAAATACATCAAAGGCTCCAAAATCGGTAATCGCAGTTAAAACAATTGCTGTTAATCCAGCTGCCGGTCCCGAAACACTAATGTGCGACTGGCTTAAATAACCTACTACAATACCACCAATAACACCCGCGATAATTCCGGAAAATAAAGGTGCTCCCGAAGCCATTGCAATACCTAAACACAACGGAAGAGCCACCAAGAAAACCACTAAACCTGAAGCAAAGTCAGACTTAAGGTTGGCAAAAAGATTGATTTTTTTTGTCATAATACAATACTAAAAAATTATTCATTAAAGATTTACCACATTATTCAAATGCGGTTTAATTCAAAATAAACGGAAGTATTATGCCAGGTTGGGAGGGGGAGCAAATATGCTCGGAGAAATATTATCTAATTTTACAATATTTTCAGATACTATAGTTTTTTTCTCTATATAAACCGGAACAATTATTTCATGTTCAAATATTGCCGGATAAACTGCTGCCTTAAGTTCTTTATGAGAATGCTCTTCTTCAGAAAAACTGAAAAACATAGACGTATCACTACTTTTTTTAATCAACGTTACCACTGTTGGCGTTGATAAAAAAGCAATAAATATGAATAATAATATGCGAGCGATTAATTTCATGTGGGCAAAAATAGAGGTTAACAAGTAAAATCAAAGCAAAAAGGTTAATTTTTTTATATAAATTTAACATTTGTATCAAAAACAGAATGCTCTTTTTCCGGCATCCGGTTTATAGTTTTTTGAATGACAAATACTTACAGTTTTTCTTCTAACGGAGCATTCATCATCCAAATAGTTTTCTGCTCAGCGATTTTTTTACAAATTTAAAATAACTTATAAAAATAATTATAAAAAAAAATTATATTTTCTTATTTTTGCATCAAAAAATACTATCAAAATGACAATCACTCAACTACAATATGTATTAGCCGTTGCAGAGCATAAGAATTTTACGCTTGCTGCTGAGAAATGTTTTGTTACACAGCCTACCCTGAGCATGCAAATTCAGAAAATTGAAGAAGAGCTTAAAATTTTAATTTTTGACAGAAGCAAAAAGCCCATTCAACTTACCGATATAGGACAAAAAATAGTAAATCAGGCTAAAAATATTGTAAATGAGGCTAATAGAATAAAAGACATTGTAGAACAACAAAAAGGTTTTATTGGCGGTGAATTTCGTTTAGGAATAATTCCAACTATTATGCCTACTCTTTTACCGATGTTTTTAAATAATTTTATAAAAAAATACCCAAAGGTGAAGCTTTTAATCGAAGAGCTCAATACAGATGAAATTATTGTAAAGTTAAAAAACGGACATTTAGATGCTGCTATTGCCGCCACACCGCTTGAAGATGAAAAAATCAAGGAAATTGTGTTGTATTTTGAACCTTTTGTAGCGTATATTCCTGAGCATCATGCGAGTTTTCAAAAAGAAGAAATAGAAGTTTCTGATTTAAATATCAATGAAATTTTGCTTTTACAGGACGGACATTGTTTTAGGGATGGAATTTTAAATTTATGCAAAAACGGTACTGATTTTGAGCAAAATAATTTTCAGATCCAAAGCGGAAGCTTTGAAACACTGATAAAACTGGCAGATGAAGGCCTGGGTACAACTTTACTTCCTTACTTGCATACTTTAGATTTAAAAGAGTCTGACAAACTGAAACTGCGTAATTTTAAAGAACCAAAACCAGCACGTGAGGTAAGTTTAATTTACCCGAAAAGCGAATTGAAAATGCAGATTATTGACGCCCTGAGAAGCACAATTTCAGGAGTTGTAAAAGGAGCAATTGTTTTTCAAAATGTTCAAATAATCAGTCCGTTACAAAAAAAATAATACCTGTTATACCTATTTAACACATAGAAGCATAGATTTTGTAAAGTCAAAAATAGGCGTTTCACTTATCTAAACACCATAGTATCTCTGTGAAAGAAATGTATTTTTTGTATTTTAAATTATTGAATTTTTCTAAACTATAAAATCGTATCCGGAATTGTAAATACGTTTATTCCAGATACGATCTATGTTTTCTAGTATAACTTTTTAGTCTATTTAATTCCTTTTTTAAGGATATCAACAGAAGGATCACCTAAAAGTTTTATCTGATTAACAACAATTTGTGCAATTTCTGTTGCGCCTTTTAAAGAAAGATGTGTATCATCATCCTTCGCTTCAGTATAATATGGGTTTTCTCCGGCTTTGAAATGCAAATGCAATTGTTTTGATTTTTCTGGTCCATAGGATTTTTCAAGTAATTCAGTATAATATTCTAAATCTATAAACGGAACATTATATTCCTGTGCTACCAATCTGGTTTCTAAGGGATAATCACCATGAGTACTTATCAAAACTCCTTTTTCATTAAAATTTCGTCTGGTAATTGAAGATAATAATATAGGAATCGCTCCTTTTGTACGGCTTTCTTGTACAAAACGAATTAAATTATGCCTGTAAGCGGTATGTGGATTTGTATATCGTAATGAATCCATATTTTTTTGGTCATTATGGCCAAACTCAATAAAAACATAATCTCCTTTTTTTAATTTTTCTAATACAGAATCCCAATGTTTTTCATCGATAAAGCTCCTTGTACTTCGCCCATTTAAGGCTCTGTTATCTATCACGATGTTATCTTTAAAAAAAGGCTGTAATACCTGTGCCCATCCGTGTTCCGGATTTTTTTCAGGATCTTTTTTGTTTGCCATTGTAGAATCGCCAATCGTATAAACTGTAGTTTTTTGTGCCAGGCAAGTGACAGAAATCAACCAAAAAATCAAAATATAATGTTTCATTTTTTTTTATTTATTTTTTAAATTTAACTATTTAGCTGCTGAAGGAACTGTAGCTTTCTCCCCTATGAAAACTTCGTTCATAATTACATTTTCAGCGTTTGTACTCGATATAGCATTTTTAGCCCATTTAATTTTAATATTATTTAAAGAAATATTTCGGATTTTTTTATCCGGAAAACCCTGGATAACAATCCCTGAAGCAGAAGCTTTATTACAAGTAATATCTGAAAAAGAAACATTTGATATTTCAGATTGAAATCCTTTTCCTTCTCCATGATAATTTGCTGTAATATAAAGGCAATCCTCAACTTCATCTAATTGAATATTTCGTACAAAAACATTCTTTATAAAGCCTCCCCTATCTGCATTGGTTTTCAAATAAATTCCTCTTTTTAAATACCCGATGGTTTTGCAGTTTTCAACATACACGTTTTGAACACCTGCAGACATTTCGCTTCCAATAACTACTCCGTGAAGTCCTTTGAGATTACAGTTTCTAATCACAATATTTTCGCTTGGCGAAGCCGAATTAGCTCTTCCTTCATGATCTCTTCCTGCTTTGATAGCTACATTATCATCGCCATTATTAAAGGTTACATTTTCAATTAAAACATCTTTGGCATATTCAGGATCAATACCGTCATTATTGTAATTTAATGACTTATAACTTATGCCCCTAACTGTTATATTCTGTGATTTCAGTAAATGCAAGCACCAAAAAGGGGAATCTTCAATACGGATATTTTCAACCAAAATAGTGGAACAATTAAAAAACTGAATCATTTGCGGACGTAAAAAATAACCTGTTCCAAATTTTCTTTCGTTTAAAAGAACATTGTTATGGTTCATTTCCCGACTTAATTCTTTCCCTTTTCCTTCTTTCTCTTTAAAACTTTTCCAGGTATTCCCTCCTTCTCCATCAATGGTTCCTTCACCGGAAATGGCAATATTTGTACAATTATATGCATAAATTAACGGACTGTAATTATAAAGCATTGTACCTTCCCAACTTGTTAAGACCATTGGTAAATAATCTTCAGGTTTATCACTAAATTTAATTTTAGCGCCTTTTTCGATCTTCAAATTGACATTGCTTACAAAATGAATGGGCCCGTTTAAAAGATAAATTCCTTTAGAAACCACAATAGTTCCTCCATTGTTCTTTTTACACAAAGCCATTGCCTTATCAAAAAAAGGTTTATTATTGGTAATTGAATCCCCTTTTGCTCCCAGCTTCGCAACATTTATTTGAAAAGAAGGAATTTTTGGTAACTGAATTCTATTGACAATCGAATCGACTTTTGCTTTTGGAAATTCATTATCCTGAGCAAAAGCGGCAACTGAAAACAATACAAAGAAAAGAAGTCTAATATTCATAATTTTAATTTTCACAAAGCAAGTTTCTTATTTACCGTTAATAAATATGAAAATAAGATTCAATTAATACTGAAGAAATTTACTCTGAATCCGTTTTTTCTGAATTATATTTTTTTGCCCATTTTTTATATTTTTTCAGAACTTCCTTAGGTTCATTAGAATACCATGAATATCCGTTTCTTCTTTCTTCCCCTATATCAGTTATAAATTTCTTTTTAACTCCGTCACGGTCACAGAAAAAAGCTTCATTTGTATCAAGTTCAGCAAATCTTGGCCAAATTGGCGCTACCTCTTCTGAAGGGTACATTTTTTTCCCTATAACTTTACCTTCTTCATCATATACACGTTCCTCTCTAAGATTTGTGATTTTTGTTTTTTCAAACCAGTCATAAGCGCTTTTAACAGCCGTTTTAATTTCCGGTGATGGATTATCAACAGACATTAACAATAAAGTTATTTTGGCAGATTCTTTTCCGCTTAATGAAGCTAGTTCGTATGCTCTCGCATCAGCAGGAGCAAAAGTAACTTCATCATGTTGTGCACACCAAACCGTTAAGACTCCATTTTGTTTATACTGTGATTTTAAGATACAATCAACTCCTTTCTCAAAAGCAATTTTAGCTTTATCAACAGTCTCCTTTGAGGGTTTAATACTATAGAAAGGTGTTTCATTCGCAATTTCTCTCATTACGTTCAAAACATCTACCATTGAATTATCATTATAAGTGATATGTGTATAATAACCTTTTTTTAATGGAAAGTATTGTGGCCAGCCACCATTAGGATATTGTGCTGAAAGTAAATAATCAACTGCTCTTAAAAATGAATCTTTGTATTTTTCTTCTTTTGTCTGCGCATACATTTTAGATACAAAAAGTATTTCCTGTGTCGTCGCTCTGTTGTCTATGGTGCAATCTTTCCCTGAAGGTTTTAATGCTATTAACTTACTTTTTTCATCGTCTGTCAATTCCTTTAGCATTGGGATATTTTTGGGCCAGCCGCCAATATCTCTTTGGTAAAGCAATACATTATCGGCTATTTTTTTTCCTTCTTCAGAGCCAAACCAGGTAGAATAGCTTCTAATTATTAAGTCCGGCCATTTTTTACTTTTGTCCTGTGCATTTACATAAAAGCTAATACTAACTAAAAGTAATAATGCTGTTTTTTTAAGTTTAATCATTTTCATATTTATTTAGTGATTCTAAACCAATCTATTGCTACGTTTCCGGCATCGTTTATAACTCCGTCCCTAAGTGCTAAAAACCCTATTTTTGCACCAATCCACTTCCCTTCTCTGGCAGTAAAGCTTTCGCCGATTGGGTTGAATTTCTGACCATCATCGCTATAGAAAAAATTACAGATTCCTCCTGCTTTAACTTTCACTTGTAAGTAAATGGTCTTATCTGTTATTCCAACACGTTTACTTTCTGATTCCATTCCCTTTTTATCTGCCTTCAAAGCTGTTTTTTGTGAAAGAAATAATTTTCCGCCCTCTTGTTTCAGACATAAAAAGCTATAATCTAATCCCATAATTACTAATCCTGCATATTCGCCATCAAATCTGGAATTAAAAGTGATTTTTGCTGTTGCCGTGAACTCGTTTGCCGGGAGTTTTTGCAAAAGTAAATTTGGAACATCAAATAGATTATTATAATCCTTTGGTACCGGAATGCAATTTAAGCTATAATATCCCAATGCTGTAGGAAGTCCCCAGGTAATCTGCGGATTTGCATGCCATTGCCATTGAAGCCCAAGTTTAGGAACATTAAATTCGTCACTTTCCGGAGGCGTTTCAACCGGAAAAGATTTCTTTCCAACATTTGGCTTTTTATAAGTCATAACAGGCTCTCCAATACCATTATTATCTTCGTCAGTTCCTATTACAGGCCAATCATTCTGCCATTTCATAGGTTGTAAATGAACTACCCTGCCATAAGCAAATTGATCCTGAAAATGAATAAACCAATCTTCACCAGTCTGTGTTTGAATCCATGCTCCCTGATGAGGACCATTTATACTCGATTTTCCCTGATCCATAACTTTCCTTTTTTCATAAGGACCATATACATTTTTAGATCTCATAACAGTTTGCCATCCTGTTGCAACCCCACCTGCCGGAGCAAAAATGTAGTAATAGCCATTACGTTTGTAAAATTTAGGGCCTTCAATAGTTTGTTCATCTATGTGACCGTCAATAAGCATAACGTCATCATTATTTGCTGATAAACCATCCGAATTCATAGTACAAACTGCTAAAGCACTTTTTATTCCAGCCCTGCTTCCTGCAAAGGCATAGCCCAGATATGCTTTCCCGTCGTCATCCCATAATGGAGTTGGATCAATTAATCCTTTTCCTTCTTTTACCATAACAGGTTCTGACCATGGACCTTCTGCTTTTTTGGCTTTAACAACATAAATTCCAAAATCAGGATCAGGGTAGTAAATATAAAATTCATCTTTATGATATCGAATACAAGGAGCCCAAACACCATTCCCGTGCTGCACTTTATTATATATTTCCAAAGGTTTTTGTTTGGAAAGTGCATATCCAATTAATTTCCAGTTTACCAAATCTTTAGAATGAAGAATAGGCAAACCCGGGATACAATTGAATGAAGAAGCAGTCATATAATAATCATCCCCAACCCGAATAGCATCCGGATCTGAATAATCAGCATACAGGATAGGATTTTTATAAGTTCCATCCCCCTTATCTGCTACCCAGACTTTAGAATAATTATTTTCGCTTTTTTCCTGTGCCTGCAAAGTTTGTACAGTAATGCAGTAGATAAAAAAAGATGCTATTTTTATAAATTTCATTGAAATAATTTTTATCTGTTTAATTCTAAAGCTGCCAGAATAAAAGGACCTGTTGCTTTAGGGTCATTATCTTTCTTTTTTTCATTCACATAATATTCATATGATCCGTCTCTGTATGGTGTACCTCCTAAACCGGCTACCTGACAGGCCTGAGTTAAAGTAATAGATCCATCAGCATCAACTTTCATTAATTGTGTAGTTAAACCGTCAAAAGCTTTATTTGCTATTTTTTTAAATTTTGATGGTAAATATCCTTTATTTGCCCCTTTTGCAAAAGCATAAGCAAACATTGAAGATCCGGAAGCTTCTAAATAGTTTCCTTCTTTACCCATTTTGTCCGTTACCTGATACCACAATCCTGATTTATCCTGATAATTGGCTAAGCTCTCTGAAACATTATTCAAATAACCTACCAGCTCTTTTTGTTTTGGATGATCTTTTGGAAAATAATCCAGGGCATCAACTAAAGCCATTACATACCATCCCAACGCTCTTGACCAGTAATTTGGTGAATTACCTGTTTCTTTATCAGCCCATGGCATTTGTTTACTTTCATCCCAGCCATGATATAATAATCCTGTTTTCGGATCTGTTGCATGCAATTGAATTTGCTCAAATTGTTTGGCTACATCATCCAGATTTTTCCCATTTTCAAAAGTTGCAGTATATTCAGCATAGAAAGGCTCTCCCATGTATAAACCATCTAACCACATTTGATTTGGATATATTTTTTTATGCCAAAATCCACCACCATTAGTTCTTGGGTGATTTTCTAATTGTTTTTTCAACGTTTGCATAGCAATCAGGTAGCGATTATCTTTTGTTGTATCATACAGATTAAACAATAATCGCCCGGCTACAATCATATCAATGTTGTATTTTTCTATTTCATAGGTTTTTATATTTCCGTCACTTTCAACCAAAATATCTACATAGCCTTTTATATAGGCGGCATACCTTGGATCCGGGTTTTTCTTGTATAATTCTTCAAATCCGTGTAAAACCAAACCATGTACATAATCCCATTTTGGAGCTTTGGAATCGTCAATCATATAAGCTTCAGGATGGCGTTTCATTAATGTCAATGCCATTTTATCTGACCATTTCAAATCTTTAGAAATTACTGTCAGATCTTGTGAATCAGTAGTTTTTACTTGCACTGGAGAAGCCGTTTTACAGCTAAAAAGTGTAAATGAAATAAAAAGTATTGCTCCTTTTAAAGTGTTTAATGTGTTGTTTAACATAATAATTATTTTGACTTTATTGAAATTTATTTATCTAATTCTATTGCAGCCAATAGAAAAGCGCCTAATCCATGAGAATTATCGGTTATAATCTTTTCGTTGATGTAATATTCAAAAGAACCATCTCTATAAGGTTTACCTCCCAGTCCGGCACTACCACATACCTGGGTAATATGAATTTCACCATCTTTATCTACCTTAATAAGTTTTGAAGTTAAACCATTAAAACCTTTGTCTGCAATTTTTTCAAATTTAGCCGGTAAATACCCTTTGTGTACACCTTTTGCAAGGGCATACACTAACATTGAAGATCCCGAGGATTCTAAATAATTCCCTTCTTGATTTTGTAAATTGGGAATTTGATACCACAAACCGGATTTATCCTGATATTTGGTTACTGCAGTTGCGAACTCATTTAAATAGCTTATTAGTTCTTTTTGTTTTGGATGGTCTTTTGGAAAATAATCCAATGCATCAACTAATGCCATCCCGTACCAGCCAAGTGCTCTTAACCAAATATGAGGTGCAGTACCCGTTTCTTTATTAGCCCAGGGCATTTGTTTGCTTTCGTCCCAGGCATGAAAATACAGGTCCGTTTTTTTATCAAATGTGTGTTTACGAAGAAGTTCAAATTGGTTGGCAACATCGTTTAATTTTTCACCTCCTTCAAATGCAGCGGTATATCGTGCATAAAAAGGCTCTCCCATATACAAACCGTCTAACCACATTTGATTAGGATAGATTTTTTTGTGCCAAAATCCACCAGATTGTGTTCTCGGATAATCATCAAAATTTTTTCTTAATGTTTTTAAAGCTGTCAGATATTTTTCTTCTTTTGTTTTATCATACAGGTCAAAAAGTATTTTTCCTGCATTTATATTGTCAAGACTATGATTTTTAGGATCGAAATTTTTAATTGAGCCATTTTCATCAATGAATGTATCTGCATATCCTTTTACATAATCAAAGTATCTTGGATCTTTAGTTTTGGCATACAATTTTTCATAAGCCGTTAAAATCATACCAATTTTATAATCCCATTTTGGAGCTTCATGGTCATCAATTTTCCAGGCTTCAGGATGCCTTTTCATTATTGACAACGCCATTCTTTCAGACCATTTTAAATCTTTAGAAATAACGATATCGTTTTTTGAAGCTTCTTGTGCAGTTATACCAAAACTGGTAAGCAGCAAAACAAACATCAAAATAGATGAAATAAAATAATTCTGTTTTCTATTATTTTTCATTTTAAAATTTCTTGTGTATTATATTTCCGCATAAGTACTTGCTGTCCTTATAAGTTATTTAAAAATTTTATCCAAAAATTGAATTGTATAATTAACTGTTTCGCCAAACCAGGGTTGAAAAAACCAAAATGAATGAGGCGTATCTTTGATTGTATGTACCTCATTATAAATATTGTTCTGATTTAAAATAGCAATCATATCATCTCTTCCGGCATGAAATCGAGGAACACTGCTATTTATAAATAATATTGGCGGTGTATTTTTATCTGTGTGCGTTAAAGCCGAAGCATTTTTCCAATTTTCCGGATTCTCGACAGAAGTTCCTTTAAGCCAAAACGCGGCCATATCTCCTTCTGAAGATTCGGGATGTTTAAAAGCTAAGACCCCGTCTATATTAATAATTGCATTTACTTTTGATGAAGCTTTACTTTTATTCTGAACATCTTCAAAAGCTGAATTTTCATTTGTTGTACCAATTAAAGCTGCCATTTGCCCTCCTGAAGAGCATCCTAAAACAGCAATTTTATTTGGATCTACATTAAATTTCCCTGCATTATCTTTTATAAACTTAATCGCGTTTTTAACATCATAAATTCCTTCCGGGTATTTAGCCTCCAGTGATAATCTGTATTCTATAGCAAAACAAGAATAGCCTTTTGAAGCTATTTCCTGAGCTAAAACCTGCATCTGATTTTTATTGCCTGACCTCCAGCCTCCACCATGGATCATGATTACGGCAGGATTTCTTTTTTTTGTTTTATTAAAAAAAGCATCAAGATGTAATGGCCTGCTTTTATCCTTATTATAAACAACATCACTAATTATAGTGACTTTTGTATTTTTTTCAGCTTCAACTATTTTTATAAAAGGATATTTTTTTATTAGTTTAGTATATGTGGTTTTTATCGTGTACGAACTATCAATACTATAAGCGCTTTGTGCAGAAATAGTTTTTGCTAAAAAAAACAATACAAATAAAAATATATTTTTCATTTCTAATAGAAATTAAGCTTATTTAAAAAGAGTTTGAAAAGCATTAAACTTTTTAGTTTTTAATTGATTCTACTTTCTTTTCATTGATATAGGTATTTATAAAATTAAAATTTTTGACATTTTTCAGCAGGTAAACTGAGTCAGCTTTTTCAATAACCACATTCTTAAGTGTAACATTTTCTACAGGTGATTGTTTATATCCTTCGGCCCAAACCCCATATTTACCAGCCTTCTTTACAGTTATATTTTCAAGACTAATATTCCTGATAACGGGAATAAAATTTCCTGTTTGAGAGCCGTATACATTATAAAACATATTTAATTTTAAAACACATTCTTTAACCGTACCAACTTCCAGATTTCTCACATAAACATCCTCAATGATTCCACCTCTTTTAGAATTGGTTTTAATTCGGATTGCCCTGTCAAGATTTGGGCTGTCCATAATACAATTTTCAACAAAAACATTATTTACACCGGCAGATATTTCACTTCCAATAACAACACCACCATGACCATCAATTATTTTGCAATTTTGCACAATTATATTTTTACTTGGTATCCCCACTCTTCTTCCATCCGCATCCCTGCCTGATTTTATGGCAATACAATCATCACCCGTATTGAATACACAATTCTTAATGATAATATTTTGGGAATATTCAGGATCACACCCATCATTATTTGGTCCGTGGCTATTAACCGTAACTCCGTCGATGATTATATTATTAGATTTCATAGGATGCAAAATCCAAAAAGGAGCGTTTATTACCTTGATATCTTTTATGAGAACGGTATTACATTCAAAGAATTCAATAAAATTTGGACGCAAATAACGGCCTTCGCCAAAAACCCTTTCTGCAACCGGAATACCTTTTTCTGCCATATCAACCAAAACCTCACGATTAGCAGGGTCATTTTGTGACGGAATTCCTTTTTGCCAGCCATAACTTTTACCACCGGACCAAACCCACCAGTTACTAGCATTAGCCTGCCCATTAAGAGTACCCTTGCCCGTTATAGCTACATTCGTTTTATTTTTTGCATACACAAGAGGAGAATAATTCATTACTTCTGTACCTTCAAAAGAAGTATGAACAATAGGATAATCTTTGGGATTTGTGCTCAAAAGAATCTCAGCATTATCTTCTAAATGTAAATTCACATTACTTTCTAAATGTATAGCTCCTGTTAAATATTTACCATTAGGAACAATTACTTTTCCACCCCCATTTTCAGCACATTCTTTTATTGATTTTTCAAAAGCACCTGTATTTAATGTTAATCCATCAGCAACAGCTCCATAATCTTTTATATTATAATTCTTATCTAAAAATTGGGTTTGGGGAATACTTTTAACTATCAATTCCATTTTTTTCCATGGACTATTACCTGAAACATCAGCAATTTTACTGCTGCAAGAAAAAAACAACAAAACATAAGCCACAATAAAAAATACGGAATTATATCTTAGAGCTTTATATATAATCATTTGTAGATGTTTTAATTTTAAAATGTAAGATTTTATCAAATATGTAATCGATTACACGAAAATAGAAAAATAGATTGAACAGAACAAATTTATTTGGTGAAAATTTATATATTTAATTTTTATTGTAAAATAAATTTACACTTATTATAAAAAAACATATAATTTCTTATAATTTTATCATTAAATTTGGCAAATAAAATAATTTAGGTAATCGATAACATTTTATATTGGAATATCCAAAAAAAATGTATTTTTGTGTTAAATAAATCAAAATATAATTTTTGAATGAGCGACAAAATAACCATTTATGATATTGCCAAGAAACTTAATATCACTGCTGCTACGGTATCCAGAGCATTAAATAACAATCCGAAAATTAAAGAAAGTACAAGACAATTAGTCATTGAAACTGCTGCTTTGATGAACTATAAACAAAACAAACTTGCTTTAGCTTTGAAGAGTGGCCGTAGTAACAATATAGGTGTTATTGTACCACGTATTGACAGCAACTTTTTTGCATCTGTCATACGAGGTATTGAGGAAGAATTATACCCGCATGGTTATCAGGTTATTATATGTCAAACGCATGAAAATCCAAAGAGAGAGAATGAAAACCTTTATACATTAATCGATGCTCAGGTTGATGGTATTTTAATGTCTGTTACTGATGTTAACGATGAAAATGATGGTGCATTCCGTAACGTATTAGAAAAAAACGTACCCTTGATATTCTTTGACAGGAGTAAACATATAGATGGGGTAAGTTCTGTTACCATCAATGATTTCAAAGGAGGCTATATAGCTACAAAACAATTAATTAACCAGGGCTGTAAATGTATCGCGCATCTATCCGGAGACCAATCTTTGGAAATTTTCAAAAATAGATTTTTAGGATACAAACAAGCTTTATTAGATAGCGGAATTACATTCAACGAACAATATGTTATCCGATCTAAAAGTAGCGTAGAGGCCGGAAAAGAAGCAATAAACATTTTATTAGCGCTTGAAACCCCTCCTGATGCTATATTTTCTTCCAGTGATTTTGCTGCATTAGGAGCTATTCAGGAATTAAAAGTCAGAAATATCAATATCCCCGACGAATTTTGTGTAACCGGTTTTAGTAATGAGCCTTTTACCAAATTTATGGAAATGTCTATAACTTCAGTAGACCAATCCCCTCTTGAAATGGGAAGAATGTCAGCACGAGTTTTCTTAGAGCAGGTAGATAAAACTGATACTATTAAAATAGAAAAAAAGGTTGTCCTGGCACCGGAATTACACATTCGCAAATCTTCATCAAGAACCGTCTCTTAATCTTAAAATATAAGTGAATATAAATTTCATTTTAAAATACTGCTAAATAAAGTTGTAACTTTCTATGGTTTTTTATTTTATCGAGCCCTCACTATTAAGAAGCTATAAAAGCTTCGAATTTCTTTCTTCAAACTGAAATTACTTTAATTTTTTTGGTAGTTTCTAATCCAGTGTTTTTCTTCTCGCTTTAATGAATTTAATTTGCATTTATTGTGAAAAACGAAGGTTATTCCATGATTTATAGCCAAAAAGAAAGTATTTTATCAATCGATAACAATTTATATTGAATTATATAAAAAAAAGGTATTTTTGTGCTGAAAATAATCAAAAATAAATTTTTTGAATGAGCGAAAAAACAACTATTTACGATATTGCTAAAAGACTTAATATTACTGCCGCTACGGTATCCAGAGCTTTAAATAATAATCCGAAAATAAAAAAGAGTACTCGTGAGCTGGTCCTTGAAACAGCTGATTCAATGGGCTATAAACAAAATAAATTAGCTTTGGCGTTAAAAAGCGGGAGAAGCAATAATATAGGTATTATAGTTCCTCGTGTTGATAATAATTTTTTCGGTTCCGTAATCAGAGGTATTGAAGAAGAGCTTTATCCTCATGGTTATCATGTTATTATTTCCCAAACCCATGATGACCCAAAAAGAGAAAATGAAAATCTTTATGCTTTGATAGATGCACAGGTAGATGGTATTCTAATGTCTGTTACGGATGTTAGCGACCAAAATACTGATGCATTTCAAAACGTATTACAAAAAAATGTTCCACTCATTTTCTTTGACAGAACCAGACCTCTTGACGGGGTTAGTTCTGTAACTATTGATGACTTTAAAGGTGGCTATCTTGCAACAAAACATTTAATTGACGAAGGTTGCAGACATATTGCCCATTTATCAAGAGACCAATCTCTTGATATTTTTAAAAATAGGTTTTTAGGCTACAAGCAAGCTTTGCTGGATAGTGGAATGCCTTTTAAAGAAGAATATGTTATTCCTGTTAAAAGCAGTAGTCTGGAGTCAGGAAAAGAGGCAGTAGACATTTTATTACAACTCGAAACTCCGCCAGACGCTATATTTTCGTCAAGTGATTTTGCTGCATTGGGAGCTATTCAGGAATTGAAGGAAAGAAACATAAGTATTCCCAACGAATTTTGTGTAGCCGGATTCAGTAATGAACCTTTTACTAAATTCATGGAACTTTCTATAACTTCTGTAGATCAGTCCCCACTTGAAATGGGAAGAATGGCAGCTCGTGTTTTCTTAGAACAGATAGCAAAAACAAATACTGTTAAAATCGAAAAAAAGGTAGTTTTGCCTCCGGAATTACACATTCGTAAATCTTCAACAAAAACTACTTTTTAATGTATATTTTCACCATATAAATTATATAAGTACATTTTACTTTTAAAAAGTACATTTAATTTGTATTTAAAAATTAAAAGGCAGCTCATTTAAGAGCTGCCTTTTTTACTAAGTATAATATATAAAATTTACTTATATAATTTATATGGTCAAAAAAACTACAAAGAAACTCCTCTTTTCCAAGGAATAAAATCGTTTTGATTTAATATTGCAGCTTTGGTTTTAACATCGCCACTTGCTACATCAATAATAAATTCCAGCATTTCGTCTGCCATTTCCTCAATTGATTTTTCACCTGTGATAATTCCACCTGTGTCAATATCAATAATATCAGACATTTTTTGTGCCAATTGGGTGTTAGAAGATACTTTTACAACTGGTGCAATTGGGTTTCCTGTTGGAGTTCCCAAACCTGTTGTAAACAATACCATATTCGCTCCGGATCCTACCATTGCAGTGGTACATTCTACATCATTACCGGGAGTACATAACAATGTAAAACCTGGCTCATTAATATATTCTCCATAATCGAAAACACCTACAATTGGTGAAGTACCACCTTTTTTAGCAGCTCCTGCCGATTTCATTGCATCTGTAATCAGACCATCTTTAATGTTTCCCGGAGATGGATTCATATCAAAACCTGAACCTGCATCTACAACTGTTTTTTCGTACCATTGCATTAATTCCAGGAAACGTCTTCCGTCTTTATCATCCACACAACGGTTTACTAATTCCTGTTCTACACCACATAATTCCGGAAATTCAGAAAGAATGGTAGTCCCTCCTAAAGCAACCAATTTATCAGATAATACACCTAATGTCGGGTTAGCGGAAATACCTGAAAATCCATCAGAACCACCACATTCCAAACCAATTTTTAATTTTGATAATGGAGTTGGAGTTCTTTCAATTTTATTAGCTTCTTTTATAGCAGCGAAAGAATCTTTCACTACAGTATTCAACATATCCTCGATAGTTCCGATTTGCTGTTGATCATAAATCAAAACAGGTTTATCACTGTTTGGATTGATAGCCTTCATTGCATCCTGAAAGATAGAAATTTGCAGGTTTTGACAACCTAAACTCAATACAGTAG
>JBDTRA010000071.1:0-27678 GCA_039931915.1 Flavobacterium sp. | reverse complement strand
AGGACCAATACGTATAATCGAAATTTTTCATCGGGGCAGAATTTCGCTTGTAGATAATACTTCCCGTATTTATTACATTATTAGTTTGTAGTAAACTGGCATTATTGTCAAATGTTAAAGTACCGCCATTAACATTTACTCCATTTGCAATGGTTAATGTATGGCCCGATTGTATCGTAACAGTTCCTGAATTTACAATACAGCTACATCCATTTAAATCTCCGGATGATGTATAATTCCCTTCAAAAACAATTATATCATCTGATGTTGGCGGTGTTGTATTTCCCGTTTTTGACCATTTTACACCATCCCAGGTATTAGTTGTTTGTGTAATATTTAAGGGCAAAGAAGCATCAGAAGTACAAGTTCCGTTTGAAACCATAAATGTATATGTTCCAACTGCAAGTCCCGAAATCGTGGTAGTTGATCCTGTACCAGTGGTTGTCGCTGTCGAAGTACCGTACCTGTTTAAAGTCCAGCTACCTGTTGGCAAGCCTGTTAATACAACACTTCCTGTAGGTACTGCACAAGTTGGAGAGGTTATTGTACCTAAAGATGGAGCATTTAAGGTGTCTACTATAATTGTTCCTGTTTTGGTAACTGTTCCGCAGCCGCCTGTTAAAGTCACTGTATAATTAAAAGTTCCCGAAACGCTTGGAGTTCCACTAATCGTTACCACATTACCTGCCCATATACCATTTACACCTGTTGGCAAACCTGAAAAAGTTGCTCCGGTAGCTCCAGTAGTAGTATACGTTATATTAGTTATTGCAGTATTGATGCATTTTGTCTGAGAATCTGTTCCTGCTGCTGAACTTAAGGTTATTGTATTAGCCGGAGTTATGGTAATTGTTCCTGTTTTGGTAACTGTTCCGCAACCGCCTGTTAAAGTCACTGTATAATTAAAAGTTCCCGAAACGCTTGGAGTCCCACTAATCGTTACCACATTACCTGCCCATGCACCATTTACACCTGTTGGCAAACCTGAAAAAGTTGCTCCGGTAGCTCCGGTAGTAGTATACGTTATATTAGTTATTGCTGTAACGGTACATTTTGTTTGTGAATCTGTTCCTGCTGCTGAACTCAAAACTATTGTATTGTCAGGAGTTAAAGTAATTGTTCCCGTTTTCGTTACTGTTCCGCAGCCGCCTGTTAATGCAACAGTGTAACTAAAAGTTCCCGAAACACCAGGAGTTCCACTAATCGTCACCACATTACTTGCCCATATACCATTTACACCTGTTGGCAAACCTGAAAAAGTTGCTCCGGTAGCTCCGGTAGTTGTATACGTAATATTAGTTATTGCAGTATTAACACATTTTGTCTGAGAATCTGTTCCTGCTGCAGAACTTAAAGTTATTGTATTAGTAGCTGCAATATTTATTGTCCAAATATTTGCTGAACTAGTAAATGTTGTATTACAGCTTCCGTCTTTAGCCTGACGACGATAATAAGTCGTTTGCGTTAATGTTTGTGTAGGTTTATAAGTTGCGGTATTATTGCTAACCGTAGTTACTCCTGTCGCAAAAGTATTATCTGTACTATATTGCCATTGATAAGTGATCGTAGTATCTCCTCCACTTGCAGCTGTAGTACTTCCTATAGTTGCTGTTGGAATTGTATTACTACAAATTGTCTCTCCCGTAGCAGATATAGTTCCAGATGTAAATAAAGCCCTAACCGTAATTGTTCCGGTTGCATTAGCAGCACCACAACTACCTCCTGTTAATGGAATAGTATAATTAAAAGTTCCCGAAACTGTCGGAGTTCCACTAATGGTTACGGTATTTGATGCAAAAGATGCAGTTACTCCGGCAGGTAAATTTATAGGAGTTCCTATTCCTGTAAAACCACTCGTTGTATGAGTAATCGTAGTCATTACTGTATTAATACAAGGAGTAGGACTTGATGAAGCTGCCGAAATTGAATTACTAACTGTTATTAAAACTGCTGTTGAATAACCATTACAATAACTTGGACTTGTCTGTAAGCTTACTGCTCTAAAATAAGTATTTTGACTTAAATTACCGATAGTTGCACCAGATAAAACACTAGTATTCAATCCTATATAACCATAATTAGTCGTAAAATTAATATCGCTGGCTCTTTCCCAATGATCAACAGGACTTGAATTCCCTGTCAAAGTTAAACTGGCAGGTGAAGTCCCGGAACATATTGTCTGAGCCGAAGTAACCGTTCCTCCCACTGGACCAGAAGTTGCAAAACTAATTGTATTTGAACTCGCTGTTATGACACCACATGAATTTGTTGCTCTTATTCTGTAATATAAAGTCCCACCAGACAAACCAGAAGCATAATAATTTGCATAACCAATATAAAAATTATTATATCCTGATACAAAACTGGTAAAACCACTATCTGTAGCAATATCAATATAATACCCAGTAGCATTTGTAACTGAGTTCCAATGTAATGTAGCGGCATTACATCCTATATTATCTGCAGCTGTAGCAACCGGTGGAGTAGTTGGACTAGCCGTTGTTGCATAATTCATTGTTGCAGAACTAGTACTTGTGCCGCAATTGCTATAGGCACGAACTCTGTAATAATAAGTTATACCAGGACTTAATCCTGTTAAGGCATAACTCAAAACATTACCAACATCTAAATTATTGTATCCACTAACAAATGTCGAAAAACTACTGTTGGTTGATACATCAAGAAAATATTTTGTAGCATAGCTTGTATAAGCCCATTGAGCAGTAAAACCAGTACAAGTAGGAGAATATGCTCCAGCTGTACCAGGTGCCGATGGCACAGGATCAACAGTAACCCATTGGTAGCTGCCATTCCCGGTTCCACAACCATTTACTGCATTTACCTGAATATTACCATTTTGTCCTGAAGTTCCAGAAGTTACAGTTACACTTGTTGTCCCTTGCCCTGCTGTTATTGTCCATCCAGTAGGTACGTACCAGGTATAACTACTTGCGCCACTTACCGCAGCTATTGAATATACTTGACCCGTTACTAAAGGACATTGAGCCGTAGTTCCCGTTATTGCTCCGGGAGTTGCCGGACCTGATGAGCTTACATAAACATTTCTGGTAGCAGATACACCTGAGCGGGTATAAGTTATTATTGCGGTTCCTGCTGCCACAGCGGTTACAACACCAGAAGAAGAATTTACCGTTGCAACTGAAGTATTACCGCTCGACCAGGTACCTCCAGATGATGTCGACGTAAAAGTTGTCGTATTGGTACCATAAGTACAAATATATTGATTCCCTGATAAAATACCTGCTTGATTAATACCACCATTAGCAACTATTTGGGCAAAAGAAGGTACGTTACTTCCATTACAATTACCTACAGAAGCACCAGCAATTGTAATTAAATCAGACGCACTACAATTGTTAACACTCTTTATTGCTGAACCTGATTCAAACACAATGGAAGAACCTGCCGCTAATTTTAAATTTTTATTGTTTCCTGCATCAAAATCTAAAGTTGCATTATTTCTAACAATAAACTGAATTGCCCCCAAACATGTAAGATCTAAATCATTATTCATTAATATACTCATGGCATTTGTCCCATCTCCGATGTAAACAGTACCATTACAGGAAGACAAAGGAGCAGTTCCTCCACAAGTTATAACAGACGAATTCGTAGTTGATGTGACTGAACATTGTCCATTCACACTTGTGTAAAAAACAGAAAAAAGCAGAATAAGTAAAGTTTTTTTCATAATAATGTTATTTAATTCTTACAAAAAGAATGGTTTTTAATAATAAGACTTTTCAGTATTTTTTTAATTATTCTCTTCAATTTTAAGAATATAAAAAATGAAATGTCTTTTAAAATTTCTATCTTATTTTACCTACGTAAAAACCCGTAGGAAGAATTTAATTTTGTCAGTCTATTTTAGCATAGAATATGAAACAAAATTAGCTTGTAAAATCAGGTTTTTCATGAAATTTCAGACCTTTTAGATGAAAGGCATTATTAGTCGATAAGCGACGTGTTTTGAAATAAAAAAGTAAGAATAAGAGGTATTTGCTTACAATAAAAAAGAGCCTCAGACAAGTTTTAAATAAGTAATTTACTACATAAAAAAACACAAAACATCTGATTTTCAATCTTCACTGGTTTTTCAAAAAATTAAGAGGTAAAAATGTTAAACAACTACAAACCAATTGTTTGAAACTTGACAAAAAATACAATCGTTTTTTAACTTTTGTAACTTATTCATTTAAGATATACGGTTGTATCTTTGAAAAAATAATACCATACCACAAAACAATGAGATACACAACTTTACCCAACACCAATATTAAAGTCAGTAAAATTTGTCTTGGCACTATGACCTTCGGTGAACAAAACTCAGAAGCCGAAGGACACGAACAGATGGATTATGCGCTTGAAAAAGGGGTAAACTTTTTTGACACTGCCGAAATGTATTCAGTTCCTGCCCATGAAGAAACTTACGGAAGTACAGAGAAAATAATTGGCACCTGGTTTAAAAAAACAGGTAATCGGGACAAAGTTGTTTTGGCTTCTAAAATTGCAGGGCCAAATCCAAATTTTACTTATATGCGCGAAAAAGGGGATTTTTCACCTGCAAGTATAAAATATGCTTTAGAGAACAGTTTAAAACGACTGCAAACCGATTATATTGATTTATATCAGCTGCATTGGCCAGAGCGCAAAACCAATTGTTTTGGGCAACGGGGATTTAAAGTTCAGAACGAAATCTGGGAGGATAATTTTCGGGAAGTATTGGAAACTTTTGACGGGCTGATTAAAGAAGGCAAAATAAAACACATCGGTGTTTCAAACGAAAATCCTTGGGGAATGATGCGTTTTCTTGAAGAAAGCAAGTATCAGAATCTCCCAAGGATCAAAACCATTCAAAACCCTTATTCATTATTAAACCGCCTTTTCGAAGTTGGTTCAGCAGAAGTATCCATACATGAAAATGTGGGTTTATTAGCGTATTCTCCTTTAGCATTTGGAGTTTTATCCGGTAAATTTTTAACAGGCGAACCTCTTCCAAACGCCAGGATCAATCTTTTTCCACAGTACAAACGATACAATAGTGAAGAAAGCACACAGGCTACTCGTTTGTATCAGGAAATTGCACATAAAAATGGTTTAACTTTAACCGAATTAGCACTGGGTTTTGTATTACAGCAGCCATTTTTAACAAGTGCTATCATTGGCGCAACAACAATGGAGCAATTAAAAGAAAACATTGCCACAATTGACATAGTGCTTTCAAACGAAATTTTAGCAGAAATTGATGCAGTTCAAACTATTATTCCTGATCCGGCACCGTAATTTAGAGTCTTAATGAAACAAAAAAACCAGATAATTCTAAAAGTTATCTGGTTTTTTGTTTGAAAGAGTTTATAAATTCAAAGTCTGATCTTTAGGATATTTGACTCTGTAACTAATCCTGATTTTTTTGGTTTCATTGGGCTTCAATTGCAATTGCCATGTTAGTATTCCTGTTTCGGCATTTACTTTTGCATTGTCACTTTGTAACAATTCAACCTCAATTTCCTTATTTGTACTCAGCGGATATTGATCTTTTAATAACAATTCTACAGCTTCTTTTTTGTTGTTTCTTATCGTAATATCATAAGTGAAAGTTTGTTCTTTTTTTGAAGATAAAAACTTGGTTCCGGACTTGTCAGCCACTTTTTCACGTTTTATGGATACTTTCTTGTCACGCCCCATACTTAAATTCAAAGTATCGCTTGTTTGGCTTGGTTCGATAAACGTTTTCCCCACATACATACCTTCAAAAATAATATTAGCTTCACCTCTTAATAAATTATATTTACTGTAATCTTCAATTTCTGCAAGTAAAAATGCTTCGTTTTCTACTTTTGGAACCGCATAATATTTATACGATGCCGGCAATTTTATTTCTTTTAAAGACACACTATGCACTTTCCCGTTAGACAAAATATCATAAGGAATATCAATATCAAAAGAAACATTTAGCTGATTTTCTTCGACAGTAGTATAATTTGAAACTGAGGATTCTGCCAATACTGGCGCTGCCATTACTTCGTCTTTACTTTTTTTGTATTCCTGATCCACTGCAACCCCTGCGACTCTTCCCTGAAGTTGATTCATTATGCTTTTTTGACCGTAGCCGTAATTTGCCTGAACAATATTGTTTCTTAAAAACCATGCACTTAACATTGGTGCCTGATTGTTCTGGTTTGGAAAACCACTTGACAAAATCAGTTTTACTTTTTTCCAGTCAATTCCTGTGTTTTGAACTACTTGTGCTTTATACATCATATTAATTGGCGACGTAACACTTTCAACTCGTAAATCATAAAAAGGTGTCCAGGTGGCATCATTAGTTAAGTAGGAAATCTCAAACGGAATTACTCCCGCGGTTTGATTCATTACCTGCAAGACAAGTTTTCCTGATGACGTTTTTTCTTCTTTATTGGCATTAACTTCCAGCTTGTTATTGAGTTTTTGCAGAGTTTCATTCAGTTTTTGATGCTTCTCCGAAAGGTTGTTGATATTATTAGCAATTTCAACTTGCTTATTTTTATAATAATCAACCATTTTCATTAACTCGGTTACATTCAAACCTGAATTCACGCCGGAAATCTGTTGGTTTTTATCTAAGAGCTGAATCGTTTTATTTTCAGAATTAATCAAATTAGTGACTTTCAAAATTTCTTTTTGAACTAAAACGATACTGTCTCTTACTATTTTTAGCGACGGTGATTTAGTATCAATCTCATATTCAGAAATATAATTATTGGTAAACTGAACCGAAAGAACCGTTACGCCCGCCGGTGCACCAATTTGTATCGAACTTTCATTTAAATTCACGGCAACATTCTTGATGACAATTTCACTCGCGCCGGCAGGCAGAGTTGCACTTGCTGTTTGAGATAATTCGGCGGCATTAAAATATACAGTCGCTGCTTTTACTTTGGCCGTTGTAAAAATTGGTTTTTGCGCAAAGGCAATAGTGCCAATTAATAGTAAAAGCGCTGTGGCTTGCTTTTTAATCATCAGTTTATATTTAAGATGTTTTTTTATAAAGATATAGATTACAAATATCACACAATGAAATTGATTTAATAGTACATGACAAGAATGATTTTCTTTTTAGAAGTATCGATTGTTTTTTCAATTACTCCAAAAAACTTTTCATTGACCATCGGGCATCCCAAACTATTGCAAATTGGTTTTATCTGTTCCTCAAACGGAACGTCAGCATATTGGTGAAGCACCACATTTCTGTCAAAAGCATTGCTGTTGGTTTTGTCTAGGCCATATAGTTTATAAGCTTTTCCAAATTTTCCTGAATAAGAACTGCCAATTGCATATTTTCCTAACGAGCTGCAATTTGAATCCTTCACATTGCTGAATTGCAGTTTTCCCGGAGTTCCTGTTTCTGAACCGGATCCATGACCCACCAAACCTTTGTTGATCAATTTATTGTGTTTTAAGTCGTAAATAAAAAACCGATTCTTTCCAGATTCTATCCTCATGTCTAAAAAGAAGGCAACATCTGAGTTGTATTTTGAAGATTCCCCCAAAAATCTTCTGATCTCAGTTATCTCACTTTTTAATTTCTCCTCATAGGAATAAACCGGTTTTGAATTTGTTGTTGTTGTTGTTGATGGCTTTTCTTTGTTGTTGCGACAGGCAAAACTGACACAAAAAACACCGCTCAAAAGCAAGATGAAAATATTCTTTTTCATGTTTTACAGATTGATTTTAGGAAACTATTTACTTTTCAACAGTATAGCCTTTCACTTTTGCAAAAGAAACAATCGAAGTATTTATTGCATTTCCTAAATCGTCCTGGGTTTTTGTTTTTTTGGATTCAGTATCAATATATTGCTGGCGTTTTTTGCCCAGTTCACTGATTTCTTTCTGGATTATTTCTCTTTCTTTGGTTTTATTGGCTACAATTACTTTCAATTCCTCCGTAGATTTATTCTGAAGTTCTTTTGGCAATTCTTCTTTTTTGATTTTCGAAATTGCCCCGGCATCATCTTTTACTTTATCAACCAAATCCCAACTGTCATTTTTATAAACTGCTTTTGATTTACTTACTGCTCTCTCAGCATAATTTGCTGCAGAAACACCCTGTGCATTTTTATCCTGAACTTCCTGATTCCTCTTTTTTGCATATCCCTGAGTTCCGTAACTAATATAAGTAGTGTTTATTTTTACATTACATTTTGTAATCTCATCATCATAAGGAGTCGCTATATATCTTACGGATTCGTTTGAATCAATATTAAAATATTTCCCTTTTCCATGATCAGCACCATCCTTCCATAAAATATTTATGCCTTCGGTTTTATCACCGCAAAAAATAGTATTTACATAAATATCGTTTTTCAATGCATTGCTAATCGCCTCTTTGTAATTAATTCCACCCTGGTTAAAATCTTCGTTACCGGCAATATAAATCAGCTTCATATTGTTATTGTCTTTAGCCCATTTTAATTGTTTTGTTGCGTCCTGAATAACAGCTCCGCAATATTCGTTCCCACCATTGGTACTTAATGAAAATAACTTCTCGGAAATCAAATCCAGATCTGTAGAAAGCGGCGCAATTTGTCTGATGTAATTTGATTGTACTGATAAACCGTCATTTCCATATTCATACAAAGCAATTTCAATGTCAGGAGTTTGTCCTGAATATTTTAAAGTCGTTAATGTATTTACAATATTCCAAAGTCGTGATTTTGCCTGGTCGATTAACCCGTCCATACTGCTGGAAGTATCTAATAAAAGAGCAACCTGTATTTTGGTTTTTTCCGCAGCTAATGGTTTTTCTTCGGTAGTATTCTTTTTTGGAGTTGCATTCGAAGAATTACAACTTGCTAAAGAAATTGCAGTTGCAAAAAGTGCGGAGATAAAAATATTTGATTTCATAATTTCTGGTTTTTAATTGATTACAGACCAAACTTAAAAACTAAAAAACCTTCTTTTTTGCAGAAATGGTGAAACCGGCTTTTGACTTGGTGAAACAGGTTGTAAAAGGATTTTAAAATACTTTACTTTACATTATTAATCTTCAGTCTGAAAACGAATTGATTTTGGCTGGTTTCAAAAGAACTATAATGCGTTTATACTCAGTACTTATTTATTCTTTATTTATAGTGTTATTATTTCCTTTGGGAGTAAAAGCACAGGATTCTATTTCTAAAAAGAAAGCTGCTCCGGCCTCAAAAATGAGAGTGGTAACCAAAGATTTAAAAAAAGCATTAGAAGTAAATGATGAAGGACAGATTGGTCAGAATTATGAACGTTTAGCCAATGAATTCCTAAATAATGGAGATAATGCAAAAGCTGAAGAATACTATAAAAAGGCATTAGAAAGTTATACAAAATTAAATCGTGCTGAGGATAAGACAAGGGTAACAAGAAGTTTAGCCAAAACACAGGAAAATCAAAAAAAGTTTAAGTCTGCTATTAAGAATTATGAAGTTGCAGGATCAATTGCAGCAGATAAAACGGTTGAAGAAATTAATTCAAATGATGCCAATAGGCTGCGAACCCAGGCAAGTCCAAAATCGCAGGCGGTTTATGTAGATTCTAATATCGAATTACTTAAAAAAGACAATAAAAAAGAAGAAGTTGCCGCAGCTTATGTACAAAAAGCTGAAAATTCATTGCAACAAAAAAACAAGGAAGTTGCCATTGAGAGTTATAAAAATGCGCTGACTTACGCAAAAGACAAACCGGAAGCAGTTATTAAAATTAAAAATGAAATTGCCAAAGTATATGCTTCAGATAACCAAATTGACAAGGCAATTGTTATTAATGAAAAGCTTTTGGCTGAAGCCGAAACTAAACTTGATTTTAATAATCAGATAAAACAATTGCAATCACTGGCATCACTTTATTTCAAAAAGGAAGAACCCAAAAAAGCACTTTTATCATTAAAGGAAGCCTATGATCTGGCCTCTAAAAAAGGAAATTCAGCAGAAGCTAAAAAAAGCCTGTCCGCTTTAATAAAATACTACAAATCTGAAGGAAATGAAAAAGAAAGTATGGCGCTTTATGAGCAGTTTTTTCAAAACTTCGATAAATTAATCCATTCTGACACGAGCTTGATTGATGCTAAAACATTTCAGATAACTGAAGGGAAAATTCGCCAGTTGGAAAAAGAAAAAACACTGAAAGACGAATTAATTTCAAAGAAAAACACCTTCAATTATTTTCTTTTGGGATCAATTTTATTGCTTTTGCTTTTGTTCCTTTTTATTGTGAAAGCTTTATATTCGATAAAAACTAAAAATAAAGAAATCGCTTTGCAATCGTTAAGGCGCGAAATGAATCCGCATTTTATTTTTAATAGTTTGAACAGCGTAAACCAGTTTATTTCAGAAAATAAAGAACTGGAAGCCAATAAATACCTGACTTCCTATTCTAATTTGATGCGGAATATGATGGAGAATTCCAATAAAGATTTTATAACGCTGGATAAGGAAATTGAACAATTAAAAAAATACCTGGATTTGGAACATCTGCGTTTTCAGGATAAATTTGATTTTAAAATTACAGTCAATAAAGAGCTGGATCCTGAAAGCGTCCTTATTCCCAATATGTTAATTCAGCCACATCTGGAAAATTCGATCTGGCATGGTTTGCGTTACCTGGACGGAAAAGGTTTCCTGCATCTCATAGTAGAACTTCAGGACAAGAAAGTGATTGTAAGCATTAATGACAACGGAATTGGTTTGACTAAAAGTGCAGAACTTAAAACCTACAATCAAAAAGCCCATGAATCGCGCGGGATGAGCAACACCAAAGAACGCATTAGCCTGCTGAATGAATTGTACAAGAAAAATATCTCTTTTGCAATTAACGAAAAAGAATTGCCGGAAACAGGAACGACAGTTCAGATCACTTTTCCTTTAATAATTAGTTTATGATGTCCTTTCAAAAAATAAAAAGTGTAATTGTCGAAGATGAATTGGCCGCGCGCGAAGTTCTCAAGAATTATTTGAGTAAATATTGCCCGCAGGTTGAGGTTGTCGGCGAAGCGCAGAATATCAAAGAAGCCGTTCCGTTGTTACACGAAATTCAGCCGCAATTGGTTTTTCTGGATGTTGAAATGCCTTTCGGAAATGCTTTTGATGTTTTGGAAGCCTGCAAAGACCTGCAATTCGAAACGATATTTGTGACTGCTTTTTCAGAATATTCATTAAAGGCATTAAACCAAAGTGCTGCCTATTATTTACTGAAACCAATTAGTATCGAAGAATTGATTGTTGCGGTAAACAAAGTGCATCATCAAATTTTGAATCATGAAATCTTTAACAGGAACAAAATAATTGTAGAAAATTTTCATGAGTCTAAACCTGAAAAACAACAGGTTATCTTACCAACGCTTGAAGGATTTGAAGTCGTAAAAATGGAAGAAATTGTTCGTCTTCGTGGCAATGGAAATTTCACCGATTTGTATTTGAATAACGGAGATAAAAAAATGGTCTGCCGGTTTTTAAAACACTTTTCAGAGATTCTACCACTTCCTTTCATACGTGTTCACAAATCACATATCATCAATATGAATTGTGTGAAGTCTTATAACAAAGGCGGAATTATTACTTTAAATGATGGAACTGAAATTGAAGTCTCGCCTACTTATAAAGAGGAATTTCTTAAAAATTTTAAATAATCTTTTGCTTCGAAGGCACAATCTTGTTATTCTGAGGAACGAAGAATCCCCGCAATCAAAACCCGCAAGGTGAAAGGACAACCTTTGTCGGGTTTCTTATGAAGATTCCTCCTTCGTCGGAATGACAATGCCATGTTTATTAGGGTTTATGTACTCTTTTTTAAACTTAGCTACTTTGTCTTAATTACAAATCAAATTCTTCCTCCATAGATAAAGAATCAACCGGAACTACAGTTGAATCCGGAGCTTTGATTCGTAAAAATGAACGTGCATTTCCTGAAATATAAACTGGAAACTGACCAATGGTATCCTCAGATATTAAAAGACCTCTACGGAACATTAAATTCCTCAGGAATGTCTGGTTTTTTACTGCATAATCTTTCAAATTACCCTGATCATTAAACTGATACATGAATTTTCTTGGTTTTGGAATAATGGTTGCCAAAAACAAACATTCATCCACATTTAAATTTGATGGGCTTTTCTGGAAATAAAAATGACTTGCTTCTCCTATTCCGTATACATTTGGCCCCCATTCAATAATATTAAAATACACTTCCAGCATTCTTTCCTTGCTTACCACCCTGTTGTTCTCCAGAATGTATACCAACAAAATTTCTTCGAGTTTGCGCGAAAGTGTTTTTTCACGGGTCAGAAAAACATTTTTAATCAATTGCATACTAATGGTACTGGCACCACGAGAGAATTTTTTGGTTCTGATATTTTTTAAAATCGATTGTTTAAAAGCTTCATTAATAAAGCCGCGATGCGAAAAGAAAGAAGGATCTTCTGTCGTAAGCACACATTTTCGCAAATAGGGAGAAATCTGGTCCAAAGGAGTATAATTCGGATTTGCATTCCCCACCAAAACAGGACGCTGTAATACATTTTGTATAATCGCACGATACACAAATTCGCCGTTTAGTTTGTTAAGATCTGCTTCTCCGTATTTCGTGATTTTCAGGTCTTCTTTATTTAGTTTGCTGTCAAAAACTAAAGTATTTGGTTTGTTTTTATTGAATTTAAAATCCAATTTATAATCAAAATTCCCAGTCGCTTCCATTCCCTGAAAGTGCGTAAATAAACCATCGGGCAGTGAAACAATAAAGTCCTGAGCCTTCATTTTCGGAATATCAACTTTTAAGGTATAAACGGTATCTTTTTCAGTATTATAAGAAACATAAGGACGCACTTTTATTTTGTTCAGTTGCATGGTTGAAGTGCTGTCGATCGAAATAAAATCTTCGCCTAACAGAAACCGATAATCAAAACGGGCATTTTTAATTACAACATCTTTGCTTGCAATTTTAGGATGATTGATTTTTAAATTTGAGATCGATGTAAAGCCGTCGATATGTAATTCACTTCCGTCCTTTTCAATATTTTCGACATTCAGACGAATAGAATCAAAACTTGCTTTTAAGTTATATCGTTCATCTAAATAAGGAACTTTGATAGCACCGGTATCTAAATTAAAAAAACGAATATCTGCTTTTTTGTTTCTCGGGTCGGCAAATCCTTTAATATTCCATCGCTGATCAAAATTCTTGCTCTGAACATGCAAATTCGTTTCCAGTTCCTTATTGTTTAAAACCAATTTATTAATAACAACCAAAGCTTTTTTGCCGTTATCATCAATCTTAAAATTAAGATTCTCCAACTTCATGTCGGTTGGAACTAAATTCAATAATTTTGAAATAATCCGATAAGCAAAATCAGCATATTTCCGTTTTTCATCAGTCTTTTTTTCAGTGTCATCCTTTTTTAAAAAGGCATCAAAATTTCGGACTTTCCCTTTTTTTACCAATTGAATATATCCATTATTGATTTTTAAAGTTCCAATCTGAACATCTCCAATCAATAAATTAGACAAACTGATACTGGTTTCAATTTTTTGAATATTGAAAAGTGTATCAGCATTTTTGGGAACCAAAATTACATTGGTTAGTTTGATGCCGGACAATCCGTCAAACGAAGCCGATTTTACAGAAAACGTACTGTTGTATTCGACATTCATTTTATGGGTTACTTTGGCAATAGCCTGTTTTAAAAGCGAATCGCGAAAAAAGTAAAATCCTAAAAAAAGCACTACTAATACCAGGGCAAGTATTGAGAGTGCTTTGAAAATTTTTTGTTTTGGAAATTTCATAAAGTAGGTTTATAAAAGAATTAACCAAAAAGAATACTGGCCACATCTTCGATTTTAGCCACGAGTTCAATTTTGATTCCTGTATTTTTTAAGGTGATTTTATTGTATTTGGAAACAAAGATAGTGTTGAAACCTAATTTTTCGGCTTCCTGAATTCTTTGGTCAACACGATTTACCGGACGAATTTCTCCGGACAAACCAACTTCACCTGCAAAACAGAATCCTTTTGTTACCGGAATATCTTCATTTGAGGATAAAATTGCGGCAACAACGGCTAAGTCTATCGCAGGATCATCAACAGAAATTCCACCCGTTACATTCAGGAAAACATCTTTTGCTCCCAAACGAAATCCGGCTCTTTTTTCTAAAACAGCTAAAATCATGTTTAGTCTTTTAGCGTTGTAACCAGTCGTGCTGCGTTGTGGAGTTCCGTAAACTGCTGTGCTTACTAAAGATTGTATTTCAATCATCAGCGGACGCATGCCTTCCATGGTTGTAGCAATCGCAGTTCCGGACATTTCTTCGTCTTTGTGTGAAATCAATATTTCTGATGGATTGCTGACTTCCCGCAAACCACTTCCCAACATTTCATAAATTCCAAGTTCTGCTGTTGACCCAAAACGGTTTTTTAACGAACGTAAAATTCGGTAAACATGATTTCGATCGCCTTCAAATTGCAAAACAGTATCCACCATGTGTTCCAAAATTTTTGGCCCGGCAATGTTTCCGTCTTTCGTAATATGTCCGATTAAAATAACCGGGATATTGGTTTCTTTGGCAAATTTGATCAGTTCGGCAGTGGTTTCCCTAATTTGAGAAATACTCCCTGCTGTAGATTCAATATAATCGGTATGTAAAGTCTGAATCGAATCAATAATCACGATTTCAGGTTCAATAGCTTCAATTTGTTTAAATATATTTTGCGTTTTGGTTTCAGTCAGAATATAACAATTGTCACTATTTGGCGTGATTCTTTCGGCGCGCATTTTTATTTGTTTCTGACTTTCTTCACCGGAAACATAAAGCGTTTTATAGGGTAATTTTAAAGATATCTGCAGTAAAAGTGTACTTTTTCCAATTCCTGGTTCTCCTCCTAAAAGCGTTAAAGATCCGGGTACAAGTCCGCCGCCAAGAACACGGTTTAATTCACCGTCAGTGGTATTCATTCGGATTTCCTGAGCCGAATCAATTTCATTAATTTTTAACGGTCTCGGTGCTTTACTTGTCGAAGTCGGTTCGCTTTTCCAGGCCACTTTTTCCTGCTTCTGAATAATTTCTTCTGCGATAGTATTCCATTCTTTGCAAGCATTACACTGCCCCTGCCATTTTGCATATTGGGTTCCGCAATTTTGACAAAAAAAGGAAGTTTTTACTTTCAACATTATTTTTTATTTTTTGCAAGCATATTCATTTGATCTATTTTTTCATACATCATATCCTTATTCAAATCACCAATTGGTGCCATTTGTGAAGCATTCTGATATTTTTTCGACGCTCTTTTCGGATCATCCATTTTTTCATACATCAAACCCATTTCATATTCCCCTAACATTGCTTCCGGGTAATTCACATTCGCAATTTCAGCCATTTTCGCTAATTCATCATAAAGATTATTCTTCAGGATAAGGTTTTCAATTATTTTAAAGTCATTCATCCGAACCGGGATCTGAACACCAAAAACAGTTGACATTACATTGTATTTATTCTCTAAGTAATCCGCATATCCGGATTTCAAAACGGCTATTTTATCTTTATATTCAGCAGAATTAATTGGTTTATATACTTCAAAAATATGATACAACGCATTTGGAATCGAATGTAAAACTTCTGTATAATGGGTTGAATTTTTAAATAAATCGTATTTATAATTTACTAACGGATTATTAGCAATTTTAATATTGCTGTCTAATTTTTCTATAGGTTCCTTGATTTTTTTAATATCACCGTCAGCTGCAGATAAATAATAAAAAAAAGGTTCTTTTACCTTAGCAAATTTTTCAGGTATACGAATTTCCATTTTTGGCGCAAGTTCGGGACTCAAACAAATATATCCTTTAAAAAGAGGTTCATCTTTATATAAATAAAAATTGATAAAACTGGCAGTTGTATCATGACCTGCTATTATCCTGAAAGGAGAAGTACGATAATTTTTTTCAACATATGGAACTAACTCTGCCCCAATAAATTCAAAAAACTGAGCTCCTTTTTCAAATGGAAGCCCGTTAATCTGATCAATAGTACTGTCGTCAAAGCGTTCCCCGTCTTTATTTTGATGAATTCCAATAATTATCATTTCCGGCAAATCATCCCAATAGGCACCATAACTTACTGCTCCTGAAAAAGCATCAAAAAGATAATCACCATCCAGCAAATACAAAACGGGATATTTTTTATTAGGATTAGCTTCATAAGACTCCGGAAGTCCTATAGTTATTCTGCGTTCGACTCCAAGCTTTTCGGATTTAATATTGTCGAATTTTTTTTGTGAAAAAGCAGAAATTGAAATTAAGATAAAAAATAAGTAAACTTTTTTCATGATTGGGGAATTTCAGAGAATTAAAAAGTAATAAAATAGTGTAGCAATATAATAATTTATTTGCTTTTTTGTTAGGGTGAAATTTTAAAAGCAAAGAAATTTAAGACAAAAGAAATTTTATTTGTTCAAAAAATAAAATTTGACAAATGAGAAAAAAGTTAGATCTAAAAAATAAATTAGGTTAGGGAATTATCATTTTCATTAGGAAAAACAATCCATGGCTTAAAAGTTTTTGCTTCTTCAAAATCCAGGGTTGCATATGAAATAATAATAATAATGTCGTCTTTTTGAACCTTTCTTGCTGCTGGTCCGTTGAGTGTAATTTCTCCGGAATTTTTTTCACCTTTTATAGCATAAGTTTCAAAACGTTCGCCATTATTAATGTTTACAATAGATACTTTCTCACCTTCAATAATATTTGAGGCTTCCAGTAATGTTTCATCAATAGTAATACTGCCAATATAATTTAAATCAGCTCCAGTTACTTTTACTCGATGAATTTTTGATTTTATAACTTGAATTTGCATATTGCAAAGGTAAATTAATTTAATGAAATGGTATCAATCAGCCTTATAGAATTAACAAATACTGCTATAAATGCACGGTAGTTTTTATCTTTACTTTTGTATTCTATAGGCAATAATGTCGATTCGTCAGCAATTACAAAATATTCCAAATCAAACTTATCGTTATTCCTGAAAGAATCCTCTACAAATTGAATTGTTTCTTCAGGGCTTTTTGTCTGAAATATTTCTTTTGCTTCGGTTAACGTTTTATAAATTATGACTGCTTCTTTTCGTTCTTCAGCACTTAACCGTTCGTTTCGGGAACTCATTGCCAGTTGATTCTCTTCTCTAAAAATAGGACAACCCACTACATTAACCGGCAAGTTGTTCTTTTCAACCATTTTTTTGACGATTTGCAATTGCTGAAAATCTTTTTCCCCAAAATAGGCATTCGTTGGCGAAACAATTTCAAATAAACGCTTTACAATTGTTCCCACACCATTAAAATGTCCCGGTCTGAATTTTCCTTCCATTTGATTTTCCAATCCATCAAAATCAAAATCCTGAGAAACTGTATTTCCTTCATAAATATCATCTACAGAAGGGGCATATAAAATGATTTTATCACTTAAACCACGCATTTTTTTTACATCATCCTCTAAGGTTCTTGGGTATTTTTCCAGATCTTCAGGATTGTTAAATTGTGTTGGATTTACGAAAATACTAACAACCGTGTCGTCGTTTTCTTTAAGAGAACGTTGCATTAAAGCCAGATGCCCCTGGTGTAAAGCGCCCATCGTTGGTACAAACCCGATGGTCGAATTTGTGGTTTTGATAGTTTTCAAATATCCTATCAGGGCTACTTTACCGTAGAAAATATGCATGGAGCTATTATTAAAATTTAGTGCAAACATAATATATTAGTTAATAACTGCATAAATTTTTGTAATTTTGCAACGTTTTTATTACCAAAAATTAAGTAAAATACTATTATGAAAGATAAGAGGATATTATATGTATCATCTGAAGTCGTGCCTTATTTGGCTGAAAATGAGGTTTCATTAATGTCTTATGACGTTCCGAAAATGATAAATGATCAGGGAGGTCAGATAAGAATTTTCATGCCCAGATATGGAAACATTAATGAAAGAAGACATCAATTACACGAAGTAATCAGACTTTCAGGGATGAATTTGGTAGTGAATGACTTAGATATGCCCTTGATTATCAAAGTAGCATCAATTCCGAAAGAAAGAATTCAAGTTTATTTTATCGATAATGATGAATATTTTAAACGTAAAGCTACTTTTGCCGACGAAGAAGGAGTTTTGTACCCTGATAATGATGAAAGAGCCATCTTTTTTGCAAAAGGAGTTGTTGAAACCGTAAAAAAACTGAACTGGGTTCCGGATATAATTCATGTACATGGCTGGCTGGCTTCTATGCTGCCAATTTACATGAAACATTATTATAAAAACGAAGCGTTATTTTCTGAAACTAAAATTGTAATTTCAGTTTACGGGCAATCTTTTGATGAAAATCTGGATTTAGAAATGATTAATAAGGTGAAATTTGACGGTGTTCCCCATGAAAGCATTGCAGATTTAGAAACGCCAAACTACGAAAATATACTAAAAGCAAGCATATTACATTCAGATGCTGTAATAATTGCCTCTGAAAACGTATCACCAAGTTTAACAAAATTTATAGAATCTTCAGGAAAACCTTTTTTACCTTTCACCACGAAAGATGCATTCGCTGAAGCGTATACAAATTTCTATAAAAGTATGGGTCTTTAAATTTTAACATTATTATTACACATGTACAATACTTCTTTTATTAAGAAAATCTTATTAATAGCAACAGTTACTTTTTTCTATTCTTGCGATAAAGACTTTAATGCCATCGGCGATGATTTAATTGGAGACGATCATTTTGATTTAGTACCAGAAAATTATACTGTAAATGCTTACAATCAAAAAGTTACTCCGGTAGCTTCAAATAATTTAGCAGTAAATGCATTAGGAATTTTTGAAAATCCTGTTTTTGCAACAACTACAGCAAATTTCAATACCCAGGTTTCATTAGTTACCTATGCACCAGAATTAGGTGAAGGAGCCGTAATTGATAGCGTAACTTTAAATATTCCGTATTTTATAAAGCCCAGCAAAACAACAATTGATGCCACTAGTGGTATTTCAACATATGTATTAGATTCTATTTATGGTCCTGAGGGCGGAAAAATTAAATTGAGCGTTTACGAATCAGGTATTTTTCTAAATAATTATAACGCTAATAATTATGATGTAAGTAAATTTTACAGTACGGACAGAAATAGTGATTTCCAAACCCAGGCTGAAGCCTTGGGAGCAAGATTAAACGATGCTGCAAATCAATCTGAAAATGATGGTTTCTTTTTTAATTCAAAAGAAATCGTTGAAACAATTGCAAAAACAGAGACTGCCGCTGCAACCACTAAAAAAATCAAACCGGAAATGCGCCTGCATTTAAATAAAGACTTTTTTAAAACCAAAATATTTGGTGCTACTGCAAATAAATTAGCTGCTGATGATGCATTTAAAAACTACTTTAAGGGATTATATTTTAAAGTAGAAAAATCACCATTAACTACTGATAGCAGAATGGCTGTGATAAATTTTAAATCGGGAAAAATAACCATTTTCTATAAAGCCAAAACGGCTATAACAACCGATGCTGATACAGTAATGGAATCGAAAACCCTGGTTATAAATTTAACCGGAAATACAGTAAGTTTATTAGAAGAAAGCAATCCTAATTCAAACTATACAACTGCTACGGCAAATGATAAGGATGCAGATGAAAAATTATATTTAAAAGGAGGTCAGGGATCAATGGCGGTTATCGAACTTTTTGACAACACCGATTTAAGCAGCTATGATAGTAAGGGGAACTTATTACCAACTACTCCCAATGGCGTGTCTGATAAATTAGATGAAATTAGAAATAATTTCGCCTTTAAAAATTGGAGGGCAAACGAAGCCAACCTGGTTTTTCATATTGATGCTAATACAATGACCGGAGCTATTGAACCAAATAGAATTTATTTGTATGATCTGACCAATAATGTACCTCTTAATGATTATATTTTTGATGGAAGTACAGCTATAAACGGTGACCCGAAAAGATCTAAATCAATTTTTGGCGGTATAATCAATGTAGATGCAAACAAAAGAGGTACAACTTATAAAATAAAAATTACAAACTATATCAGAAGTCTAATTAAAGATGCTACTGTTACCAATGTAAAACTAGGCTTGGTAGTTACCGAAGATATTAACACAACTGCTTCGGCAAAATTAGATAAAACCAAAATTAATACAGGCAGCGTGATTTCTGAAATTCCCAGAGCTTCTGTAATGAATACATTCGGAACGGTTTTATTTGGAGGAATTTCTTCGTCAAATATTCCTGAAGAGAAAAAATTAAAATTAGAAATTTACTACACTAAACCCAATTAATAAATAATATTATGTGTGGAATTGTTGGATATATAGGTCATAGAGAGGCGTATCCTATTGTTATCAAAGGATTAAAACGACTCGAATACAGAGGTTACGATAGTGCTGGCGTAATGTTATACGATCAGGAATCAGAGATTAAACTTTGTAAAACAAAAGGGAAAGTTTCGGATCTTGAGGAAAAAGCAAAAGCAAATTTCACAACAAACGGAACCATTGGAATTGGACATACCCGTTGGGCAACTCATGGGGTTCCCAATGATGTAAATTCACATCCACATCTTTCAAACTCAGGAGATTTGGCCATTATTCACAATGGTATAATCGAAAATTATGCTCCACTTAAAGAAGAGTTAAAAAAAAGAGGATATGTGTTTCATTCAGATACTGACACTGAAGTTTTGGTTAACTTAATTGAAGAGGTTCAGAAAAAGGAAAAAATAAAACTTGGAAAAGCTGTTCAAATAGCATTAAATCAAGTGGTTGGTGCTTATGCGATAGCCGTTTTTGATAAAAAAAACCCAACAGAAATTGTAGCTGCCCGATTAGGAAGCCCATTGGCAATTGGTGTTGGTGAAGGAGAATACTTTATTGCTTCTGATGCATCCCCATTTATTGAGTACACTTCAAATGCAGTATATCTTGAAGATGGTGAAATGGCAAATATCAGATTGCATAAACCTCTTAAAGTTAGAAAAATAAAAGATGATTCTTTGGTAGATCCCTACATACAAGAGCTTCAAATGAATTTGGAGCAGATTGAAAAAGGAGGTTATGAACATTTCATGCTAAAAGAAATATACGAACAACCAAGTGTAATTAAAGACACCTACAGAGGAAGACTTAATGCCAATAAAGGAATTGTTCAGTTGGCAGGCGTTGAAGACAATATCGAAAAATTCCTAAACGCAGACCGTATTATTATTGTGGCTTGTGGAACTTCATGGCATGCAGGCCTTGTAGCTGAATATGTTTTTGAAGAATTTACCCGTATTCCTGTAGAGGTTGAGTACGCTTCTGAATTTAGATACAGAAACCCAATTATAAATAAAAATGACGTTGTTATTGCAATTTCTCAATCCGGGGAAACAGCAGATACAATGGCTGCTATTAAATTAGCTAAAGAAAATGGTGCTTTTGTATTTGGAGTTTGTAATGTTGTAGGATCATCAATTTCAAGAGAAAGTCATGCCGGAGCATATACGCACGCAGGACCGGAAATTGGAGTTGCTTCAACCAAGGCTTTTACTACTCAGATTACCGTTTTAACAATGATTGCATTGCGACTGGCAAAAGCAAAAGGAACTTTATCACACACTAACTTTCATACTTATTTACAAGAATTAGAAATAATTCCGGAAAAAGTTGCTGAAGCATTGGAGACCAATGACAGAGCAAAAGAAATTGCTGCAATTTTTAAAGATGCCCCAAACTGTTTGTATTTAGGACGTGGCTATAATTTTCCAGTTGCTCTGGAAGGCGCGTTAAAACTTAAAGAGATATCTTACATACACGCTGAAGGTTATCCCGCAGCCGAAA
Source organism: Flavobacterium sp. (assembly GCA_039931915.1). Classification (GTDB taxonomy): domain Bacteria; phylum Bacteroidota; class Bacteroidia; order Flavobacteriales; family Flavobacteriaceae; genus Flavobacterium. Next base: position 5,792 of record JBDTRA010000071.1, on the reverse strand, counting down.
TGAAACATGGTCCAATTGCTTTAATTGATGAGCAAATGCCAGTTATTGTAATTGCTCCAAAGCAAGGTCATTATGATAAAATTGTAAGTAATATTCAGGAAATAAAATCCAGAAGCGGAAAAATCATTGCCGTAGTCACTAAAGGGGACACACAAGTTCGTGAATTGGCTGATTATGTAATAGAAATTCCTGAAACTTCTGATGCATTGTCGCCACTTATCACAACAATACCTTTACAACTTTTATCGTATCATATTGCTGTTATGAGAGGATGCAATGTCGATCAGCCACGTAATTTGGCAAAATCCGTTACAGTCGAATAAATCATATCAAAATACTTAATTTTATAGAGCGGGACGTATGTCCCGCTTTTTTATTGTCAAATTTTTTTCAATTTAATGCATTTTTGAGATTAATGCATTTTTTTTCTTAAAATTATTATGTATGCATAGTATTGTGTTTTATTAATGTTTATTTCTTGATTTAAATCTAATAAATCATGGTGACAAATAGTTAACATAATGTCTAAAATTATGCTAAATATTAATTTTTTTTAACGTTTTTTTATTAATATCAAAATTATTCGTATTTTGGCTATATAAACTAACCAAAAAACTGACAAATGAGAGTGTATTTACTAATTATGTTGTTTTTCAGCGGATTATCTTTCGCACAGAATACAATTTCCGGTTCTGTTACAGACAGTAACAAACAATCTATTCCTGGAGCCAATATTAATGTAACAGGTAATCCAAGCAGCACATCAACTGATTTTGACGGCACCTTTAAATTGGATACTTCGGCAAAACTGCCTTATACAATTAAAGTATCTGCAGTAGGTTTTGAATCCAAAACAATTAGCATTACATCGGCAAATCAAAACGTAAGCGTAATCCTGAAAGAAGAAGAAACAAAACTTGATGAAATTGTTGTTTCAGCTTCCAGAACACCTGAAAGAGTAATTGAATCACCTGTAACTATTGAAAGAATGGGGATTCAGGAAATCAAAAATACCACTGCGCCCACCTTTTATGATGGTTTGGAAAATTTAAAAGAGGTTCACTTTAACACAAGTAGTATTTCTTTCAAATCAATTAACACACGTGGGTTTTCAACAGTTGCCAATACTCGTTTCATGCAATTGGTAGACGGAATGGATAATTCTTCTCCGGCATTAAACTTCGTGTTAGGTAATTTAATCGGTATTTCAGATATTGACGTAGCCAATGTTGAACTTTTACCCGGTGCATCTTCAGCGCTTTATGGTGCAAATGCTTTCAATGGGATTTTATTCATGAACAGTAAAAGCCCTTTCACAAATGAAGGAATTAGTGTCTATTACAAATTTGGCAAAACTACTCAGGATGCCGCAGGAACAAATAATTATAATGATTTCGGAATAAGAGCAGCAAAAGCGTTTACAAAGCATTTTGCCATGAAAGCAAACTTCACTTATATGGAAGCAACCGAATGGATTGCCGCCGATAAAAGAAGCATGACAGGCGGTTCTATAGGACACGCAATGAATCAAAATTATGACGGACTGAACCTTTATGGAGATGAAGTTACTACTTCTATACCAAACGTGGGACAAGTAAGCAGAACGGGATATCGTGAACAAGATCTGACTGATAATAAAGTAAAAAATGTAAAAGCAGATTTTTCTATGCATTTCAAACCATGGGACAATGAAACAGAAATTATTTTGCAATATAAAATTGGTTTAGGAAGTACAATCTATCAAGGAGCAAACAGATATGCTCTAAAAGATTTCATGATGCAGCAGGCAAAAATAGAAGTAAAAGGCAAAAACTTTTTTGCAAGATTCTATGCAACTGATGAGGATGCCGGAAATTCTTATGATATGAGATTTGCAGCATGGAATGTGAACAGGGCAGCGAAATCTGATAGAAACTGGTTTACCGATTACGGAACAGCTTTTCAATTATCATCTGCGGTCCTTGGTCTTAATGCAAATGATGCTGCAGTCTATGCCAGAAATTTTGCAGATTATAATGTTTCTCCAAACTTGCCATTAGTCCCAAATACTGATCCTGCAAATCCAAGTGCTCCAAGATCACCAAGATTTGAGCCTGGTTCTGCAGAATTCAATAATGCGCTTAAAACTGTTACTTCAAATCCGGATTTAACGCAAGGTGCAAAATTTATTGATCATTCAAAATTATACCATTCTGATGTAAATTATAACTTTAAGGACATGATCAAATTTGCAGAAATTCAAGTAGGTGGTTCCTGGAGAAAATACATAATGGATTCTGAAGGAACTATTTTTACTGATTATGATGGGCCAATCGATTATAAAGAATATGGTGCTTATGCTCAGCTTCAGAAAAAATTCATGGATGACAGATTGAAATTTACAGGGTCAGTACGTTATGATAAAAGCCAGAATTTTGATGGCAATATATCTCCAAGAATTTCATTTGTATATTCAGCAGGTGAATCTAAAAGACATAATTTCAGAGTTTCATACCAAACAGGTTTTCGTAATCCAACTACACAAGATCAATATATTGGTTTAGATTTAGGGCCATTTGCATTAATTGGTTCAGCACCTGAAAATTTAGATCGTTTTCAGGAAACTGTAAATGTAAGTGCTTCAGGACAAGCAGTGGCTGGACAGCCGGCAACTATTGGAATGTCTGGTCGTAATGCATATGAAAATGCATATACATTAGCTTCTGTTCAGGCGTTTGCAGCATCTTCAAATCCGACTGATCTTAAGGTTGCAAATATTGGATTGGTAAAACCAGAACAAGTGAAGGCTTTTGAAATTGGATATCGCACTGTAGTTCAAAATGATTTATCAGTTGATATTAATGGATATTATAATATTTATAATGATTTCATGAATACAGCGAGAGTGATTTCTCCATATTACGGAACAGTAGGAACCGACCCAACGAATACTTCAGTGCAACAAACTTATCAAGCCTTAGCTTTTGGTGATAGAAGAGTTTATCAGGTTTATACAAATACAACTGCAAAAATTTCTTCTATGGGGTTTGGTGTTGGTCTGTCTAAAAAAGTATATAAGGACTTTGAACTTGGCGTTAACTACAATTATGCTCAATTTGATTTCGACCAATCAGAAGATCCAAGCTTTGTAGCAGGGTTTAACACTCCTAAACACAGAATTAAAGCTTCTCTTGGTAATTCTAAAGTAACTAAAAATTTAGGCTTTAATCTTAATGCAAGATGGAATACAGAATATTTATGGCAATCTTCTTTTGGAGACGGAATGATTGCAGAAAATACAGTTCTTGATGCTCAGATAAATTATGCTTTTCCAAAATTGAAATCAGTTATCAAAGTTGGCGCTACGAATCTCTTTGGAGATGATTATCTTCAGGTAATTGGAGCAGGTGCTATTGGTCAGATGTGGTTTGCTTCCTGGACAATTAATCCTTAATTGGAATTATTTGATCAAAAAGGATTTTCTTTCTAACTAATAAAAAATAGAAAGAGCTAATAATTAAAAAAGATAGTAAAATGAAAAAAAATATAAAATGGCTATTGTTGGTTTCCTTAACCTTTATAGCATGTAATAATGACGACAACAATAATGCTCCGGTAGAGGTACCAGTTGTTCCCGGATCAGCAGTTTTTACAAAATATGTAGCACTGGGTGATTCATTCGCTGCAGGGTATAGTGACAATGCCCTTTTTAAAAGAGGGCAGGAAGGAGCTTATCCAAACATTTTAGCTCAGCAATTTGTTGCAGCAGGAGGTGGTACTTTTACTACTCCGTTTACAAATGATAATATCGGTGGATTATTATTAGGGGGGAACGTTGTGGCTGGAACACGACTATATTTTAATGGAGCCGCACCAGTTAACGTGGCTGGTCCACCAACAACTGAAGTTACAGCACATCTTACGGGTTCATTTAACAATATGGGAGTTCCGGGAGCAAAAAGTTTTCATTTGGTTGCGGCTAATTACGGTAATGTTGCCGGTGTAGCTTCCGGAGCAGCTAATCCTTATTTTGCAAGATTTTCCAGTACACCTTCAACAACGGTTTTGGCAGATGCATTAGCTCAATCTCCTACTTTTTTCTCTTTGTTTATTGGTGGCAATGATGTTTTGAGTTATGCCACTTCAGGAGGAATTGGAAAAGATCAAACCGGAAATATGAATCCTGCAACTTACGGAAGTAATGATATTACAGATCCAACAGTTTTTGCAAGTGTCTATTCTTCTTTGGTAACCGCTTTGACAGCTAATGGAGCAAAAGGAGTAGTAGCTAATTTGCCTTATATTACGGCTTTGCCTTATTTTATAACTGTACCATATAATCCGGTTCCTCTTACTGAGACTTTGGCTGGTCAGCTAAATTCAGGTTATACAGCTTATAATGGAGGTTTACAACAAATGGTAACCAATAAATTGCTTACTGCAGATGAAGCGGCAAGAAGAACAATTACTTTTAAAGCAGGAAATAACGCTGTAGTGATAGTAGACAGTTATTTAACTAATCTTTCTGCGTACGGACTTCCATCTTATAGACAAGCAACCAAAGAAGATTTGGTTGTTTTGTCTGCAAGAACATTTATAGGGACAACTGTTGGCGGAGATGCTACAAAAGTCAATGGGATTTCTGTTCCATTAGCTGATAATTGGGTATTAACTAAAGAGGAAGTTGCAGAAGTTAAAAAAGCCACAGATGCTTATAATGTAACAATTGCAACAATTGCCGAAACAAAGGGCTTAGCCTTTGTTGACACAAAAGCCACAATGACTCAATTATCTAGTGGTGGAATTAAATTTGGAAACTTTGCTATGACATCATCTTATGTTACCGGAGGAGCTTTTTCTTTAGATGGAGTCCATCCAAGCGCAAGAGGATATGGCCTAATCGCTAATATATTTATTGATGCAATTAATGCAAAATATCAATCAACTTTGCATCATGTTGACTTGGCTACATATCCAATTCAATATCCTGGAAATTTACAATAAAGCCATTTTTTTTAGTAGAAAAGCCACTCGTTTCTAAAATGCAGTGGCTTTTTTTATTTACTTAAAATTTGCCGTTTTAGATATTTGAAGCCTGAGTTTTAGGAATGAAACAAAAACTAAGTATTTTTTTTGTAAAAAATATTGATTTTATATTTTAAAAAATTATCTTTGCGCTCTGAAAAAAGAGTTTATTTCAATAAACCTAAATAGCTATTTAATAAATACATAAGTAATGTCAAAAGTAATAGGAAAAGTTGCTCAAATCATTGGACCAGTAGTTGACGTAGTTTTCAACGGTAAGGATGTTGAACTTCCAAAAATTTATGATTCACTAGAAATCACTAAAAAAGACGGAACATTATTGGTTCTGGAAGTACAATCTCATATTGGTGAAAACACTGTTCGTACCATTTCTATGGACTCAACAGACGGTTTAAGCAGAGGATATGAAGTAGTTGGGACTGGAAATCCAATCCAAATGCCAATCGGTCCTGATGTATATGGAAGATTATTCAATGTAATTGGAGATGCAATTGATGGTTTAGGAAACTTGCCAAAAACAGGAGAAAACGGTTTGTCTATTCACAGACAAGCTCCTAAATTTGAAGATTTATCAACTTCGTCAGAAGTTTTATTCACAGGTATCAAAGTAATCGATTTGATCGAGCCTTACGCAAAAGGAGGTAAAATTGGATTGTTTGGTGGTGCCGGTGTTGGTAAAACAGTTTTGATTCAGGAGTTGATCAACAATATCGCAAAAGGTCACGGTGGACTTTCAGTATTCGCAGGAGTAGGTGAAAGAACACGTG
>JBDTRA010000070.1:0-27796 GCA_039931915.1 Flavobacterium sp. | reverse complement strand
AAAACCTTGCGCTACCCTTAATTTGATAAACACTTCAAAAATTGAATTTAATTGGTTGGGTTTTTATAATAATAAAACCAATAAAAGGGAACGCCTAAAAAACCCATTCACTCAAAAAATAGAGACATCGCCGGTTATTTTAGAGAAATGCAGTTCGTAATCTTTTCTTCCAATAAAGGCATAAATTGAAGATAAGAATGTTCTGTATAATATAATATGTACTAGAACTGTTACAGGTTCCCTTGTGTCTTAACTATATTTGAAAAAAGGGCTGAGTTTTAATTAAAAAGTCAAAACTCTATGTTTTTTAATTTACACACAGGGAATGTCAGTTTTAAAAAGAGACCGCCTAAAAGTAATTTTAGGCGGTCTTTGATGGTTTAAAATTATCTGTCATTAATTTGAAATGATTTTATTAATGCGCTTCCAACCAGTCTTTACCTAAACCTAATTCAACATCTAAAGGAACGCTCATAATAAAAGCATTTTCCATTTCGTGTTTAATCATAGGCTGGATTTTTTCAAGTTCATCATTGTGAACATCGAACACAAGCTCATCATGTACCTGAAGCAGCATTTTTGATTTCCAGTTTTCTTCTTTTAGTTTTTTATGAATATTGATCATTGCAATTTTAATCACATCGGCAGCGCTTCCCTGAATCGGGGCATTTACAGCATTTCGTTCAGCAGCACTTCGAACTACAGCATTTGCTGAATTAATATCTTTCAAATAACGACGGCGTCCTAAAATGGTTTGTACATATCCTTTTTCGCGTGCGAACTCAATTTGTTCCTGAATATAAGATTTCAATCTTGGGTATGTTTTGTAATAAGCTTCAATCAAAGCAGCACTTTCACTACGTGATAATGACGTTTGATTACTCAATCCAAAAGCTGAAACACCATATATAATTCCGAAATTTACCGTTTTAGCATTGCTTCTTTGTTCACGGCTCACTTCCTCCAAAGCAACATCAAACACTTTTGCAGCAGTTGCTCTGTGAATGTCTTCTCCGTTTTGGAAAGCTTTGATCATATTTTCTTCTCCACTTAAAGCAGCAATAATTCGTAATTCAATCTGAGAGTAATCGGCAGAAATTAAAGTATGGTTTTCATCGCGGGCGACAAAAGCTTTACGGATTTGGCGACCTCTTTCGGTACGAATCGGAATATTCTGTAAGTTCGGATTATTAGAACTCAAACGTCCGGTTGCAGCAACGGTTTGCATATAATCGGTATGGACTCTCAAAGTCTTTTTGTCTACTTGTTCCGGCAAAGCTAAAATATAGGTACTTTGTAGTTTTACCATTTGACGCCAGTCCAGAATTTCTTTCACAATCGGATTGTCATTCGCTAAATAAGTTAAAACTTCTTCGCCTGTCGCATATTGACCCGTTTTGGTTTTCTTTTGTTTTACACCGCCAATTTTCATTTTATCAAATAAGATATCACCTAATTGTTTTGGGGAAGCCAAATTGAATTTTTCTCCGGCGCTTTCATAAATTTTTTGTTCCAAAGATTTGATTTCAATATCCATTTCTTTAGACATTATGCTTAAAAATTCAACGTCTAAACGAATTCCTTCCGTTTCCATATCAGCCAAAACGCTAACTAACGGAATTTCGATTTCATCAAATAACTTTTTAGTTTCAGTTTTATCCAGTTCTGTTGTGAAAATTTCTTTTAATTGAAAAGTTACATCAGCATCTTCAGCAGCATATTCCTTGATTTCTTCAAGAGCAACATCGCGCATCGAGATTTGATTTTTGCCTTTTTTACCAATTAATGTTTCAATTGATTTTGGAGAATATTTCAAATAGGTTTCTGCCAAAATATCCATATTATGACGCATATCCGGATTGATCAGGTAATGCGCAATCATCGTGTCAAAAAGTTTTCCTTTTACAGTGACTCCGTAATTAGATAAAATTTTTAAATCATATTTTAAATTCTGGCCTATTTTTTCTATGTTTTCATTTTCAAAAAACGGAACAAATTTGTCTATTAAGGTTTGAGCTTCATCCTGATTTTCCGGAAACGGAACATAAAATCCTTTCCCTTTTTCATAAGAAAAAGAAATCCCAACCAATTCAGCGTGTAAAGCATCTAAACCAGTGGTTTCGGTATCAAAACAAACAGAAACCTGATTTTGTAAATTCTGCAAAAGCAATTTTATACCTAAATCACCCTGGATAGCTTGATAAGAGTGAGATGTGTTGTCTAAGGTGTCATAAAAAGATGTTCTTGCCGCTTCCGGGTTTTCATCGCTGGTTGCGCTTCCAAAAAGATCAAACTGATCTTCGTTTTTGGGTTGTGGTTTTTTGTATAATTTCGCTTCATCGGTTTTATTTGCTAATTCATTTCCACCGCCTATTTTAAACAAATTATCAAATTGTTCTGCCATTCTTCTAAATTCCAATTCCTGAAAGATAGCATCTGTTTTTTCAATATCCGGACGTGAAAGTTCATAATCGGTTTCATTAAAAACAACATCGCAATCTATAATGATAGTAGCCAGTTTTTTAGAAAGTATTCCCTTCTCTTTATTGGCTTCTATATTTTCTTTCATTTTTCCCTTTAGCAAATGCGTGTTCGCCAAAAGATTTTCCATAGTGCCGAATTCTTTTAGGAATTTCTTGGCGGTAACCTCTCCAACTCCTGGTAATCCCGGAATATTATCGACAGCATCGCCCATCATTCCAAGAAAATCAATTACCTGTTCAGGTCTTTCAATTTCAAATTTTGCCAAAACTTCAGGAACGCCCCAAATTTCTATTCCGTTACCCATACGGGCAGGTTTGTACATGAAGATATTTTCAGAAACTAATTGAGCAAAATCTTTATCAGGTGTAACCATATAGACTTTATAGTTTTCTTTTTCAGCCTGTTTTGCAATTGTACCAATTAAATCATCAGCTTCACAGCCATTTGCTTCAATAATTGGAATATGCATTGCATTTAATAAATCCTGAATGTACGGAATTGCAATTTTTATCGCCTCAGGTGTAGCGTCACGGTTTGCTTTGTATTCTGTATACATTTCTGTTCGTACGTGACTTCCTCCCTTATCAAAAGCAACTGCCAAATGATCTGGTTTTTCTCTTTTGATAACATCCAAAAGTGAGTTCATAAAACCCATAATTGCAGATGTATCCATTCCTTTGGAATTAATTCTTGGGTTTTTTATGAAGGCATAATAACCACGGAATATTAATGCATAAGCATCGAGAAGAAAAAGACGTTTTTGTGTTGACATAAAAAAAATATTAGTCTGTAAAAATAATCAATTGAGTTTTAAAAACTATTCTGTTCTGAAAATTAATATAAACATACGTAGAGACGCACAGCAGTGCGTCTTCCAGAGGTAACCAGTGCGTCTTTTAGAGATAGCAGAATGTTTTATTGCTGGATTGTAAAAGATGTTGAGGTAAAATTGTTAATGTCAGGTTAAAATTTTCAGGTACGATTCTATCTTCATTTTGTCTTCATTTTACAGGAGTACATTTGATCTATAATTAAAAGGTTATTAATTTAAATCAATAGAAATCATGAGAAATTTTTTGATGTTACTCGTAGCAGTTTTAGGAACAACAGCAATGGTAAATGCATTTCCTGCTGTAAAAGTTGGCCCGGTAAAAGAAATGAAAATCATTCCGGCAAAAGAAGTGAAAGCCACAAAACATCCTAAACACAAATCTGAGAAAAAAGCAAAATCTGAGAAAAAAGAAGCTGCAAAATCAGAGACATCTAATGTAAAAAAATAATAGTTGTTTTTGTTTTGCTTTTAAAAAATTGTAAGAGGGGCAAAACAGAAGGGATAATTATGGAGAAAGCTGATAAAGAAATTTGTCAGCTTTTTTTTGATTCGTTAATTTTTTAATAATAGATAACATGGCTTTTTATAATTGATTATTTTTAGTTGTGTTTAAACGATTTGTTTATGAATATTTTGATTGTTGAGGACAATAAAGAACTGGCTGTCGAGGTTTGTGATTTTTTATGTAACGTGGGGTATATTTGCAAAATTGCAAATACCTGCAGTGATGCTGTTGAAGAACTAAACAGCAATGATTATGATGCGATGCTGTTAGATCTTGGTTTGCCTGATGGAGATGGTTTTGAAGTTCTGAAGGCGCTTCGAAAAACCAAATCGAAAATGGCTGTAATTGTAATAACGGCCCGTGGCGAATTGGATGACAGGATTAACGGTTTAGATCTTGGAGCTGATGATTATCTGACAAAACCGTTTGCTTTAACTGAATTAAGCGCCCGATTGTTTGCTGTAATTCGCAGGATGCATGGCTTTACGCTGAATGATTTGATGATACACGGATTTTCGTTACAATTACAGGATTATAAGGTAAATTATAATGAGATACCGATTAATTTGACAAAAAAGGAGTTTGATATTTTTCAGTATCTGGTTTTGAATAAAAATCGTGTGATTACCAGATTACAATTGACAGAACATATTTGGGGTGATATTCTTGAAGTAAATTCAGATTCAAATTTTATTGATGTCCATGTTCGGAATCTTCGAAGAAAGCTCGATAAACATACTGCAATAGATTGGTTTGAAACTGTTCGGAATGTTGGTTATCGTATTAATGAATAAGTAAAATACTGTGAAGATAAAACACCAACTGGCTATTTTTAATGCACTGACCCGATTGTTGGTGATTTTAATTTTATGGTTAATGCTGCCTATTTTGGTTGAAAAAGTAGTTTACCGGCATATCAATAACAGTTTATCAGAAAAGAAGAAAAAATTTATTGATAATTTGGATCAGAACGAAATCAATGATTTTATTGTTAGAAATGATTCTACTGAAACCTATTCGGAATTTTCAACACTGCACAGTGAATTTTTAATGCTTTCCAGACTGCCTTTAAAAGTTAATCAGAAGAAGACTCTTTTTATAAATGATTATCGTGTTATTGAAGGGGAAATGAATGAATATAGAATATTACAATATCATTTCACTTACGGGAAAATTGATTACCGGCTTGAAATCGGAAGCAGTTTAGAAGAAATTAATGACCTGACTTTCATAATTCGGTTTTTTATCCTGATTGTTTTTATAATAATCCTTTTAATAACTTTTTTGGCTGATACTTTCTATATCGAATATTTATTAAAACCTTTTTATAAAATTATTGATACCAAAATCCGGCGTGTCAACCAGCCCGAAGCTTTTGATCATACACTAATAAAAGCAGGATCAAGAGAATTTAGAGAACTGGATTTTGTTTTGAATCAAATGATGGATCGCATAGCGGAGCTTTTCAAAAAAGAAAAACAATTTATTTCTAACGTTTCGCACGAACTGTTGACACCAATTGCATTGCTTAAAAATAAATTTGAAAATTTACTCCAAAATGATTCTTTAGATAATAATGCGGTAGACAAGATTGCCGGTTCAATGAGAACGTTGGATATGTTGAAAAAAATCATCAATAATCTATTGTTGATTTCCAGAATCGAAAATAATCAATATGCAGCTAATGAAGACATTCATTTTTATGAAATCATAGCCGATATGAAGGAAGATCTTCAGGACAGGATTGAAGATAAAGAGATTAATTTCTCTAATAATATGGAACATGATTTTAGTTTTAAAGGAAATAAAACACTGATTCATATCCTAATTTATAATTTGATAATTAATGCAATTAAATACAATCTGCCAAAAGGTGAAATTATTGTTTCTGACGGATTTTTAAATAATCAATATTTTATTTCAATAACCGATACAGGTATTGGTATGGATGCTTCTCAGTTGGAAAGAATATTTAATCGGTTTGCCAGGATTAGTTCTGATCAGGATGGACAGGGTTTAGGACTCGCAATTGCAGAGAGTATTGCTTCTTTTCATCATATGGAAATACAAGTTACTTCAAAAATAAATCGAGGAACAACTTTTACACTTTTGTTTCCCGAAACCATAAAACCTAATTAAAAGTTAATGTTTTTCTGATAGTTTAATCTTCATTTAATCTTCATTTCGTGATTATATCTTTGAGGTATAATAAATGAAATAATAACAATCATAAAAACTCGAAATCATGAAAAAATTAGTAATGTTAGCAGTATTAGTATTAGGAACTACAGCAATGGTAAACGCACAAACTACTCCGGCTCAAACTGCTCCGGCAAAAGAAATTAAAGCTCCTAAAAAACACAAAAAAGCGGAGAAAAAAGTAGAGAAAGAAGAAGCTGCTAAATCAGAAACTTCAAAAGCTAAAAAATAAATGACAGCTGTTTACCATGTAAACTTTTGTTGTGGATTAGAATGGTTTTAAAAAATTTGGTAGAGAAAAAGCTGGTAGGGAAATCTATCAGCTTTTTGTACTTATTAGAGTTAAATTTTTGGTAATAAAAAGCTGTAAAATTTTCATTCTTTGTTACTTTGCTTAAAACTATAAACCAATGATCGTTCGTTTTATAATTCTTTGTGCTCTATTCCTATTCATTGAGGTTTATTCTTATCAAGCCTTTCGGACACTTATTAAATTAAGATGGGTTTTAGTGAGTTATCAAATTATAAGTTTACTGCTTTTAATTTTTATCATTTATTCTTTTACTCAGTTCGATCGTTCTGTAGGACAAACAAAACAGACTATGTTTACAATGGGTCTGATGCTTTTGGTTTATGTTCCAAAGATTGTAATTATGCTTGTTTTGTTGGGTGAAGATATTTTCAGATTAGGGGCAAGTATCTTAAATTACTGTATGTACAATGCTCCCCGAACAGAAATAATGCCCGACAGGCGGAAGTTTATTAGTCAGATAGGTTTAGGTTTGGCAGCAATTCCTTTTTTGTCTTTAATTTATGGAATTTTTGAAGGTAAATATAATTTCAAAGTTATTAAGCAAACTGTGTTTTTTCCTGATTTACCGGATGCTTTTGATGGATTTAGGATTACTCAGATTTCGGATGTGCATAGTGGAAGTTTTGATAATGCCGAAAAAATAAATTATGCTATTGATCTAATTAATGATCAGGAATCCGATATGATTTTGTTTACGGGTGATATTGTAAACACGCATGCAACAGAAATGCATCCGTGGCTGGATACTTTTAACAGAATAAAAGAATATAAATATGGAAAGTTTTCAGTTTTAGGAAATCATGATTATGGTGAATATGTAACCTGGCCTTCTGAAAAAGAAAAAGATGAAAATTTTCAAGCGATAAAAGAATTGTACAATCAAATTGGATTTAAGCTTTTGCTGAATGAGCATACTTATATTCAGAAAGGGGAGGACAAAATAGCTTTGATTGGAGTTGAAAACTGGGGTAAAAATTTTAAAATGGCCGGAGATCTGAATAAAGCCTCACAGCAAGTAGCACAAGGAGATTTTAAAGTTTTAATGAGCCACGATCCGAGTCATTGGGAATATGAAATAAAAAATCACCCTAAGAACTTTCACCTTACATTGTCAGGTCATACGCATGGCATGCAATTTGGTATTGAAATTCCGGGATATTTTAAATGGAGTTTAGCTGAATACATTTATAAGCAATGGGCCGGTTTGTATGAAAATGTAGGCCGGTATGTTTATGTAAACAGAGGCTTTGGTTTTCATGCCTATCCTGGACGAGTTGGAATTATGCCGGAAATTACAGTCATTGAACTAAAAAAAGGTAACAATGTGGCTTAATTCGGTAAAAATGCTACATTTGTATAATGTTAATCTCTTTTTAGTAGATTTAAAAATTTAATTTTTGGTTTTATGTCAAAATTTGGAGAACTAATAAATGCTCAGGTCCCTGTGTTAATTGACTTTTACACAGATTGGAATGAATCGTCGGTTTCTATGCACCCTGTTATTAAGGATGTTGCGGCAGCGCTTGGTGATAAAGCCAAAGTAATCAAAATTGATGTTGATAAAAATCAGGAACTGGCAGAAGCTTTACGTATTAAAGGACTTCCTACTTTGATGATTTATAAAGAAGGACAAATGATCTGGAGACAATCAGGTGAACTGGATGCGAATACCATTATAGGAATTGTTCAGGAACAGTTTAGTTTATAAAAGATTTTCTTCCCTACAGATGTTGTCTAAGTAACAATATCAAATACAAATCCATTTTCCTTCAGAAAACTCAGAGTTTTAGGTAACGCAAATTTTAAATTTTGCGATGCTTTTATACTGTCATGAAAAACAATTACACTTCCTGATTTTACATTTTTAACTACGTTTTCAAGGCATTTTTCAGGGCTGATACTCTGGTCAAAATCAGCGCTTAAAACATCCCACATGATTATTTTATAGCCTAATTTTCTTAAGAGTCTGGATTGCTGTCTTTTGATCTTTCCGTAAGGTGGACGAAATAATAAGGACGGAATGTATTTTTGGGATAAAATTTCAGCGCATTTCTTAACATTTTGAATGTATTCATTCGTTTCGCTTTTCCAGCCATTCATATGGTTCATAGTATGGTTTCCAATCGAATGATGCTCTTGTTTTATTTTTAAAAATAATTCAGGATTAGAATCTATGTTTTTTCCAATACAGAAAAACGTAGCCCTGATGTCGTGCTTTTTTAATTCAGCTAAAACCCAGTCTGTAATTTCCGGAGTGGGGCCATCGTCAAAAGTGAGATATATTTTCTTCTCGTTGTTAGGGATGTCCCAACAATACTTAGAAAACACTCTTTTTATAAATGCGTTAGTTTTTACCCAATAAAAGCCCATTTTGAAAGGATTAAAGATATGTAAAATTAAAAAATGCAGCGCTATTTATCAAACAGAGCTGCATTTTTTTAATTACTATATTTTTCGTATATTATTCTTTTTCACGACCAAATCGTTCAAAAACATTTACGTAAGTATTGAAAGTTTTTTTATGATTGTTGTAAAAGGTTAAATCCTTGTTGTCTTTCATAACCTGAAGCAAACTTCTGTAACGTTCAATGTCTGTTATAATATCAATGGCTAAATCAGATTGGTCACCTGCACTTAAAGTTGCATAATAATTAAGGTTCTCTTTGTATTTCTGAACCAGTTTATTTAGTAAATCATGAGCTTTTTCTTTTTCACCAACCTTGTAATAACCACCAGTGAAAGGTTCAACAAGTGAATAATATCCGAATTTCTCTAACGGCATTTTTGTTATTGCCAAATTGATAACATTTTTGGCTTTCTTTATTTTATCTTCTTCGATAAGCTGATTCATCAGGCGTGAAAGGTTTGTACGATAGGTAATGCTGTTTCTTCTGGTTTCAGGATCATGATAAATTTTATCACTGTTACTATTTCCCCAGTCCCATTTCATCACGATGTCATACATTTTGTCAGCGTCAATTTGTCCCATGTCCATTGGCCCACCGTCTTTCGAAGGCGTGTTTTTAACAGGTACTAATTTATATACCATTCCGTCAAGCTGTAAGTAATCTTTAAGCCATAAATAGTCCTCATCGTCAAAAGCACCACCGCTAAAATAAATCGGTCTTTTCCAGTTGTTATTTGCTAAAATATCCAACATCATTAAACGATTTTTGTAAAGAGCGCTTCCTTTGATATCGATATCCATAAAAGGAACTATAGAATCATTGTATTTAGGATTAACTATCTTGTTTTTGATGATTATATTTTTATCCACCGGAATCCTGATTTTATCGGTTGGATAAAAGTGAATGGTCTGGCCGTTTTGCAGACCAACAGTAGATTTAGGGTTTTTAATGAATTTGATAAAATCATTGATATCCCAGCGGGTTTCTACTTTTTGAATATGAGCTACATAATCTAATTTATCACCTACATATTCGTCATGTGTGAAAGATATTGGTAATGGATCAGATTCATAAGCTTTGGCTTTCATTTGATCAATATACCAGTCAGTCATGAAAAGACTTGTGTTTACAATTTTCACATCAGTTCGTATGCCTTCAATTTCCTGGGCATACCAAAGCGGGAAGGTGTCATTATCTCCGATGGTAAATAAAATAGCATTTTTATCACATGAAGTCAGATATGCTTTTGCCATTGCCACAGCAGTATATTTACCGGATCGGTCATGATCATCCCAGTTTTGGGAAGCCATTAAAACAGGAGCTGCTAATAAACTAGCTGCAATAATAATTGGACCTGCAATTTTTGGTGCAAGATATTTTTGAATAGATTCATAGAGTGAATATACTCCGAAGCCTATCCAGATTGCAAAAACATAAAAAGAACCCACTAATGCATAATCTCTTTCACGAGGTTCAAAAGGTCTTTCGTTTAAGTAGATTTTAAGTGCAATTCCCGTAAATAAAAACAAAGCTAAGAGAACATAAAAACTTTTAAGGTCTTTATTTGCATGATACATAAGTCCGATAAGCCCTAAGATGAAAGGAAGGAAAAAGTAAACATTTCTTCCTTTGTTGTTTAAAACATCTGTAGGTAAATTATCCTGTGAACCTAAGTGTAATGAATCTAACGGTTTAATTCCGCTGATCCAATTGCCGTCTAAATTGTCATATTTCCCCTGAACATCACTTTGACGGCCTACAAAATTCCACATCAAATATCTCCAGTACATGTATCCGAATTGATATTCGAACATAAAACTGAAATTATCAACAGTTGATGGTTTTTCGATGATTAAATAATCACCGTAGCTTTTTAAGAATTTTACATAACCTTCATTGTCGATTTGCTTTTGAGCATACGCTTTTCTAAATTCCGAAACTGTTTTTTCAACCTCATTACGTAGTTGAGCAGTAGCTTTGTTGTATTCTTCTTCAGATAATTGGCTGGCATCAATTCCGTATTTGGCTAAATCATCTTCGTACGCATAATTAGGGTTTATTTTGAATTGAGGAGGATTTGTGAAATTGATATAATTTTGAATATGACTGGTTTCTGTACTCCACATTCTAGGCAGAATCGTTTTCTGATTGTCATCACTATTCTGATCTGCATTTTTATAATTGTTGGTAATAATGTATTTACCGGTTTTATAATCTCTTTCGTAGTTTGGTTTTTTGTCCAGATATGGTGTTTTTTCATCCAAACCGGCAAAAACTTCAGTGTATTGAGGTCCGTAAAACAATGGATTTACACCGTATTGCTCACGATTGTAATATGCTAAAACTTCGGTAGCATCTGATGGCTTGTTTTCGTTGATTACTGTATTCGCATTAGCGCGTACAGGTAACATCATCCAGGTTGAAAAACCTATTAAAATGAATAAAATACAAAGAATGATAGTGTTGTAAAAAACGAATCCTTTTTGTTTGGTATATTTTAATCCAAAATAAAAGAAAGCAATAAAAAGCAGAGCAACAAAAATTGTTCCTGAGTTAAACGGTAATCCCATGCTGTTTACCATGAATACTTCGGTTTTGCCAAAGAAAGCCATGGTTAGTGGAAGAAGTAATTTGAAAATAAATAATAAGATTGCAATTACTACAGCATTAGCAATAATGAAGTTTTTTATAGTAACTTTTTCATAGTGCTTAAAATAATAAAGAAAACCAATGGCAGGAATCGTTAACAAGGCCATAAAATGCACTCCAAACGAAAGACCAATAACAAGCGAAATAATTAATAACCATTTGTTTCCTTTTGGATCATCCATATCCTGCTCCCAGCGTAAACCAAGCCAAAAAAGCAATGCAATCAATAAAGAGGCCATGGCATAAACTTCGGCTTCAACAGCATTAAACCAGAAACTGTCTGAAAATGTATAAGCTAAAGCTCCTACGAAAGAACTTCCTAAAATTACAATTGAATTATTCTGGTCAATTTCGGCAAAGCGAGCTATAATTTTTTTCAAAATCATGGACGAAGACCAAAATAAAAATAAAATAGTAAAGGCGCTTGAAAAAACAGACATCATATTTACCATTACGGCAACGTGCTGATTGTCGATTGCAAACATGGCAAAAAACGCACCCATCATCTGAAATAAAGGAGCTCCCGGTGGGTGGCCAACTTCAAGCTTGGCGGCTGTTGCAATATATTCGCCACAATCCCAAAAGCTCATTGTAGGTTCAACAGTTAATGTATAAGTTGTTAAAGCGATTGCAAATGCAAACCAACCAATAATTGTATTCCATTTGTTGAAATTGAATTGTGCCATATTTTGGTGTTAAATTTTTGAATATTTTGATGATACAAAGAAAATGTTTTTTTGTGTAATGAAACGAGCATTAACAAAAAATTCTGCAAAACTATTTAATAAAAGTAAACTATTGTTTGTGAAATACTTGCGTTGTCATTACTTGTTTGAAAGAAAAAAAATGAAAATTTTTGAAAATTTTTGATCAAAAAGTTTGCACAAACTAAATAAAGCTTTAAATTTGCACTCGCTTAACCGCACTGCTGGTCTATGGTGTAATGGTAACACAACTGTTTTTGGTGCAGTCTTTCAAGGTTCGAGTCCTTGTAGACCAACATAAAAGCCTCTCTTTTCGAGAGGCTTTTTTTATTCCTTAGCTTTTCTTTAAAAAATGAATTATAAAAAAAAGCCCTGAAAATTTTCAGGACTTTTTTATTGGGATTATTTCTTTTCTTCTTTTTTTATATCACTAACATATTTGGTTAGTTTTTTACCATATAGCGAATTTGCTACTTTGGGTGTCATGGATTTTTGAATTGTATCTAAAAATCGGATGTTAATATCGTAAATCTCTGCTAAAGCTATATATGGAGCTATTTCATGATCTTTATGGTTGATAGCGAAATTGGTAGCAAATAAATATTTTCGTTTGATATTTGATTCGTCTTTGGTTACAATACTGTCAATAGCTTTTTGGTCCTGTCTTTTTAGGGCTTTAAATTTTGCTTCAACTAAATCAAGGCTTTCGTCTTTAAAACGAGAATTTACTTTTTGATATTCTTCGTATAATTCCTGGTTTTTTGAACCTGTAATTTTTGCGCCATTTATAAAATTATCAAGATTTGCTTCAATATTTATATTTCCCGGTTCAGCAAAAAACATAATGTTATTATCTAATGAATTGGTTACGCCACGATCCAGAAATAAGTAAAGCATTTCCGGGGATTTTAATTTTATTGTGCTTTCAAATGCTGAACTGCCATCAATTTTAATGCTGTCTATGGCAACAAGTGCCGTGTCAACAACTCTCTGGATATATAGAGTTCCCTTTTTTAAGCCTTTTATGTTTCCGGTAATATGTAAACTGTCAGTAGATTCTTTTTTATCACAGGAGATTACCAACAAGGCAATTGCAATAAACGCAATAATTGATTTTTTCATTATTTTTAGATTTTGCTGCAAAATAAAGAAATTTTTTAAATGAGGCAGAAGTGATGGTTTATTTTTTTTAGAATAAATTCTAACCTTAAGTTCTCTTTTGCCGATTTTAAACAGATAATAAAGAATAATTGCCTAAACTATATCCTATCTTTGCAGGCTCAAAATTTTAAAATAAAACAAAATGTCACAAAAGAATGTCCTGAAAGGAGTTTTTCTGGTTGCCTTAGGTGCCACAAGTTATGGTATGCTCGCTACTTTCGTAAAAATGGCCTATAGTGAAGGTTTTACTACTGCCGAAGTTACGACCTCACAATTCATACTAGGTATTTCAGGTATTTTGCTAATTAATGCTTTTCAAAAAGCGAAGCATAAAGAAAATGTGGTAAAAGCTACCGGTAAAAATATTTTTCATTTAATGCTTGCAGGGACTTCATTAGGCATGACAAGTTTGTTTTATTACCTGGCTGTAAAATATATTCCGGTTTCGATTGGTATAGTCCTGTTAATGCAAACTGTGTGGATGGGAGTTCTACTTGAAATGGTTTTAGAAAAAAAACTGCCTTCACTTCAAAAAGTAATAGCTGTTTTTATTGTTCTTATCGGAACTGTATTAGCGACCAATATTATTAATAATGAGATTGAATTAGATTGGAGAGGAATTGGCTGGGGAATTCTGGCAGCTGCCTCATTTACAGCAACAATGTTTACAGCCAATCGTGTAGCAACAGGGATTTCTTCAGCTCAGCGAAGTTTGTATATGCTTCTGGGCGGAGCTGTTATTGTTTTTTCGTTTGCATTTGCAACACAAAACACTCCTTTTAATCCGGCTATTTTTATGAAATGGGGAATTGTACTTTCGCTCTTTGGAACAATCATTCCTCCAATGCTTATGAATGCAGGCTTTCCGTTAACCGGAATTGGTTTAGGAAGTATTGTTTCGGCACTGGAACTGCCTGTTTCTGTAATGATGGCCTTTGTTTTATTAAATGAAAAAGTTATTTTTTTACAATGGATTGGAATTTTGCTTATTATTTTAGCTATTATCATCATGAACATTAATTTCAGAAAAAAAATAATTGATTTTACTTAATTGTAAAAAAAATCATATTAAAGGCAAATATCTTTGAAATTTTATTAAATTCGTGTTAAACTCTGAACTAGCATGGATTTACCCTGGCACTTATATTTGATGGCTTTTCTTTATATTGTTGCCGGAATTAATCATTTCAGAAACCCCCGAATGTATCATAAAATCATTCCTTCTTATTTTTCAAATCCCAAATTATTAAATATTTTAAGCGGGGCTGCCGAAATAATTTTAGGTATTCTCCTGACTCTTCTTTTTTCGACCCATTTTGCTGCATGGGGAATTATAGTTTTGTTAATTGCTGTATTTCCGGCAAATTTATTCATGTATCAGGATAAAAAAGCAAGCTTTGGTTTACCAAAATGGATTTTATTATTACGGCTGCCGTTACAACTTTTGTTGATTTTATGGGCATATCAATATACTTAGCTATTAACCACTAATTAAAATTATTTATTATGAAAAAATTGTTTGCAGAATTTTTCGGAACGTATTGGCTCGTTTTTGGAGGTTGCGGAAGCGCTCTCTTTGCAGCCGGAATCCCGGATTTAGGAATTGGGTTCGCAGGTGTTTCCTTGGCATTTGGTTTAACAGTATTGACAATGGCATATGCTGTCGGACATATTTCAGGAGGACATTTTAATCCTGCTGTATCTTTTGGATTATGGGCTGGAGGGAGATTCCCTGCAAAAGATTTGCTTCCGTATATAATCTCGCAATGTATTGGGGCTCTTGCAGCAGCAGGAACATTGTTTATTATTTGGTCCGGAAAAGCCGGAAATGTAATAGATAATACCAGGGCAGGTGCTTTTGCTTCTAATGGCTTTGGTGCATTTTCACCGGACGGTTATTCGATGTCATCCGCATTTATAGCAGAATTTGTCCTTACCTTATTCTTTTTATTAGTGATATTAGGTGCTACGGATAAATTTGCAAACGGAAAATTTGCCGGGGTCGCTATCGGATTAGCTTTAACCTTAATTCATTTAATCAGTATTCCAATCACTAATACTTCTGTTAATCCTGCAAGATCATTATCTCAGGCTATTTTTACAGGCGGAGGACCATTATCGCAAGTTTGGCTGTTTTGGGCAGCTCCGATTTTAGGAGCAATCGCAGCTGGATTTATTTACAAAACAATATTACAAAATCACGACGAAGCATAATATAATTCAATTACTAACATTAAAATTTAAAATTATGGAATTTTTGTATTTTTTACTTATTGGAGCAATTTCCGGATGGTTGGCAGGTCAGGTTTGGAAAGGCGCAGGTTTTGGATTAATTGGTAATATCATCGTTGGAATCGTTGGTGGAATCATTGGCGGATGGATTGCGGGTAAATTAGGTATTGGCGGTGGCGGACTTCTCTGGCAGATCCTAATTGCCGTTGGTGGAGCATGGGTATTATTATTTATAATCAGCCTGATCAGAAAAGGATAAATAGTGCTGAAAGTAATTTATTTTAAAAAGAGAAAATCTTATAATTATATTTGATTTTCTCTTTTTTCTATAGAATAAACCCAATTTTTAAAGAGATGCTTCAATAGGAACAAATAAAATCATAATTCGTTGGAGTTAATACTTATTTGACAGAAGAAAAAAGTAATAAATTGAAAGATTTATTAAAAAACCAGTTCCAAAAATCAAGACCAGCAAAAAATAGCTAAAATCAATAAAAAAAATATACTTAATCTGATGAACTAATTATTTTTTTTATTAATATTGATACTTAAATTGAAAATCAATCTATTAATCATTAACCCACTATTTTGAATTAATTTTCACGTGATGAAAAAGAGTAACCGCAAAGAGTTGAATTGGGAACAAACTGAAAAGCTTGTTTCGTTGGCATTAGAAGAAAAGAATCCATTTGAAATTATAAAAAAGGAATTTGGATTGTCTGAAAAAGAAGTTCTGGAGATCATGAAAAAGAAAATGCCTCTTGAAAAATTTGAGATGTGGAAGAAGAAGGCAATCGCAAATAAACCAAAACCAAAACCAGTTAAAATAGATGATTTTGATGAAGATTTGGACGGAAAGTACTATATAAAAAATAAACTAGACTAATAAAAAACTCCTGAAATCTCACAGGAGTTTTTTATTTATACCTAAACAGTGTAACAGTTTTGCATTTTGCAAGACTTATACGAAAACTAAACTCTAATAAATGAAAAAAATAATTTACACATTCGCTCTTGCAGCAGCTTTTTGGAGTTGTAAAACAGGGAGCGGATCAGGTTCTGCAAAAAATAACACAGTGGCTGTTAATATTAATCTTACTGATGTAAAAGATGATAAAGTTTTGGTAACCGTTACAGTTCCCGAAATAAAAAAAGATGAAGTTGTTTACAGCATTCCTAAAACCGTTCCCGGAACATATTCTACCGATAATTATGGTAAATATTCAAGTGATTTTAAAGCTTTTGATGCCAAAGGAAATACCTTAACGGCAAAGAGAATTGATGATAATTCATGGTCTGTTTCAGATGCAAAGAAATTAAAAACTATTACATATTTGGTTGGAGATACTTTTGATACTGAAAAAGGGACTGGTTTTGGTAATGATGATGTGTTTTCGCCAGCCGGAACAAATATCAATGCAGGTAAAAACTTCATGGTAAATACTCATGGTTTTGTGGGTTATTTTCAGGATAAACTAGACGTTCCTTATAAAGTTACGATCACACATCCTGAATCTCTTTGGGGAGCAACTTCTATGACAGACGAAGATGCAAGCAAAACCAGTGACGTTTTTGTAACACCGCGTTATGCTGTTTTAGTAGAAAATCCGATAATGTATTCTAAACCGGACTACACTACGTTTAATGTAAATGGAATGGATATTTTAATAGCAGTTTATTCTCCTACAGGGAAATTTACTGCCGAAAGTATTGCGCCGGAAATGAAAACAATGATGACGGCTCAAAAAAACTTTTTAGGAAAAGTAAATGCTACTAAAAAATATACCGTTTTATTGTATTTATCAAGTCTGGCAAAAGATGATGCCCACGGTTTTGGAGCTTTAGAGCATCCAACTGCTACTACGGTTGTTTTGCCTGAATCAATGCCAAAAGAAAAATTGGTTGAATCGATGAAAGATGTGGTTTCCCATGAGTTTTTTCATATTGTAACACCATTGACTATTCACTCAAAAGAAATTCAGTATTTTGATTATAATGCTCCAAAAATGTCAGAACATTTATGGATGTACGAAGGGGTAACAGAATATTTTGCCAATCTTTTTCAAATCAATCAGGGTTTAATTAATGAAGCTGAGTTTTATACCCGTATTGCAGATAAAATTGAAGGAGCAAAAGGCTTAAATGATACAATGCCATTTACTACGATGAGTAAAAATGTTTTAGAACAGCCTTACAAAGACCAATATTTAAATGTATATCAAAAAGGAGCATTAATCGGAATGTGTATTGATATCATTATTAGAGAAAAAAGTAATGGTGAAAGAGGAATTCTTGATTTAATGCACAAATTGTCTGAAGCCTATGGTGTTGATAAACCATTTAATGATAATGAGCTTTTTGCTAAGATAACTGAATTAACTTACCCTGAAGTGGGAGAGTTTCTAAAGACTTATGTGGCGGGAACAACTCCAATTCCATATGATACTTATTTAGCAAAAGTAGGTGTTACTAATGCATCTGAAAAAACAGCGGGACCGATTTTCTTAAAAGGACAAACTCCATATATAGCTATTGACCCAAAAACGAAAATAATTAGCGTTCGTTCAGATATTGAATTGAATCCGTTTTTCACTAATTTAAACCTTAAAGGAGGAGATGTTATTTCATCAATAAATAATAAGGCTTATACATTGAATAATATTTATGATTTAATTGGTGAAAGTGAAAACTGGAAAGAAAATGATGCCATTGTAGTTAAAATAAAGCGTGCCGGTGTTGAACAAACAATCAAAGGAACAGTAAAGCATCCATACGAAGAAAAAGAAACTTTTAAAGCCACTGATGCTTCTAAAGAAAAACTTAGAAATGCATGGTTGAAAGGTTAATAAACTATATGACAAGCAAAAAGCCCCTAAATTTATTTTTAGGGGCTTTTTTGTTTAGTGTTGAACCAATTTAGTTTTTTAAATATTTTTCTAAAAATTGGTCTTGCTCCCAAAGTAGATGCAGAATATTTTCTTTAGCAACATAGCTATGGGCTTCTTTAGGTAAAATTACCATTCTTGCCGGAGCTCCTAATCCTTTTAAAGCTTGAAAATAACGCTCAGTCTGCAAAGTAAAAGTACCGGGATTATTATCAGCTTCACCATGAACCAATAAAATCGGCGTTTTCATTTTATCGGCATTCATAAAAGGAGACATGGTATTGTAAACTTCCGGAGTTTCCCAATAATTACGTTGCTCTGTCTGAAATCCAAATGGAGTCAATGTTCTGTTGTAAGCTCCGCTTCGTGCAATTCCACAGGCAAAAAGATTGGAGTGAGTTAATAAATTAGCGGTCATAAAAGCACCATAGGAATGTCCTCCAACAGCAACTTTTTTACGATTAATATAACCCAGAGCATCAACTGCATTAATTGCAGCTTCGGCATTATCAACCAATTGTGAAATAAAATTATCA
Organism: Flavobacterium sp.; assembly: GCA_039931915.1. Lineage (GTDB taxonomy): Bacteria > Bacteroidota > Bacteroidia > Flavobacteriales > Flavobacteriaceae > Flavobacterium. Next base: position 8,888 of record JBDTRA010000070.1, on the reverse strand, counting down.
TTGGGCTCTGTAGTACCTTCACCAATAATAGGGAAAGCGGCATCGTCTAAAACAACATATCCTTTGGTTACCCAATAGACAAACGATCCATAGTAAGGAAATGTAAATTCATTTGGGTTTTGAGTAGACTGCCCGGCACTGTTTTTATCTTTATATTCGGCAGGATAAGCCCAAATCAATAACGGCAATTTCTCTTTTTTTACCTTATCGTAACCTGCAGGTAAATATAATGTTCCTGAAAGTTCAACACCATCTTTTCGTTTGTATTTAATAACTTCCTTGCTGACATTTTTAATACTTTCAAATGGATTTTTAAAAGACGTAATTGGTGTCAGGCTATTTTGTTTTTTGATATTTCTGAAATAATAATTCGGATACTCACTTTTTGATTGAATCTGAACTAAAACTTTTCCACTTTTAAAATCTTCAATTTCTAATAAATCTTCTTTTTTATCTTTATAAACAGAAGTATAAATATGCTTAGACTTTAATGTTTTTAAGTTGAATTCATCTATAAACGGATACTGGCCATCTTTAGTAAAACCTTCGCCAATTCGGTATGCATTGTCATTTTCTATTGCTAATACATGTTTGTTGTATTCATTTTTTTTAGTTTCAAAAACGCCGGGATTTGAATAGATATCCTGCGAGTTTCTATCCGAAATTACTTTTGGCTGTTGTTCAGGATTTGAAGGATTTATTAAATACGTTTTGGTATTACGTGTGTCATACCATTCATCAGAGACGATTGCTATATTGTCATTTCCCCAGATGATGTTGCTAAAACGCTGAGGTGTTTTTATTAATGTGGTAGCATTATTTGTAAAAGGTGCTTCCCAAAGAAAAACTTCGTCTCTAAAATCTGTCTTTTTAGCAGGATCTCCTTCATCTAACGCTACAACATATGATAAAGTTGCCGGTTTATCATTTCTCCATGTCATTTCTCTTTTTCCTTTTCTAACAGCCATGAAACCTTTTGGGATAACTTCGTTTAAAGGAACTTCGTTGACTGTTTTTATTTCTGCTCCGTTTTTATCATAAACGATTGTTTTGGATGGAAATCGGTTTAATGGAACAACATATGAAAAAGGCTTTTGAATAGTGGTTAACATAATATAATTTCCGTCAGGCGAAATTCTTTCTCCGGCATACATTGCTGCTTCTTTAAATAATACAGCAGTTCCGTTAAGATTCACTTTATACAGTTCAGAAGTAATAATGTTTTCGAAATTAATTTCATCATTTTTGTTTTTCAACATATCAGGATAGGTTCTGTTTTGGGATTTTTCTCCGGAAGTGTTTGAAATTATCGGGCCAGTTGGAAGGTCTTTTTTAGAATTAACTAATGGCTGCCTGTTTTTAGCCAGCATTTTCACTAAAATGGTTTCGTTATCTAAAAACCAGTTAAACGGATTGCCAAGATTTGCATTTACGGTTGCTTCAGTAAGTTTTTTTGCTTTTGCACCCGCAACATCTAAAACCCACAATTCGACACCTGAATTTGTAGTGTGCGAAAACAAAATTTTCTTATCATTAGGTGACCAGAGTATATTGCTTATTTTAGGATTGTCCGGTAATCCGGTCACCTGTACTTCATTAGTACTGCTTATTTTTCGTAGTTTTAAATTGGTGATGTAAGTTACAGTGCTTGAAATGTTTGTTGTCGGATTAATTCTTAAACCGCCTAAACGAAGTTCTTCCTGGTTTAAATCATCTAAAGTTTTATAAGTGCTTCTGTATGATAAAAGCATGTACTCTTTTTTAGTATCCATTGATACGGAAGGTGCTCTTTCGTAATCTGCCAAATCTAAAATAGACTTGGAAGGTTTTTGATATGTTAGATTTTCTTGTGCGAAAGCAATGCAGCCAATGTTTAAAAACAAGAGTAGGCTAACCTTTAGTTTCATAATTTTGATTTTTTGTTATTTATTAATTAGTCTAAAGTACTTTAAACTTGTTACATTTCTTTCGTTATTGTTGTGTTTTTTTGTTTTTTTAAACAAAATCGACTTTTTTTAGAAAAGTATAAAATATAATAAAACAATCTTTAAAATTTTATTGAATTGTTAATTACGAAAAAAGTAGTAATTTGTACGCTAATGTTTTAAAGTATGTTTAAATTTGCAGTCCAATTTTTAACAAATAAAAAAAGAATATGTATCATTCAAAAATAGCTGGCTTAGGATATTATGTTCCTTCAAATGTTGTGACAAATGATGATTTGTCTAAGATTATTGATACCAACGATGAATGGATTCAGGAGCGAACCGGAATTCAGGAGCGCAGGCATATTATCCGTGGAGAAGATACCACAACATCAATGGGTGTTAAGGCTGCTAAAATAGCAATTGAACGTTCTGGCATAGCCAAAGAAGATATTGATTTTGTGGTTTTTGCCACATTAAGCCCGGATTACTATTTCCCGGGACCAGGAGTTTTAGTACAACGTGATTTAGGATTAAGAACTGTTGGGGCATTGGATGTCAGAAACCAATGTTCTGGTTTTGTTTATGCAATCTCGGTTGCTGACCAATATATTAAAACCGGAATGTATAAAAATATTTTGGTAATTGGTTCAGAAGTGCATTCAACAGGATTAGATATGACATCACGTGGACGTGGAGTTTCGGTAATTTTTGGAGATGGAGCAGGGGCAGCAGTTTTAAGCCGTGAAGAGGATTTGACAAAAGGAATTTTATCAACACATTTACATTCAGAAGGACAACATGCCGAAGAATTAGCATTGCAGGCACCGGGAATGGGAGCACGCTGGGTAACTGATATTCTGGCTGATAATGACCCGAATGATGAAAGCTACTATCCATATATGAATGGTCAGTTTGTTTTCAAAAATGCGGTAGTTCGTTTTGCAGAAGTTATAAATGAAGGTTTGGAAGCAAATGGCTTACAGGTTTCGGATATTGATATGCTGATTCCACATCAGGCGAATTTGAGAATTTCGCAATTCATTCAAAACAAATTCAAATTGTCAGATGATAAAGTCCATAATAATATCCAGAAATACGGAAATACAACTGCAGCCTCTATTCCAATTGCTTTGACAGAAGCTTGGGAACAAGGGAAAATTAAATCCGGAGATACAGTTGTTTTAGCTGCTTTTGGAAGTGGATTTACCTGGGCAAGTGCTATCATTAAATGGTAATTTAATTATTCATTTTATACTATATTTAAAACCTGTTCAGAATCGAACAGGTTTTTTATTTGGCAATGAAAATTATAATAAGAAGGACCTTAGTAAATAAGCCTTCGACTCCGCTCAGGGTGACACCTTGGTTTAAATGATACTATGCTCGTCATGAAAATCATACTCATAATGGAGGTTTTAATAAAGAGACTTTAGTAGTAAACAAGCCTTCGACTCCGCTCAGGGTGACACTACAGGATTTAGAGATTTTTTATAACGATTGTCAGGCAGAGCGGAGTCGAAGCCCTTTTTTAGCTTGTAAGCCTTATTCTTAAATGAATCTTTTTCTTATTTTTATCAAATGTGAATATATTGTCAGGCGAAGTCGAAGCCTTGTTTAAAAAAATCTCTAACAAATGAAATTGTATTATGTCTATATTTTAAAATGCTCAGACAATAGTTATTACACAGGAATGTCAAATAATATTGACAGAAGATTAAATGAACATAATTTTGGCTTAAATAAAGAATGTTATACTTTTAATAAAAGACCTTTAGAGTTAGTTTTTTGTACTGATTTTAATGATGTGAATCAAGCTATTTTATTTGAGAAACAAGTAAAAGGCTGGAGTAGAAAAAAGAAAGAAGCAATTATAAATGATAAGTGGGAGGATTTGGAAAAGCTCTCGGTATGTTTGAATAAAACAAATCATGAAAATTTTAATAAAAACAACCTTTAGTAGTAAATCACCTTTCCACTTAGCTTAGGGAGAAATGGTTAATAAGATATTTAGCATAACGTTTGTCAGGCTGAGCGGAGTCGAAGCCCATTTCAATTGACAAGCCTTCGACTCCGCTCAGGGTGACACTACAGTATTTAGAGATTTTTAATAACGATTGTCAGACAGAGCGGAGTCGAAATTCGTTCCGAATTTGCAAACTTTCTGTTTATAAGTAATAACGATTGTCAGGCAGAGCGAAGTCGAAGCCCCATTCCAATTGTCATGCTTTACGATCCGAATTTTTTAAATAAACACAATGAAAAAAAATCAACTTGAAATAGCCTGTTTTAATTATGAATCGGCTTTGATTGCTCAGGAAAAAGGAGCAGACAGAATCGAATTATGTGAGAATATGAAATTAGGAGGAACAACACCTAATTATATTTTAGCAGTAAAAGTCCGGGAGAAATTATCTATCAAAATGCATGTGATAATACGACCACGGGGAGGAGATTTTGTCTATTCTGATGAAGAGTTTGTGGAAATGAAACAAGATATAAAACAATTTAAGAAATTGGGCGTTGATGGTTTTGTTTTCGGAATCTTAAATTCGGATGGAAGTGTAAATAAAACCCAAAACCGGGAATTGGTTTATTTGGCCCAGCCACTTTCGTGTACTTTTCATCGTGCTTTTGATGTGGTAAAAGATATCGAGCAATCTCTTGAAGATGTAATTGATTGCGGTTTTAAAACTATTCTAACTTCCGGGCATGCTATAAGTGTTGAAGAAGGAATTTTTGATTTGGAAAAAATTCAAAAATTAGCAAAAGATCGAATTGAGATTATGCCTGGCGGAGGTTTACGATCTTCAAATATTAAATTATTGCAGGATAAATTAGAAGCCACTTTTTATCATTCATCTGCTATTACTGATAATTCAGAAAAAGCAAATCCGGAAGAAATAAAAGAATTGCGAAATTTTTTATAACTGATTAAATAAAAAAGGCCTGGAGTTGGCATACTCCAGGCCCTTCTTCTACAAGAACTATTCAAAAATATTAAAATCTGCTAATAATAATGGGGCTAAAACATTCCGCCGCCACCTTTATTAGTGTTGTCTTCTCTTTGTTTGCGTTGCAGGTTTTTGATTTTTGCCCCACCAAAGTTATATGTTAAACCAAGATATACGGTTTGGCTTTCCCATGTAAACTGACCAGCCTGAGGGAAAGGATACATAGCATCAAAAGCATATTTCATAGTGTTGAAAACATCATTAAAACGCACACTTATATTCATTTTGTTATCTAATAAGGTATAACGGGAACCAATATCCATTTTATACATTTCTTTGCTATTGTTCTGAAGTCCGTCAACACCGCCTCTATAGAATCCAAATAGTAAAAAGCTTAAACGTTTAGTTGCTTTAAAATTAGAATTCATACGGGCATTAAAAGCAGAAACCGTAATTTTTCTTTCAATTGGATTACTTGTACTTGTCACCGTATCGTACGAAAATACAATTCCTTGCTGGTTAATACTTGAGAAATCAACAGACGGTGAAATATCCCACCATTTTGTGATTTTATAATTGAAGGAAGCTTCAAATCCATAAGCTGTGTTGCTGTCGTAGTTTGTAAAAGACATAATTTGCTTATTACCATTTGGATCTGTATTATCAGGATATAAAATTCTGCTGATTTGATCATTGATACTTCTCACGAAAACACCAGCAGTTATACTTCCTTTTTCCAACGTTTTTGTGTAATTTATTTCTACAGAATTAGTAAACTGAGGTCTTAATTCCGGATTTCCGTATGAAGTTACTAATGGAGTTGAAAACTCACGGATAGGTTTTGTCTGCTCTAAGCTTGGGCGGTCTACACGTCGGCTATAGCTAAGTTGAAAAGTATTTTTTTCATTCAGATTATAAGTAAAATAAGCAGATGGATATAACGTAAAATAATCATCATCAAATTTAGTTTCACCATGATTTAAATTAGCCGCTACTTTGTAACTTTCAAAACGTGCTCCTAATTGATAACTGAATTTTTTGTATTTCTGGCCAAAAGTAACATAAGCAGAGTAAATATTTGTGTCATAAGTATAATTTGACATTTGATTTTCTGTAGCATCGGTTGGGTTTATTCTGGTATAATCGCTGCCTGTTTTGGTGATTCTGGCTTCGGCACCGGCTTCAAGTGTTGATTTTTCGTTCAACGGATTCACATAATCGATATTCAAAGTACTTAATTTACGGTCTCCTTTAATTAAATCATTGTAGATTATGTTATTTACAGTGTTGTCGGGAGCAGTGTTTTTAGTATTAAAATCAGCATTTTGAGTTTCCTTACTATCATTATAGTTTCCTTCAAAATCTAAAGTGTGACCTTCTTTTTTAAAGATATGTTTATAAGCTAAATTGTAAGTTCCGGTCCTTTTTGGTCCTGAGTATCTAGATTGTTGATACGCATTTTTAATATCCGGATTACCATCATTGTAATCAATATCGGTGTTTATAAAACTTTTTCCGGTCGATTTATTTTGATTGGTATAAAAAGATAAAGTATTATGATCATCAATTAAATAATCCATACCAATTTTGTACAAATAGGAATCATTATCATTTTTGATGTCTAATTTTTGTAGAATATCCTGATCAAATCTTTTGATGTAACCATCATTCAAATAAGTTCCGAAGTTTTGACCAACATTTCCAAAGAAGTTTACTTTCCCGGTTTTATAATTCAGATCTAATGATTGGTTGTATTTGGCAGTTTCCCCAAAAGTAATACCACCACTATAGCTTCCGTTGAAACCAGTGTTTGCATTTTTGTGCAAAATAATATTGATGATTCCAGACATTCCCTCCGGATTGTATTTTGCACTTGGATTTGTAATCAACTCAATTTTTTTGATTGAAGTAGATGGGATCTGTTTTAATAACTGAGCCGGATCAATATTACTAGGTCTTCCGTCAATTAAAACACGTACATTATCATTTCCGCGAAGCGAAAGTTTTCCATCCTGATCTACATTTACAGACGGAATGTTATTCATGATGTCAGATGCAGAAGCACCGGCAGTAGTCAAATCTTTCCCGACAGTAATTACTTTACGGTCAATTTTTTGTTCTATTGTCGAGCGTTCATTTACAATATTTACACCTTTTAGCTGCGTCGCTTCTTCTTCAAGTGCTACTTTTAAAGTTGCCTCTTTTTTATTTTCACTTAAAATTACAGAGCCGATATATTTTCTGAATCCAATGTATTGGATTTCGATTGTATAACTTTTTAAAGCTAAATTTTTAATGATAAATTCCCCTTTATCATCTGTATTAACCCCTGAAATTACTTTTCCGTTATCTTTGATTGATACAGTTACGTATGAAAGAGGTGCGTTATTTGATTTTTCGGTAATTTTTCCCGAGACTGTTCCCGAATTTTGTGCTTGAGCTGTTGCAATTACCCCCAGTAATGCGAACAGAAAGAATTTTAATTTCATAATTTGGTTAAAAGATTATTTTTGATTGATCGATGATTATTTTTTTCTTTAAATGAATTCAAAGTTCCTATTAAGACTCTTTTGCCATCGATATGTTACAGAAAAATTATAATAAATTTTCGTTTTTTTACTGACATGCTGTTTTATAACAGTTTAGACTATTGATTTTTTGACAAAATTTGAAGATGAATATTATTCCCGGTTTGATAAATTCAGATTATTTTGTTCTATTTAATATGTTTTTCGTTTTCTCTAATTGATGAATAAGCAGTATATTTGCTCACTTTAAAAATAAGTTTACATGTCATTATCACAAATTCTTACTCCTTCTATACATAAAGCAATACAATCATTATTTGACGTTACAGTTGATAAAATCGAATTTCAATCTACCAGAAAAGAGTTTGAAGGTGATATTACAATGGTCATCTTTCCTTTGCTGAAAGTGATTAAAAGCAACCCGGCAGAATTAGGAAATAAAATAGGGAATTATCTTGTTGAAAATGTTGCGGAAGTAGCTCGTTTTAATGTAGTTTCAGGTTTTTTGAATATTGTAATTGCTGATCGTTATTATTTGGATTTCTTTAATGGAATAAAAGACAACACAAAATTTGGTTACGCAACCCCAAACCCGGAAGACAAAGCGATCATGGTCGAATATTCTTCGCCAAATACCAATAAGCCTTTACATTTAGGTCACGTTCGTAATAATTTATTAGGCTATTCTGTTGCTGAAATTATTAAAGCTTCGGGTAAAAAAGTGTATAAAACCCAAATTATCAATGATCGTGGTATTCATATCTGTAAATCGATGCTGGCCTGGGAGAAATTCGGAAACGGAGAAACTCCTGAAAGTTCGCATTTAAAAGGTGATAAACTAGTTGGTAAATATTATGTTGAGTTTGATAAAGTCTATAAAGCTGAAATTTCTCAATTGATCGAATCCGGTAAAACTGAAGAAGAAGCTAAAAAACAAGCTCCAATAATTGTTGAAGCCCAGGAAATGTTAAAGAAATGGGAAGCCGGTGATGAAAAAGTGATTACACTTTGGAAGATGATGAACCAATGGGTTTATGATGGTTTTGCTGCTACTTATGCCAATCTTGGAGTTAATTTTGACAAATATTATTACGAAAGCAATACCTATTTATTAGGAAAAGATGTTGTTCAGGTTGGACTTGACAAAGGAGTTTTCGAAAAAGACCCAGATGGTTCAGTTTGGATTGATTTGACAGATGAAGGTTTAGATCGTAAGATTGTACTTCGTTCAGACGGAACTGCAGTTTATATGACACAGGATATAGGAACAGCAATTCAGCGTGTAAAAGACATGCCGGATGTTGGCGGAATGGTTTATACTGTTGGTAACGAGCAGGATTATCATTTTAAAGTATTGTTTTTAATCCTTAAAAAACTAGGATTTGTATGGGCTTCAAGCCTATATCATTTGTCATACGGAATGGTCGATTTACCTTCCGGAAAAATGAAAAGCCGTGAAGGAACTGTTGTAGATGCTGATG
>JBDTRA010000069.1:0-27865 GCA_039931915.1 Flavobacterium sp. | reverse complement strand
TTAGTAACTAAAAAAGAATGGCTAAAGTAGTATTAGAATGTTCGTTTTGTGGAAGGAAAAAGCCAGAAACCAATTTATTGATTGCAGGGATTAATGCACATATTTGTGATAAGTGTATTGAACAGGCGCACGGAATTGTATTAGAAGAATTAAAATCAAGTGGAAGTTCAAAATTGGTTGGCGACTTAATTTTAAAGAAACCAAAAGAAATCAGAGCTTTCTTAGATCAATATGTTATTGGTCAGGATCAGACTAAAAAAGTGATGTCGGTTGCCGTTTACAATCACTACAAACGTTTAATGCAACAGCAATTAGACGATGAAGTAGAGATTGAAAAAAGTAATATCATCATGGTTGGTCAAACCGGAACCGGAAAGACATTGGTAGCCAAAACTATCGCAAAAATGTTAGACGTTCCTTTGGCTATTGTTGATGCAACAGTACTTACAGAAGCAGGTTATGTAGGTGAAGATGTCGAAAGTATTTTGACCCGTTTACTGCAGGCTGCAGATTATGATGTAACCAAAGCGGAAAGAGGAATTGTATTTATTGATGAAATTGATAAAATCGCCCGTAAGAGCGATAATCCATCAATAACTCGTGATGTTTCCGGTGAAGGGGTGCAGCAGGCATTATTAAAATTATTAGAAGGAACGGTTGTTAATGTACCACCAAAAGGAGGCCGTAAACATCCGGACCAGAAATTCGTTGAGGTAAATACACAAAACATTCTGTTTATTGCCGGAGGCGCTTTTGATGGAATAGAACGTATTATTTCTAAACGTTTAAACCGTCAGGCAGTTGGTTATTCTACTTCTAAAAATGTAGATAATATTGACAAAGACAATTTATTGCAATATATTATTCCAAAAGATATAAAAGATTTTGGATTGATTCCGGAAATTATTGGTCGTCTGCCGGTTTTAACACACATGGATCCTCTGGACAGAGAAACATTGCGTGCGATTTTAACACAGCCTAAAAATGCATTAATCAAACAATATCAAAAGTTATTTTTAATGGATGATGTTGAGTTTACCATTACAGACGAAGCTTTGGATTTTATTGTGGATAAAGCTTTAGAATACAAATTAGGAGCTCGTGGACTGCGTTCGTTATGCGAAGCTATTTTGACAGACGCGATGTATGAATTGCCAAGTTCAGACGATAAAGTTCTGACAATTGACAGAGATTACGCCAAACATACTTTGAATAAAAACTTATTGAAAAGAATGGAAATTGCTTCGTAGTTTTTTTAAAATTTATTTTTAAGCCTGTTCGTTTTTCGGACAGGCTTTTTTTAATTCAATAAGGAATGAGAAATAATATATTGCAAAAATTATTAGTTAAAAAACACTATTTGATATTATAAAATGCGTTATGTTTGTAGTTTAAAACTCTCAAATTAATTAAGTGAATTTTAATAACATGAATAATTCTTTAACTGTTCAAACCTTCATTAGTGTTTTTATTTTATTTCTGTTGAACTCATGTGCTACAGAAGATTTGACAAATGAAAGACGAATTGACCCTATTAATGTAAGTCAGGCTGAACATTACTTCAACAATAATTGAGTTGAAGTAAAAAAGAATAGTTATTTTTTAGGAAATCCGGATTGGCAAAAAGGTACTTTTAATCATGATACACTCTCTATTCCAATCAGATCCGGGAAGCCTGTATTTGTAAAAAATTTAAATAAGGATAAAACGCCTAAATATTTCAAGTCTTGTCTTCTTATAACAAAAAATAAATATGATAGTACCTTTGAATATAATTTGGAAGTTTCTTTTTTCTCTGGTGTAAATGACTTAACCAGAAATCGTTATCATTTATATAACATGATGGGTGTACTAATCTCTGACAATGGAAAGAAGCCAATAAAAAAAAATGTACGGTCATCAGCAACAAATAAAATAACCTGTGTACATTGGGGATATTACATTACTAATAGTGAAACAGGACAAGACTGGTTAGTCGATGATTGGTGGGAATGTGATGGCGGAGCGGAGGATAATGAACAAGCGCCTCCTGATGGTGGTGGCAGCGGAGGAGGTAGTGGTAGTAATGGTGGAGCACAATTAGAAGATACTGAAGTTCTCGAAGATTATATAAATGATACAGACCTTGATCCTTGCACTAAAGACATTTTAGACAAACTTAAGAATTTAGGAAGTGGTGATATTGCAGAAATGCTAAAACGATTTAGTCCAGCAGGAACTATTTTTATTTTGAATATGATGACAGGTCCAATAACTGATTCAAATGTTTTAGCACAAACTGCTAACGTTAATGGTTCAAATACAAATATTAATATGGTTTTTAATGGAGATTATATTAGTGGAAAGAATCAGACTAGTCGCCCAACTGATTTATCTGTAGCTACTACAATGGCACATGAAATTATACATGCTTACTTAATTAGTTTGCTAGAAGAGAATAAAACTTGCGGAGCTTCAGAAATATGTGATTTTCCTACAATTTATGAGGCCTATGTACAACAAGAAATTAAAAAAAATCCAAGCATACTTCCGAGTGCACACCATGAACTAATTGCTGAAAATTATGTAAAAGTAATAGCTGCTACAATTCAAGAATTCCATACAGGTATTAATGTGCCTTTAGGATCTGCTTCTGAAGTCTATACGGATCTAGCATGGTCAGGACTTTTTGATACAACTTATTTTAATACCTTATATCCAGATGACTCTAATTCCGTAAATTATAATGATAGAGTAAGGATAATAAATAGATTTTACTCAGAAAAAAACGTTGAACCAAGAGGTAAACTAACTCCTAATGGGACACCTTGCTTAAAATAAAGATATTATGAACATATTTAAAAAAAAAATACCTATAGTTTTTTTGTTTTTTTTCCTGTCTTGTGCTTCTCAAAATCTTAAAAGCAATGAGCCAATAAATACTTTTTTAAAATTAGAAAATATTTCTAGTAAAAAAAACTATATTTTGAGAGTTAAAGAACGTAATGATCAGGCTTTAAGGATTTTTAATAGAGGAGAAGGTGCTAAACACATTTTATACCCAAATAAAATAGACTATACCAGTAAATTATTCAGTGAAAAACATTGGAAAAAAATATATTCAAAATATTCTAATGATACTATTAAAAAATATTGGAAAAATGAAGATTTTCCAGAGTATAAATTTGTGGAAGGAAATAGAGAAGAACTTTTTACGCATGTTTTTTCTGAAAAATATCCAGATCTAAAAAATGTAGAAAATGTAATTGTTTTATCTGAACCTATTTATTATCATAACAAAAGATTCATCATGTTCTTTTATCATATTGATAATTATCTATATAGTAGTAAACCTCAAATTGTTGTTGTGATGAAAAGAGAGGGAAATAAATGGGTATTAGTTGAAAGAATAGGCGATTATAGTTGTAGTGGATGTTTGTAATAAATGTATGACAGTGGCTGGTTTTTAAAAGATTTCAAATGGTAAAAATTATTTGCGGAAGTATAAAAAAGTTATTACACAATGAAACTGTCTTTTTTTACCGCACCCTAAATTTCTCCCGATATTCAATAGGTTTCATTCCAACCATTTTATAAAATACTTTTCTAAATGCTTTTGGGTCATTGTAACCTGTTTTTTCAATAATTTCAGAAATGGAAAGCTGCGTTTGTTCCAGATACTTTTTAGAACTCTCGACTCTGATGTTTTGTAAATATTCGATGGGAGGGATTCCTGTAACTTGTTTAAAACGACGTGTCATGTTTCGGGTGCTCGTCGGAATATCTTTTGTGATCTCTTCTAAGGTTTCAATTGTACTGTATTCGCTTTCAATTTTTTGCTGCAGCCTCGCAACCAAAGTATCATTGTGCAAATGGTTTGGTCTGAAAGTACTGAAATAACTCTGTTTGTATCGGTTTAAATCGATCGAGAAGATTTTGGCAATCTGAACCGCAATTTCATTTCCGCAATACTTCTGAACCAAAAGAATCAATAAATGAAATGTTGAGGTTGAGCCTCCGCTAGTATACAAACTGCCATCAGCGGTTAAAGTTTCTTCAGATTTCAATTTCACTAACGGAAAAGCTTTTGTAAAGGCACTGCAGGCATCCACATGTGTTGTGGCCAGTTTTTCGTTGAGTAAACCTGACGCTGCAAACAAAAATGCTCCGGTACAAAAACTAGCCAATTCTGCTCCCGACTGATGTTGTTTTTGTAACCACGGAATAAAATTTTTGTTCTTCGCAATCATTTCACTCATATTATCTGTGGTAAAAGCAGGAATCAAAATCAATTCTAAATCTTCATTAGATGTTTCTATTGATTTTACTTCATATCCAAACAAATGCTTCTGATTAATCTGTTCTGAAGACTGAAAAACCATAATGTCAAAAGGTTTTTCGGTTTCTTTATGTAATTTATTAGCCGTTTCAAAAACTTCTAAAATCGCTGCGATGCTCAATAATTTATAGTCATGAGGCACAATTAAACCTGTTTTTTTGCTCATCGTTTTATATTTAGATTAATACGAAGATATAAATTTTGTCTTAAATGACCCTAAAGTTGACTTCTATTTTAGCATAAAGCCTTTTGTAATATTTTACATTTGTTTTTTAAATAATTTGTAATTTTATACAACATGAAAACAAAAATTTTCCTGAATCTTCCTGTCAAAGATTTAAATCGATCCATTGCATTTTTTACTCAATTGGGTTTTTCATTTAATCCAAAATTTACTGATGATAAAGCAACCTGTTTAATTATTGGTGAAAATATAAATGCAATGCTTTTAGTTGAAGAGTTTTATAAAACATTTACTAATAAGCAAATTTGTAATACTGCTACAACCAGCGAGGTTCTTATTGCGATATCTGTTGAAACACGTGAAGAAGTAGATGAAATGATTGAAAAAGTTATTAAAGCAGGAGGATCAGAATACATGAAAAGACAAGATTACGGCTGGATGTATCAGCGTGTTTTTCTGGATATAGACGGACATCATTGGGAAGTTTTTTATATGGATGAAAGTCAGATTCCACAAATGGGTTAGCTTTTTTGATTAATAATTAAAAATATGATAACCATTCAAAATACAGTGAATGCCACAATTGATAAGGTTTGGGAAATCTGGACTACTCCAAAGCATATTCAGAAATGGAATATTCCTTCAGCAGACTGGCACAATCCATATGCAGAGAATGATTTGAAAGTTGGGGGTAAATTCAAATATACAATGGGAACAAAAGATGGCAGTGTGGAATTTGATTTTGAGGGAACTTACACTAAAGTTGAAAAGAACAGATTGCTGGAATATAAACTCGTTGATAACAGAATTGGTAGAGTTCATTTTGAAATTGATGATGACAAAGTGAAAATTACAGAAATATTTGAACCTGAAAAAGGAAATTCTGAAGCTATGCAAGAAGAATTTTGCAAAGGTGTTATTGATAGTTTTAAGGAATATGTAGAAAATTTTAAATAAAAAACCAATCAAGTATAATTTTAAAAAATAGTAAATGATAACAGTACAAACAACGATTAATGCATCAATAGAGAAAGTTTGGAACTTCTGGACCTTACCGGAACATATTAAAAAATGGAGTTTTGCATCACCAGACTGGCACACGCCTTATGCTGAGAATGATTTGAGAGAAGGAGGAAAATTCAAATCGACGATGGCAGCAAAAGACGGCAGTATGAGTTTTGATTTTGAAGGTGAATATACTTTGGTAAAAGAAAATCAAGCCATAGAATATGTAATGGCTGATGGAAGAAAGGTTGAAATTCGCTTTAATGAAACTCCAAAAGGGGTGGAAGTAATAGAGAGTTTCGATCCCGAAACACAAAATCCGGAAGAAATGCAGCGAGGAGGCTGGCAGGCGATTTTGGATAATTTTAAAAATTATGTGGAGAATAATTAATTCTTTTCAGGCACAAGTTACAAAGGTTCAAAAGTTCTGAAACTAAACTTAAATTATCTTACATAACTTATATGGTTTAACATACAAAAAATCAAAAGATGACAAAACAAATATGGTTGAATCTGCCTGTAAAAGACGTGGCAAAAGCGAAAGACTTTTTTTGGAAAATAGGTTTTTCTTTTAATGAACAGCACGATACGCCAAGCTCTACATGCATGGTGGTCGGAGAAGGAAATTTTGTAGTAATGCTTTTTGAAGAATCATTATTTGCCGGTTTTTCTCAAAACAAACTTACAGATACACAATCGAGTTCAGAAATCCTGATTTCGATTGATGCTGAAAGCAAGGATGAGGTTGACGCATTAGCAGAGAAGGTGAAAGAAGCAGGAGGAAATATTTTCAGTCCTCTGGCCGAAAGCCAGGGCTGGATGTACGGCTTCGGATTTGCGGATTTAGACGGTCATCGCTGGAACGTCTTATTTATGGATTTTAATAAATTACCTCAATAAAAGGAAAAATGGAAACATTAGAATTTAAAATTAGAATAAAGGCTCCCGTAGAAAAGGTATGGTCAGTTCTATGGGATGATGAAAGCTATAAAAAATGGACACAAGCTTTTTGTGAAGGTTCATATGCCGTCAGTGATTGGAATGAAGGCGACAAAATACATTTTATGTCTCCAAATGGAGAAGGAATGAACAGCATAATCGACAAGAAGATTCCAAATGAATATATGGCTTTTAAGCATTTAGGTGAAATAAAAGATTTTAAAGAGCAGCCTATTAACGACGAAACAAAAAAATGGAGTGGGGCCATGGAAACCTATCGATTAACACCAGATGATGAATTTACTGATTTGGTGGCCCAGGTTGATGTAGTTGAAAAATACATTGATTATTTTAAAGAGGCTTTTCCGAAAGGATTGGAAAAAGTAAAAGAATTATCAGAAGATCAATAAATAATAACAATAAAAAATAAAATATCATGACATCAGTAAACCCTTATTTAATTTTTAATGGAAACTGCGAAGAAGCATTTCTGTTTTATAAATCAGTTTTTGGAGGAGAATTTCCATATATCGGAAAATTTAAAGATATGCCTGCAGATGCAGAAGGAGGTTGTGGCGAAGTATCAGAAAAAGATGCAAACCGAATAATGCACGTTTCACTGCCAATTGGTAATACAATTTTAATGGGAAGTGACAGTAGTGAACAATCCGGAGATGTAGTTTTTGGAGGGAATTTTTCAGTATCGATTAATGTCGAAAGCAAAGAAGAAGCCGATCGAATTTTTAACGGACTTTCAGCAGGCGGAAACGTTTTTATGGCAATGGATAAAACTTTCTGGGGAGCTTATTTTGGAATGTTCAAAGATAAATTCGGCATTAGCTGGATGGTAAATTTTGATGAAAATCAACCAAATAAATAATCTTTGAAAATTCCAAAGCGATACAAAGTTATATTATTTTGATAGTTGAACAGTAATGTTAAATTATTTCAGAAAAGCACATTTATTTGTGCTTTTCCTGTTTAAAAAAACAAAGGATATTCTTTTTTATAAACAATAGATTGCCGATTTTTGTCGCTTCTTAAAATCAATAAGGATAAAATGGCAACAGAAGATAAAGAAATTATTTTATTAAAAGTTTCAGGACATGACAAACCCGGAGTAACCGCTGGCTTAACATCAGTATTGGCTGAATATAATGCCGTTATTTTAGATATAGGCCAGGCCGATATTCACGATACATTGTCATTGGGAATTTTATTCGAAATTGTAGCCGGTTCAAGTTCAGGACCTGTTTTAAAAGATTTGTTGTTTAAAGCGTATGAATTGGAAGTAAAGGTTAAATTTACTCCAATTTCTATCGAAGATTACGAAACATGGGTGAAATCACAATCCAAACAACGCTATATCATTAATGTTTTAGGAGAAAAATTAACAGCAATTCAATTAGCAGCTGTCACTAAGATATTATCAGATCAAAATTTAAATATTGATTCAATCATAAGATTGACAGGAAGAACTTCTGTTGTCGAAAAAGAAGAGTATCCGCGCTCCTGCATACAATTATCCGTAACCGGTGAAATTGTAAATAAGATTGAAATGACTGCGAATTTCATGGCAATCTCCAGAACACTGGATGTTGATATTTCTTTCCAGGAAGACAATATTTACAGAAGAAACAGACGTTTGGTTTGTTTCGACATGGATTCAACATTAATTCAGACAGAAGTAATCGATGAATTAGCCGAACTTAACGGTGTTGGTGAGCAAGTACGAGCCATTACAGAATCAGCAATGAATGGTGAAATCGATTTTAACGAAAGCTTTAAGCAACGTATGGCTTTGCTGGAAGGTTTGAGTGAAGATGTTCTGCAAAAAGTGGCCGAAAATTTACCAATCACAAAAGGAGCTCACCGCTTGATGAAAGCCCTGAAATACTACGGCTATAAAACCGCAATTTTATCAGGAGGATTTACCTATTTTGGCGAATACCTGCAAAAAGAATTAGGAATCGATTATGTACATGCCAATCGGTTAGAAATTATAGACGGAAAGTTAACCGGTAAATATTTAGGCGATATCGTAGACGGTTTAAAGAAAGCAGAATTTCTGACAGCCATTGCCGAAAAAGAAGGGATTCATATCAACCAGACTATTGCCGTTGGAGATGGTGCCAACGATTTACCAATGATAAATTTAGCAGGTCTCGGAATCGCTTTTCATGCCAAACCAAAAGTAAAAGAAAGCGCTTCAAATTCTATTTCAAGTTTAGGCCTTGACGGAGTTTTATACTTGTTAGGATACCACGACCGATATATTGATATGATGTAAAATAAAGTGTCACCCTGAGCGGAGTTGAAGACTTGAACGTCCAAAAGGGCTTCGACTCCGCTCAGCCTGACAATCAAAGACAATCTTGGATTCTTAGAGCTGAGGTTTTTATGAGCTTTTTACTGGTCTGGGAAAATACGAAATGTCACCCTGAGCGAAGTCGAAGGCTTGAACGTTCAAAAGGGCTTCGACTCCGCTCAGCCTGACAATCGAAAAATAATCTTGAGTCTTAAATTAAGGTTTTTTTATGGGCATGCCCCGCAGAAAAAGCGGGTCGCGCTATCCGTTTCAATCTTTTGTGCCGAACCCCGGCACAAAAGGATTTTCACTTCTATTCCTCATGCAATTTAGGATTATAATTGAATTTTGTGTGTCATTGCGAGGAACGAAGCAATCACATCCTAATATTTGACAATACAGAGTTCTCAGCGTTTGTGATTTCCCTCAAAAGGTAGAAATGACCAACATGACGTTAAAATCTTAAATAAAAACTTTATTCTATTCTAATTTTTTTGGAATTAATTCTTTTAAAAAATCCAATATCCGAATTGTAAAGTAGAACAATGTCATGAGGACTACTAACAATAATAGTAGATATGAAATTGATTTGAAAAGAAAATATCCTAAATTATCAACATCTTCATAATATGATATTGTAAATTTATAGGCATAATAAACAATTACTATTATGAAAAATAAATTTAGAAGTATTCTAAAAATTAATTCGAGAGGATGCTTTTTTCGTATTAAACCTTTGTGATTTTTTATTTTTTCATTAAATACTTTTTTTTAATAGTAGCTCTACTTAACGAGTATCCAATTAAAATAGTAAAAAACTGAATTGTCATTAATTTTGAAGTAAACACCATAAAACAAGTGAATAATACTAGAAATAATGAAACAACATTGAGTGATTTTAATCCTGAATATCCTGCTATAAATATTAATAAAAAAATCACTATTTGAAAAGCTAATATTTCCATATTCTTTTATCTTTTGGAGTAATATTGTTTTTTGTTTTATAGGTTAATTTTTGAAAATATAGCAAGATTTATCTACATCTCCTTCAATTGCTCCAAATAATCCCTCTGATTTGAAAGCCTTGGAATTTTATGCTGTCCACCTAATTTATCACGTTCCTTCAACCAATCATAAAACAAATTCTCTCTGGCTACATTAATTACCAAAGGATTTAACGTCATATTATTATAGCGTTTAGCTTCGTAATCAGAGTTTAAAGTTTGTAGCGTTTCATCAAGCACTTTTTGGAAAAGACCGACATCAGCAGGTTTTTTCTTGAATTCGATCATCCATTCGTGTGCGCCTTTTTCTTTGTCCTGCATAAAAATTGGGGCAACAGTATAATCGATCACTTCAGTTTGGGTAATTTCACATGCTTTCGCAATTGCATGATCTGTATTTTCGACCATTAATTCTTCCCCAAAAACATTAATATGATGTTTGGTTCTTCCGGTAACCCTTATTCTGTATGGATTTAATGAAGTAAAACGAATCGTATCGCCAATCAAATAACGCCATAATCCGGAATTAGTAGTAATGACAATTGCGTAGTTTTTATTCAATTCAACACTAGCCAGGGAAATTACTTTTTGGTTTGGAGTTCCAAAAGTATCCATCGGAATAAATTCATAGAAGATTCCATAATCCAGCATCAATAATAAATCACTGGAATTATTTAAATCCTGAATGGCAAAAAAACCTTCGGAAGCATTGTATATTTCGTAATATTTAAAATCTTTTTTGGGTAAAATCTTTTTGTACTGTTCTTTGTACGGAGAAAAACTCACCCCTCCGTGAAAATAAACTTCAAGATTTGGCCAGACATCCAGTAACGTTTCCTTACCTGTATTTTCTAAAACCTTATTCATTAAGACCAGCATCCAGGAAGGAACTCCTGCAAAACTGGTTACATTTTCATTTTTTGTTTCGTTGATAATAGCTGCAATTTTGCTTTCCCATTCGGTCATCAGCGATGTTTTGCTGCTTGGCGTACTGCTGAATTCAGCCCAAATAGGCATGTTTTCAATCAAAATAGCAGACAAATCCCCAAAAAAAGTATTGTTGTTTTCATAAATCTGGGAGCTTCCGCCTAAGCGAAGACTTTTTCCTAAAAACAATTCCGAATCTTCGTTATTATTCAGATACAAACAGAGCAAATCTTTACTTCCTTTATAATGGCAATCTTCCAGGGCTTCGTTACTAACAGGGATGAATTTACTTTTGGCATTCGTAGTTCCGCTTGATTTGGCAAACCATTTTATTGGAGTTTCCCAAATCACATTTTGTTCTCCTTGGCGGGTTCGTTCAATTAACGGCTGCAATTCTTCGTAAGTCGAAATAGGGACTCTTTCCGTAAAAGTTTGATATGATTTTATTGATGCAAATTCATATTGTTTTCCAATAATGGTATTTTCGGCAGCTTGCAATAAATTATGCAGCAATTCTTCCTGAACTTCGTTTGGATATTTAAGAAAAAGCTCAATTTGGTGAATCCTTTGTTTGAGGACCCATGAGGCGAATGAATTTATTATGGATAAGGGCATGGGGAATTTTAGATTTTAGATTGCGGATTTTAGATTTTAGATTTTGTGGCTGGTGCAAAATCAGGAAATTTAAAATTTGAATATTGATAACAAATATTAACTTTGTCCTTCATATCAAAAATAGTGTTTTTTTGCAAAAAACAATTCTATTTATAGTAGATTCGATTTTAAAAATTGAGTTTAACAATAAAAGTTCATTATCCTGAGCAAATCTAAAATCAAAAATCAGCAATCTAAAATATAATGACATATCAAGGCGTACTTACAAAAATGCAAACTGAAATCGGAAATCCAATTCAATATTATCTGGTTTTTGAGGATAGTTTTCTAAACGTAAATCAATTGTTGAATAAGGAAATTGAGATTAATTTTGTTGGTTATCAATGCCTGAATTGCCAGAAAAAGAAAAAAATTTTCAGACAGGGTTTTTGTTATGATTGTTTTTATTCAAGCCCGGCAGTAGGTGATTGGATCATGAGACCCGAATTGAGTACGGCCCATTTAGGAATTCAGGACCGTGATTTAGATTTTGAGCAGAAAGTGCAATTGCAGCCTCATATTGTTTATCTGGCGTTATCAAGTGAAGTAAAAGTGGGGGTAACCCGTAAAACGCAGATGCCAACCCGTTGGATAGACCAGGGTGCAACTCAGGCTATTTCAATTGTTGAGGTTCCAAACCGATATTTGGCGGGCATTACAGAAGTAGCGCTTAAAAATCATTACGTAGACAAAACCAATTGGCGAAAAATGCTTCAGGATACGACAGGAGTTTTTGATCTGATCGCTGAAAAGGCTAAAGTAGAAAATTTGATCCCCGAAGAAGTTCGCGAATACTTTTATGCCCATAAAAATGATTTATACGAGTTAAATTATCCGGTGCTGCATTATCCGGGTAAAATTGCAAGTTTGAATTTAGATAAAACGCCTTCATTCCAAGGAAAACTAATCGGGATAAAAGGGCAATATCTAATCTTCGAAAACGGTACAGTTTTTAATATCCGGGGTTCCGAAGGTTATGCCGTAACTATTGCAGTTTAATATTTATAGTTCAATTTTATAATAGATCTGATGCTTTGTGATTTACAAAGCATTTTTTTTTGATTTAATATTTTGATATAGAAAGACTTAAATGTGTGAAAATTGGAATGTTTGATTACAATTTTATAATAATTACTTATTGGAAGATCTTAATTTTAAAAATAGTATCGACTTAGTTTTGTATGTATCAGAAGCAGAGTTCTTTTTTTAAAATAATATAATCAGTTTAATTATTATAAGATGGGTATTTTAAGTAAAATAAATGTTTTTAGACGTGCCTTAATGCGCGGTCTGACTAAGAATATCGGAAAACAGAATTCGGAACAGGGAATTGTTTTGGTTAACAGAAACGAAATCAAAAGAGTCCTGATTTGCAGGCCAAATGCAAGATTAGGAAACCTTTTGCTGATTACACCTTTTGTTCAGGAGATTGAACAAACGTTTCCAAATTGTAAAATCGATTTATTTGTTAAAGGAACCCTGGCTCCGATAATTTATGAAAACTATGATCATGTATCCAAAATGATCGAATTGCCAAAAAAGCCTTTCAGGGATTTATTAAAATATTTTAAGGTCTGGATTTCATTGAGAAAACAAAAGTATGATATTGCCATCAATGTAGATCAGGGCTCCTCTTCAGGACGATTGGCAACAAAATTTTCTAATTCGAAACATAAGTTTTTTGGTGATTTGCCTTTTTCAGCTGATTTATACTATGGTGATTATGCTCATATTGCCAAATACCCTATTTATCATTTTCGGGATTATCTGACTAAATTGGGTTTAGAAAAAAGAGATAGCAAAATCGCTCCTTTAGATCTTAAACTCAGCCCTTTTGAAATTGCCGAAGGAAAGAAAATACTAAATAGGTTAGTGAATAATTCTAAAAAAACAATTTGTGTATTTACTTATGCAACAGGAGAGAAATGTTTGGCTAAATCCTGGTGGGAAGATTTTTATGCTAGTATTAAATCTGAATATGAAAATTACAATATTATTGAGATTTTGCCCATCGAAAATGTTTCTCAAATAAGTTTCAAAGCACCGACATTTTATAGTAAGGATATTCGTGAAATTGGAGCTGTAATTGCCAACTCTGATTTATTTATTGGTGCCGATAGCGGAATTATGCATTTGGCAAGCGCTGTACAAACCCCAACGATAGGATTGTTTTCAGTTTCAAACCAAAAAAAATATGAACCATATGATAACAACAGCATTGGAGTTGATGTAAATACATATTCTGAAAAAGAGTATTTAAAAGTTATCAATACCATTCTGACTAATGGAAAATCAGATATATATTCTAAAGCAATTTAGCTTTAAAAAAAGAGGTCAATCTGTAGTAGATTGACCTCTTAATTCTTTATTGTTATTTTTTCTTCTTGAACAAACCATTCAACAAATCACTGGCTTTTGTTTTTACTTCTTCATTGGTTTTTGCTTTATCAGCAGCAGTCTTTGTCGTATCTTTTGACTTGGTGTTTTTATTGAGTAAATCAGTAAGGGCAGAAGCTCCTTTTTGGGTCAGCTTTTCTTTTTGTTGATTTACCACTTGAGTCGTTAAGTTGCTCACTGCTGTTTTAGTGTCAAGCGCTACTTTAGGTTTTGAAAAATTACCGGTAATCATACCACTAATCGGGATGTTTTGTAATTTGGCAGCATCCGCCGGAGACAATTTCGCAAGAAAAGAATTTGCTTCTGTACCTAAATATTTTGCCGGGACATCTAATTTAATATTGTAATTCATAATTTGGTCAAAACCATGTGTTCCGCCAATGGTCGCTTTAATATCCTGATATTTAATATCAAATGGTTTAACGTTTACTTTTCCATTTTCAAAAGACAATGCCATTTTCAGGTTGTCCAAATTCAATTTATTCACATCAATAAATTTTATTTTTGAACCTAATTCTTTTAATAAAGTAGAATTTTTGGCATTTATTGTAGTAGAAAGTAATTGTCCGAACAAATCACCTGTCAGTGATTTTAAGTCAGGAGTCAATTCCTTCGCATCTAAATTTCCGTTTAATTTTATAGTCGAATTCAGTTTTCCATTGATGATTCCTGCCAAAGGGGCAATTTTTTTCATCATATCCAATTGCGTAAAAGTCTGTGCAATATCAACCTGATTGAAACCTAAAGCCATATTAAAAGTAGGTACTTTTGTTTTGGTTGAAACAGCTCCGTTTAAACCAATTGTTCCTCCAAAAATAGATGTTTTAAAGTTTTCCAAAGTTGCTTTTTCATCCTTGATCAGTAATTTTCCCGAAACAGCTGTTAATTTTAAATTATCGTATAAAACTGTGTTGGCTTTAGCATTTAGCGTACAATTTAAAAAGGCCGGAATTTTCATGGCTTCTGTTGGTTTAGCTTCCGTTTTAGCCGTTGCAGGTTCTCCAGAAGTCATAAAATCATCAACTGCCAATTGATTAGAACTCATATTGAAGTTTCCTTTCAGCTCTTGTTTTTTGAACATAAAACCATAGAAATTTTCTAAAGTCCCATTGATGCTCATGTCACTTTTTCCGGTAGTCGCGTTAAATTGTTTCAGATTAATTTTACTCGGATTAAACTCAACCAAAGCTGTGCTGATATTCATTGATTTATTGTTATCATCAGTATATTTAAATCCTGACAAACTCATCGTTCCTGCATTCTTAATATTTTCATATTGACTTTTCTCTACAGATGCCATATCAAAATTTGTTGTAACATCGGCTTTTAAGATACCGGCCAAAGGCTTGTCAAGTTTAATTGGATATGCTTTTGAAAGGTTTGCCAGATTGATTGTCCCTTTTAAGGCAGCATCTACAATTGGGTTTACAGTTATGTTTTTTATATTCGCTTTGGCGCTAAAAACATCCTGGTCAATTTTAAAAGAAAGTTTGTCCAGATTAACGTAGGTGTCATTCAGGATACCGGTTTCATTGATGATTTTAGTATCGATTACAATATTCTGTACTGATTTTGGTAAGTTCGGATATTGAAAAGAAGCATTATTAGATGCGATTGCAATATTGAATTTCGGAACCGTCGTGTCTGTTAATTGTCCTTTTGCAAATCCCGTTATTGTAAAGTCTCCGGTAGTTTTTACACCGTTTAATCCTGAAGCATACGCTGATGGTATTAACCCTAAAAAGTTGGTGAAAGATGAAGTCGGCGTTTTGAATTTTAAATCATAAATCTGTCCTGCTTCTACCATCTGAATAAATCCGTCAAATTCTAAAGGCAACTGGTTGATTAGAGCTTTGTTTTCTTTAAATGTATATTTGCTTTGCGCTAAATCAATTCCTAACACTGCGTCCAAAGTCAATGAAATGTTTTTCATATAATTGACTTTGTCCATGTCTAAGGAAACTTTCGCCGTGGATTTTGTCGTTAAATCAAGTTTTGAATTAGTAAAATCCCCGGTTCCTTCATGATTTAAACTGTCAATTACCATTTTTATTTTTGACCCCTGATCAATATATCTGAAAGTAAAATTTTCAATTTTATAGTTCTGAATTTTTAAGGAAAGCGGTTTGCTTTTATCATCAGTCTTTGTTTCTTTTTTGTCTTTTAAAGCAATATCAAAGTTTCCAACTCCGTCTTTGTTGAAAATAATATTGATTAAGCCATTTTGAGAACTGATTCCTTCAATGCTCATAGGTTCATCTTTTCCTTTAAAAAGTTCTTTTATGCTCATTTTCAGATTTAATTCTCCTAAAGAGATCAAAGTATCACCTTCAAAAGGAGCTTTGTTGATGATCACCAGTTTCTCAATTCCAACCGTTGCATTCGGAAAGTTTTTGAACAAACTTAAGTCTGCATCAGCGAAACTCACTTTGGCGTCAACACTTTCGTTGATAGCTTCTGTGATTTTATTTTTAATCTGATCTTTGAAAAAGTAAGGGATTGCGAATAAAGCAGCAATGAAAACTACGATTACAATTCCTGTGATTTTTAGAATTTTCTTTAACATAATAAATTTATTTATTTGGGGGTTAAATAGACAAAATTGATATACTATCTACGCAAAAATAGCTTTTTATACTGGAGGTTTTTAGTAATTTTTTCATAAAACATAATAAAAAAAATCTGTTTGAATTAATTTTCAAACAGATTTTTCAGAGAGGTTCAATTATTTCTGAATAAAGGAGACTATTTTATTAGTCATTACTTCAGAAATAGGTAATGTTTCATTGTTATAACTCGCCATGTTTGCCTGCATATCACTATCAACTGTTTTCATTATATGATTCATTTTGTCAACAATTAATAATTCGGCTTTTTTATTGGATTGGGCTAAACTTTCGGCATCTTTTACGGTTACTTGTAAATCATTGTTTCCCTGTATAATTAAAACAGGGATATTCAGTTTTTTAATTTCCGTTTGTGGATTGTATTTAAACCAGGAAATTAAATAAGGCTGAATACTAGCCCTGAAAAGAGAATTAAGAATAGGGTCGACTTTTTTTACCATATTTCCGTTTTTTAAACTGTCAATAATTGGAAAAGTTAAATCTTCAGCCTGCTTGTTTGATTTCGACTCTATTTGTGTTTTTATTAGCTTGTCCGCAGATTCTCCGGCTCCGGCAATAGAAATAAATTTATCTGCTTTTACACTCGCAATCATTCCGATTAAGGATCCTTCACTATGGCCGATAATGATTATTTTAGAAAAGCGATGGTCTTTTTTTAATAAATCTACCCAGCTTTTGACATCATCTATGTAGTTTTCAAATCGTAAATTTTCTTCAGATTTAGCGGACGCTTTGCTTGCTGCAATTCCTCTTTTATCAAATCTTAAAGAAGCAATTCCGTTTTTTGCTAAAACTTCAGCCAGCATTTTCAACGAATTGTTTTTCATTACCACATTGTTCCCGTTTCTGTCTGTTGGCCCCGAACCCGAAATTAGCAAAGCAATGGGATATTTTTGAGATAAATCAGGAGTCGTTAATGTACCAAATATCTCTTCTGAATTAATTTTTAAAGTTAAATCAGATTCTTTATACGTTATCAGGCTTTTGTTTTGGGCAGTTGCAAAATTGAAAATTAGTGCAAACAGAACCACATATATTTTTTTCATTTCTTCCGGAATTATTTAATGTCTATCCCAAAAGGAATCATCGCCTGAACCCCTTTTTGTTTTTGAAGTCTTTTTACCTGCTCAATTAAAAGGTAGTTTTCTTCACCAATTTCTTCCTTGATAAAAGCTTCTTTTGATTTTGCAAAAGGAAGGCCGGACAAAAGATCATTAAAATTTTTCTCGTATTCCGGATAATTTTGTGTGCTGTATGATTTTATTTTTGCAATTTTTGCTGCTTCGGTAATGGCGTCATCTAATCCTCCAATTTTATCTACTAAACCAATTTTTAAAGCTTGTGTACCTGTCCAGACTCTTCCCTGAGCAATTGCATCTACCTGGTCGAAAGTCATTTTTCTGCCTTCAGCTACGTGCGTGACAAAAGTTTTGTAAATGTGCTCTACGCTTTCTAATGTAAAAGCTTTAAATTTCTCATCAATCGGCACAAACGGACTATAATTAGCTGCGTTTTCATGTGTTTTTACCTGTTCTGTATTTATTCCTAATTTATTTGCCAGCGGAGAAAAATTCGGCAAAATACCAAAGACACCAATAGAACCTGTGATAGTGTTATTTTCGGCATAGATTTTATTGGCGTTACAAGCAATGTAATATCCGCCCGAAGCTGCATAATTTCCCATAGAAACCACAACAGGCTTTACTTTTTTGGTAATTTCAATTTCTCTCCAGATCAAATCTGAGGTCAGTGCGCTTCCGCCCGGGCTGTTAATTCGTAAAACTATTGCTTTTACATCTTCATTTTTTCTGGCTTCCTGTAATGAACGGCGCATTGAACCTTCACCAATTTCATTAACATCACCTTCACCGCTGCCAATTTCGCCCTGAGCATAAATAATTGCAATTTGATCAGTTGCTGTATTTGTTAACGCTGTAGTTATATTGTTTTGAGTATAATCAGCAATCGAAATTTTATTATAATCGTCATCACCTGTTACTTTCAACGCTTTTTTTATGGCATTATGGTAAACGTCTTCGTAAGCGATAATATCAATAAGATGCTCAGTTTTGGCCATTTCCGGAGTCCTCGCCAATAATCCGTTTGCAATTTCGTTTAGTTTGCCCACAGGAATATTTCTGCTTTTTGCAATATCGGTAGAAACCGTTGTCCAGATTGAACTTAAAAGTGCGGTCATTTGTTCTCTGTTGGCATCGCTCATTTTGTTTTCTAAAAATGGCTCAACGGCACTTTTGTATTTTCCATGGCGAATTACTTCCATATGAATACCGGATTTATCCTGAAAATCCTTAAAGAACATCACTTCAGACGAAAGTCCCTTGAAATCTAAATCGCCGGCAGGATTTAAATAAACCGTATTTGCTACCGAGTTTAAATAATATTCTTTTTGAGAATAAGCATTGGCATATGCCCAAACGAATTTACCTGATTTTTTGAAGCTCTGCAGTGCATTTCTTAAATCCTTATATTGTGCAAGACCCAACGAAGATTCATCATTTAAAATAGAAATTCCCTTAATGTTATCATCTGTTTTTGCTGCTTCAATCGCGTCGATGACATCGGTTAAACCAATTCCTTTTTTATCAGAAAAAATTGTTACCCAGGGATCTTTATATTTTCCGGCATAATCATTTTGTATTTCTTTTAAATTCAATTCTATTACAGAATCTGATTTTACCGAAACCGTTTCGTCTCCTCCAAAAATGGCTCCAATAAGGATTACACCAAAAAAGAATAGCATAATAAATACAAAAATACCAATCACAGTGGCAATAACATTTCCTAGAAATTTCATAAATATTTTTTTTAATAAGTATCAAAAGGGGTTAATTTGTTACAAATTTAGTTTTTTAAATTTAACCAAGTTCATTCTGTTCCGGGCAAATATATTGTTAATTCTAAAATACTTTTAGTTAATTTGCATTAATTATGAAGTCACAGCATCAAGTCGTTTTATCAATAGGCAGTAACCAGGGGAATCGATTAGAAAACATCGAAAATTGTATTAGCTTAATACATCAGGAAGTTGGGACTGTTATTCAGGTTTCAAAACTTTATGAAACTCCCGCTTGGGGTTTCGAAAGTGATGCTTTTTACAATTGTGCACTGCTTTTGCACAGTAACTTATCTGCGCAAAAAATACTGAGCCAAATTTTAAAAGTTGAAAAGAAATTAGGAAGAATCCGTTCAGACCAGCAAGGCTATCAATCCAGGATCATTGATGTAGATTTGATTGTTTTTGATGATGAAATAATTGATTCCGAAAAACTTCAGGTTCCACATCCGTTAATGCAGAACAGAAAATTTGTATTGCTGCCAATGCAGGATTTGAAATTAGACTGGAAACATCCCGTTTTTCAAAAAACAATATCCGAATTAATTGCAATTTCGCCGGATGATAGTGTTTGTACGGTAGTCCAGGATTTAAAATATCCATTGCAGGAAATTCCGTTACAGCAGTTTAATTATATTGCTTTAGAAGGAAATATTGGAGCAGGAAAAACGACACTGGTACATAAAATTGCTGAAGATTTTAATGCTAAAACGGTGTTGGAACGATTTGCCGATAATCCGTTTTTACCTAAATTTTATAAAGATCAAAACCGATATGCTTTTCCGCTTGAAATGTCTTTTCTGGCAGATCGTTATCAGCAATTATCAGATGATCTGGCACAATTTGATTTGTTTAAAGATTTTATAGTTGCCGATTATCATATTTTTAAGTCTTTTATTTTTGCTAAAATTACGCTTGCAGAAGATGAATACCGTTTGTACAGGAATTTATTCGATATTATTTACAAAGAAATGCCAAAACCGGATTTGTATATTTATTTGTATCAGAATACAGAGAGGTTACTTCAGAATATTAAAAGAAGAGGACGGAATTACGAGCAAAATATTTCGGCTGATTATTTAGATAAAATTAATAATGGTTATCTGGAATATATTAAATCCGAAACTGATCTCAATGTTTTAATAATTGATGTCTCAGATCGTGATTTTGTAAAAAATCATGATGATTATCTTTTTATTTTGAATGAAATCCAGAAGAAGATTAGATAATTGTACTAAATAAACATGATTTGTTTTTTAAAATAAACAAAAAGGTATACATTCAGAACCCTTGATTTTTTTTTAAAATTATCTCATTTTCTAATTGGCATATTTTCTAATTAAAAATTATCTCTTCAAAGAAAAATGCCCTCTCATAATTGGTTTAGTATCATCAATTTTTAAGGCGTACCAATAATCAGAAGCTGGTAACAGAATTTTATTGAAAGTACCATCCCAGCTCATTTTGTAAGTAGTGAGCTGCGCTATAAATTTTCCATACCGATCAAAAATAGTGACTTGGGCCTGAGGGAAATTTTCCATTCCGGTTACTTCCCATAAATCATTAAAAGTGTCACCATTTGGAGTGAAAAATGTTGGAAAAACCAAGACAACAAAATCTTTAGTTGCCTCATTAATATCACATTGATTGTCTTTTGCCCTTACATAAGCAGTTTGCAGACCCCCCGGCACATCATAAAACATATTTGATGACTGATAATTGATGCCATCTACCGAAAATTCAAAATAATCTGCTGTACTTACAAGATTGATGACAACGGTTCTTTGGTTTACATCAATGTTTTTTATAATTGGTTTCTTGTATTCAATTACTGTAATTGTTTTTGTGCTGCCGCAATTTTCTGGTGCCGGACTGGTTACTTCCACAGTGTAAGTTCCGGTAGCTGAAACAGATATGGTTTGTGTTGTTTCTCCTGTTGACCATTTATAAGTAACTCCGGTTATTTTAGCATCTAGCAAAACTGTTTGGGTTTCGCATAAAACAACTTCTTCATCTGTAACTATTGGAGGAGTATACACAACAATGTTTACAGGAGTACGGATCGAATTAACGCAGCCACTATTTGATGCTTCGGCATAATACGTAGTATTGGCTGAAATAGTTGGTGTAATAAAGTTGCTTCCGGAATAGACACTTGTTCCGCCGGTAGCACTTGTAAACCAATTTATTGTACCAATATTTGATGTTGCCTGCAATGTTACTGATCCTGTGCCGCATCTGGAAACAGGAGATGATGCTGTTGGTATATTTGGTGTGGTGTTAACTGTTGCAATAACAGATTTTCGATTTGTTCCACAGCCTGAATCTACATAATAAGTTGTGGTTGTGCTTATTGCAGGGGTTGAAAAAGAATTTCCGGCTGCCAATAAATTACCTCCGGTTGGGGCATCATACCAGCTAATTGTTCCGATGTTAGCAGTAGCTGTGAGGGTTACTATTCCGGAATCACATCTGGAATTTGGAGTTGTGCTGGTTATTTGAGGAATTGTAATGGTCGTACTCGCCGAAATTTGAAGAGTTTGGTCTCCGGGCATTCCTCCGTATTCCACGATATATCCTTGAGGAAAGTAGTTTCCTGGTGGATCTCCTTGTTCTGGAAGATCGTTCCAGGTTCCCGGATTTCCTACTGCCGAAGAAGTTATGTGAGCATAATCTTCATTATTGTTAGAGTCATTCGGTTCGTTAGGTGAGTTCCAATTGGCATAATAAAAAGGAGTTGTTGTTGTTCCGTTATTTTTTCCCATCCAGAAAGCAGTTCCTGCCTCCGGTCCGGTAACCCACTTCCATACTCCTTCAGTTTCAGCATCACTTCCGCCAATCCATCCTGTTCCTGGCGCTTGCGTTCCGGCTAATTGTGCTTCATCAGCGGCTGTTAAAGTGGCTAAATAGCCTTGTAAGCCATAATAGGTTCTGGCTGCGGCTTCGTTTCTGGCTCTTGTCCAATTAATACCTGAAGATGCAATATATTCGTAATAATGACCATTACGAGGTAAGTAACTAAGTTGTCCTGTTCCTAAGGTAATTGAAAAGTTTCGTGTTCCCGAAGCTGAAGCAGATGAATTATTGAATTCTACATCCTTAATGGCGGCTATAAAATCGAGATAGCTAATTGGCACACCGGTAGGGCTGTATAATTTCAGTTTCCCGGCATTAATATCCCAACTTGTTGTAATGGTAGGATGTGACAAAGGATTAGCAAGCGTTAATACATCCTGCCCGTTTACATAACCAGTTGAAATTTGAATATAAATCTCATTGGTGCTTGTGTCATCCGGATCGACTATGCTTACGCCTGTTACAATTTTTTGATGGGTTTGCGGACAATAGATTTGATTTCCTGTTGCAGTAATTATTGGAGCAGTGTTCGATACTATTGTACTACAGTTTTCAGAATAACTGGCTGTAGCGTCTTTAGATGTTGACCAATTGGTATCAGAATATGCTTTATTATCTACTTGTATACAGGCTAGGTTTGGGTTGAATTTTGAACTAAAACCTGCTATAATACTGTTATTGCCGTTTTGTAAATTAAGAGTAGTTAATGAATTGTTACTACAATATAAAGTAATCAAAGCGTTTTTAGTAAGATCTAAACTAGTTAGTTGATTATTAGTGCAATATAGAAAAGTTAGAGTTGTGTTTTTAGTAACATCCAAACTGCTTATTTGATTAGAACCACAATTGAAACTAGTTAAAGCTGTATTTTTAGTAACATCCAAATTGCTTATTTGATTAGAACCACAATTGAAACTAGTTAAAGCTGTATTTTTAGTAACATCCAAACTGTTTATTTGATTAACATCACAAAATAAATCAGTCAAAGCGGTGTTTTTAGTAACATCTAAACTGCTTATTTGATTAGAAGTGCAATATAAACGAGTCAAAGCGGTGTTTTTAGTAACATCTAAACTGCTTATTTGATTAGAACGACAATATAAATCAGTCAAAGCCGTATTTTTAGTAACATCCAAACTGCTTATTTGATTAGCATCACAATTTAAAAAAATCAAAACCGTATTTTTAGTAACATCCAAACTACTTATTTTGTTTTCTCTACAAAATAAATAAATCAAAGCCGTATTTTTAGTAACATCCAGACTTGTTAATTGATTTTGAAAACAATTTAAATACATTAATGATAAAAAATCCTGTAATCCTGTTAAATCAGTAATACCTTTATTTGAAACATCCAAATTAGCAATCCCACTCACCTTGGCTGTAAGTACTTTGCCATCAATAGTGCCGCTATCAATTCCTAAATCAATCAAAGCTTTTTCGAAATTTGGATCAGGAATCAATGTGTATTGAGATGAACAAAAAAAACTGGATAAAAATAAAAACAGCAAAAACGTTTTTTTCATGGCAAATTAATTTTGTAAACTCTTTTTAGTAAAAGTAGTTAAGAGATTTTTAAAATAAATGCTTTGAATGGGCTTTTTTGTTTAAAAAACGATAATTTTTACAGATGTCATAAATTCCAATTGATTTTTTTAAATAAATCCCAAACAACTATCCCGGCACTTACCGAAATATTCAAAGAATGTTTTGTCCCCAATTGCGGAATTTCAATACATCCGTCGCAAATTGCTACAGCTTCCTGTGCAACTCCATAGACTTCATTCCCAAAAATTAAAGCATATTTTTGATTTTTTTCGACTTTAAAATCCTGAAGGAAAACAGCACTTTCGACTTGTTCAATAGCTAGTGTGAGTATATTTTCTTTTTTTAGATTTTCAATAACTTCCAACACATTTTCATGATGTTCCCAGATTACAGTTTCGGTTGCGCCAAGAGCAGTTTTGTTTATTTCTTTGTTAGGCGGAGTAGCTGTAATACCGCATAAAATTATTTTTTCGATCAAAAAAGCATCAGCAGTCCTAAATACAGATCCAATATTGTGCAAGCTGCGGATATCATCCAAAACTAAAATCAAAGGTGTTTTTTCAGATTTTTTAAAATCCTCAATAGATTTTCTGTCTAACTCGTTATTTTCAAGTTTTCTCATTGTGTTGAATTCTGGTCATAAAAAAAGCTTCCAAAGATAAGGAAGCTTTTTCGATTATTTTATTTTGTTTTCAGATTAGCTTTTTACCGGATCTGGTAAAACTGTACCTTTAATTGTTAATGTTTTTGTAGGCTGTCCTTCTGCATTAGAAGTAACAGTCACTGTTTTTGTAAATGCACCAACTCTGTCAGTAGCATATTTTACACCAATAACACCTTTTGCTCCCGGAGCGATTGGCTCTTTTGGAGTAGTAGGTACTGTGCAACCACAAGATCCTTGTGTGTTAGTAATGATCAATGGTTTTGTTCCGTTGTTTACAAAAACAAACTGACGGTTACCATCAGCATTATGCGCGATAGTTCCGTAATCAATTGTTTCGTTTTCAAAAACCATTCCGGCTCCCTGAACTTTAGCAACTTTGGCTGCAACAGCTTTTTTAGTACTTTGAGCGTTAGAAGCTGTAATTCCAACTACAGCCAACATAGCGAATAAAATTATTTTTTTCATCTTTAAGAGTCTTTGTTTTAATGATGAACAAATCTATGTAAAATTCTCAAATGTCAGCTTAAAAATTTCTTAAAATATTTTAATTTTTTGAAGCTTTCGATATTCTTTTAAAATAGTATAAATTCGCTGTCATAATTATCATTTAAAAACACAGTAATTTGGCAGCGAAAGAGAAAGTGGCGAAAGAAACACCCTTAATGAAACAGTACAACGAAATCAAGAGAAAATATCCTGATGCATGTCTGCTTTTCAGGGTAGGGGATTTTTATGAAACCTTTGGAGAAGATGCTGTCAGGGCTTCTAAAATTTTAGGGATAACATTAACCAAAAGAGGGGCAGGTTCTGAAACTGAAACCGCATTGGCAGGTTTTCCGCATCATTCGATCAATACGTATTTGCCAAAATTGGTTAAAGCCGGACTTCGTGTAGCAATCTGTGATCAGCTTGAAGACCCGAAAATGACCAAAACTATCGTTAAACGTGGGGTAACTGAACTTGTAACGCCCGGGGTTTCCTTAAATGATGAGGTTTTACAATCTAAATCCAATAACTTTTTGGCATCCGTTTATTTTACGAATAAAAATATCGGAATTTCATTTCTGGATGTTTCCACAGGTGAGTTTTTAACGGCTCAGGGAAATGCGGAATATATTGATAAATTACTGCAGAATTTTAACCCAAGTGAAGTTCTGGTTCCAAAGAATAACAAAAGTGATTTTAAAAGTGCTTTTGGGGAAGATTTTCATAGTTTTTATCTGGAGGACTGGATTTATAAAGAAGATTATGCTGTAGAAACCTTAACCAAACATTTTCAGACAGTTTCTTTAAAAGGTTTTGGTATTGAAGAGCTAAAAGAAGGAATTGTTGCTTCCGGGGCTATTTTGTATTATTTATCAGAAACACAGCATAACCGTGTACAGCATATCACCGCAATCCAGCGAATTGCCGAAGACGCTTATGTCTGGATGGACCGTTTTACAATTCGGAATTTAGAATTATACCATAGTTACAATCCAAATGCAGTTACGCTTTTAGATGTAATCGACAGAACACTTTCTCCAATGGGTGGGCGTTTATTGAAACGTTGGCTGGCTCTTCCTTTAAAAGATAATAATAAAATAAAAAGCCGTCATGATGTGGTTTCCTATTTGAAATCAAATCCTGAAATTTTGCATAATATTCAATATCAAATCAAACAAATTTCAGATTTAGAGCGTTTGATTTCTAAAATCGCTGCCGGAAAAGTTTCGCCACGTGAAATTGTTTATTTAAAAGAATCTCTGGATGCTATTATTCCAATTAAAACTTTGGCGCTCGAAAGTCCTCAGGAAGCAGTAAAAGTTATTGGGGATAGTCTGCATGCCTGTGATTTGTTGAGAGAAAAGATTAAAACAACTTTAAATCAGGATGCGCCGGTTGCGATCGCAAAAGGAAATGCAATTGCAAAAGGAATCAGTGAAGAATTAGATGACTTACGGGCAATTTCTACATCTGGAAAAGAATACCTGGAAGGAATCGAAAAACGAGAATCTGAGAATACAGGGATTTCTTCCTTGAAAATATCATTTAATAATGTTTTTGGATATTATATTGAAGTCCGAAACACCCATAAAGATAAAGTACCGGCAGAATGGATCCGTAAACAGACTTTGGTAAATGCGGAACGTTATATTACCGAAGAATTAAAGGAATATGAAACAAAGATTTTAGGTGCCGAGGAAAAAATCCATAAAATCGAAACAGAGCTTTTTGAGCAATTAGTTGCCTGGATTGCAACTTATATCAAACCGGTTCAAATGAATGCCTATTTAGTGGCTCAGTTGGATTGTTTGTGTTCGTTTACGCAGTTGGCAATCGAAAATCAATATGTATGCCCTGAAATTGATGAAACTTTCGAACTTGAAATCAAGAACGGCAGGCATCCGGTTATAGAAAAACAATTGCCTGTAGGAACTCCTTATATTGCCAATGATGTTTTCCTGGACAGGGAAACGCAGCAGCTTATTATGATTACCGGACCCAATATGTCTGGTAAGTCGGCTATTTTAAGACAAACGGCCCTGATTGTCCTGTTGGCTCAAATGGGAAGTTTTGTTCCTGCAGACAGTGTCAGAATGGGAATCGTGGATAAAATTTTCACAAGGGTAGGAGCTTCGGATAATATTTCGATGGGAGAATCTACTTTTATGGTCGAGATGAACGAAACTGCTTCTATTTTGAATAATATTTCAGATCGAAGTTTGGTATTGCTTGATGAAATTGGAAGAGGAACCAGTACTTATGATGGAATTTCGATTGCCTGGGCTATTGCCGAATTTTTGCACGAACATCCATCAAAACCAAAAACTTTATTTGCGACGCACTATCATGAATTGAATGAAATGACAGAATCACTGCCGAGAATTCAGAATTATAATGTTGCTGTAAAAGAATTAAAAGATACCGTTCTTTTTATTAGAAAGCTCGTAAAAGGAGGAAGCGCGCATAGTTTTGGAATTCACGTGGCAAAAATGGCAGGAATGCCGCAAATCGTAATTTTAAAAGCGCAGAAGCTATTAAAGAAATTAGAGAAGAATCATTCAAGTGATGCGTTAAACGGAATAAAACCCGCAAATGATGAAATGCAGATGAGCTTCTTCAATCTGGACGATCCTTTATTAGAAGAGATAAAAGAAGAGATTTTGAGTCTTGATATAAATGCAATCACACCAGTTGAAGCACTCATGAAGCTGAATGAGATTAAAAGAATGCTAAATAGGAAATAATTTCAGATTTAAAGTTTAGGTTATCAGAAGGTTATAAAATAAGTGTGATTTTTTTTTGAAAAAGGCTTGTTTAATTGAATAAATGTCCTAAATTTGCATCCGCAATACAGAACAAGTCAAGTATTGCAGTTCTTATCCAGAATTTGAAACGCGAAAATAGCTCAGTTGGTAGAGCGCGACCTTGCCAAGGTCGAGGTCGCGGGTTCGAGCCCCGTTTTTCGCTCAAAACCAAAACACTCGGATGGTGTTGATTTAATTAATTTTTTTAAAAAAATTAGCTAAAAAATACTGAAAGATATAATGCTCGGATGGTGAAATTGGTAGACACGCTGGACTTAAAATCCAGTGAA
>JBDTRA010000068.1:0-27901 GCA_039931915.1 Flavobacterium sp. | reverse complement strand
AGAAATCAGCGCAAGATTTATTTGATTTATTGACTGATGTTAAGAATTTTGAAAAATTAATGCCGGATAATATTGCTAAATTTGAAGTAATTGGCGAAGATGCTTTTATTTTTGGTTTGAAGGGAATGCCGGAAATAAAATTAAAAATGAAAGAAAAAATAGCTCCAAACAAGATTGTTTTGGGTGCTGCAAGTGATAAACTTCCGTTTACACTGGTTTCTAACATTGATAGTATTTCTGATTCTGAAAGCGCAGTACAGCTACAATTTGAAGGTGAATTTAACGCTATGATGGCAATGATGATCAAAGGGCCAATTAGTAAGTTTATTGAAACCCTGGCTACGAATATGACCAAACTATAATTTTAATTATCAATTGTTGATTGTTAATTATTGATTTCTACTTAGCATAAAATTTAAAGTCCGATTTACGATCGGACTTTTTTATTTCCTAAGCTGCAGAATTGCCAAAAAACTTCAAACTTTCTTGCCTTCATCGTATAAAAACCTCAGAAACTTTTTACTTTGATCCTTTGTACCTTCTTCTACCTTTCTCTAATAAAGCATCTGAATTTCTTTGATCTCGAATTCTGAAACTGAATCGTCTTCAAGCAAAATTTGTATTTTCCCAACAGGAGAAACGCCCTGAATGATTCCCATAAAGTTTTTGTTTTCTAGATTTTTAAAGGGCATTGGAACTCCTTTTCGGAACAAAGAGTTAAAATATTCTTCACGGAAATCATCTGAATTTGTCTTCCACAATTCGATTCTTTGTTTCATTTTTTCGATAATTAAAAATAACAGGGAATCTTTATCAAATTCAGCTTTACAAATTACAGCCAAGGACGAGGCATTCGGTAATTCGTCGAAATTAACCTGGTTTACATTCAGTCCTAATCCAACTACTGACACGATCCTGCCATCACTTTTGATGGTATTTTCGATTAGTATGCCACCAATCTTTTTATTGTATGCCATAATGTCGTTTGGCCATTTTATACATAAATCAGGAATATCCAATGATTTTAATGTTTCTATTACTGTCAATGAAACAATGATACTCAGATTAAAAACCTGTTCATTATCATAGAGAAAATCCTTTACCAAAACACTCATAATTAAGTTTTTACCTGATTCAGACTGCCATTTAGATCCCATTTGACCTTTGCCTTTTGTCTGATTCTCAGTCGTTACCACAGTAAAATTATCCAGCTCATCCTTACTTGATAATGCTTTAAGAAAATCGTTTGTAGAATCTATGGCATCGAGTTTGATTAGTTTCATTAAAAATAATTTATTTATACTTAATTTAATATTTTGTTAAGGTTCAAAATTAATCACAAAAATTGGTAACTTTACAAAATCATATAAAATAATTCATGGCGAAAAAGACTATTAATAATGACGTTCTATTAGCGAACATAATCAAAGGAATTGAAGAAGTAAAAGGAAATGATATCGATATTCTTGACTTAAGAGAAATAGACACGGCTGTTTGTGACTATTTTGTTATTTGCAACGGAAGCTCTAACACTCAGGTTAACGCCATTGTAAACTCAATTCAAAAAACAGTATCCAAAGATTTAAAAGATAAACCCTGGCACGTAGAAGGAAGCGATAATGCAGAATGGGTATTAATGGATTATGTGCACATTGTAGTGCATGTTTTTCAGAAACATATTCGTGAATACTATAATATCGAGAGCCTTTGGGGTGATGCCAAAATAACTACAATAGAAAACAAATACTAAAAGAACTTTCTCTAATGGCTAAAGATAATAATCCAAATCAGAATAAATTTAAAATAAGTCCCTGGTTAATATATACCGCAATACTTTTAGTTTTTTTATTTATAAGTTTTGCTACCGGAGGATCTAGTTTAAACGAGCCTGCTCAATTAACTTCTTCTAAATTTAATACTTTATTAGAAAAAGGTCAAATTGAAAAAGTAATCGTTTATAATAAAGCTCAAGCTGAAGTTTACCTTACAAAAGCTGCTCTTAAAGATGTAGCTAATAAAGACGTAGCTAAAGATATTTTTAAAAACGCAAATAAAGGACCACACTATACCTTAGAAATTGGTAATGATCAAATTTTTCAAACTAAATTAGAAAAAGCAGTTGCCGAAGGTAAACTGAAAGATTTTAATTTCTTACAGAAAAACAACTGGAGCGATATTTTAATCAGTTTGCTTCCAATTATCATCATTATTGGTGTCTGGATTTTCATTATGCGCAAAATGTCTGGTGGTGCCGGTGGCGGTGGCGGACAAATTTTCAATATTGGAAAATCAAAAGCTAAACTGTTTGATGAAAAAACAGATATCAAAACTACATTTAAAGATGTTGCCGGTTTAGAAGGTGCAAAAGAAGAAATACAAGAAATTGTTGAATTCCTGAAAAACCCTGAAAAATATACAAACCTCGGTGGTAAAATACCAAAAGGAGCCTTACTTGTAGGACCTCCGGGAACCGGTAAAACCCTATTAGCAAAAGCCGTAGCCGGCGAAGCACAAGTTCCCTTCTTTTCATTGTCAGGTTCTGATTTTGTTGAAATGTTTGTAGGTGTTGGTGCTTCACGTGTACGTGATTTGTTTAAACAGGCAAAAGAAAAGTCTCCTGCTATCATTTTCATCGATGAAATTGATGCTGTTGGTAGAGCAAGAGGAAAAAGCAATATGTCAGGCGGAAATGACGAAAGAGAGAATACACTGAACCAATTGTTGACAGAAATGGATGGTTTTGGTACAAACTCAAACGTAATTGTTCTGGCTGCAACCAACAGAGCTGATGTTCTTGATAAAGCTTTAATGCGTGCCGGTCGTTTTGACAGACAAATTTTTGTTGACTTACCGGACATTCGCGAAAGAGCTGAAATCTTTAAAGTACACTTGGCTCCGATCAAAAAAGTTGAAG
The DNA here is from genome assembly GCA_039931915.1 of Flavobacterium sp. Taxonomy (GTDB): domain Bacteria; phylum Bacteroidota; class Bacteroidia; order Flavobacteriales; family Flavobacteriaceae; genus Flavobacterium. The sequence goes on along the minus strand of JBDTRA010000068.1, from coordinate 24,987 downwards.
GTCTGGATTTAGATTTCCTTGCTAAACAAACTCCAGGATTCTCTGGTGCTGATATTGCAAATGTTTGTAACGAAGCTGCCTTAATTGCTGCCCGTAACAACAAAACTGCTGTTGACAGACAAGATTTCCTTGATGCAGTTGACAGAATCATCGGTGGTCTTGAAAAGAAAAATAAAATCATTACTCCTGAAGAAAAAAGAGCAATCGCTATTCATGAAGCCGGACATGCAACTGTAAGCTGGATGTTAGAGCATGCTGCACCACTTATCAAAGTAACAATTGTACCTCGTGGACAAAGTTTAGGAGCTGCATGGTATCTTCCTGAGGAAAGACAAATCGTCAGAACAGATCAAATGCTGGACGAAATGTGTGCAACTATGGGCGGAAGAGCAGCTGAAAAGGTAACTTTTGACCGAATTTCAACCGGAGCATTAAGCGATTTAGAAAAAGTAACACGTCAGGCTCGTGCAATGGTTACGATTTACGGTTTGAATGAGAAAATTGGAAATGTGACTTATTATGATTCAACAGGACAAAGTGAATATAATTTCTCAAAACCATATTCTGAAGACACAGCAAAAATTATTGATGCTGAAATATCTGAATTAATTGAAGGGCAATACCAAAGAGCGATTCACATTTTAGAAGAAAACAAAGACAAGTTAAATCAACTTGCTGACATTTTAATTGAAAAAGAAGTTATTTTTAAAGATGATCTGGAAACAATTTTTGGAAAACGTACATTCGATAAAAATTTAGGAGAGGTAGTATCCTAAATTTTAACTAGATATTTAATATTTTTTAAAATCTTAATTCAAAACACCCTTTTGAATTAAGATTTTTTTATCTTTGAACGTTTTCAATTAACATGTAAAGCATTTCATATATAATGAGTTTTTTCAAAAAAATATTTGGTTCTGGTAATGCCTCTTCTGATCAGGAACGTGAAAGTGAGTATAGCAGTAATCCTATTTCAGAAAGTCATTTGTCTGTTGATGAACAATTCATTTTTAATTTTAAGAAAAATGGAGGTAAATTTTTATATTGCGAAAACAAACGAGAAGTTGAAGAGCAATTTGAAAATATTTTAGAAGAAAATGATTGGTTTGAAAGTGAAGTTTTATGTTACGAACCAGCTCTTTTTAGTATATTAGATGAAAACAAATTATTTTATAATTCGCCTGTAAATCCAAAATTTTTATTGGCAAGCTGTGAAAACTTAATTGCTGATGAAGGCTCTATATTATTTTCATCAAAGCAAATCAAACAAAATAAGCCAAACGAATTGCCTGCAAGTATTATAGTTATTGCTACAACAAGCCAAATTCGCTGCATTAAAAGTGATGGCTTAAGCGCTATTAAAAGAAAATACGAAAGAGACTACCCAACCAATATTACCACAATAAAATATTTCGAAAAAGCCAAAGAAGAAGATTTTACACAATATGGAAGTGTTGCAAAAAATATGTACCTATTGCTCTTAGAAGATCTTTAAGATGAATGAAACACTCAAGAGGGCCATTTCCGGTGCTGTTTATATCGCTTTGTTACTAACATCTATCATGTTTTCTACTGAAAGCTTTATTATCCTTTTTGGCATTTTTTTAATTATTGCTACTTATGAATTTTGCAATTTAGTTAAACTCAATAAAATCTTCTCAATTATATTTGTTTCCCTTTTTTATTCAACGGTGGCTTTGATTAGTTTTTACAGAATGGAGACTGAAAATTATATAAATAATCTTCTGAAGGAAAATATTCAATTTAATGTTGATATTGATAAACTATTCTCTGTCCTGCTTCTCATTACACTGGCTATAGCTATAAAATGTATTGTATTTTTATTTGATGATACACAAACTATAAGCAAGCTATCTAAATATATCTATTTATTAGGATATATTATGCTGCCATTTATTTTTATCATAAAAATTTCATTCGGAATAAAAGATTATAATCCAAAAATTATTATTGGGCTATTCATTCTTATCTGGACAAATGATACTTTTGCTTATTTAGTTGGAAAATCTATAGGAAAGCATAAATTATTTGAACGTGTTTCACCAAAAAAAACAATTGAAGGTTTCCTTGGCGGAATTGTTTTTGCGGCTTTAGCAGGCTTTTTAATTTCAAAATTATACATCAGACCCAATCCTGATTTCAGCCAAAAATCTATTATAATTTGGACTATAATTGCTTTGATTGTTAGCATTTTTGGAACAATAGGTGATTTGATTGAATCTAAATTTAAGAGAATTGCAGGTGTAAAGGACAGTGGCACCATAATGCCGGGACACGGAGGTGTACTAGATCGATTAGATAGTGTTATATTTGTAGCACCAGTTATATTTTTATTTTACCAAATTTTATATTATGTTTCATAAAGAAGGAGCCCCATCAATTTTACTAGGTACAGCTTTTACTGTTGCCGTACTTTTAATTGCTGAAAAATTTATCGACATCAATTGGCTTAGAATGCTTGTTCAAATAGCTGCTCTATTGATTTTGATTATTATTCTGCAATTTTTCAGAAACCCCAAAAGAATCGCTATCAGAAATAGCGATCACATTATTGCTCCAGTAGATGGAAAAGTTGTCGTAATTGAAGAAGTTTATGAAGGTGAATTTTTTAAGGATAAACGTTTGCAGGTTTCTATATTTATGTCACCGATAAATGTTCACGTGACTCGTTATGCAATGGATGGTATTATAAAATTCAGCAAATATCACCCTGGAAAGTTTTTAGTGGCCTGGCATCCAAAAGCAAGCGAAGAAAACGAAAGAACAACAGTTGTAATTGAAAATGATACTTTTGGTCAAATATTATACAGACAAATTGCAGGTGCTTTAGCTCGCAGAATTGTAAATTATGCCCAGGAAGGAATGCAGGTCATTCAGGGGACTGATGCCGGATTTATTAAATTTGGTTCAAGAGTAGATTTATTTTTACCTTTAGGTACTCCAATTAATGTGGAATTAAATCAAAAAGCAATTGGTGGAAAAACTATCATTGCTACAAAAGCTTAAATGACTGAAAAAGATTTAGATACTCGCTTTTCTGAGGCTGTAGAAATTGCTTTGAAAATGACGCAAGCCTCACTGCCGCAAGATGTGCAGCTAAGACTTTATGCCTATTACAAACAAGCTACTTTTGGAACAGCCATATATAATCAATCTGAAAATTTTGATTTACGTGATGCATTCAAGACTAATGCATGGATGCAGATTAGCCATATATCAATTGAAGAAGCAAAAGAGAATTATATCGAAATAATTAATTCACTAACATCAAAATAATTTACATCATGAAGAAAAACATCATACGTTTTACTATTTCAGCTTCATTATTGCTATTATTTTCTTGCAATGATAATAAGCTGACTGAAGTTGTTGAAGTTCCTTTGCCGACGAAAGAAGAAAAGATTACAATAGGTGTTCCGGCAGATGTAAAAGCAGATGAAGGTTCATTTGCACTAACAAAATTACCTTTTGCTTATGATGCATTAGCACCCGGAATTAGAACATTGACCTTAGAAACTCATTATTCTAAACATTATTTATCGTATACCAATAATTTCAATAAAGAAATTGCCACAACTGAATTTGAGAATGCCCCTATTGAAGATATCTTAAAAAAACTGGATATGAACAATGCCAAGCTTCGTCAAAATGCCGGTGGATACTATAATCATACCCTTTATTTTGATATATTAACACCAAAGGAACAAACTCCAAAAGATACTTTGGCAGGTGCTATAAATAAAGAATTTGGGTCCTTTAAAAACCTTACTGCTCAATTTAAAAATGAAGCTACTAAACAATTTGGTTCAGGCTGGGTTTGGATAGTGGTGGATAAAGCAGGAAAATTACAAATTACAACAACTGAAAATCAGGATAATCCTTTAATGAAGAATGCATTGATACCCGGAACACCAATTTTAGGAATTGATTTATGGGAACATGCTTATTATCTCGATTATCAAAATAGAAAAGGAAGTTATATAGATGCTTTTTACAAATTGATCAATTGGGAAAAAGTAAACGAAAATTATAAAACTGCACTGACAAAGGTTAAAAAGTATTAAAATTATTTTTTACAGCAATTATAAATAAAAAAGTTTGATGACATAAAACCATCAAACTTTTTTTTATTCTTACAATAATTATTGACTCTTCAGATTAATCAGATTAGATTCCTGCAATTACTTTTATTTCGTCAATTATTCGAAGTGCTAAAACATCCGCTTTTTCCTGAGAAGGAGCTTCAGTATAAATACGGATAATCGGTTCTGTATTTGATTTTCTTAAATGTACCCATTCTGAAGCAAAATCAATTTTCACACCGTCAATTGTTGTAATATTCTCGTTTTTATATTTTTCTGTCATGGCAATCAAAATTGCATCAACATCAATTTGTGGTGTCAGTTCAATTTTATTTTTGCTCATATAATATTCAGGATATGAAGCGCGTAATGCCGAAACTGATATTTTTTTATTAGCCAAATGTGTCAGAAACAATGCTACACCAACCAAACTGTCACGTCCGTAATGTGATTCAGGATAAATAATTCCACCATTACCTTCACCTCCAATAACAGCATTATTTTTTTTCATTAACTCAACTACATTCACCTCGCCTACCGAACTGGCTTCGTAGTTTCCATTATGTCCAACTGTTACGTCACGCAAGGCACGCGAAGATGACATATTAGAAACTGTATTTCCTGGTGTTTTACTTAATACATAATCGGCACAAGCCACCAAAGTATATTCTTCTCCAAACATTTCCCCGTCTTCGCAGATAAACGCCAAACGATCAACGTCGGGATCAACAACAACTCCTAAATCTGCTTTTTCTTTTACGACCAATTCAGAAATATCCGTTAAATGTTCTTTTAAAGGTTCCGGATTATGAGGAAAATGCCCGTTTGGTTCACAATATAATTTCACTACTTCAACACCCATTAATTCTAATAATCTAGGGATAATAATTCCTCCCGAAGAATTCACTCCATCGACAACAACTTTAAATTTTGCTGCTTTTACAGCTTCAACATCAACTAAAGACAGGTTTAAAACCTCGTCGATATGAATATCCATGTAAGCATCATTTATAGTGATTTCTCCCAAATTATCTACATCTGAGAAATCAAAAGCTTCAGCTTCAGCAATTTCTAAAATCTTCGCTCCTTCTTCTCCATTTAAAAACTCACCCTTTTCATTCAATAGCTTTAAGGCATTCCATTGTTTTGGATTATGAGAAGCAGTCAAAATAATTCCGCCGTCAGCTTTCTCCAAAGGCACAGCAATTTCAACAGTTGGCGTTGTTGAAAGTCCAAGGTCAATTACATTAATCCCTAAGCCAATTAAAGTATTTACTACAAGATTATGAATCATTGGACCGGAAATCCTGGCATCACGACCAATTACAACCGTTAATTTTTCTTTTGAAGTATTATTTTTCAGAAAGGTTCCGTACGCCGATGCAAATTTTACGGCATCAACAGGAGTCAGGTTATCTCCTACTTTTCCTCCGATGGTACCTCTTATTCCTGATATTGATTTTATTAAAGTCATTTCTGTGAGTTATGGTTATTGGGTTACAAATATAAAAAAGTTAGCGGGTTACTAAGAGGATTAATTACTAAGTTTTTAAATTATCCTTATTAATCACCAAGTTTTATCGGTACAAAGTAATTAACAAAATGATTTAAAAAGTTTTTATACATTTACTAAAATAACATAGCGTCTTCCAACATCAGAACGTTAGTAACTCGAAAAAACATGAATTTTCTAGCACACATTTATCTGTCAGGAGACAATGATTTGATAAAAATTGGCAATTTTATGGCTGATGGAATTCGGGGAAAACAATTTGAACATTTTCCTGAGGATATTCAAAAGGGAATTATTTTACACCGCTTTATTGATACTTATACTGATTCGCATGATATTTTCAGACAAAGTACCAAGCGGTTACATGAAAAATACCATCATTATTCCGGAGTGATTGTAGACATTGTTTACGATCATTTTTTAGCTAAAAACTGGACAAAATATTCTGATGAAAAGTTAGAAAGTTTTATTAATCGATTCTACAGGTCATTACATCAAAACTACGCCATTCTGACCGAAAAAACTCAGTATTTAATGCCATATATGATTCAGAGAAACTGGCTCCTGAGTTATCAGACTGTGGAAGGAATTCATCAAATTTTAACACAAATGGACAGAAGATCGAAAAACGAATCTAAAATGCAATTTGCAAGTGTTGAATTAAAAGAATTTTACTCTGAATTTGAACAGGAATTTACACTCTTTTTTGAAGATATAAAAGAACATTCAAAACAAAAATTACTCTTATTATGAGAAAAATATCGCTTTTATTTATTCTAATTTATATCAGTTGCACGGGGCAGGAAACTCAGATAAAACCAACAGGTTTGGTCGTAACAAAAGTCATGGTTGTTTCGGCACGAGAAGAGGCTTCGAAAATAGGTGTCGAGATTATGAAAAAAGGCGGTAATGCTTTTGATGCGATGGTTGGTACTGAATTGGCTCTGGCTGTCTCTTTTCCTTTTGCAGGAAACATTGGCGGTGGCGGATTTATGGTTTACCGAAAAGCAAATGGTGAAGTCGGGTCTTTAGATTATAGGGAAAAAGCGCCTTTGGCAGCAACAAAAGATATGTTTCTGGATAAAGACGGAAATGTTATTAAAGGAAAAAGTACAGAGACTGCCTTAGCAATTGGTGTCCCGGGAACTGTTGCTGGTGTTTTTGCAGTTCATAAAAAATTGGGGTCACTACCAATGTCTGAAATTCTAAAACTTGTTATTGAGTTGGCAGAAAAAGGGGTTGTAGTAACTAAAAAACAAGAAAACAGTTTAAATAATTATCGTGACGCTATTGTAAAAGTAAATGGTCCAACTACACTTTTGGCAACTAATTTTAAAGAAAAAGATACTATTAAATATCCCGCTCTTGCAAGTACTTTAAAACGAATATTAAAAAACGGGCGAAACGAGTTTTATAAAGGAGAAACTGCCAAAATATTAGTCGATTATCTTCAGAAAAAAGGCGGAATTATAACCCTTGAAGATCTGGCAAAATACGAAGCCAAATGGAGAAAACCTCTTCAGTTCAATTATAAAGATTTAAAGATTACATCCATGTCTCCGCCAAGCAGCGGCGGAATTTGTCTTGCTCAAATCTTAAAAATACTTAAGCCTTATAATTTATCAAAAATGGGGCACAATACAGACGAGTCTATTCAGGTGATTGTAGAAGCAGAGAGAAGGGCTTACGCCGACAGAAGTGCCTTTCTAGGGGATCCTGATTTCGTGAAAATTCCAATAAAAAGTTTATTATCTGACTCTTACTTAAAAGACAGGATGTCTACTTTTAATCCTGAAAAAGCCAGCCTGTCATCTGAAATAAAGAAGGCAAAGTAACTTATAATGAAAGTACGGAAACAACACATTATTCTATTGTAGATCAATTTGGAAATGCTGTTGCTGCAACTACAACATTAAATGACGGATATGGTTCTAAATATTACTGCGACGAATTGGGTTTCTTTTTGAATAATGAAATGGATGATTTTAGTGCAAAACCAGGATCTCCGAATATGTTTGGTTTAGTAGGAAATGAAGCCAACAGCATTGCGCCACAAAAGCGCATGTTAAGCTCAATGACACCGACAATTATTGAGAAAAACGGAAAACTATTCATGATAGTTGGAACCCCTGGTGGCTCTACCATTATTACCTCAGTTTTGCAAACTATTCTAAATGTTTACGAATACAATCTAAGCATGCAGGAAGCAGTAAATGCTCCACGTTTTCATCATCAATGGCTGCCAGATCTGATTACTTTTGAGCCCAATACTTTTGATGTCAAAACCATCGAAAAATTAAAAACAAAAAATTACTTAATCAACGAAAAACCGACTCCGATTATTGGTAAAGTTGATGCTATTTTAATCTTGCCAAATAATGATATGGAAGGCGGTGCTGACTTTAGAGGTGATGATAAGGCAGTAGGATTTTAATTTATAATCTGTTGATTAATAACTGATTCAGAAAAAAGATATCAACTTATTGTTTTTTAAAAAAATGAAGTATTTTTTTTACTAAATTTGCTCCAAAACTAAAGAAAACCAATATGTCGGAAGAATCTTTTTCAGAAGAAAAACAACCAAATAAAAAATCAAGGAACATAAAAATCGGAGCTGCAATAGCCATTATTACTGTACTTGGAATTATTTTCATCCCTAAACTCTGGGCGAAATACAACAAGAAGGAAGTAATGTGCCTGAACGGCCAGACAGAAATTTACGAAAAATATAAAGACGCTGTCGTTTTAGTAAAACACACTTATACTGTTGAAATATCCATAAAAAGTTCTAAGCCTTTTCAACTTGAAGTTGGTGATGCTAATTTAGAAGAAAAAGGAATATCGGGAACAGGCTTTTTTGTTTCAGAAGATGGAAAAATAGTTACCAATCATCACGTTGCGGAACCCTGGCTATATCAGAATGAAAAAGAGGCAACTTCTTACGATTATATAAAAGAACATATTGCAGCCATTCTTCCGGATTCTATAAGCGAAGAAAACTATAAAACTTTTATTGAAAAAAATTGGAACAGCTATGATGAAGAAGAGGGTGAAGAGGAAGAGTCGGAAGAAGAAACCCCGACAGCCGTTGCCACAACAATAGATTCTACAGCTACAAATACCGCTGCCGTTGCTTCTGAAGGCACTGAAAATGAAACTAGCAACAACTCTACTGCAGCAGAAGAAGAATCAAACACAGAAAAAGAAGTGAAATATGTAAGCGTTGATGATATTAAAATTACTCCAAAAACAGTTGAAATTAGTGTAGCCTTACATGGTTCTAAGGAAGATTGGCTAAAATGTAAAGTCTATAAAATCGCAGATGGAGATGAAGTAGATGTTGCAGTTTTACAACTGGATAGCGAAACATTGCCTGGTTCTGTTACAAATATCATTGATTTGGATAATGCTATCACTGATGATTCTAAAATAAAACCCGGAACCAATGCCATTTTAATAGGCTATCCAATGGGAATGACTCTTGCCAATACACGCCGCGGAATTAAAGTACAAGTTTATGAAGGTCAGATAAATAAAGAATCTGACGGAGTAAGCATCCAATATAACGTAACGTCTACTCATGGGGCAAGCGGGTCGCCAGTATTCAATGAATGTGGACAATTGATTGCAGTTAATTACGCAGGATATGATGAAGCTCAGGGATACAATTTTGGAATTGTTGCAAAACATGCAGCATCCTTAATTCAATAATTTATTTTTAAAATAACTGATTTTATTATTTAAATTTTATTGATTAAAAGGTTAAATTTGCAATATCCCTAACTTTTTATATAGAATGCTAAAAAAATATTTTAGAAAACTGGAAAGCATTATTGCTTTGGCACAATCATTAATGACCCCAAAGCAGTTTATTTTTTTTTCAAGTGTTTTAATAGGTATATCTTGTTCATTAGCAGTAATCGTTTTAAAAACTTTTGCCCATAGTGTTTTTTCTTTTGCTACCTATATCAACGGAATTTTAAAATTGAGTTTCATTAACAGTATACTTCCAATAGTTGGAATAGTGCTAACTGTTTTTGTTGTAAAAAGAGTTCTTAACGGAAGTATTGAAAAAGGAACTTCTCAAATACTATATGCTGTCGCTAAAAAAGCAAGTATTATTCCGAAGAAACAAATGTATGCCCAAATTGTAACAAGTTCTTTAACTGTTGGTTTGGGTGGTTCTGCCGGTTTAGAGAGTCCTATTGTTGTTACAGGTGCTGCATTTGGGTCAAATTTTGCTCAAAATTATAAATTGCCTTACAAAGACAGGACTTTACTTATTGGTTGTGGGGTAGCAGCAGGAATTGCTGCTGCTTTTAATGCACCAATCGCAGGGGTTCTTTTTGCCATAGAAGTATTATTGGTAGATGTAAGTATTGCTGCCTTTACTCCTATTATGATTTCAGCAGCAACGGGCGCTTTAGTTTCTGCAATTCTATTAGATGAAAGCATTTTATTATCTTTTAAACAACAAGAAACATTTAATTATCATAATATTCCTTTTTATGTACTCTTAGGAATATTAACAGGTTTTATAGCCGTTTACTATGCACGAAATTTTCAAAAAACCGAACATTATTTTTCTAATTTAAAAATAGGTTCTTATAAAAAAGCATTAATTGGTTCTTCTTTATTAGCCCTGCTTATTTTTATTTTCCCTACTCTTTTTGGTGAGGGTTATGAAAGTATTAAAACCTTATCTGAAAATGATCCAGGACAATTATTAGACAATACCCTGTTCGGTGATTTCAGAAATAATCAATGGGTTTTGCTTCTTTTTGTCGGTTGCACCATGATGGTAAAAGTTTTTGCTTCAGGATTAACAATAGGAAGTGGCGGTAATGGAGGTAATTTCGCACCTTCCCTATTTTTAGGATCCTATTTAGGATATTTCTTTTCAAAATTCATTAGTCTTATTGGTTTATCCAAACTCCCAATCAGCAATTTTACTATGGTTGGAATGGCAGGTATCCTGAGCGGATTATTTCACGCACCTTTAACTGCTATTTTCCTAATTGCAGAAATAACCGGCGGCTACAGCCTGATGATTCCGCTTATGATTGTTTCTTCGATAAGTTTTGCGATTTCAAAACGATTTGAAAAATATTCTCTGGATGTAAAAGGTTTAGCAAAAAAAGGACATGTTTTTACAAGTAATAAGGATTCTAATATTCTCTCCACTTTAGATATTGATACTATTATTCAGACTGATTATTTAACAGTTCATCCGGATGAAAGCTTGACTAAATTGGTTGATCTTATTTCACATTCCAATCAGGTTGTTTTTGCAGTTGTCAATAATGAGAAAAATTTGGTGGGTGTTGTTCATTTTAATGACATTCGGGAAATTATTTTTAATTCCTATCGTGTAAAATATACGCTGATTAAAGATGTTATGAAAACGCCACCGGCAATCATTTTCACTTCTGACAGCATGGAAATTGTAATGAGTAAATTCGAAAAAACAAAAACAGCCTTTATTCCTGTTTTGCAAAACGACAAATATTATGGTTTTATCTCCAAATCTATTGCACTTGAAGCTTATCGAACTAAGCTGCGGTCTATGACAATTGAATAAAATTAATATCGGATGGGTTAAATGCTTTTATTATCCGATATTAAGAAGTACCTTTGTGGGAGATGTGGGAGATAGACTTAACATATAGAACCGAATTTCAATCAACCTTTGAACGATTGTATCAAAAAAGACAGGATTTGCAAACCAGCAGACCCCTGCCTAACATTGCTTTGCATAAAATTCGTGAAAGCCTTTCATTAGAATGGACATACAATTCTAATAGTATCGAAGGGAATACAATGAGTTTGCGTGAAACCCAAATGGTTATTCAGGAAGGAATTACCATAAAAGGAAAATCGCTCCGGGAACATTTTGAAACATACAATCATGACAAAGCAATTGATTATTTATATTCGATTGTTAGTGATGAATACAACCTTCGAAGTATTGATATCCTTTCTATTCATGCATTGGTTTTGCGTTCTATTGAAGATGATTTCGCAGGAAGATTACGAAATGGAGGCGTTCGTATTTCGGGAGCTAATTTTATGCCCCCAAACGCCAATAAAGTTTCAGATTATTTAGATGAATTAATTGATTTTATTAATACAAATCCATTACAGCTGAATGATATTGAATTGGCAACAATCTTTCATCATAAATTAGTCTGGATACATCCATTTTTTGATGGAAATGGGCGTACTGTTCGATTGAGCATGAACCTATTATTGATGCGTTGTGGTTTTCCGCCGGCTATTATTCTTAAAAATGACAGAAAAAAATATTACGATGCTCTCAATCAGGCCAATAATGGTAATTATCAAAAATTAATACTTTTGATGTGCCAGGCTTTAGAGAGAACTTTAAATATTTATTTGAATGCAATGCCGGGCAGTAATAATGATTACCAGAAAATATCAGATATTGTCAGTGAACCAGAAACTCCATACGGACAGGAATATGTTAGTTTATTGGCCAGAACAGGAAAAATAGACGCTTATAAAGAAGGGCGAAATTGGTACACTACTAAAGAAGCCATAGAAGAATATATGCTTACCCGAAAAAGAAAACGCTAACTTAGGTTAGCGTTTTTTGTTACAATTTTTAACATAAACTTCTGCACTGTAAAACAAAAAGAATAAATCAAAATGGTAACTTTGCTTTTTGCTCAAATTTATGTTAGAAAAAGACAATACAATTGAAGTTCTTGGTGCAAGAGTTCATAATCTAAAAAATATAGATATTTCTATTCCTCGTGAAAAACTGGTTGTAATTACCGGTTTATCAGGTTCCGGAAAATCATCTTTGGCATTCGATACTATTTATGCCGAAGGACAGCGTCGTTACGTAGAAACTTTTTCAGCTTATGCCAGACAGTTTCTTGGTGGTTTGGAACGTCCTGATGTTGACAAAATCGACGGACTTTCACCGGTTATTGCGATTGAACAAAAAACAACAAGCAAAAGTCCGCGTTCTACAGTTGGAACGATTACTGAAATATACGATTTCCTAAGGCTTCTTTACGCTCGTGGTGCAGACGCTTATAGTTACAATACAGGCGAAAAAATGGTTTCGTATTCTGATGAACAAATCAAAGATTTGATTATTCAGGATTTTAGCGGAAAACGAATCAATATTCTGGCTCCGGTTATTAAAGCCAGGAAAGGTCATTACGCTGAATTATTCCAACAAATTACCAAACAGGGATTTCTAAAAGTTCGTGTAAATGGTGAGGTTCAGGATTTGGTTTCGGGAATGAAATTAGACCGTTATAAAACGCATGATATCGAAATTGTAGTCGACAGAATGTTGATTGAAGATACTCCGGACAATCAAAAACGACTGGCTGAAAGTATCAATACAGCTATGCATCATGGCGAAGATGTTTTGATGATTTTGGATCAGGATAGCAATGAAGTTCGTTATTTCAGTAGAAATTTAATGTGTCCTTCAACGGGAATATCTTACCAAAATCCGGAACCTAATTTATTCTCTTTCAATTCTCCAAAAGGAGCTTGTCCGCATTGTAATGGATTAGGAACTGTCCATGAAATCAATGTAAAAAAGATTATTCCGAATCCTAAATTATCAATAAAAAGTGGTGGTTTTGCTCCGCTTGGCGAATATAAATCTTCCTGGATTTTTAAGCAGTTGGAAGTTATTGGAGAAAAATTTGGGTTTAAAATTACTGATCCAATCGAGAAAATTCCGGAAGAAGCCATGACTATGATTTTACATGGCGGAAAAGATAAATTCGTTGTAAACTCAAAAGATTTAGGTGTTACACGCGATTATAAAATTGATTTTGAAGGAATATCTAATTTCATCAAAAATCAATATGATGAAACTTCTTCAACCACTATAAAACGCTGGGCAAAAGATTTCATGGACGAAATTAACTGTCCTGTTTGTGAAGGCTCGCGGTTAAAGAAAGAAGCTTTATTCTTTAAAATAAATGGAAAAAATATCACCGAATTGTGTGATATGGATATCTCTGATTTGACAACCTGGTTTCAGGATTTAAATAATCATTTAACAGACAAACAACTTTTAATTGCTTCTGAAGTTGTTAAAGAAATCAAAGACCGTTTGAACTTCCTGATGAATGTTGGTTTGAATTATTTGGCTTTAAGCCGAAGTTCAAAATCGCTTTCGGGCGGAGAAGCACAGCGTATTCGTCTGGCTACACAAATTGGTTCGCAATTGGTTGGCGTTTTATATATTCTGGATGAACCGAGTATTGGTTTACACCAAAGAGATAATGAAAAATTAATTCATTCCCTGGAGCAATTACGTGATATTGGAAATTCGGTTATTGTAGTTGAACATGACAAGGACATGATTGAACGTGCTGATTATGTGATTGATATTGGGCCTAAAGCCGGGAAATATGGTGGAGAAATCATCAGTATTGGAACTCCTGAGGAAACTTTAAAATCTAACACAATTACTGCTCAATATTTGAATGGTACAATGAAACTGGAGATACCGAAAGAACGTCGTAAGGGAAATGGTAAATTTTTGAAACTTTCGGGAGCAACTGGAAATAACCTGAAAAATGTTACGATTGAATTGCCTTTAGGACAATTAATTTGTGTTACCGGAGTTTCAGGAAGCGGTAAATCAACTTTAATAAACGAGACCCTCTACCCGATTCTGAATGCTTATTATTTTAATGGTGTGAAAAAACCACAGCCCTATAAAAAAATAGAAGGCTTAGAACATATTGACAAAGTAATTGATATTGACCAAAGTCCGATTGGAAGAACGCCACGTTCTAATCCAGCGACTTATACTGAAGTTTTTACTGAAATCAGGAATTTGTTTACGATGACTTCCGAAAGTATGATTCGTGGTTATAAAGCAGGTCGTTTTAGCTTTAACGTAAAAGGCGGGCGCTGCGAAACCTGCGAAGGTTCAGGCGTTAGAACTATCGAAATGAACTTTTTGCCTGATGTGTATGTAGAATGTGAAACTTGTCAGGGAAAACGTTTTAACAGGGAAACTTTAGAGATTCGATACAAAGGAAAATCTATTTCGGATGTGTTGAATATGACAGTTGATGAAGCAGTTCCGTTTTTTGAAAACATTCCGAAGATTTACCGAAAAGTAAAAACAATTCAGGATGTTGGTTTGGGATATATTACGCTTGGCCAACAAAGTACAACGCTTTCGGGCGGTGAGGCGCAACGCATCAAACTGGCTGGGGAATTATCTAAAAAAGATACCGGAAATACGTTTTATATTCTGGATGAACCTACAACAGGATTGCATTTTGAAGACATTAGAGTCCTGATGGATGTAATTAATAAACTGGTTGACAAAGGAAACACGATTCTTGTTATCGAACATAATATGGACGTAATAAAACTTGCCGATTACATTATTGATATCGGTCCTGAAGGAGGAAAAGGCGGTGGAGAACTTATTGCAAAAGGGACTCCGGAAGAAGTTGCTAAAAGTAAAAAAAGCTATACGGCTAAGTTTTTGAAAAAGGAATTGTCTTAATTCCACAAAAATCATGTCTGAATACAACCAAAATCATAGAAAATTACAATTCTCCTATTATCTAAACCCGGATGTTCTTTTTCTGGCCAAAGATCTATTAGGTAAAGTACTTTTTACTCAAATAAATGGAGAATTAACAGCAGGTGTAATTATAGAAACTGAAGCCTATTTTGGGGTAAAGGATAAAGCTTCGCACGCTTATGGCGGAAGACGTACTAACAGAACCGAAACGTTATACAGTGAAGGAGGTATTTCCTATGTTTATTTATGCTATGGGATTCATTATCTTTTTAATGTTGTCAGTTCTGTGGGAGGCGAACCTCATGCTGTATTGATACGAGGCATTGAACCATTAATAGGAAAAGATATTATGGAACTCAGACGTAATATGCCTGCTAGTAAGGCCGCCATTTCATCTGGCCCCGGATCTGCAGCTAAAGCATTGGGAATTGATAGCTCTTTTAATCAAAAAGATTTAACGGGAGAGGAAATCTGGATAGAGGATCATGGTATTCGATATAATGCAGACGAAATTGCTTCAACACCGCGTGTTGGTGTAGCATACGCACAGGAAGATGCACTTTTACCTTGGCGATTTTTTATTAAAGGCAATAAGTATGTAAGTAAACCTAACAAAATATAAACCTAAAATTAAAAAAACTAAACGAGCTATTGTGCCAAATCATTTTTTACTTTGTGGGCACAGAATGCAATTCTTCGCAATCCTCATTTTTATTTTTTTTTATTTTTCTCTCAATATTGTAAATGCCCTGTCTTCTTTTGTGAATCCAATTTTAGAATAATATTCCATTGCAGTTGGAACTGAAAGCAATAATATCATAGATTCTTCTCCAAGTTTTTCCTTAGTTAAATAAACTAACTTTTTACCGATACCAAATTTTTGATAGTCCGGGTGAATTGCCAGATCAGCAAGATAACAACTCCAAGCCCAATCTGTAATAGACCGGGAAACTCCAACTAATGTGTCATTGTCCCAGGCTGTAACAACCAAATTTGAATTATCATACATTTTCTGAATTCTTAGTTTATCCATCGTAGGGCGAGGCAAGCAAGCATTTTCATAAAGTTCTATTATCTGCTCAGCTGTTGGGATGATGTCGATTTTATATTTTATCTCTGAGTTCATAAAATCATAATTTATTTTAGTTTTTTCTAATATTCATTGTTTTACAATTTCCGATTGCAAAATAAGCTTCCTCAGTAGTCGTGGTTACACAATTAAAGCCATATAAACACTTCTATTTGTTTTCCATCTTCGATATTTTCTTTTCTTCTGATTTCAGCTTTTAATGGCAACAAATAAATTTCCTTTTTAGAATCAAACCATATTGCGGTTTTCCACTCACTATTCCCAATTTTAGCTACCGCTTTTAATCTCCCCCAACCTTCTTCTTCAGATCTTAACATTCCCCTAATTTCTTTCGACATTTCTTTTGGAAGCGAAACAAAATACCAACCTCCAGGCGAAGAATGTTGCCATGATTTTTCTGAAAACTCATATTTTATTTTTCCACTCAAGTTTTTTTAGTTTCAAGCTTTATTTCTAGCGGTTTCGGGAAACAATAACAGCCACTAGCATTTTGGTACTACAGCGGGTTTTGACTAAATTAAGCCCTATTTTCGAATTTTCTAAATCATTCAGATGCTAAAATCATTTCCATTAAATCAATTGTCCAAATCCGTTGTAGTAGAATTATTCTTGCGTCCATTGCAGTTCAATATATTTTGTACAATCGTTTTTCATATCTCCAAAACAATCAAGTAAAATTGCTGAACCACCTTTTTTTACAACCTCCTTAACTACTGCATAAGTTTCTTCCGCTTCTTTTGGGTCTTGTGCAACTAAATCAAACACAATATTTTTTGTTTTGGAAAGAGTTGCGTATAAACTTAATAATCGTCTTGGATTACCGGAAAATGTATTCATTTTTGTCTTTTCATTTATCCAGTCAATTTCATAAATCTTTGTTGCGTATGGACTGTCAAAATTTGCTTTCTTTTTTAAGTATTCTCCAACTTTTACCGGATAAAAAAGTCGTCTAAGTGTGGGTTCTATAAAATGCTCTACAAATATCAAACTTTTATTAACCACAACATTTTCGTGTTTCATTATTCCACAAAAAATGTCCTTGAGGAACATTTCTGTCTCATAGAAATGCTGTCCATTGAATAAATGCAAAACAATAATTTCCCCTTCGTTCAATTCAAACGATGGTATGTAAAAAGTGTCTGTTCTTATTCCTTTACTTTCAATTAACATTTGGTCGTTTTATAATGTGCATAACGTTCTGGTCACTTGGCAATGTGGCGGATTAAACAACCTAAGCTTTCGGTTAAACATTAATTTTACAAGTACAAAACCATTTCAAATTAAACCTAAAATCGCCATATTGCCAAACGACGGTTAGCCGTAGTAGTTATTGCTTTATTGCTATTGCTACTCTATAAAACTCATATCCATTTTCAGCTCGATTTGGTAAATATTTAGCCCGATATTCAGTTGCGCCCATATCCTCAAGAATCAATATATCAAATTGCTTTAAATAACTTGACAGTTCCTCTGGCTGAAACCCAAAAGTCCATTTTTCTTCAAGTCTGTCAAGGTTCTGCAAAAGCTTTTCCCCTCCTAAAAACGAACTTGGATTTTCAAGAATTTTTTTGTGAACATAAGTAAAAATAACATAACTGTTTGTTGTAAATTTTGCAATAAAACTAAAAGTATTTTTTATTGCGTCTTCTGTGAGATAATTTGTGACACCTTCCCAAATAACTGTGGTAGGTTTTGTAAAATCAAAATTATGTTGTGCAGCCAATTCTTCAAGGCTTTGTTTATTAAAGTCAATTTGATAAAACTCAATGTTTTTTGAAAGGTTACCAATACGGCTTTTATAAGTTTTGATTTTAAAATTGGATGTGTTTGGATGGTCAATTTCTATTACTGGTATTGACTTCAAAAAATCAAGCCGTAACGCTCTTGTGTCAAAACCTGCTCCTAGAATTATTACTTGCGTTACCCCATTTGCGACTGTTGATTGTAGTAAATCGTCAATATATTTTGTCCGGGCTATTCCTGAGGAGAATGCTCCCGGGATTTTCTTTTGAATTGTATTACAAATATATTTTCTAATAATTGAATACTTAGACATTCGGGCTGCAAATCTCAATTTGGCTTCAAGAAAGTGTATTGCATAATGATCAGAAAATAATTTATCGTTTGCATCACGTTCTGTTTCCAATGCTCTAAATAAAGCCATATACTGAGCTGTTCGGCTTGTTTTGTCTGCTTTCATCTCTTTTTAATATAAGTGTTGTTTTTTATTTACTTTTCTGCTTAAAATTGAAATTTTCGGCTATAAAATAACTTTCTCCAATTCTCAACAGTTTAAGGGTTTTTTCAATTTCAATTTCAGTTTCGTTTTTGTATTTTGAATTGATATTACTTTTTACAAAATTTGGATTTCTGTTATGTTTTTCTAAACATACAAAAAATTTATCTAAAATTTTTTTTGGCCCATATGCAAAAAGGCCAGATTTTGAATTACATAAATCACTCAAACTCATACAATCATTTAGATATTTTTCTATCTCAAATTTATTTCCAAATTCTTTTTTATGCATTCGATAAATATCAGCTAATAAATTATCAGCATTTTTATTCTCACCATTAAAATATATACTTGTTTGATTATCTATATATTCCCAAAGCAAAAAATGGTCTTCTAATATTTCAATTTCCGTATCCCATTTTATATCAAATTTCTCTGTTTTTAATTTTAAGATATCAATTTCCCAAATTTGATTTTCTATTTCTTCATCTCCAGAATTAAGATATACTTCTAACTTAATATTTTCATTATTGAATTCATATTTATTAATTATAATCCCTCCATTTTCTTCAAACCACATAGATGAAATAAATTCTGCAAATTCTTTTGGTATCATTTTCAGGTTTTTTAAAATAAAGTTAATGTCCCACTACTACAGCGGGTTTGGGACTATATTAAGCCCATTATTCGGATTTGCCAAATCATCCCAAATACAAAACCAACTTCCCATTAAGCCAATTGTCTAAATCCGTTGTAGCATCTATGTAAAAGCATAACTTAGAGTTACTAAAAACGAAGATTATGCAATTACAAGATGCCTTAATACAACCAAAGATATTCATTGGATTTTAGATATTCACAAAAAAAGCTGGACAGTTTTCAAACTGATTTGTTTTTTCATAAAACCTATTCGATGGCTTCTAATGCCGAGGATTTGTATCAATATGTGGTACAAACATTCCTGACCCCAACAGCTGCTGATGCTTGCACATAGCTGATGTTACAATGTCCAGCCCTGCTTTTACAAATACTTTTGTTAGCGGTTGGTGCATTTACTTACACCCCTTTTATTTTTAGTCATGTTTTTCCCATTCCTTAAAAATAAACCTTAATGCCTCGAAGTAGGCAACTATTGGTTCCGTCATATGCGTTTCGCTTGGATAGTGTTTATACATATAATTAAGTCCCATTAAATTTTTATTTGAAATTAAGGAATCAAACTCCAATAAATCTAAATGAAAAAAAGAGGAACTGCCACCTTCATTTCCATCGCTATAGAAGAACATTTTATTTAAAGTAGATCCTTTTTTTAGTTTTTTGTCGGCCAATTTTAAAAGATACTTATTGTCCCACCAAAATGATGGACTTACAGCAATGTAAGCATCAAACATATCAGGATGCGTCAACATACAATTGATAGATGAAAGCCCGCCGAAAGAGTGTCCTGCAAGAATTTTATAGGGTTTCGTTTTGTAGCTTTTATCAATGGCTGGTATTAACTCCGTGTTGATAAATTTCAAAAAATTTTCATTTCCTCCGCTGGGTTTGATCAAATTACTGGTGTCGGGTTTACCTAAATAATCAGTTATACTCACTGTTGGCGTTAAGTCTCTTCTTCGTTGTGTATTAGGTATACCCACGATTATCATTTTAGGTATTGCGAGGACATCTGGCCGGCTAAGATAATCGGCATACTGGGCAAGAAGTTCGAAATGATTTTCACCATCCATTAAATACAATACCGGGAATCGTTTGTCTAAATTTGTTGAATCCGGTTTAGGGCAATGAATATAAATTTTACGGTCTTCATTCAAAACTTTGGAATGAATTGTTACAATTTCGCTTTGTGGATATTTATAGGGCTCTGTATCCTGAGCGTTCACATGTGAAACGACAAACAGGAGCGAAATAGTAATGTATCTGAGGAAATAATTTACAAATGTCATATTGTCTAATTAAAATAGTTGCATTGTAACTTGCTTTTTTGCATAACCGCTAACTTGTATATACCAGCCATAAAATGGCTCCAATCTACCAATTTTGGGTTGGCTTTGTGCCATAAAAAGCACTGATACTTATTTTAGCGAATATAGGAAAAACTTTGATAAAACATCAAACGAACCTTTATTTGTTAGTGTTAACATAAGCGTAATTGAAATAGACGGAAGTAAAAAGCGCTGTACCAAGGGGTAATTTTGTTTTACATTTGTGTAAAACTTTTTTTATAAAAAACTAAAATATGAATACAAGATATACAAAAGCTGACCCTGAAAAGATTGTTTTCGCCCAACTTGAAAATCTCAATGCCATGCATGACCTTTTGAGTATCATGAAAACTCAAAATGATCTCATATATAACACAAACAAAAAATTAAAGGAGGAAATCCTGGAATTCAAAACTAAAAGTTACACTAAATCGAGAAAATAAACTGTTAGAAATTAATTCCGTAAAACGAAACAAGAGTCGATCTGGCTCATTTGCAAAAAGTACGCATTTACTTCTACAAACTAAATCAAAGCGTTTGCAATGTGGCTTTTTAGATAATTACTGCTTAATAAAACGTATTAAGAACCTTTTATTTTGGTAGCCCGCGTTATAAACGCTACAATTATCTTTTTCAATTTATGTAGGTACTCGTTGCAAACGAGCACCAGAGGGGGATAATTAAAACTTCCGTTTTTTGAATTTATATATGTTCTACAATATAAATCTTTGTCTGAATTATTATAAACAGTTATATGATATCCACCTTGATGACAACATCCTGCAAATAAAAAAGAGCTAATTAAAATTAAATATTTCATATCTGTTTCTTTTTTTACTCTTTTTGTACTTCTAAATCAAGTTCTGTTTCGCTCAAATGGAAAATTGTTTTACCATTAACTTCAATTATAATTATTTTTAAAATATTGTAGCCATCAGATTGGCTACCGATATTGATAACATAATTATTCTTATTTAATTTAGATTTGTTAGTCATATTTGTAACCATTGAAAACAACTTTGAATTGTCAGCTGTTGTTAGATTAAAATCTAAATTCTCCTTAAAGTCGAATGTTGCTGAATTAAAACTTTTAACAATATCTTTTAAGTTCGGATTGTCAATCTTCTTTGAAACTTTGACTACTTTCCATTTTCCAATTATATTTTTTTGCGTGATTTCTTGAGAAATTATATGACTAGAAAAAAGAAAGATTGACAAGATAAAAAGATATTTTTTCATTATAATGTGAGTAATTTTTTGTTTAATGTTTTTTGATTTTCCGTTTTCTGTTAAAGTGTCGCACAACGTTCCCTTGCTACAAGAGGTTTGGGATTAAATGAAGCCTTATTTTCGGTTATGCCAAAACTTCCCAAATACAAGACTATTTTTAAATTAAGCCAATTGCCCAAATCTCTTGTAGCAAGTGTTAGCGGTCGTAGTTTACTCGCATTTTCATTTCATTTTTATATTCTTCTCTATAATTTCCATTTTCATCAAACTTGCTTTCGAATTGTCTGTAATTTATATTTCCCCAAACGGCATTTGATTTATTGCTTCCCATAGAAAGCCGTAATTGAGTTTTATAATTTCCTTTAAAAATTGGCACCAATGTTATGGCTATTTCTTTGGGGGGCAAAATGATAGTCCCAACTCCATTTCCACACATATAGACAAATCTTTCTTGTATAGGTTTCCATTTACCCGATTTATTTTTCGCTTCCAAAATCAAAGGAATTATATCTCCAAAACCAATTGCAATTGTATCTTTAGTTCTATTTCGTAATAGAGCAGTATGAAAATTATTAATTTTTTTAGAGCTTATTTGAATTTCAACTTTTTGCTCTTGCATAAATGTATAACGATTTTTTTTATCCCATTCAATATAATATTCTGCGTTTGGACGTTGTCGCTTTTCGATTTTAGCTCCTTTCTTTCTATTCTCAGGAAATTCAGCAATTGAGAAAGATTCTATCCCTAATGATATAGAATCTTTCAATTTTCCTATATAGTTAAGGTTGTAGTTTGCTGTAGAAATCCAAGTTGGATTTTCTTCATCAAAAAGTGACCTATACTTAATATTTCTTGGATTTGTTATTTTTGGAAAAATCGTTACTGGTTCGCTTTTAGGCACGACCTTTTTTACTTCGTCTTTACATCCAAAAAATAACAAAAAAACAGAAAATATTAAATATGATTTTTTCATAGGTATGGTTTTTTACAATGACCGCTAACTCGTATATATGCGCAACAAACATTCGTCAATCTACCCAATTTGTGTGTATAGGCGAATGTTTGTTGCGTATTATTCTTTTTCAAATGTATTTATTTTTTCTTACAAATCATTAAAAGGATTTTTTATTTATCGGAAATTAATAATCTCCAAATATTCTTATGAAAACCACTGCCCCAGCCCAGATGGAAGTGGCATCCTTTTGTGGTCTCGTTTTGTTACGAGATCACAAAAGATATAACGGACAGCAGGAAACTGCTCCTAATTCTAAAACTTTATTAAACAAAAAAGCCACTCTCAAAAGAGAACAGCTTTTTCACAACTAAACCAAAATTCACATTATTTTATTGCCTGTATTCCCTGATGTGTTAGGCAGAGAATGCAATTCTGCGTTATCGTTGCGTTGATATCTGCGTGGTCGGAAGGCCCGCCTGTCTAGTATCTTGGCGGTAGCCAAAGTTTCAAATCCCTGTGAAAACTGATCTTACGGGTAAGGGCACTTACGCCCAAAAGTGATGAAAAACACTAAAAAACGAAAGTTAAAACTTCTCCAATAAAAAAGAGGCGCATTAGCCTCTTGAAATTCTTATAACTCATTATCGAAAAACCCATAAGGGATGGATGTAGAGCGGTTCCGTTCAACAGGAGTTTCATTGTTCGTGCTACGCACGCAACGAAACTCTAGCTGTTAGCCGTTCGCCCTTTTTTAGGTCGTTATTTGTTTCTTTAATTGTCGTGTCGTTGTTTTTATAAATTCGTTTTTGTCTTTTTTTACGTCCTTAATTGTCAATTTAATATCTGCTGGAATTTCAGAATATTTGTCTGCCCACAAATATATTTCAACAATTACAGGTAGTAAATCTATTGCTTTTTGAGTTAATTTATATAAAAACTTGGCTTTGCTTTCAGGGTGTTCTAATTTTTGTATAAGTTGATTGTCTTCCAAACCTTGAAGTCTTGAAGCCAAAATGTTTGTTGCAATTCCTTCTTCTGATTTCAAAAATTCTCCATAAGTTGATTTTTGAAGAAACATCATATCTCTAAGGATAAGTAATGACCACTTGTCGCCAAAAATATCAAGTGAGCAACTAATAGGACATTCTGACCTTTTTTTATTTTTTTCCATTTTCTTAAAATATTACTTGCAAATTAAAAGTAATTATATATCTTTACACTTGCAAATTAAAAGCGAAATTACAAATTAATATTTAAAATTTTAGAAAATGGAATTAAAAAATAAAACAATTTTGATAACTGGTGGTGGTTCTGGTATTGGACTTGAAGCCGTTAAACAATTTTTGGAAAATGGCTGTAAGGTTATCATTACAGGTAGAAACCAAGAAAAATTAGATAACGCTAAAAAACAGTTTCCAACAATTACAACTTTTAATAGTGATGTCGCCAATTCTGACGATGCAAAAAAACTATTCAGTCAAATTGAAGCATTGGGTGGTATTGATATTCTGTATAACAATGCTGGTGTAATTAGTAAACCACAAAATTTAGGGATTTCAAACGATAAACATTTTGAAACTGCCGAATATGAAATGAACATCAATTATTTAGGCGTTATTCGTCTAAACAACTTGTTTATGGAAATGCTGAAATCCAAAAAAGAAAGTGCAATTATAAATACTGCTTCTGTTTTAAGTTATGTTCCGTTAAATTTAACACCAACTTATTCAGCGTCAAAAGTTGCTGTTCGTTTTTATACTGATAGTTTGCGTAATCATTTGCAGATTTTGAATAGTAATGTCAAAGTTTTTGAACTCTCTCCACCGTTGGTTGCAACTGCAATGGCTGATGGAATTGAAGCAAAAGCAATGTCTCCTGAAAAATTGGTAAATGGTCTAATCAAAGGTCTGAAAAATAACACTTATAAAATTCGTGTCGGTGATACAAAAGCAATTTATTTTTTGAGTAGGTTTCTACCAAAAGTTGCTTGGGGTATTCTCAACCAAAAAGCAAATTCAAAACAATTACAAAATTAGTTTTTAACGGCAAATGTTTGATTTCAAATGTTTGCCGTTTTTTTGTAGGGTTTGTCAAAAGTCGTTGTCAAAATGAAGTAATTTGTCTGTCTGTTCAATTTTTGCAGGGTCGCTCATAGGGTGACGGCTAACGTTCTGGCGCTACAAGCGGTTTGCGGGTTTTGAAACTGAGTACTTTCGGCTAAACGAAAATATGATTAAAAAACGGTAATTCCACTAAATCCGCAAATCGATTGTAGCATCTATGTAAAAGCATAACTTAGAGTTACCAAAAACGAAGATTATGCAA
>JBDTRA010000067.1:0-28247 GCA_039931915.1 Flavobacterium sp. | reverse complement strand
TTTTAAGTTGTCTTTTGTTGGTTCGTCGTTGTTTACGATTAAACCGTTATTTTCATCAAAATACAATCTCCATAACTTTTTAAGGAAACCAAAAACTCCCGAAATTCCAGCGGTATTCCAAGGTTTTGCCTGCTCTAACGGACCTAAGAACATTTCGTACAAACGCAAAGTATCAGCACCGTATTCGTTACAAATATCATCCGGAGTTACTACATTATGATAAGATTTCGACATTTTTTCAACTCCTCTTCCAACAATAAATTTTCCTTTATAAAAGAAGTTTGAAGTTGATAATTGATGAAATCCATTTTTTAAACCTTCAACATCTAATTCATTACTATTATTAATATGTTTAATTGGAATTCGAATTGGATCAAAAGTAACATCCAATATATATTCTCCTAACATCACTTTATCAATAATTTCCTTTTCAACTTCAAATTCAGACATAAGATCTTTTCCTAATTCTAAATTAGAAACTGTGATTACCAAACCAGATTCGACACTAGAAGGTTCAATTTTACCATCTGTTAAATCTGTTAAATAATTAAATGAAGTATAATAAGTATAATTTTGAGATAGATATTTTATTGCATCCATAGGATAAGAGACTTCTCTCTCACTTTTTTTAATCTCCTTAGATTTATCTAAAACTTTCAGATAAATTCTATAAACAAAAGCACTAGTTCCCAAAATCATCCCCTGATTGATCAATTTTTTGAATGGCTCTTCGGTTGGAGCAAAACCTTTGTCTTTTAAGAATTTATTCCAAAAACGAGAATATAATAAGTGTCCGGTTGCGTGTTCGCTTCCGCCAATATACAAATCAACGCTTTCCCAATATTTCAACGCTTCTTTGCTTGCAAATTCGGTTTCGTTGTGTGCATCCATATAACGCATCCAATACCAGGAACTTCCCGCCCAACCTGGCATAGTGTTCAACTCCAAAGGAAAAATCGTCACATTGTCAACCAAATCTGTATTGACAACTTTATTATTTTTTGTGTCCCAAGCCCAAACAGCAGCGTTTCCTAAAGGAGGCAGGCCGTCTTCGGTTGGTAAATATTTCTCTACTTCCGGTAAAACAATTGGCAAATGCTGTGCATCAATCATTTTTGGAAGTCCGTTTACATAATATACCGGGAAAGGTTCTCCCCAATAACGCTGACGGGAAAAAACTGCATCACGCAAACGGTAATTTGTTTTTCCGGTTCCTTGCTCGATTATTTCTAATTTTGCGATTGCTTTTTGTGTCGCATCTTTATAATTCAATCCGTTTAGGAAATCAGAATTAGCGATCTCCACATTATCTTTTGATCCGTAAGCTGCTTCATAAATATCAACATTCGCAAAAATATTCTTGATTTCCGGCATTCCATTCTGACCCTTAAAGAAATTCGCAAAAGCATAATCTCTTTCATCTCCGCAAGGAACCGCCATTACAGCACCTGTTCCGTAACCAGCCAAAACGTAATCCCCAATCCAAACCGGAATTGGTTCTTTTGTAAAAGGATGTTCTGCATAAGCTCCTGTAAATACGCCCGAAATGGTTTTCACATCGGCCATACGCTCACGCTCCGAACGTTTTGCAGTTTTTTCTATATATGCCTCAACTATTGTTTTTTGTTCAGGTGTAGTGATTTCTGCTACTAGCTCGTGTTCTGGAGCTAAGGTCATAAAGGTTACTCCGAAAATTGTATCGGGTCTTGTTGTGAATACTTCAATAAAAGAGTCCTTAGTCCCAAGTCCTAAGTCTGAAAGTGCAGCTTCACTTTGCACTAAGGACTTTGGACTAAGTACTTTAAAAGAAACCATCGCACCAACACTTTTACCAATCCAGTTTCTTTGTGATTCTTTTATCGATTCGCTCCAGTCGATATCATTTAAGCCTTGCAATAAACGTTCAGCATAAGCAGAAATTCGCATGCTCCATTGGGTCATCTTTTTACGGATTACAGGATATCCGCCACGTTCTGAAACTCCGTTTACGATTTCATCATTCGCCAAAACAGTTCCTAAACCAGGGCACCAGTTTACTTCGGTTTCAGCCAAATACGTTAATCTGTATTGCAAAAGGATTTTTTCCTGTTCGTCTGCTGAAAATGCGTTCCATTTGCTTGACGAAAAAGAAATAATGTTATCATCGCAAACTGCATTTACAGTTGCATTTCCTTCATTTTCAAAAATGGCAACCAAAGTCGAAATATCTTCGGCTTTGTCTGAATTTTTATTGTACCAGGAATTGAATAACTGAATAAAAATCCATTGTGTGTGTTTATAATAATCCGGATTTGAAGTACGTACCTCACGACTCCAGTCAAATGAAAACCCGATTTTGTCCAGTTGTTTTCTGTATCCCGCAATTTCTTTTCCTTCTTTGTCTACTCCACCGTCAATATTTACACGCGTTGTATCTTCCGGGCGTTGTCCGGTCTGAATCGCATATTGTTCTGCCGGTAATCCAAAACTGTCGTAACCCATTGGATGCAAAACATTGAAACCCTGATGTCTTTTGAAACGAGAATACACATCTGAAGCAATATAACCCAGCGGATGCCCAACGTGTAATCCCGCTCCGGATGGATAAGGAAACATGTCTAACACATAATGCTTCGGTTTTTCAGAATTGTTTTTTGCAGCAAAAGTTTGGTTTTCAGCCCAATATTTCTGCCATTTTTCTTCGATTTCGTTCGGATTGTATTTCATTCTATAAAGTTCAAAGGTTCAGAGTGACAAAGATTCAAAGATTTTATCACCGAATTAAGTGCGCAAATTTACATTTATTACAGATTGTACCAAAGCTATTTCGTTGACAAACAAATAAAATAACAAAATATGTATTTATACTAAGTAAAAATACTTATATTTGCGAAACAATACTTAGTTTTTAATTATTGGATAAGTTTTATTGTTTATGAAATGGAAGGAATAATTTCAATTAAAAAGATTGTTTTTAACACATAGAGGCATAGATTCTTGAATTATAAAAAAAAGCGTTTCACTTATTTAAAACACACAAAGTTGTCAGTGAAGAAATATATTTCTTTATTATTTTCTTTTACATATAAAATCTATGTTTATAACCCGTACTAAGAGTAGTCGAAGTGTGTTAAATTAAACTTTTAGAAATTATACCCCAATGGTTTTAAAAAGATTATTTTTAGTATCGATTTTAAAAGGATAAAATGGGAAGCAATAAAAAATATTCTATCGAAGTACGACTTTGGATTCAGGAAGCAGAAGGACCATTTTTAGGAATTGGAAAAATCTGGCTGCTCGAAAACATCAGAAAAACGGGTTCGATTACCAATGCCGCAAAAGAAATGAAAATGTCGTATCGTCAGGCTTGGCAATTAGTCGAAGAGATGAACCAACGTGCCGAAAGTCCTTTGGTAGAAAAACTTCTTGGCGGAAAAGGCGGTGGTGGTGCAAAATTAACTGAGGCCGGAGACAAAGCGATTTCGATTTTTCATGAAGTTGAAAAACGCATTAAGGATTTTGCCCAAAAAGAAACTCAAAGTCTGAAGTTCTAAAAATTTAATCACCCATTCATTTTAAGCATACTGAATTTTATTAAAAAAATTAATACCCAAACCAATTTTAGTATTTTCAGTATTCATTTAAAAACATACTGAATTTAAATTCAAATTATGAAATTACAATTATACCTGTTTCTATTTTTTATAAGTTTTAAAAGTTTTTCCCAAACAGAAAATTCAAAAATAAATCAGGACAGCATTAAAAAGGAAGTTCTGAATGAAATTGTAATCACAGCTTCTCGCCGATCCGAAAATTTAATGCGTTCTCCTATAAGTATTGAGCAATTAAAATCGGCAGAAGCAAAAAATATGGGGTTGCCAAGTATTTTTGAAGCGCTCGAAAATGTAAAAGGTGTTCAGATTATTACACCAAGTTTAGGTTTCAAAGTCATTAATACAAGAGGATTTGCCAATACAACCAATGTCAGATTTGTCCAATTAGTAGACGGAATCGATAATCAGGCGCCACATTTAGGTGCTCCAATTGCGAATGCCCTTGGCGCAAACGACCTTGACATTGATAAAATTGAAATTATCCCGGGAACAGCTTCGGCTTTATACGGAATGAACGCAATTAACGGGCTGGCAAATATTCAGACTAAAAATCCATTTGAATATCAGGGAATAAGCATTCAGCAATTGACTGGTGTAAATCATATTGGGAATATTGATAGATTCTCACCCAAAATTTATTCGCAGTTTAACTTAAGATATGCTCAGGCATTCAGCGATAAAATAGCGATAAAACTAAACGCCTCTTCTACAGGCGGAACAGATTGGGTTGCAGACGATCGAACAGATCTGGCTCCAAACGTAAATGCTTCAACCAATTTATATGGAACGGACAATCCTGCTTATGATGAAGTTAATGGTTATGGAAATGAATCGGCCAATAGAAAAACGTTGTCTTTAAATGGTAAAAATTACGTTGTTGCAAGAACCGGTTATCGCGAAACCGATATTTCTGATTATGAAATCAAAAATTACAAAGCGGATATTGGCTTTTATTTTCGTCCGAAGAAAGGACATGAATTAGCTGTAACCTATAAAACGTCATTGATCAATACAATTTATCAACGTTCGAATCGGTTTAGACTAGACGATTATACTTTAAATCAATTTGCTGTTGATTATCATACTCCAATTTTTCAGGTAAAAGGATATATAACTTCCGAAAATACCGGAAACTCTTATAATATGCGTTCACTAGCCGAAAACATGGATCGCGCTTACAAGTCAGACAATAACTGGTTCGCCGATTATTCTGCAGCATACCAAAATGCAATAACAAATGGATCAAGTATTCCTGATGCACATAAAATAGCCAGAACTACATCTGATGCCGGGAGATTTGAGCCGGGAACTGCTGCTTATGAAGCAAAGAAAAACGAATTAGTCAATATCAATAATTGGGATATTGGTGCGGCTTTACGAGTAAAATCATCTTTGGTCCATGCCGAAGGTTTATTAAACTGGGACAAACTTTTTCCTTCTTTCTTCGAAAAAGTCGATGCAAAATTATTAAGCGGTTTCGATTACAGAACTTATATTATTGTACCTGACGGAAATTATTTTATCAATCCAAAAAATGATTCTGGAAATCTAACGTATCAAAAAACAGGTGCATTCACACAATTGACAAAAGATTTATTTAATGAAAAGTTACGTTTAGGCATGACTTTAAGAATGGACAAAGCCGATTATTTCAACACGAAATTCACACCTCAATTTACAGCAGTTTATTCTCCAAAAGAAACTATCAATTTTAGGGCTTCTTACCAAAGCGGCTATCGTTTCCCGAGTATTTTTGAAGGTTTTTCAAATGTAAACAGCGGTGGTGTAAAACGTGTCGGCGGATTGCGAATTATGTCAGATGGTATTTTCGAAAACTCCTATACCAAAGCTTCCATAGATAAATTTCAATCGCAGGTAAATAGTGACGTGAATACGCTTGGAATTACTCAGGCAGCGGGGATTGAAAAAAACAAAAATACACTTCAGAAAAATCCTTATACTTATTTGAAACCTGAATTTGTAAATTCTTTTGAATTTGGTTTTAAAGGAATTGCATTAAATAAAGCACTGTTTATCGATGCTGATTTCTATTACAACGCTTATAAAAATTTCATTGCCCAGGTCGAAGCAAGTATTCCGAATACAACAGATTTGGCACTTATTCCAACCGCTTTGTATTCTAAAACTACTCAAAATCGTTACCGATTATGGACAAATTCTAAAAGTAAAATTTACAATTACGGAGGAAGTTTAGGTTTAAAATATAGACTTAATCAAATCTTTACGGCTTTAGGAAATCTAACCTATACCAAACTTGACCGAACAGACGACAAAGATGGTTTGGAAGATGGTTTCAATACTCCTGAATTTAATGTAAACGGAACACTGATCGCAGAAAACATCTGGAAAAACCTGGGTACAAGTGTAAGTGCACGATACCAAAACAATTATGATTATGTCTCTTTTTTAGTAAGCGGGAACGTTCCTGCTTACTGGTCTATGGATGCGCAGGTAAATTACAGTTTCAAAAAATCAGGTATCACAGCCAAATTAGGCGGAACCAATATTTTGAACAAAGCCTATACCTCTATTCTTGGCGGGCCGTCAATTGGTGGCTTGTATTATTTGTCATTGGTTTGGGAAGTTAGAAAAATCTAATTTTTAAGGTTCAAAGTTGCAGAGGTTCAAGTGCAAAGGTTTTTATTCTTGATTAATTAAATCCTGAATCGTATATTTATTGTACTAAAGTTAAAACTTTGGCCGTTATTAACTTCAAATAAAGAAATTGTTTATTATTTTTACCACATAATTTAAGCATACTATGAGTTCTAACTTTGATAAATTTCAAAAGCGCAGGTTAATTTCCTCTTATTTTTCGGTTGTATTAAGTGTATTTCTGGTATTATTCCTTTTGGGAGTACTGGGATTATTCATTATAAATTCTAAAAAACTGGCAGATGACTTTAAAGAAAAAATCGCAATGACGGTTTTCTTTAAAAATGAAGCTAATGATAGTGTTATAAAAACTTTCAACACCGAATTGAAAAGAGCTCCGTATGCGAGATCATTTGTTTATGTTACCAAAGAAACGGCTGCAAAAGAACATACAGATATTATTGGAGAAGATTTCCTTACGTTTTTAGGAGAAAACCCATTATTGAATTCTTATGACATTCACCTAAAAGCAGATTATGTTGAGAGAGACAGCATTTTAAGGATCGAAAGTAAATTACGCAAAAACGCAATGATTTCAGATATTGTTTACGATAAACAATTGGTAAATCTGGTTAACGACAATATCAAAAAAGTCAGTATGTGGATATTAATTATCACAGCTTTCCTGACCATAATTGCTGTTTTATTAATCAATAGTTCATTACGTTTATCCATACATTCTAACCGTTTCATCATTAAAACCATGCAGATGGTTGGCGCAACAAAAGCATTTATCCGTAAACCTTTTGTAATGCGAAGTGTAAAATTAGGAATGCTGGGAGCAGGATTAGCCATTATTGCCCTGATTGGTCTTTTAATGTATGTTGAAACGAATTTCCCGGGATTAGGAATTTTAGAAGACAAAGCCCTGATTGGATTGGTTTTATTGGGCGTTTTCGGATTAGGTGTTCTGATTACCTGGGTCAGCACACACTTTGCAACACAACGTTTCCTGAATTTAAGAACTGACGATCTATATTAATTTTAGATTGTTGATTTCAGATATTAGATTTTAAACAAAAGCCCTTCGACTCCGCTCTGGGTGACAAATTATAGAGATGAAAAACAATATTAAAGAAGAACAACAACATCAAAAGCAAGAATTCCTTTTTGATGGCATCAACTACAAAATTCTTTTGATAGGGATTGCAGTAATTGCACTGGGATTTATTTTAATGTCTGGTGGAGGAAGTGATAATCCGAATGTTTTCAGTGAAGATGTTTTTAGCTTCAGACGCATTCGCTTGGCACCAACTACCGTTTTAATTGGTTTTGGAATCACGATTTATTCTATTTTCAAAAAATCCAAATAAATAGATTTTCAAGATTTGGATTTGGTAAGCCCTTCGACTTCGCTCAGGGTGACAAATCTGAAATCTGAAATCTAAAATCTAAAGTCTTCCATGAATACATTACAAGCTATCGTTCTTGCCATTATTGAAGGAATCACAGAATTTTTACCTGTTTCTTCAACTGGTCACATGATTATTGCCTCTTCTTTTTTTGGAATTGCCCACGACGATTTTACTAAACTTTTTACGATCGTAATTCAGCTAGGCGCTATACTTTCTGTAGTCGTTTTATATTTTAAACGTTTCTTTCAGACACTTGATTTTTACTTTAAACTTATAGTCGCTTTTATTCCAGCAGTAGTTTTAGGATTATTGTTGAGTGATATCATAGACGGATTATTAGAAAATCCAGTTACAGTTGCTATATCTCTACTGATTGGCGGAATTATTTTATTGAAGGTTGACGAATGGTTCAACAAACCAAATATAGCAGAAACTTCTCAGGAAATCACTTATTTACAAGCCTTTAAAATTGGATTATTTCAATGTATTGCCATGATTCCCGGAGTTTCACGAAGCGGGGCAAGTATTGTTGGAGGTATGTCTCAAAAACTAACACGAACTACTGCTGCAGAATTTTCATTCTTTTTAGCTGTTCCGACAATGTTGGGCGCAACCGTAAAAAAATGTTACGATTATTATAAAGCCGGATTTGAGTTATCTCACGATCAGGTTAATTTATTAATTATCGGAAACGTTGTCGCTTTTATTGTAGCACTTTTGGCTATTAAAACATTTATTGGTTTCCTTACTAAAAACGGTTTTAAAGTTTTTGGTTATTACCGAATAATTGCCGGAATCATTTTATTATTGATCCACTTTTTCATTCATCCTCTTACAATTATATAATGACGACTGAAGAATATTTAAACGGACAGATTTTATTGATTGACAAACCTTTAAAATGGAGTTCGTTTCAGGCAGTCAATAAATTAAAATACCTTTTAATCAATAAAGTAGGACTTCCAAAAAAGTTCAAAATTGGTCACGCAGGAACTTTAGATCCTTTAGCAACCGGATTATTATTAATCTGTACCGGAAAATTCACCAAAAGAATTTCCGAATTGCAAGGTCAGGCCAAAGAATATACGGGAACTTTTTATATCGGAGCCACTACTCCATCATATGATTTAGAGACAGAAATCGATCAGACTTTTCCAACGGAGCATATAGATGAAACTTTGGTTCATGAAACGGTAAAACAATTTTTAGGCGAAATAGACCAAAAACCACCTATTTTTTCTGCGATTAAAAAAGACGGCGTTCGCTTATATGAACATGCCCGGGCAGGAGAAACTATCGAAATTGAAAGCAGAAAAACTACGATCCACGAATTTGAAATCACTCGAATTGCATTGCCTGAAATCGATTTTAGGGTAGTTTGCAGCAAAGGGACTTATATTCGTTCTTTAGCTTTTGATTTTGGAAAAGCAATGAATTCAGGTTCTCACTTAACAGTTTTACGCAGAACCAAAATTGGTGATTATGATGTAAAAGATGCGATTGATATTACTTTGTTTGAAGAAAGCCTTAAGTTATAATAATAAAAAAAGCACATTACAAGAAAAGACGATAGTAATGTGCCTGCTCCTAAATTAAAGTATACCTATTCCATACTTGTTTTTTCAATAATGAGGTATGTTTTTTCCATCAAACAAAAATCTTGAAAAAAAATCATAAAACCTTTCGAATAACTTTTTCATAATAATGCATTTTTAATTGTTAAATATTAAATAAACACCATTAAAAGTAAATCAAAAATATAATAGATGTGGGATTCATCTTACGAAGGTATAAAATTTTATATTAAAATAAAAATATTTTTTATACATTTTTAAACGTATACTATTTATTATCAATTAATTAACAAATTTACACACAATTTAAAGCCACATTACAAAAATTACAATCGATTATATTTGATATTTTCCATGATTACAAGCAATTCTTCCTGAACAGAAATACCTTTGTCGGCCAAATACCATAGCTGTAAATCGGTTTTGATTTTTTCATCAATTACTCCAAATTCTTTTTTGTAATCAGCCATTAATTCGGTTGCCCCTTTTGGTCTTGGTCCCCAATCAGTACGAACAATTCCGGCTTCTTTACAAATCACAATAACTTTCGGGATTGCCCTTCCGTCATTTGTTAAATAATGGCTCATTAATTCATCATTTGCATCCCGCAAAACAATTCGCAGATCGATTTTTTTATTTGACTCTGAAACCATTTTATTTATGATCGGTAATATTTGCGCTGCATCTCCACACCAGCCTTCAGAAATTACCAGCCAAATATAATGATTGTCTAATTTTTGCAGCTTATCGATAGTATCTTCAGAAATTTTGATCGTTTTGTCGAGACGCTTCATTCGGGCTTCATTCAAACTTGTATAATGTGTGAGACTTTCAGATTGTTGGCTGCCCGTTGATTTTCCTTCTGATAATAAATCGGTAACTAATTTTCGATATTCAGTATAAGAATAACTATTGAATAATGCTTTGGCTACAATACTTTTCATATATGTTTCGTTTTTAATCCTATAAATTTAGGAATTTAAAAAAAGGCAGGAAATGACTTTTATCACATCAAAAAAAATGAACACAAAAATCATTAATAAATTTAAACAGAAAAGAGCAATTAATTTTTAAAAACATTATTTTAAAAAAACAGAATATGTCTATATTTGCACAAATTAACGCAACACACATGAAATATAAAAGAATTCTTCTAAAACTTAGCGGCGAGGCCTTAATGGGTGACTTACAATACGGAATTGACCCTAAAAGATTAGCCGAATATGCTGAAGAAATTAAGCAGATCCACAGTAAAGGAATAGAAATTGCTATTGTTATTGGAGGAGGAAATATTTTTAGGGGCGTTGCTGGTGCAAGTGCCGGTATGGATAGAGTACAAGGCGATTATATGGGAATGCTTGCTACCGTAATTAATGGAATGGCTTTGCAAGGTGCCCTTGAGGATAAAGGAATGAAAACCCGTCTTCAAACAGCGCTAAAAATGGAATCTATTGCTGAGCCTTATATCAAAAGAAGAGCAGATCGCCATCTTGAAAAAGGAAGAATTGTAATTTTTGGTGCCGGAACAGGAAATCCATATTTCACTACGGATACTGCTGCTGTTTTAAGAGGAATCGAAATTAATGCTGATGTTATTTTAAAAGGAACCCGTGTTGATGGTGTTTATGACTGTGATCCTGAAAAAAATGCTTCCGCTGTAAAATTTGACAACATCTCATTTGATGATGTGCTTAAAAAAGGACTAAACGTAATGGATACAACCGCCTTTACTTTAAGTCAGGAAAACAAATTGCCAATCGTTGTTTTTGATATGAACAAAATTGGAAATTTATTAAAAATCTGTGAAGGAGAAAACATAGGAACTGTAGTAAATATTTAGATTATTCGATCTTTAGAAGTTGCAACAATCCACAAATTAAACAATCATTAAAAAATTAAAGTTATATAAATTAGTATACTTAGATGTAAACATTTTTAGGAAATCTAAAAATCCAATCATCTAAAATCTAAAAATCTAAAAAAATGACTGAAGAAATAGAATTTATATTAGATAGTACTGAAGAATCAATGAATGGTTCGATTGCGCATTTAGAGAAAGAATTTCTTAACATTCGCGCCGGAAAAGCATCACCAGCCATGCTTGGAAGTGTTTTTGTAGATTATTACGGATCAGCAACACCACTTTCGCAGGTGGCTAAAATCAGTGTTCCCGATGCCCGAACAATCACTTTGCAGCCGTTTGAAAAAAACATGCTTCAGACTATCGAAAAAGCAATTATGGTTGCCAATATTGGTTTCAACCCAATGAATAATGGAGACGTTATTATTATCAGTGTTCCGCCTTTGACAGAAGAACGTCGTAGAGATTTGGCAAAACAAGCAAAATCTGAAGCAGAAGATGCGAAAATTGGTGTTCGTAACGTACGTAAAGAGTCTAATAGTGAGATTAAAAAATTAGAAAAAGAAGGAACTTCTGAAGATATTTGCAAATCTGCCGAGGAAGAGGTTCAAAACTTAACGAATACATACATCAGAAAAATAGATGAATTACTGGCTGCAAAAGAGGCCGAAATCATGAAAGTGTAATTTATTTAACATAAATTAAAAATCCGTTTAGTTAAATTGTACTGGACGGATTTTTTTATTGTTATTTTTGCATACCAAAATCAAATACTTTTCGTTTTTGAAACTATAATACTCCGTATGAAGCTATTCTGTTTTTTAACTTTGTTTTTTACGCTTACTATACAAGCGCAATTTCAAATAAACGGAATTGTAAACGACTCGAAAAACAAACCACTTCCGTTTGCCTCTATTACAACTTCAGACAACAACAATACCGTTACGGATGTTGATGGAAAATTTATATTTTCATCCAAATCAAAAATTACTTCTTTTACAGTTTCATACATTGGGTTTGAAACTAAAATTATTACTGTTTCAGACAATAAAAAGTTTTATCCTGTTTCGCTTAAGGAGAAAACGGATAACCTGAAAGAAGTTATTGTCTCAAATGAGAATCCTGCATTGGCGATTTTAAGAAAAGTAATTGCCAATAAAAACAATAACAATCCGCAACAAAAGTTAAGCAGCTTTGAATATAAAACGTACAATAAACTTATTGTAACGGCAAATCCTGATTCGATCAACGGCAGGATTGATTCATCAGCCGCCTATAAAGATTTTAATAAAAAACGAATAAATATAGATTCATCCGATTATAAGTTTAAAGAAATAATCAGTAAACAGCACTTATTTCAAACCGAGAAAGTTTCTCAATATCAGTTTGGAAATAAAAAACTCAAAGAAACTATCCTGGGTACAAAAATAGCTGGTTTTAAAGAACCTGTATATGAAGTTATTGCCTTTAATTTACAATCGATATCTATTTACGATCCGAAATACGAATTGTTCGAAACTAAACATCAAAGTCCGATTGCAGATAATGCACTTACAGATTATAACTATAAACTTCTTGACACTGTAGCTGTCAAAGGGAGAAACACCTACATGATTTATTTCAAAAACAAGAAGAAAAGGAAATCAAACGGACTCGAAGGCGTTTTATATATCGATCAGGAAAATTTTGCTGTTGCGAAAGCTGTAATGCGTATAAAAGGCGTTTTAGACATTAGCGGCATCCATGAATTTGAATATGTTCCGAAGGAAAAAGTTTGGTTTCAAAGCAGCAGTACTTTCAAAATTGTAAAAGGAAAAAATAAAGAAAATATTAAAATTTTAGGCGGAACGATTCAGTTTGATGCCGATGCAGAAGAAAATTCTGGGCCAAGAAAAAAAGTAGCCTCGGATTTTACTTATTTACTTTCTGAAAGCACTAATTTTGATTTTCACTACAACACCAATTCCCAAATAAAAAATCCATCACTTTATATTGAAATTAAAGACAATGCCAGCAAACAGCCTGAAACATTTTGGAATCAATATCGAAAAGACAGCCTTGATTTAAAAAGTCAAAAAACATATTTTTTATTGGACAGTCTTTCCGCAAATAAAAGAATAGAAAAACGATTAGGCTTAGGCAGAAAAATCATCAATGGATACTTTCCTATTGGTCCGGTTGATCTTGATTTAAAGAAAATAATTAGTTTTAATAACTACGAAGGTTTTCGATTAGGCCTTGGCGGAATTACAAATGACCGCTTTTCGAAAAATTTTAGAATTGAAGGATATTCGGCATATGGTACTAAAGACGGCGCTTTTAAGTACAGTATAGGCTCCGGGATTTTGCTGGACAAAAACACCAATACATGGCTAAACGCTTATTATACTGACGATGTTCGCGAAATTGCGAGTACATTTTTTGCAGTTGACAAACGTGTTTTCAAAATTTATGATCCACGTCCTATTAATATTAGTACTTTTTATCAATATATTAGTTGGAAAACTAATCTTCAAACTAAAATCATTCCTAAAACTGAAGCTGTTTTAGAATTTTCAAGAAATTATGTCGAGCCTAAATTTGATTATCTTTTTAATTTAGACGGAAAATTATATTCCAGTTACATTATGACAACCGCAATGTTGTCGATTGTATGGGCGCCGTTTAGTGATTTTATGCAAACCCCAACAGGCAGAACCGAATCTGAGAAAAGATTTCCGAGATTTACTTTTCAATACACGCAATCTTTACCTAATGTGTTAGGAAATGATTTTAATTTTGGAAAAATAGATTTTAAGACTGAATACGAGAAAAAATATCTGAATGGTCAAAAAACAAGTTTATTACTTCAGGGAGGATACGCAATGGGAGACATACCAATTACACATTTATACAATACCGGTCCTAATAACCTTACCAAAGAAACTATTGTTCAGCGTATTACTTTTTCAGGCAGAAACAGTTTCGAAACTATGTATTTTAATGAGTTTTTCTCTAGTCAATATGTTTTGTTTCAGATTAAACATGGCTTTGACCGAATTAAATTAATGAGAAAAGTTCGTCCTTCATTAGTGCTTGTGACAAGAATGGCATGGGGAAGTATGAGAAATCCGGAACAACATGTTGGACCAATTTACAAAACTTTGGACAAAGGCTTTTTTGAATCCGGAATTGAGCTAAACAAAATCTATAAAGGTCTTGGCATAGGCGGATTTTATCGTTATGGTCCAAATCAGCTGCTGAAAGTCGAAGATAACATTGCAGTCAAAATATCTTATGTTATTGACTTAGGATTGTAAATTAAGAATCATTTTAAGAAACTGTTTCCTGCTGTACACTATATCTTTTATGCCGAACACCGGCACAAAAGGATGCCGTTTCCATCAGGGCTGGGGCTGTAGGCTTCAAAAGAAATTTCATTATTGATAAATCAACTACAATCTTGTCAATTTAGACGTAAGAAAAAATCACACAACAAAACAAAAAAACCAAATTCCAAGTCTGGTTTGTCATTCCTGACAAATAAAACGTGACAAAAACAATGTATAAAAACAAATCCCAAATCCCAATTTTTAAAGATTGGAATTTGGGATTTCAAATTTTGGAATTTAAAACTTATCTACGGTTTCAAAATTAAAACAGAAGGCGTATTATTCAGCCATGTACTTTGGGATTCAATTAGTTTCTTCCAGCTGTCAAGGCTTATAATCATTAAGTTCTGACTTTCCAGAAACTCTTTTTTAATTGTTCTGTCATGCATAATCATGATATGATTTGGAGCAATCTGTTCAATAGAACGAATCGTTTCCTGAAGGTCACGAGTACTTTTTACTTCGCCACTTGCATCTAAAACAGTAATTTGTGAGCCATTATTATTGATTAGTTTTTTAGCATATTCAATTAAAAAAGCATCTTCCTTACTAAAAACAGGCATAAAAACCTGATTGACTTCTTCCAGATTCTTATCGATAAAAATTCCGACAGGCATTTTACTCTTGGCTATGATATGACGCGTTCTTTCATCGAAAGGTGAATTTTCAAACAAACCTTCTTTTCCGGTAAACTTATCAATCAGACGATCAGGATTTACTATTCTGGTTGTAAAACCAAGTATTTTTCCAAGCAAAGTTCCGTCAAAAATAGACTGTCCTAAACCTACTAATAATAAATCGTATTCCCCTTGGTTAGCTGTATCAATAATATCTGTATCAATATCATTGGTAACTTTAAAAATACTTACCATATTTTGGCTCAGACGTTCTGATTCTTCAATTACGGGAACTAACATTTTCCTTTCATGGTCTTTCACATCAAAAGAATGTACCTCTGTGCTCAAAGACAAATGCATCGCTGTAACAATAGAATTATCCGGTTGTTTTTTGACTAAACTATTAGCAATTTTCAATAGCTTTTTACCCCTTTCCGGAGTTGCAAACGAAAGTAAAATCTTGTATTTGCTTTTGTTTCCAATTTCGTGCGGAACAGCTGTGATTTTTTCTTTAAAAATATAACCTATAAAATCTAAAGCCGGCCCTGTCATAAAAGTGGTTACCAAAGCCATTATTACCATCATCGTAAAAATCTCTGTAGACAAAACACCCAGATCATATCCGATATTCAGAACTACTAACTCCATCAAACCACGAGTATTCATTAAAGCCCCGATGGCCAAGCTGTCTTTCCAGCTTTGTCCGACAAATTTTGCTGCCAAAGCGCTCCCAAAGAATTTTCCGGTTACGGCAACTGCAATAATTACTGCGGTAACTTTCCATAAATAGGGATCGTTCAATAAACCAATCTGTGTACGTAAACCTGTGAATACGAAGAATAATGGCAATAAGACAATTATAGAAACATCTTCGACTTTTTCAATAAATATGTTTCTGAATTTGTTGTTTTCCGGCATAATCGCTCCTGCTAAAAACGCTCCAAATAGAGCATGAATTCCGATTAACTCAGCAGCATAAGCAGAAAATAAAAGTGTTAAAAAGAAAATGGCAACTACTGGTTTATTCAGACTTTCACGAGTTGAATTTAAATCTCCCACACGTTTCAGGAACGGACGCACTATTTTTAGCATAACAATAACATACAAAATAGCCAAACCAATCACATATAATGAACTTATAAGTGAACCAGCTTTTACAATAGCAATTACAACCGCAAGAATACACCACGCTGTGATATCATCGGCAGCAGCACAAGTAATGGCAATGGTTCCTAGTTTTGTTTTTTGCATACCGCGTTCCTGCACAATTCTGGCCAAAACCGGAAAAGCCGTAATACTCATCGCAATACCCATGAATAATCCGAAAGAAGAAAAAGCAACACCTTCCGGCGCAAAAGTACCATAAACGAAATAAGCCAGAGTCAATCCTAAAGCGAATGGAATTACGATACTGGCGTGACTGATTACCACAGATTCGTGTGCTTTATTTTTAAGCACTTTCAAATCTAATTCCATCCCGATAACGAACATGAAAAGTATTAAACCTATCTGACTCAAAAATTGTAAGTTCCCTAAAGATTCTTTTGGAAACAAAGCGGCTGAAAATTCAGGAAAATACATTCCGACCAATGATGGCCCAAGAACAATACCTGCAATCATTTCGCCTATTACCGAAGGCTGTCCAATTTTTCTGAAAAACCACCCAAACAAACGTGCAACTAAAATAATAGTTACAATCTGTGCTAATAAAATAGCAAGGGGATGCTGTAAATTTTCAACCATTGAATGAAGAAAATCATTCCAGTGATTACCGTCTGTTTTTTTCTGAACAATACCGCGCCCTACTTCAAGTATAGCGCCTTTAGAAATCACCCAATATATCAGAGCAGTGAAACCACCAATAACAGTAACATAAAACAAGGAGTTTTTAAAATTATTCATAACTCATTTTTTAAATTTATTGGGGCAAATATCAGCACTGAAAAGGTAGTGAAAAATTAAATTTACAGCTAATTTTCAATATATGTAACAAGTCGGAAAAACTTTGTAATAAGTTGGAGGGACTCACTAATCTCTGATTGTTATTATTTTTTTGTCCGAGCCGATTGAAGAGAATAGACGAAGCAATTTCACAAAATCAACTAATTTATTATTAAAAAAACAAAGTTTAAATTCCGGAAACTAATGCGAGTTTAATAGTAAACTTAGGTTACTCAGAATTTTAAACTAATTTATATGAATCGTTCCTACGGAACTTATTTTGGTTATCGTTTAAATTCAACGGGATAAATTCCGTTGCTACAAGATAAATAGTTCCTACGGAACTCAAACAAGAGAGCCTTAGGCTCGAAAAATATTGTAGGGATGAATTTTAATTCGTCCAAATATATAAATCAACATGCGTTAGAGAGCCTTAGGCTCGGATCATATAAGTTTTTGTTAAATATTTTGCATATCGAACTTCGGTTGGGTCTAGCAAAAAATCACAAATTATAATTTCACCTTCGCTAAAAAGTCAGCACGATAGGTTTCACTCAAAATCATGGCAGCATTTTTGCCGTTTTTATCAAGGTTATGCAACACAATCTCGTTATGATTAAAAAACTTTATTGCTTTTACCGCTACAATTTCTTTTTTATTGATACGACAAAAATCAGCTTCCGATAATTCTTTTAAAAGCGTATCAAATTTTACATTTTTCAAATTCAGAAAACTCCCATCAGTCAAAAGAACTGTTTTGTCACGGCTGTCACTTATGGCCGTTTTGATATATTGAATTTGATTAAAATACAGTAAGGTTTTTCCTTTGTCTGTATTTAACTGAATGAATTTTTTAGTCGTTTCGGGTTTATTAAAACGTTCATAAGCTTTTGAAATCGCTTTTTGTAAACGCTCTAATTTTACAGGTTTTGTAATATAATCTACCGCATCTATATTAAAAGCCTC
This sequence comes from Flavobacterium sp., assembly GCA_039931915.1. Taxonomy (GTDB): domain Bacteria; phylum Bacteroidota; class Bacteroidia; order Flavobacteriales; family Flavobacteriaceae; genus Flavobacterium. The sequence continues at coordinate 10,293 of JBDTRA010000067.1, read as the reverse complement.
GGCAGCATACTCTTTATAAGCTGTACAAAAAATAATTAATTTGTCCTGCAGCATTTCTGCTAAATGCAAACCGTCAATTCCGGGCATTTCGATATCTGAAATTAATAAATCAAAATCGAGATCCGGAATTTCGGCAAGGAATTTCTCGGGATTATTAAACGTTTTTATAATTTCTACTTCGGGAATTTGTTCACAAAGCATTTTCAGGTACGTTAATCCTGGTAATTCATCGTCCAGCAGCAAGCATTTCAGTTTTGTATTCAAGCAGATCAATTTTTAGATGAGCAATATAAATATCGTTTTCTACGAATTTATCAAGTTTGAAATTATTTTTATAAATAATACGCAAACGGTGTTCTAAGGTAGCCTGGCCTAAACCACTCCGCTCCTTTTTTAATACTTTTTTATTTGAGATTTTATTCGAAACGGTCATAAAAAAAGCATTGTCTTTAAATTCAAAAATTACCGAAATAAAAGCATCTGCACTTTGCAAATCGGCATGTTTAAAAGCATTTTCAATTAAATCAATAGAAATTAACGGCGCCAGCAAAGGTTGTTCATATAATTTATCTTCGTAATTAATATTGGTTTTTATCTTTAATTCAAAAAGCGGACTAATCTTAATTTTATTGATTTCGATTAAATTCAGTGCAAAATCAATTTCTTCTTTTGCCGTGACAAATTTCTTTTTGCTCTCGTATAAAATATAATCCAGGACATTCGCCAGTTTATCTAAAGCAAAATAGGTCTGATACGCATGTGATTGAATCGAATTTAGGATATTCTTAAAAAGATGCGGATTCAGTTTGGACTCCAACGTTTCCAACTGTAAATCGTTCACTTTCATTTCAAGTGCATAAAAACTCTTTTCGGCATCATCTTTCGCTTTTTTTGCCTGCATCAATTGATACATCATAAAGCAAATGACAACAATTAGCAATAAAAGAATTGCCAGAAAAATAAAAATGATGGTATTGTTTTCTTGCATTGTTGTTCTATTATTTATTCAAATTTTTTATTACTATTCAAAAAATGATCACAAGATTACAAATTAATAATCAGCAAAAATCCGTTTCATCCGCGTAATCAGCGTTCTATTTTTTAATGATTAGAAACAAACTTTAACCCAATAATCGAAGCAATTAAAGTTGAAAGAAAAAATATTCTCCAGAAAGTCACCGGTTCTTTAAAAATAAAAATCCCTATCAAAACAGTTCCAACGGCACCAATTCCTGTCCAGACGGCATAAGCGGTTCCAATTGGCAGAACCTGAGTCGCTTTATACAACAAAAACATACTAACCGAAAGACAAACAAAAAAACCAATCATCCAATATGTAGATGCAATTCCAGATGTTTCTTTTGCCTTGCCTAAACATGATGCAAATCCAACTTCAAAAAGCCCGGCAATAACTAATAGAATCCAGTTCATTTTCTTTCCGTTTTCAAATTAAGTACAAATATGAGAAAAAGCTAATGGAGAATTATGCAAAACATCTAAATATCCTAAAAATTAGTCTGTTAATTAATGTTAACAAATCGCAAAAACAAAGGTCTTTGTTTATGATTTATAGCACTTTTCACTACATTTGCACCATTTTACAGAATTTATGAAAAACACCATACAAGTTGGGTATTGGGAAAAAATCGCCCGAATCATACTTAAAAACAGAATTACAATATTAATTATTCTTGTTGCCTTAACCATACTCCTTGCGTTTCAATGGAAAAATCTTTCCATGTCCTATAATGAAGCCAACCTGCTTCCTAAAGATCATATTGCAAATAAGGAGTATCAAAAATTCCTGGATAAGTTTGGTGAAGAAGGAAATTTGGTTGTGATTGGTTTTAAGGACCCTAACTTTTTTACGCCCAAAAATTATGCTGCCTGGAATGAATTGATGACCAGCCTTAAAAAGTCTAAAGAAGTAGATCTGGTGGTTTCACTAAATGATTTGAAAAAGTTAGAAAAAGATACTGTAAACGAAAAATTTGTACTTACTCCGTTTATTGATCAGCAAAAAACAACCGATGCGTCTTATTTAAAAGAAATTCAGCACAATTTATTCAACAACTTGCCTTTTTATGAAGGATTGTTGTTTAATAAGGAAAGCGGAAGCATTCGTTCTGCTGTTTATATCAATAAAGATTTGGTTAATACGGCAGAAAGAAAAACATTTATCCTTGAAAATTTGGTTCCGAAAATCGAGAAATTCGAAAAAAAGACGGGTGTTGATCTTAAGGTTTCCGGAATGCCGTACATCAGGACCATTAATGCAAACAACATGAAGGGCGAAATTGCTCTTTTTATTGGAGGTGCCTTACTGATCGTTTCCCTGATTTTCTTTTTCTTTTTCCGTTCGTTCAGAGCTACTTTTATTTCGATCTGTATTTTAATTGTCGGTGTAATTTGGTCATTCGGAACTTTGGGATTATTCCATTACAAAATCACCATTTTAACGGCTATTATTCCACCACTGATTATTGTAATCGGAATCACGAATTGTATTTTCCTGATTAATAAATACCAGCAGGAAATAAGGCTTCATAACAATCAGGCAAAAGCATTGCAACGTATTATTTCTAAAATCGGGGTAGCGACCCTGATGACGAATCTGACAACTGCAATTGGTTTCGCCACCTTTATGATTACAGGCAATGATTTGCTTTTTGAATTTGGTCTGATCACTTCTATCAATGTAATTTCCGTTTATTTACTGACTCTGGTAATCGTACCTATTGTGTATAGTTTTATGCCGTTGCCAAAAGAAAAACACTTGTATCATTTAACAAAAACCTACATTTCGACTCTGTTGGATTGGGTAGAAAATATTGTAAAAAACAAACGAAAAGTGATTTATACCATTTACGGTTTACTTTTGGTTTTCAGTGTTATTGGAGTTTCGCAAATGAAAGTTTCCGGAAGTTTAATTGGTGAAATGCCTAAAAGCGCTTCGTTTTTTAAAGATATCTTGTTTTACGAAAAAGAATTTAATGGGGTAATGCCACTCGAAATTATGATTGATACCAAACGTAAAAAAGGTGTCATGAAATTATCGACGATGCGTAAAATGGACGAGCTTCAAAACACGATTGCTTCGATGCCTGAGTTATCAAAACCGGTTTCTATAGTAAATTTGGTCAAATACTCAAAACAGGCTTTTTATAACGGAAAACCTGAATATTACCAATTACCTACTTCTCAGGAACAGACTTTTATTTTGTCGTACGCTAAAAATGCAACAAAAAACAGCAAAGACAATCTGATGAAAAGCTATGTGGATTCAACCGGACAATATGCCCGAATCACGACTTTTATGAGAGATATTGGAACTGATGAAATGGCTAAAGTCGAGAAAAAGCTGCATGCTAAAATTGATGAAATTTTTCCGAAAGATCATTATAAAGTTACCATTACCGGAAAAGCATTGGTTTTTCAGAAAGGAACATCTTATTTGGTTGATAACTTAATTGAATCATTAATTTTCGCTATTTTAACGATTGCTGCACTTATCTTATATTTATTCCGATCCTTTAAAATGGTAATGGCATCGGTAATAACCAATATTTTACCGCTTTGCATCACATCCGGATTAATGGGTTATTTTGGAATTCCGCTGAAACCGTCAACGATTTTGGTATTTAGTATTGCATTCGGAATCTCCGTAGATAATGCGATCCAGTTTATGGCAAAGTACAGACATGATTTACAGCAAAACAATGGAAAGATAAAGAAATCCGTTTTCAGTGCTTTAAGAGAAACCGGAATCAGTACTTTTTATACTTCGGTAGTATTGATTTTGGGCTTTGCTACTTTTACGCTTTCAAGCTTTAGCGGAACAATTGCACTTGGTGGATTAATTTCTTGTACTCTGGCATTTGCGATGTTTGCGAATTTATTGGTTTTACCTGCTTTGGTTTTGACTTTTGAGAAGAAAAAAGCGAAGAGAGAGGATTTAGAAAATCCAGAACAATAAATCGAACAACATATATTTCTAGTACAATCTTGTATGTGAATTCACAATAGCAAACCATAATCTTATAAAGAGCTGCAACTAAACTTGCAGCTCTTTTTATTTTTAATCATGCTTCAGTCCTTAATAAATTAAAAACAAGACTAAAATAAATTAAACCAAGTGTTAAATTATAAAATAATACATCATGTTTCAGATAAAAATACGCAAACGGTTGTCTGAAAAACCTTTGATTTAAACAGGCTACACAACTATCTGATTATTAATACTTAAAATTTATTTGTTAAATGAAAAAAAATCTTATTTTTGTTAAAACCATTGACTGTTTACACAATCGATTGTTTTAATAAACTTTATTAATTATCAACCAATTAAAAAATTAAACCATGATTAAAAAACTACTTTTTTTATTTTTAGCTGTTGGCAGCATTTCTTCATTAAATGCACAAAACTTAATTGTCAACGGAAATTTTGAAGCGGGAAGCGGAGACATCTTTACAAATTGGACCAAAACCAACGGAGCAGCAAATTTAACTGCAGAAACAGTAAACATACACGGTGGCCTAAGAGCTTTAAAAGCCATTTCTACTGGCGCAAATGAATACAATGTACAACTTCAAAGTGATGCTGTTGCCACTACAATAGGAACCAGTTACGAAATAAGCATGTGGATTAAAGGAACTGCCGGAGGAAATACTGTACGATTTTCTACATCTGGCGGTACAGCTGTATATGCCCCCGGTTTTGCTGTAACAACTGTATGGCAAAATTATATTTTTAGCTTTACCGCATCTGCGACAAGCACAATAATTAGTTTAGACTTAGGAAAAGGAAGTGATACCTTTTATGTAGATGATGTTGCTATGTATAATTTATCTACTTCCCCTTCTGCAGATTTTATTTTGAATGGTAACCTTGAAGCAGGAACAGGAGATACCTTTACGAACTGGTCAAAATATAATGGAGCAGCAAATCTGACTGCTGAAATAGTACAAATTCACGGTGGCGTGAGAGGATTAAAAGCTATTTCTACAGGCGCAAATGAATATAATGTACAATTGGTTAGTGATGCAATGACTTTGGTAGTAGGAAGAACCTATACTGCAAGCATGTGGATTAAGGCCGTTAACGGAGGTAATACTGTACGTTTTTCAACAACTGCAACAAGTGCAAATTATGGTCCAAATACAACAATTGGAACAACATGGCAAAAAATAAGCTATAGTTTTGCTGCAAAAAGCACCTCAACGCAACTTAATCTGGATTTAGGAAAAAGTACAGATACGTTTTACATTGACGATATTAGTTTTATTGGGGCTAATATAACCTTAGCCAATGAAAAATTTGAAAGCAATAATAACAAAGTAGTATTTTATCCAAATCCAGTTCAAAGCAATCTGAACATCAGCTCTGATGCAGTAATAAAATCTTTAATTATCAGTGATAGTACAGGGAAAACAATACGAACTATTAAAAATAGCGAAAATATTGAGTCTGTTGATGTATCAAATTTAAGTCAGGGCTTGTATATTCTTTCTACTGATACCAAGCAACAATTTAAATTTATAAAAAATTAAAAAGAAATGCCCCTGAAAATATAGAAATTTAACCTACATCTATAATTTAAGAATCTGAAAACAATCCCAAAAGCTGCAACTCCAAAGTTGTAGCTTTTTTTAGTATTCATAAATTTTTCTTTTTTGTATTAAATGGAAATAGCTCCTTAGTTCTATATCCAATGTGGCAATTACAAACAAATCGATTATATTTGCATTTCGATTGAAATACTATTATAAATATCAATTTTATAAACAAAATGAAACACACAAAAGTTAAAGACTTATTAAACAGTACAACGACGCTTCAGGAGGTTAATGCAAAAGGATGGGTGAGAACATTTAGAAATAATCAGTTCATCGCGCTTAATGACGGTTCTACCATTAATAATATACAATGTGTTGTTGATTTTGAAAATACACCGGAAGAAACTCTAAAGAGAATCACAACCGGAGCTGCCGTTTCTGTAACTGGAACTTTGGTTGAAAGTAAAGGTGCTGGCCAGAAATATGAAATTCAGGTTACCAAACTTGAAATCTTAGGAGATTCAGATGCGGAGAAATTCCCAATGCAGCCTAAAAAACATACTTTAGAATTTTTACGTAACAATGCACATCTACGTGTTCGTACCAATGCTTTTGGGGCCATTATGCGTGTGCGCTCGGTATTGTCGTTTGCGGTTCATAAATATTTTCAGGAAAAAGGTTTTGTGTATGTAAACACACCGGTAATTACTGGTGCTGATGCTGAAGGAGCAGGAGAAATGTTTCAGGTAACTTCGTTGCCATTAGATAATTTGCCTAAAAATGAAGAAGGTAACATCGATTATAAAAAAGATTTCTTTGGAAAAGCGACTAACTTAACGGTTTCGGGGCAATTAGAAGGAGAAACTTTTGCAATGGCTTTGGGTCAGATTTATACTTTTGGACCAACTTTTAGAGCGGAGAATTCAAATACTTCCCGTCACCTTGCTGAGTTTTGGATGATTGAGCCGGAAGTTGCTTTCAACGATTTGCACGACAATATGGATTTGGCCGAAGATTTTATTCAGTATGTAGTAAAATATGCCGTTGATAATTGTAGTGATGATTTGAAATTTTTAGAAAGCCGTTTGTTAGAAGAAGAGAAATCTAAACCACAGGCTGAAAGAAGTGAATTGCCATTGTTGGAGAAATTGAACTTTGTATTAGAAAACAATTTCAAAAGAGTTTCTTACACTGAAGCTATTGACATCCTTAAAGATTCTACTCCAAATAAAAAGAAAAAATTCCAATTTATTATCGACGAATGGGGTGCAGATTTACAATCGGAACACGAACGTTTCCTTGTAGAAAAACACTTTAAATCTCCGGTAATTGTTTATGATTATCCGGCAGGCATCAAATCATTTTACATGCGTTTGAACGAAGACGGAAAAACAGTAGCAGCAATGGATATCCTTTTCCCGGGAATTGGAGAAATCGTTGGCGGATCTCAAAGAGAGGAGCGTTACGATGTCTTAATTGAAAAAATGAAAGTTATAGGAATCGACGAAGAAGAATTATGGTGGTATTTAGACACCAGAAGATTCGGTTCTGCTGTTCACTCCGGTTTCGGACTTGGATTTGAACGTTTGGTATTGTTTGTAACAGGAATGACAAACATTAGAGACGTAATTCCTTTCCCGAGAACTCCCGGAAGTGCTGAATTTTAATCTAAGGTTCTGAGTTCCTGAGATGCTAAGGTTCTAAGTTTTTAAAAGAAAAAATAATTTTAATCGAATTTAATTCGTCAATAAAGATACTCAGAGCCTTAGTGCCTCAGTAACTTAGTCACTTTTTTTTATGCTAAAGCAATTTTTAAATTTAAAATTATCCCAAAAATTATCTCCACAGCAAATTCAGCTGATGAAGTTAATTCAATTGCCTACGCAAGCTTTTGAGCAACGTTTATTAGAAGAAATGAACGAAAATCCGGCCTTAGAACCCGGAAAAGAAGATGAATACGAAGCCGATGAATTTGCCAATGAAGAATACGACGATTATGATGATGCGGAATCTGACAGAATCGAAGCTGACGACATTAATATAGATGAATATTTAAGCGACGACGATACCCCGGATTATAAAACACAAGCCAATAATTACAGTGAAGATGAGGAGCGCGAAACACCTTTTGCATCTCCGATAAGTTTCCATCAGGATTTAATCAATCAATTGAATACTTTTATCCTGAACGATGAAGAGCGTGAAATCGCCGAATTCCTTGTTGGAAGTATTGATGATATGGGTTATATCCGCAGAAGTATTCCGGATATAGTTGATGATATGGCTTTCACGCAGGGTATTTACACTGATGAGAAAATAGTTGAAAGAATGCTGCATGTAATTCACGAGCTTGAGCCTTCGGGAGTTGGAGCGCGCGATTTACAGGAATGTTTATTATTGCAGCTAAAACACAAAACGCCAAGCGAATACGTTGATCTGGCAATTGATATTATCGAAAATCAGTTTGATGCTTTTACCAAAAAACATTACGACAAATTATTACAGAAATACAGTGTTTCGAACGAACAGCTAAAAAAAGCCATTCACGAAATTGAAAGACTGAACCCAAAACCGGGAGGATCTTATACAGGAAACAATAAAGTTACAGAGAATGTAGTTCCGGATTTTGCTATCAGAATTATTGATGGGGAGCTGGAACTGACCTTAAACGGACGAAATGCTCCTTCCCTGCACGTTTCTAAGGATTATCAGGAAATGATGCAGACGTATAAAGATTCCCGTGATAAGTCAACAGCACAAAAAGATGCAGTTCAGTTTATCAAACAAAAACTGGATTCGGCCAAATGGTTTATCGATGCGATCAGACAACGTCAGGAAACGCTTTTTGTAACCATGAATGCGATTATGCATTATCAGGAAGAATTCTTTTTAGACGGTGATGAAACCAAGCTAAAACCAATGATCTTAAAAGACATTGCCGATATGGTTGGATTGGACATTTCGACAATTTCGCGTGTTGCAAACAGCAAATATGTTGAAACACCATACGGAACAAAGCTGATCAAAGAGTTTTTCTCTGAAGCCATGAAAAATGATCAGGGCGAAGATGTTTCGACTTTAGAAATCAAAAAGATCCTTAAAAACACGATTGAAGAAGAAGATAAAAAGAAACCTTTACCGGACGATCAATTAGCAGAAATCTTAAAAGAAAAAGGCTATCCGATTGCCAGAAGAACAATTGCCAAATACCGCGAACAATTGGATATTCCGGTGGCAAGGATGAGGAAAAAAATATAGTTTTACCCTCTTAAGATAAGAAAGATTAAGTTCTTTTAATTTATATCAAATAACAAACCCGACAAATTCATAAATCTGTCGGGTTTTATTTTAATTTCTAATATTTATACTGATCCGGCATTATTGTAACTTTAAACAAAAACACTTTCTTTTTGTCATTGTACCTGTAAACCAATATATAATCATTCGCTCTAAAAACTTTAAGCCCGGGGTTTGCCTTGGCTGTACTTATCAGGCTTTTTTCGATTTCCTTATGTATTACATTAACGTCAGCCGTTTCTTTTTCTACTTTTACTAATGTCAAATTATATTGAACAACTCTGTCCTCCTCACCTAAGCTTACACTGTCTAAACGAATTCCTTCCTGAATTATCAAAGGGCAATTTTTATTATACTTGTCTACCAATTCTACTATTTCAGTATCGACAGTACGAGCACTTTTATAAAGATATAACTGAAACAAAGCAACCAAAACTACTGCAATTACAATTATAAATAGTAGTCGAATGTTCTGTTTCCTTTTACTTTGCTTTTGTTGCATTGTTTATTTAAGCTTAAATATTATTTAGAAAATTATTTTTCCTGGTTTTTCTTCATGGCATTAAAATACGCTGCCCGGCTTAGCGGCTCATATTCTTCGGTTTCACCCAACATTACCAATTTATCATTATCGGTTTTTCTAAAACTATAATTGGCTAAGTTTCCGGTTCTCGTACAAACGGCATGAACTTTAGTAACATATTCGGCTGTTGCCATAAGTGCAGGCATTGGCCCGAAAGGGTTTCCTTTAAAATCCATATCCAGTCCGGCTACAATCACACGAATTCCCTGATTAGCCAAATCATTACAAACGGTAACAATCTCATCATCAAAAAACTGTGCTTCGTCAATACCAACTACATCGCAGCCTTGTGCCAAAATTGCAATATTTGCAGCAGCAGGAACGGGCGTTGAACGAATTTCGTTGGAATCATGCGATACCACCATTTCGTCATGATAACGGGTATCAATAGCAGGTTTAAAAATTTCGACTTTTTGTTTGGCAAACTGAGCACGTTTTAATCTGCGGATTAGCTCCTCGGTTTTACCCGAAAACATTGATCCACAAATAACTTCAATCCAACCAAATTGTTCTTTGTGATTTACTGTATTTTCGAGAAACATTTTGTATTTTTCTACCTTTTAAAATGAATAGTTTTTATTACTTTGTACTGGTAATAAATTGACGTAAAAAATTACTGTTTTTACGTTTTCTCAAAAGTAGAAAATTTTTATCAAATCGAAGATTCGTAAACGCTTATTAACAGAAATAAAAAAATGTTCTGCGAATTTCTTTCGGAATTAAACATATTCAAACAATACAAAATATACAAAGTACCGTATTCACTATAATTTCAACAGTTATGAAAAAAAAATTGGAAGCAGATTTAATCAGCATTGCACATCGAATTTTAAAACTTAAAAATAAATCCGATATCA
>JBDTRA010000066.1:0-28357 GCA_039931915.1 Flavobacterium sp. | reverse complement strand
AAAAAGTACTTTTTATCGATCGTGACGGAACGATTGTTTTAGAACCTGCAGATTTGCAATTGGATAGTCTGGATAAAGTAGAATTTTATCCGAAAGCGTTTCAATATCTGGCCAAAATCGCAAATGAATTGGATTACGAATTGGCAATGGTGACCAATCAGGATGGTTTGGGAACGGACAGTTTTCCGGAAGATACGTTTTGGCCAACACAAAATTTTGTATTGAAAGCTTTCGAAAACGAAGGTGTTTTGTTTGATGATATTTTTATCGACAGGTCATTTCCGGAGGATAATGCGCCAACTCGTAAGCCAAGAACAGGAATGTTGACAAAATATTTGAATAATCCTGAATATGATTTGGAGAATTCTTTTGTTTTGGGAGATCGCCTGACAGATGTTGAATTGGCGAAAAATCTTGGTGCAAAAGCCATTTTCATGAATATGACAGATGGTGCCGGAAGTACTGAAATTTCGTCAAAACGTGAAGAGTTGGATGAAACAATCATACTCCAGACAACGGACTGGAAAACGATTTATGAGTTTTTGAAACTGGAATCGCGTTCGGCTTCAATTACGCGAAAAACCCATGAAACGGATATTTTTATTAATGTGAATTTAGACGGAACAGGGAAAAGTAAAATCGAAACAGGGATAGCTTTCTTCGATCATATGCTGGATCAAATTTCGCGTCACGGTCAAATGGATCTTGAAATTCTTGTAAAAGGTGATTTGGAAGTAGATGAGCACCATACGATTGAAGATACTGCAATTGCTTTGGGAGAGGTTTTTGCTAAGGCTTTAGGAAATAAATTAGGGATTGAGCGTTACGGTTTTTGTTTGCCGATGGATGATTGTTTAGCGCAGGTTGCAATTGATTTTGGAGGTAGAAACTGGTTGATCTGGGAAACCGAATTCAAACGTGAAATGGTGGGTAAAATGCCAACAGAGATGTTTTACCATTTCTTTAAATCTTTTTCTGACGGAGCAAAAGCCAACATCAACATCAAAGCCGAAGGCATCAACGAGCATCATAAAATTGAAGCGATTTTTAAAGCTTTCGCGAAAGCAATAAAAGTAGCTGTAAAAAGAGATACAGAAAAAATGATTTTGCCAAGTACGAAAGGAATGTTGTAATAAATTGTTTCAAGTTTCATGTTCTGTTGAGCAACTTGAAACCTGAAACAAAACAAACCTAAAACAAAAGATACATGGAAGCGAAAAAGTTTGCCAAAGAATGGATTGACTCGTGGAATTCTCATGATTTAGAGGATATTATGAAGCACTATTCTGAAGATATTGAAATTACAACGCCAATGTTGAAACTGGCTGCCGGAATTGAGAGTGGTTCGCTTCAGGGAAAAGAGCAGGTAAGAGCATATTGGCAGAAAGCTTTGACCAAGATTCCGGATTTGCATTTTGAACTTATAGAAATTACGTCAGGGATTGATTCGGTGGCACTTTATTATAAATCGGTTATGAATAAAATGGCGATCGAAGTAATGTTTTTTGATAAAAAAGGATTAGTAAATAAAATGATCGCTCATTATACTGATTTGTAAAATGTTAAATATCACCGTTAGTTGTAATTAAAAAAGTTTAATTTACCACATAGAAACATAGATTTTATGTTTAAAAAAGAGTGCAAAAAGAAACATGTTTCTTTCATATAGATTGTTATGTGCATTATAAATAAATGAAATGTCTTTTTAAGTTTGCAAAATCCTCTGTTGCTATGTGTTAAAAACAATTACACCCAACAGATTAAATAGTAATAAATGATTTTATATTGAAGAGAAATCTAAAATCTAAAATCTAAAATCTAAAATAAATTGAAAATAGTAATTATAAATTACGGGGCAGGAAATATTCAGAGCATTATGTTTGCTATTGAAAGACTTGGCTTTAAAGCTGTTTTGAGTAATAATCCTGAGGAAATTCAGGCTGCTGACAAAGTGATTTTTCCTGGTGTGGGAGAAGCGAGTTACGCCATGAAAAAACTGAAAGAAAGTGGTTTGGATAGTTTGATTCCGAATTTGAAGCAACCTGTTTTAGGAATCTGTCTTGGTATGCAATTGATGTGTAATTCGTCTGAAGAGAGCAATACCAAAGGTTTGGGTATTTTTGATGTTGATGTGATAAAATTCACATCAAATGTAAAAGTACCACAAATGGGATGGAATCAGATTTATGATCTGAGATCGGATTTGTTTAAAGGAATTCCGGAGAACGAATTCATGTATCTGGTGCACAGTTTTTACGCTCCAAATTGTTCTGAAGCCATAGCGACCACAAATTATGATGTTGAATATGCATCGGCTTTGCACAAAAATAATTTTTACGGAACTCAATTTCACCCGGAAAAGAGTGGGGATGCAGGAGAGAAAATATTAGGGAATTTTTTAAAAATGTAAAAGTTCAATAGCAATATCAAAAATCAATCAAAAAATCAATTTTAGAAATCTAAACTCTAAAATCATAAATCTAAAATAGAAAGAATGAGAATAATACCAGCCATAGATATCATTGACGGAAAATGCGTCCGCTTATCAAAAGGGGATTACAATACCAAAATAATTTATAACGAAAATCCGCTTGAAGTAGCAAAATCATTCGAAGCACACGGAATCGAGTATTTACATTTAGTAGATTTGGACGGAGCAAAATCAAGCAAAATTGTCAATTATAAAATTTTGGAACAAATTGCTGCGCAGACAAAATTAAAGATTGATTTTGGTGGCGGATTAAAAGCTGATTCTGATTTGAAAATTGCTTTTGAAAGTGGTGCAAACCAAATCACAGGAGGAAGTATTGCAGTAAAAAACAGAGAAATATTCCAGAAATGGATTTCAGAATACGGTTCTGATAAAATTATTCTGGGTGCTGACGCAAAGGATGAAAAAGTAGCAGTTTCAGGCTGGCTGGAAGATTCAAATGAAGATTTGGTTCCGTTTATTCAGGATTATCAAAGCAAAGGGATTAAGTACGTTATTTGTACTGATATTGCTAAAGACGGAATGCTTGAAGGACCTAGTTTCGATTTATATGCTAAGATTTTGAAAGAATGCAATGTCAAATCGAGCGGAGTCGAGATTAAATTAATAGCTTCCGGTGGAATTTCAACTTTTGATGAATTACCAAAATTAGCCGAATTAGGCTGTGAGGGAACAATTATAGGAAAAGCGATTTATGAAGGCAGAATTACTTTAAAGCAACTTGAAAATTATATTTTAAATAAATAAGATTATTTCACAAAGACACTCAAAGAAAGCGCAAAGATTCACAAAATTTTGCGCCACTCTGCGAAATCTTCGTGAATCTCTGTGAAACAACTAAAAAAATGCTTGCAAAAAGAATCATACCTTGTTTGGATATAAAAAACGGAAGAACCGTAAAAGGCGTTAATTTTGTCGATTTGCGTGATGCCGGTGATCCTGTAGAACTGGCTGAAATTTACTCGGCTGAAGGTGCGGATGAATTGGTTTTCCTGGATATTTCGGCTACAGAAGAACGCAGAAAAACGTTAGTCAATATGGTACGAAGTGTTGCTGAAAAAATCAATATTCCGTTTACTGTTGGTGGTGGGATTTCGTCTGTTGAAGATGTGGAAATCCTTTTGAATAATGGAGCCGATAAAGTTTCGATCAATTCATCGGCAGTAAAAAATCCACAATTGATTAATGATTTGGCTCAGAAATTCGGAAGCCAATGTGTGGTGGTTGCCATCGATGCCAAGCAAATTGACGGGCAATGGATTGTACATTTAGTTGGCGGAAAAGTGCCAACAGAATTAAATCTGTTTGATTGGGCTGTTGAAGTTGCAGAACGTGGCGCCGGCGAGATTTTATTCACTTCGATGGATAATGACGGAACAAAAAACGGATTTGCAAACGAGGCTTTGGCTAAATTATCAGAATTGATTAATATTCCGATTATTGCTTCGGGAGGAGCAGGAAATATTCAGCATTTTGTAGATTCATTTAAAGTAGGAAAGGCAGATGCAGCTTTAGCAGCGAGTGTTTTTCATTTTAAGGAAATCGAAATTAATGCTTTAAAACAGGAACTTAGAAATAATAACATAGAAGTTAGAATTTAGGTTTGGAGAATTAAAATTAAAAATTAAATTTGGAAAAGGAACTCCAAATTCTAAAATATAAAACAATATAGAATTCTAAAATCTGAATTCTAAAATCTAAAATTACGATGAAAATAGATTTCTCAAAAAGCAAAGACGGTTTAATTCCGGCAATAATTCAGGATTCGGAAACAAAAAAAGTATTGATGCTGGGTTATATGAATGCAGAATCGCTTCAAAAAACACTAGATACTAAGAAAGTTACTTTTTTCAGCCGTTCAAAAGACAGACTTTGGACGAAAGGTGAGGAGAGTGGAAATTTTTTGGACCTTGTAGTGATCAAAAACGATTGTGATGGAGATACCCTTTTAATTCAGGCAAAACCTGTTGGGCCTACATGTCATACAGGAGCAGATACTTGCTGGCAGGAAGAAAATGCAGCCAATTACGGTTTTCTTTCTGATTTGGAAAATACAATCAAGATTCGCAGGGAAAATGCAGATTCAGAGAAAAGCTACGTAGCCTCTTTATTCGAAAAAGGAATCAATAAAATTGCTCAAAAAGTTGGAGAAGAAGCGGTAGAAGTAGTTATTGAAGCAAAAGATGATAATGATGAATTGTTCTTAAGCGAAAGTGCCGATTTATTATTCCATTACCTTATTTTGCTGCAGGCGAAAGGTTTTCAGCTAAACGATGTAGTGGATGTTTTGAAAAAACGTCAGCAGTAGTTTTCAACTTTCAACTTTCCAAATAAAATAGCAGAAGCCTGTCAGAAATTTAAATCTGGCAGGCTTCTGTATTATTGAATGAATTGTAAATAATTAATTCAGGGTTAAGGCACCTAAAATTTCTTCGTACATAAAAGGGCCGCCGGGATATTTTGCAGTATAATCAAGATTTAGCCATACTTGTCCACGCTCGTCAATGTGATAGTGAATTATTTTTCCTTTACTTTCTTTTACAAAAAGTACATTTTTAATCAAAAAGTTGACTTTTTCTAAGTCTATTAAAGAACCAATGAGTATTTCAGGATAAATGTGCCCTTTGGTATGGATTAATCTGGGAGTACCTCCAATAGAGCGCACCGCAGCTGCCATCAAAATGGAATGATCATCACAATCACCAGAAAAATATTCCAACGATTCGCTTGCTGTGGCAATATAATCACCTTCTTTTGGGTCGTTAACGTAATTCCATCTATTGTTAATTTCCTTAAAAACGGCAAAACATTGTATCGTTGTTCTATAATCTGAATATCCTCTTATGCCTTTAAAGTGCTTTGTTGTTGCCATAATAGCAAAATTTCGAACTTTTGGATTCTGGTATTCTATAGCATTAATAATTTTTGATTTATTTGGAAAAGGCAGCAATTTCGCCACAATAATATCTTGCGGGTATGGATTGTCTGACATGGTATAGATCATCGAATTATAATCTTCGGAAATTTCATTAAAGCCGTAATTCCCGATTACACTTCCGTAGAATAAAATCAATAGATATAATGCGATACAAATTATGATAATGGTACGCAACAACATTAATAAAAAGAAAATAGCAGCAAAAACAAACAAAAATATAAATATACGATCTAAATTGAATGGCCATTTTAAATCGATCAGGTTTTGATGCAGAATAATAAAAATCGGAATCGTTATCAAAAGACTTAATACCATAATAATAATCCTATCCCAGGGTGAATTTACCTGTAATTTGGATTTCAATTGTGGAAAGTCAATTTTCGGAATTTTTATCATAGCAATAAAAAGCAGTATTTTTACAATGCTTTTACGGTTTCAACAAAAGTACTTTTTTTATCAATAATTCCGAGATCAAATAACTGGTTTTGAATTTTAATAAATGCTTTTTCAGTTAAATTTTTCTGTGACCATTGTGTTAGCTTTAGCCATTCCTGAATATCTTCCAGTTTTTGATTAAAAAGATCGGATAATGTCTTGTCAATATCAGGGATTTTGGTAAAATCATGCGTTGTACTGTTTATGATTTCAAGAACTTTCTCAATTATTTTCGGATTTTTTTTCAAAAACTCATCTCGCACAGCAATTACAAAAGAAGGCCATGGAGTAGGACAATCACCTACGCGTCTGAAAATGCCCTGGTCAACAAGAGGTTTGGTCATAAAATGTTCCCACATAAAATAATCGGCAGTTTCGTTTGTTAAAGCTTCGACAGCACCATCAATTGTGTTGATGATTTCAAACTCTAAATCATCATTTTTCCAGCCTTGATTATTGGCATTCACATAAGCCATTAATTGTGATCCGGAGCCTAATCTTGAAATAGCAGCTTTTTTATTTTCAAGATCTTTTATGGTATGAAAATCAGATTTTGCAGCTACGTGAATTCCCCAAATCAAAGGAGACTGAACATAAATCTGAACTATTTTGCTGGGGTTTCCTCCCACAATATCTTTTACAATTCCTTCAGTCAGGATTACCGCCATATCAGTTTCACCATCACGAAGCATCTGGCACATTTTGCCGGTACCTTCGGGAATATTTGTCCATTGTAAATCAATATTTTCTGCTTCAAATTCGCCATTTTCAATGCATAGGTGCCATGGCAAATTGAAGTGTTCGGGAACACCTGCAATTTTTACGGTTTTCATTATAGATTTAAATTTAAGTTAAGTTTGGTATGCGTATTCTGAGTTTGTTTGTTTGTTTGTTTGTTTGTTTGTTTAATTTTTTAATAAATCTGCTCTGTGTTTTTCAGAAAGACAAGGTTCTGCAAATTCTATAATCTCCTGTGATTCATATTCATTTAAAAGACTTTTTACAATATAATAATCTACATCTTTTACAACTTCGACAGCAAATAAGGTTTCGTTCAGGCCTTCTGATAAACAATTAATTATTTTTAATTTTTCCCTGATTATTTCCTTATCAAAACCTTTTTCTAAAATTACAACCTGAAGTATCGAATTCCCGAAGCTTTCAATCGTTTTTTTATAAACCAGACAGTCTTCATCTTCATCGTATTCTGCAAAGAAAATATCGTCTGTGGCAATTAAAGGTCCAAAAAACGGAATGTTATCCAATTTGAAATATCCTTTCTCCAAATCAATGATTTCTGCCCACATAGTTTCTACAACTATATCTTCTAATAAATCACTGTAATATCTAAATAGGATTTTTTTGTGTGTTTCTGCCATTCTCTAATTTAATTTTGTTGCTTTTAAAGGCGAAATCACAATACGATAACCATCCGGGTCTTGAAACATTTGTCCATTTTCATTCCAATACGGATTTATGGCAGGTATTATTGAAATATTATTCTCTGTAAGGCTAACTAATAACATGTTATATTTTCTAATTGTATCCGGATAAAGTACAATTAAATCATCTTTGTCAAATGTATGATCTGCTTTTATTTCAGATTGAGTAAATTCAAAATGCCAATCTAAATTTGGTTTTCCAATAAATACACCATCGTAATTATTATGATTTTGAAAACCTCCTAGTCTTTCAAAACCTAAAATATTGATATAAAAAGTTTCAATCTCTTCTAAATTATTAGTATGTCTCGCAACTCGTAAAATCATAATTTCAATTTTATTAATCTTAACTGAATTTAAAGGTTTAATTTTTAATCTGATTGATATGATACTCTAAATGCTCCACATAATCGGTCATTAGAAATTTTAAATCGATAATAGTCTGATCACTCATAATGATTTGATATTTTAATGCTTTTTCGTCTACAGTTTTAAAAATCCTGACAATTTGTTTGTTTAATGAAAGCCAAAGCTGGGTCAGTTCAGAAATATCCATTTTTTGGTATTGATTCAGATTAACCAAATCAATTTGATTATATGGTCTGTGATTATATGGTTTTTCAAGATAATTTATTTCTGTAAAACGGACTAAATTATGAATTGCTGAATCAGTCAAATGCCCCAAAATTTCCTTTTTTGACCATTTTCCGGCTTTTTTTGCTTCTAAAACAGAAGTATCAATTGTTGGAAAATAATCTGCATTTTTGCCAAGTAATTGCTCAAATTTAAGGATCGTATCTTTCATATTAAATTGTACTGGAAAGTTTATTCAACGTATAAGCAATCAATTCATCAACTGCTTTATAAGGATCTTCGCTAAAAGTTCCGGATGCACGATTGGCGATAATAGCATTCAGTGATAATGCATTATGCCCTAAAAGGGCTGAAAGTCCATAAATTGCTGCCGTTTCCATTTCTAAATTGGTAATTCGGTTGTCATTAAAATCAAAATTATCCATTTTATTATTTAACTCCTCATCCTGAATATTCAAACGTAAAATACGTCCTTGCGGACCATAAAAACCTCCGGCTGTAGCAGTAATTCCTTTGAATATTTTATCCGATTCGATTATTTTTTCCAGCGTTTCAGAACATGCAATTGCATACGGTCTTCCTTTTCGGATGTCCCAATTGGTATGAACAATAAAAGCATCTTCAATAGCATCCTCAGAAATATCATCAATCAAATAGGAGCGAAGCATATTGTCTAACCCTAATCCAAATTTAGACATTACAAAACTATCTACAGGAATATCTGCCTGCAAAGATCCCGAAGTTCCAATTCGGATAATATTTAATGAAGTTAACTGTTCTTTAGGCTGGCGTGTTTCTAAATTGATATTGACTAAAGCGTCTAATTCATTTAAAACAATATCAATATTATCAGGTCCAATTCCGGTTGATATTACAGATATTCGCTTTCCTTTATAAATTCCGGTTTGGGTTTTGAATTCCCTCTTTTGGGTTGAAAATTCTATTGAATCAAAAAACTGAGTTATTTTTTCAACTCTGTTTTGATCTCCAACAAAAATTATATCGCGGGCAATATGTTCCGGACGAAGGTTCAGGTGATAAACACTTCCGTCTGGATTTAGTATTAATTCTGATGCTTGTATCATTTTTTTTTAGGTGCTAAGTTGCAAAGGTTTTCTGTAGAGGCGCACAGCAGTGCGTCTTTTTATTCAATGGTTATAAAGTTCTGAGTTTTTTTACATTCAGTAACAACCTGAAACTTTAAATCTTTTTAACCACCAACCCGTTTTGTTTTAAAGCCTTTTTCTTTTAAAATAGCCATAATTTTATCACGATAATCCCCTTGAATGATAATTGAATCATCTTTAAAAGTACCGCCAACGCTTAGTTTTGTTTTAATTTCCTTGGCTAAAATTTTAAAATCTTCGTCAGATCCTTCGTAGCCTTCAATTATGGTTGTTGCTTTTCCTTTTCTTTTTTCGAATTTACAAATCATAGGCTCTTTTTGTACATAAAGCACATGATTCTGTTCCTGAACTTCTTCGGGTTCATTAGATTCTGTATGGTCAGGAAATAAATTTTTAAGTTGGTCTTGTAAGTCCATTGTGTGTTTTTTAAAATTAAAAAGACATTAAGCATAAACTCAATGTCTTTTATTAATTCAAGTAAATTTAAAGATTATTTTTTTATTAAACCCAAATCTACTAAACGTTCATATAAATAATCTCCTGCGGTAATATCTTCAAATTTCTTAGGATTTTCTGCGTCAATACAGTTTTCTAAGCAATCCAGACGCATATCACTTACAGGATGCATAAAGAACGGAATCGAATAGCGGGAAGTTCCCCATAATTCCCTTGGAGGATTTACTACCTGATGAATCGTTGATTTTAATTTGTTGTTTGTATGTCTTGACAACATATCTCCCACATTAATCACTAATTCGTCATTTTCGGCGATAGCATCAATCCATTCTCCATCGTGGTTCTGCACTTGCAATCCTTTACCCTGAGCACCCATTAGCAATGTAATCAGGTTAATATCTCCATGTGCTGCAGCACGAATTGCATTTTCCGGCTCAGAAGTAATTGGCGGATAATGTATTGGTCTTAAAATAGAGTTTCCTTCTTTAGCATACTGGTCAAAATAAAATTCATCCAGACCTAAGTGCAATGCCAGGGCCCTTAGCACATAAATACCTGTTTTTTCAAGCATTTGATAGGCTTCTTTGCCAACCACATTAAAACGCGGTAATTCTTTTACTTCAACATTATCCGGATATTCCGAAGCGTATTTGGAATCTTTGTCCACATACTGACCAAAATGCCAGAATTCTTTTAAATCGCCTTCTTTACGCCCTTTAGCATGTTCTTTTCCAAAAGAAACATAACCTCGTTGTCCGCCAATGCCGGGAATTTCATAATTATGCTTAGTTTCTACTGGCAAAGCGAAAAATTTTCTAATTTCGCTATACAACTCGTCTACCAGCTGATCATCCAAAAAATGACCTTTTAGGGCTACGAAGCCAATGTTTTCAAATGCACTGCCGATTTCATTTACAAATTTTTGTTTACGTTCCGGGTCGTCCGAAAGGAAATCACGTAAGTCTACACTAGGAATGTTTTGCATACTTTACATTTTTATTTAAGAAGAAAGGTGTCATAAAACCCTTTCATTAACAAAGGTATAGAATATTTTAGATTTGAATTTTAAAAGTTATATTAAAATTAAAATAATACAACAAAAATAGCCTGAATTGTTCCATTTTTTTATCTTTGAAACACTAAAACAACAAACCAAATGATCTTTTACAGACAAAACCTCACTGATTTTCAATTATTGGATTTATATAAAAAATTATTAAAACCTCGTTTGATAGAAGAGAAAATGTTGATACTTATTCGTCAGGGAAAAGTATCTAAATGGTTTTCCGGAATTGGGCAGGAAGCAATATCAGTAGGAGTTACGGCTATTTTGGATGAATCGGAATATATATTGCCAATGCATCGGAATTTAGGTGTTTTTACTTCCAGAAACATTCCGCTGCACCGGCTTTTTTCCCAATGGCAGGGAAAAGCGAATGGCTTTACAAAAGGCAGGGACCGGAGTTTCCATTTTGGAACCCAGGAATATAAAATTATCGGAATGATTTCTCATCTTGGCCCGCAATTGGGTATTGCAGACGGAATTGCCTTAGCCAACAAACTTCAGAACAATAAAAAAATAACTGCTGTATTTACAGGAGAAGGAGCAACAAGTGAAGGCGATTTTCATGAAGCCTTGAATATTGCTGCTGTTTGGAAACTTCCTGTAATGTTTATTATAGAAAACAATGGTTATGGTCTTTCGACACCTACAAACGAACAATATCTCTGTGAAAATTTAGCTGATAAAGGGATTGGTTACGGTATGGAAAGCCACATTATTGATGGAAATAATATTCTGGAAGTTTACACAAAATTATCTCAGTTAAAAGAAGAAATGCAGGAAAACCCACATCCTGTATTATTAGAATTTAAAACCTTCAGAATGCGTGGCCATGAAGAGGCGAGCGGTACTAAATATGTTCCGCAGGAATTAATGGAGGAATGGGCGGCTAAAGATCCGGTTACAAACTATCGAAAATTTTTGACAGATACTGGTGTTCTGACGACAGAATTTGATGAACAGCTTCACAATGAAATCAAGCAGGAGATTGATGAAAATTTAGCCATAGCGAATTCAGAACCTGAAATTGTTCCAACACTTGACGGAGAATTGGGTGATGTTTATAAGCCTTATGAGTATGAGGAAGTTATTCATTCATCTGAATCTAAAAATATTCGTTTTATAGATTCAATTAGAAATAGTTTGGAGCAATCTATGCAACGCCATGGAAACCTTATTATTATGGGGCAGGATATAGCAGAATATGGTGGAGCCTTTAAAATAACAGATGGTTTTGTAGAGTTTTTCGGAAAGGGGCGTGTTCGAAATACTCCTATTTGCGAAAGTGCAGTTGTTTCTGCCGGAATGGGTTTATCAATCAACGGTTATAAGGCGATTATCGAAATGCAATTTGCTGATTTCGTTTCTACAGGTTTTAATCCAATTGTGAATTTATTGGCCAAATCGCATTATCGCTGGGGCGAAAAAGCTGATGTTGTAGTTCGTATGCCTTGTGGCGGCGGAACTCAGGCAGGACCATTCCATTCACAGACAAATGAAGCATGGTTTACGAAAACTCCGGGTTTAAAAGTGGTATATCCGGCTTTTCCTTATGATGCCAAAGGGTTATTAAATACTTCAATAAATGATCCTAATCCGGTTTTGTTTTTTGAACATAAACAATTATACAGAAGCGTTTATCAGGACGTTCCAACAGACTATTACACGATTCCGTTAGGAAAAGCAGCTGTATTAAAAGAAGGAAAATCAGTTACGATAATTGCTTTTGGCGCTCCTGTGCATTGGGCATTGGATACATTGGCCAATAATCCTGAAATAGATGCTGATTTAATCGATTTAAGAAGTTTACAGCCATTGGATACCGAAACTATTTTTGCGTCGGTTAAGAAGACAGGAAAAGTAATTATTTATCAGGAGGATACTATGTTTGGCGGAATTGCCAGCGATATTTCGGCTTTGATAATGGAGGAATGTTTCGAATATCTGGATGCTCCTGTAAAAAGAGTAGCCAGTTTAGATTCTCCAATCCCGTTTACAAAAGCACTGGAAGATCAATTTTTACCAAAGAACAGATTCGAAAAGGAACTTATTGATTTGTTGGCCTATTAACAGCCAAAAAATAATACTTATAATTAATTATTTTCACCTTACTATTTTTTAGTGTTGCGGTAAGATATATTAAGATTAATTTTGTCTAAATAATAAGTTTAAAAATGAAAGCGCATTAAATTCTAGTATTTAATGCGCTTTTTATTTATTGAATTAATTTTTGATTGCAAAGAAATTTAAAATAGTCTGTTAGGTATTATTTAGGATCCGATTCCACTTCAAATAACTGTACCTGACTTTTCAATTTATCAATCAATAAATTCATCATTCTTTTGTTTAAACTGGATGAATTCTGAATGTACATATTATATTCATCTACAGTAAAAAGAGCGATGACCATCCCTTTTAAGGAGTTTCTGAATTTAATATCTTTCTGAATGGAGTTTTCAATTGTTTGAAGTTTTTTTTCGACTGTATACGAATAAAAACCCGCTTTGTTTTTATTCACATAATTAATAAAAGCAACAATAAACAAATCGTTTTGGAGCTTTAGGATGGGTCTAATCGCTTGATTCTGAAATAATTCATCCGGTGAAGATTGAGCACTTACAGTTCCTAAAGTTTCGCCTCTGAATTCTTTTAAAAAAGTGTCTCTATCTGCCATGTTTTTTCTTTTAAAATTAAAGAAAAAATCCCATAGTAAAACCCTATTTTTGTTTTTATAAAATAAAAATATGAGATTTCATACCAGAAAATGGGTTAAACCCCAAGATTTAAATCCGAACGGAACTTTATTCGGAGGACATTTATTAGCATGGATTGATGAAGAGCTGGCTTTGTATTCGATTGTTCAATTAGAGAATTCGAGAGTGGTTACCAAATACATGTCAGAAATCAATTTTAAAAGCTCGGCAAGACAAGGAGATATTGTCGAAATTGGAATTGATGTAGTGAAATTTGGTCATACCTCATTAGTACTAAAATGTGCTGCCCGAAATATGATGACCCGCGAAATCATTATCACAATTGATCATACAACAATGGTCAGTCTGGGCGAGGATGGAAAACCAAAAGCACACGGAAAAACACAAATCGAATTTGTAAAAGACCGTTTATAAAATAAATTTTCCACCATATAAGTTAGAAAGCTTTGCGCAAAGTTACATGAACTTATATCACTTATATGGTAAAAAAACTCTTAGGAAATGCTGAAAAATTTTATTATTGTTTCTTTATCCATTGCTTTTCTGATGTCCTGCAATTCTAAGGAAGCAAAAAATGACTACAATCATTTTGTTTATCGGGCTGTAAATAATAAGGATACAGCAATTTTAGCAATTAATAAAAGTGATAAACGTTTTTACGGACGTTATGAAATATCGTATTATCGTGTAGGAAAAGATTCCGGAGATGTCAGGGGAGATATAAAAGGGGACACTTTGCGTGGAGACTTTCATTACATATCCAATGGTGGAAGCTGGAAAAGAATTCCATTGGCATTATTAAAAAAAGAAAACAGATTGTTTTTAGGAAGCGGTGTAATGGGTACCTATATGAATCTACCTTGTTTTATATCCGGAATGCCTATAGATTACAATAATTCGAAATTTGTTTTTGAAGAGGTGAAAGAATAGTTTTATGTTCTTATTTTTTGTCATTCTGAGGAACGAAGAATCTCCGGAAGTAACTCGACAAAGACTGATAAACTTTGTGGATAATTATCGCGAAGATTCTTCGTTTCTCAGAATGATAAATTGTGTTAACTGTGAAGTGTGATTTCTCCTTTATAGAAATGACGTGATTATGAGCTTCGATTACGGTCAGTAAGATAACTTGAAACCTGAAACTTTTTAGAAAAATCTTAACCCAAAGGCCCAATTTGTGATGGCAGCTCAAATATTTCAAGATCAAAATAGACTACAGAAGCCATAATGTGGTCAAAAATATCGGCCATGATATATTCATAATTTGCCCAGCGTTTGTCACTAGAAAAAGCATAAATCTCCAACGGAACACCATGCTCCGTTGATTGTAACTGACGGCAAACAATGTGCATGTTTTTATTTAAACCCGGATGATCCAGCAGATATTGTATAATGTATTTTCTAAATAATCCAAGATTAGTCATATTTCGGCCATTTAGCGAAAGCGTTTTGTCAACACCCCGCAAATCATTGTATTTCTCAATTTCGGCTTGTCTGGTTTCGATGTAAGAACTGATCAGCTGTACTTTTTTCATCTGATTCAAATCTTCATCATTCAAAAAACGGATGGTACTGCTTTTAATTAAAATATGTCTTTTAATGCGCCTTCCATCGGATTTTTGCATTCCCCGCCAGTTCTGAAAAGAATCTGAACTCAAAGCATATGTTGGAATCGTGGTAATGGTATTATCGAAATTTCGAACTTTTACAGTAGTTAAATTAATTTCGATTACATCGCCATCGGCACCAAATTTATCCATTGTAATCCAGTCACCAATCCGCACCATATCGTTAATCGCTACCTGAACACTTGAAACAAAGCCTAAAATTGTATCCCTGAAAATTAAAATAATAATGGCAGAAAGTGTCCCTAAAATGGTAAGCAATTCACCTTGTCTGACTCCGAATAATTTGGAAATAATAATGGCAATTCCAAAAATCCAAAGAACGATCATGATAACCTGCACGAAACTATCGATAGGTTTGTCGCTGTATTCAGGTTTGTTTTTTAAATAATCACGTAAAGCATTAAAAATGGTCCTTATGATCCATAATCCAAGTAAAACAATATAGACACCAACGATTTTTCCAAAAACACTTTCCCAGTATTCATATTTGTCTAAAATAACAGGTACCGCTTTGTAAATAAAAAAAAACGGAATTAAATAGGCGGTGTATCTCGTTGTTTTATTCTGAATTAAGTAATCATCAAATTTTGTTTTGGTGCGTTGGGCAAAAATAGCCATCAGCGTTACCAAAACAAATTTGGCTAAATAATAAATAACATATGCCAAAGCTATTAAAATGGCTATGTTGAAGATTAGGCTGATATAAGACGCAAAATTGCGGCTCATTCCCCAATCCCTAAAAACAGGATATAAAAAATTGAATATTTTATCCAAAAACTTATGCATTATTATTTTCTAAATATTTTTTCTCAACATAAAAAGTTCCGAATGGAATAAGAGAAGCGATCAAAATAATTCCGAAGGTTTTTAAATCCCAGTTTTGAGATTTTAAAAGTAAAAATGCCAACACTATATATCCAATAAACAATACGCCATGCGCCATTCCTAAAGGACGTAATAAAGTATGATAAAGTTCAGGATTATTGGTTTTGATAAAAAGCATATTAGAGAATAATACTAAATAAGAGATTCCTTCTAAAATTGCGGTAACTTTAAAAATCTTGAGCATGATATATTTTTTTGAGTTTATGCCGCAAAATTAAGTATTATCGTTGATTATTGAAGTATGAATAGTAAAAGTAATTTACTTTTGTAATCTTAAACTTTGAGTATGAGTAAACGTGATTTAAAAAAATATCTGACAGAATTAAATAAAGAACAACTCGAGGAACAAATTGTAGAACTGTACGAGAAATTTAGTCCCGTAAAAGTGTATTATGATTTTGTTTTTAATCCAAAAGAAGATAAACTTTTACAAGAAAGTAAAACGAAAATCTCGCATGAATATTTCCCCGTTAAAAAACCGTCTTCAAAATGGAAACCAAAAGCAAAAATGCGTCGTTCAGTTGCTCAAAAAATCATTAAACACTTTATTTCATTAGGAGTTGATTCTTTTGTTATTGCCGATCTGATGTTGTATAATATCGAAATTGCCCAAACTTTTTCATCCGGAAATTATATTAAGCAGGAATTGTTTTATAAAAGTATTTTTAATTCTTTCGAGCAGGCGGTAAATTTTTTAATTTCCAACGGAATTTTAAATGAATTTAAAGCAAGAATTATTAAAATTCAACAAGAAACTATTCAACAAAAATGGAAGAACAGGTATGATTTTGAAGCAATCCTGGATAAAATCGACTTATAGAGGCTTTTCTTATAAAAAAAACTTATTTAAAAAAATCATTTATTTTAAGTTAAAATAAGATGAATAACTGTTTTTTAGGTGTATTTTTGCAAAAATCCAAAAAAATACAATGTCTCAAAACACTTTAGAAATAGAAAGAGAAGAGAAAAAAGAACTTTATGCATACCAAAAAGGTGACATCGATGCCATTTTTGAACGTTTAGATAATGCTCCTCAACAACATCATTTGTTATATCAATTGCCAACAGGAGGTGGAAAAACAGTAATTTTTTCCGAAATTGTTCGTCGTTATTTATCTCATAATGATAAAAAAGTAGTGGTTTTAACACACCGTATCGAACTTTGTAAGCAAACTTCAAAAATGCTGAAAGGTTTTGGTGTTTCCAATAAAATCATCAATAGTAAAGTAAAAGAATTACCGGATCAAAACGATTATTCGTGTTTTGTCGCTATGGTCGAAACCTTAAAAAACCGTATCAATGACGAAAAATTACATCTGGATAACATTGGTTTGGTAATTATTGATGAGGCACATTACAATTCATTTAGAAAATTATTAAACTCATTCAAAAATGCCTTTATTCTTGGAGTAACGGCAACACCTTTGAGTTCGAATATAAAATTACCAATGCACCAGAGTTATGATGAACTTATTGTGGGCGATACCATTAGTTCGTTGATTGACAAAGGATTTTTGGCCAAAGCGACCACATACAGTTATGATGTTGGTCTGACCTCATTGAAAGTGGGTATTAATGGAGATTACACTGTAAAATCATCTGATGATTTATATACAAATACTGTTATGCAGGAGAAATTACTGCATGCGTACACAGAGCGTTCATTAGGTAAAAAAACACTGATTTTCAACAACGGTATCCATACTTCCTTATATGTTTATGAAACCTTTAGAGAGGCAGGTTACGACATCAGGCACCTTGATAATACAAGCAGTTCAGAAGAACGTAAAGATATTCTGGCATGGTTCAAAAAAACACCGGATGCTATTTTAACTTCCGTTGGAATTTTGACTACAGGTTTTGATGAGCCAACTGTAGAAACCATTATTTTAAACAGAGCAACAAAATCACTGACATTATACTACCAGATGATTGGCCGTGGATCTCGTAAATTACCGGGTAAAGACGAGTTTACAGTTATCGATTTGGGTAACAATGCCGCACGTTTTGGTTTATGGAGCGAGCCGGTAAACTGGCAACATATCTTTAAATCTCCTGAGTTCTACTTAGAAAACCTTCGTGATGATACAGAAATTGAGTTGTATTTCAAATACAATATGCCGCCGGAATTGCGTGCTAAATTCAGTAAAACAGCCGATGTTACTTTTGATGTTGATGAAGAGCATAAGTTAATCATCAAACAAAATTTACGTTCAAAAGTGGTTTTAGACAAATCTTTAGAGCAGCATGCTGCAATGTGTGTCGATAATACAGAAACGTTACAAGAAGCAAAATCACTCGGAAAAGAATTAGAAGACGATATCGAATGCCGTATCAAGCGTTATGCAAAATGCCTGAGCCAGTGCAGTAAAAACTACCGCGAATGGCTGGTTGACGACTATAAACTAAAAATGGTCCTATTAATCGGTAAAAAATATCGTGAGAAAATCATGAACGAACCGGATTGATAAATTAAGTTTAAAAGTTCAAAGTCCAAAGTCTGAAAGTCCAAAGTTGTCACGCTGAGCGAAGTCGAAGTGCATTACAATTTGAAATTGATTTTTGAAATTGACATTGATATTTGATATTTGATATTTGATATTTCCATCAGGGCTAAAACGTATTAAACAATAAAAGATGAATTCGAAAAAAATAATTGTTTTGTTTTTAATTAGTTCTTTTTATACTGCTTTTGCGCAAAAAGATGGCTATTGGGACAAGGAAAGAGCTACTACAAAAGAAATAATCGTTTCAGCCCGTGACAGGATCACAATCAAAACAGAAGACCTGCCAGTTGGAACAACTGAAATAGTGTACAGAATTACACTTTTAGACGAAAACCAGGAAATGGCGAATAGTTTAGTATCCGTTTTAAAAGCAATTCCGGATCCAACCGGAATAAGCCAGGGTTCTGCCGGAGCCGTGTTTTTAATGTCGAAAATTTCAGGAGATGATAAATGTACGTATGCACTTTTTACATCCAATGAAAAAGCAAAAAAATACATTGATGACGGAAAAACCAAGGATGCCTGTTATTTTCAGGAGGAATCTTTAAGCAAAGATGCCAAACGTCTTTCATTAGATAAATCTTCATGCTTACAGGTAAATAGCAATGCAATTTGGTTTGGTTTTGAAAGCAAAAATTGGCTGCTGAAACAAAAAATAGTTTTAGAAGTGGTGCCGTGGGTAGACACAAAACTCAATCGTGGCTGGAACCAGGACAATAAAAACGAAATTATAAGCCTGTGCAAAACCTCAACAATGGCTCAAAAAATGGCCAATTCTGATGATTTTTGTGTTTGTATTTTAGAGAAAATCATGAAACAATACCGTTATGGTGAGTTTCAAAAATTGCTTTCAATAGAAAAAAATAAAGTCTATAAAGATTTTGGAAATGCATGTTACAATGATGCAGCTATTTCTAAAAATGTTTTTAATGATTTAAGAACACAGGCAAATACCTTAATTAGGCTTCAAAAATACAACGAAGCTATTCCTAAGTTAAATACAATTATTAATGCCGGAAAAGCTACTGCAATTGATTACAGCGCTATTGGTTATAGCTACATTCTAACAAAGCAATACGGCAAAGCGATTAAATTTTTAAAAGAAGGGGAGAAATTAGATGATACCGAATTATTGGTAAAACTAAATCTGGCACATGCGTATCTCGTAAGTGATAAATATAGCGATGCAAAAGTGATTTATAAAAAATACCAGTCTCAAAACGTAACCGATAGTTTGAGCTGGGTAGACAAAACAAAACAGGATTTTGCTCTTTTTCAAAAAGCAGGCCTGCCTTCATCAGACTTTGATCGCGTTTTGAAACTTTTTAATTAAAATATTTCCACCATATAAGTGATTTAAGTTCATGTAACTTTAAGTTGAGTTTATAGTTCATTAGTATGACTACAAAGTGTTAGGTTAAGTCCATTCGGCTTGGTTCTGGATAAACTTAGTCGAAGGTCTTCTGTAATTAATTTACTATAAAAACCAAATTTATAATTACTTACATAGCTTATACGGTTTAAAAAAATCACATAACTTGAAAGCAACTTACCACAAATATATGCTCGAATTTAAACGCCCTTCCGGGACGTCTCGCGGCATTATGACCCAAAAAGAAACCTGGTTTATTATTCTTGATAAAAACGGTAGAAAAGGAATAGGCGAGTGTGGTATTTTAAGAGGATTGAGTGCAGACGACAGAGATGATTATGAAGAAAAATTAAAATGGGTTTGTCAAAATATTCATTTAGGAGAGACAGTTCTTTGGGAAAAATTGATAGAATTCCCATCGATTCAATTCGGAATTGAAATGGCTTTCTTATCTCTAAAAAGCGAAAATCCATATTTATTATTCCCTTCAGATTTTACCAATAATTCTAAATCAATTGTAATAAATGGTTTGGTTTGGATGGGGGAAGAAGCTTTCATGAAAGAGCAGATTGAGGAAAAATTAGCACAGGGATTTACCTGCATAAAACTCAAGATTGGCGCTATTGATTTCGAAAAAGAATTGCAATTATTGTGCTTTATCCGAAGCCATTTCTCAGAAAAACAGATTGAAATCCGGGTTGATGCCAACGGTGCTTTTTCTTTAGATGAAGCTTTAAGTAAATTAATTCAATTATCTGGTTTTAAAATACATAGTATAGAGCAGCCCATCAAAAAAAACCATACTGACAGGATGGCAGAGCTATGTAAAACGACCCCTTTTCCTATTGCTTTAGATGAAGAGCTGATTGGTGTATTTTCTTTAGCTGAAAAAGAAGCGCTTTTGCAAAAAATCATGCCGCAGTTCATTATTTTAAAGCCTAGTTTTATAGGTGGTTTTCGAGGTACACAGGAATGGATCACGTTAGCGGAAAAATACAATATTGGCTGGTGGATCACATCTGCATTAGAAAGTAATATCGGATTGAGTGCAATTGCCCAATGGACGTTTCTGCAAAATTCGGTCATGCCGCAAGGTTTAGGAACCGGAGCACTTTATACCAACAATATTGATTGCCCTTTAGAAGTTACGCAGGGACAATTATGGTACAATACTTCTAAAAATTGGGATGCTGATTTTCTCGAAAAAGCATAATAAAAAACACTTTTTTTTATAATTTAATGACGGGATGATTGAACCTGAATTCATCTCTGGATTAAATTGAGTAACTTGCATACAAATCTAATTTATAAATAAAATGATTGAAATTGAAAGAAAGTTTCTTGTAAAGTCAAACGATTTTAAAGAACAGGCTTTTACTCAAAATAAGATCGCGCAGGGTTATTTGAGCTCTCTTCCTGAAAGAACAGTCCGCATTAGAATTAAAGGCCAAAAAGGATTTATCACGATAAAAGGAATTAGTCAGCAGGGTGGAATGTCCCGTTTTGAGTGGGAAAACGAAATTCCGCTCGACGAAGCGCAGGAGTTACTTAATCTATGTGAAAAAGGAAAGATTGAAAAGACCCGTTTTGAAATAAAATCCGGAAATCACATTTTTGAAGTAGATGAATTTTATGGAGAGAATGAAGGTTTGGTAATGGCTGAAGTTGAATTAAAATCAGAAGAAGAATCTTTTGAAAAACCGGATTGGTTAGGAGAAGAAGTTACTAATGACGAACGATACTACAATGCTTATTTAAGTAAAAATCCATTTAAGGATTGGGAAAAACAATAATTTATGACACAATCATATGATCTGGTAATTGTCGGCGGCGGCCCAATTGGTCTGGCCTGCGCAATTGAAGCTCAAAAAAAGAATCTACGTTATTTAATTATAGAAAAAGGCGCAATTGTAAACAGCATTTTCAATTATCCGCTTTACATGACTTTCTTTTCTACAGCAGAAAGGCTAGAAATAGGTGATATTCCATTTAATTGTTTAGCACCAAAACCAGGACGTCAGGAAGCTTTGGAGTATTATCGTAATATTCATCGTTACTTTAATTTTGATATTCATTTGTTTGAAAAAGTAACTGAAGTTCAAAAACAAGAGAATGCGCTTTTTAAGATCACAACAGATAAAGCTGTTTACGAAGCCAAAAAAGTGATTATTGCTACAGGTTTTTATGATATTCCGATAGAAATGAATGTAAAAGGAGAGGAGCTGCCTAAAGTTCGGCATTATTACAAGGAAGCGCATGAATATGCCTTTAGGCATGTCTTAATCGTTGGGGCTAATAATTCCTCTGTTGATGCAGCTTTGGAATGTTGGAGAAAGGGAGCAGATGTAACCATGGTAATTCGTAAAAACGAAATTAATAATCGGGTTAAATATTGGGTAAAACCCGATATTGAAAACAGGATTGCCGAAGGAAGTATAAAAGCTTATTTTGAATCGAATATTACTGAAATTAGGGAAGATGAGGTTGAAATTGAAACCCCAAATGGTAAAGTAACGATTAAAAATGATTTTGTTTTGGCCCTAACTGGCTATAAACCTGACTTGTCCTTTCTTGAAAA
This sequence comes from Flavobacterium sp., assembly GCA_039931915.1. GTDB lineage: Bacteria > Bacteroidota > Bacteroidia > Flavobacteriales > Flavobacteriaceae > Flavobacterium. The sequence goes on along the minus strand of JBDTRA010000066.1, from coordinate 6,127 downwards.
GATAGGAATCCAACTTTCTGAGGATGAACTAAAAACACCGGCATACAATCCTGAAACGATGGAAACAAATGTAAAAGGATTATTTTTGGCAGGAGTTGTTTGTGGCGGAATGCAAACGCATAAATGGTTTATTGAGAACTCACGTATCCATGCTAATATGATTGTAGATTTTATTACTTCGGGAAAGAAGTAATAATTACAAATTGTCCCATCGAGCGGTGTCGAGATGCTTTAGGAATAAAATGTTCTCGACTCCGCTCGAACTGACAAAAGTTGATTCGTAATGATTTTAAGAACTACAGGAAAGCATCGAACATCCTACTTTTGAACGAGCCCAATCCGGTCTTTTCGCAAACCATTTCTCGTACTCAGGTTGTTCATTATAAGGCTTCTTGAGTACTTCATATAATTCGGTAATTAAAGAGTAATTCTCTTTATCGGCAGCATCAATTGCTAATTGCGCCATATAATTTCGTAACACATATTTTGGGTTAACTGAATTCATAAGTTTGATTCTCTCCTCATCCGAAGTGTTTTCCTGATTCAGGCGTTCTAAATAATCAGTAAACCATAATAGCCAATTGTCAAGAATCGTGTCTTTGATTTCTTCTGGCTTGTAGAAACCATCTTCTGTGTATTTTAAAGCTTTTTCTGCCGAATCGGTCTTTTTAATTTTGTTCAGATTGCGATAAAAAATAGTCATATCGGTTTCTGATAGCTGCAAATTTGATTCTAAATACGCAATTAATTCATCATCACCTTCAATTGAAGTGATAAGTCCTAATTTGCTTAAAATCATTTTTTTATAATCAGAATCAAAGTCAGTTGAAAAGGATTTCAGTATTTTTTCCAAAGGCTCCGCTTCATTGATTAAAGGAAAAAGAGAATTTGCTAATTGGTACAAATTCCATTGGGCAATTTGAGGTTGGTTTCCAAACCGGTATCTTCTGTTTTGTCTGTCGGTTGTATTGGGAGTCCAGTTCGGGTCGTAATTTTCCAGCCATCCATAAGGTCCGTAATCAATTGTAATTCCGTGAATCGACATATTATCGGTATTCATTACCCCATGAACAAAACCAACTCTTTGCCAGTGCAAAATCATTTCACGGGTTTTGTCGGCAACACTTTTAAAGAACTGTAAATATTGCTCTTTCGGTTCTCCTTTAATCTCAGGAAAATAATGTTTGATGGCATACTCAACAAATTGTTTGAGGTTTTTAAGTTCGTTTCGCGCTGTCAGCATTTCAAAACTTCCAAAACGGATGAAAGAAGGAGCGACCCGACATACAATTGCCCCTTTTTCATAAGCTGGATTTCCATCGTATAAAACATCTCGCAATACCTGATCGCCAGAAAGCATGAGTGAAAGTGAGCGTGTTGTCGGAACACCCAGGTAATACATGGCTTCGGCACATAAATATTCTCTTATTGATGATCGTAAAACAGCTAAGCCATCTGCGGTTCTGGAATATGGTGTTTTTCCCGCGCCTTTTAATTGTAAAGTAAAAAACTGATTAGCATGTTCAACTTCAGTTAAATTGATGGCACGGCCGTCTCCCAATTGCCCAGCCCAATTTCCGAATTGGTGTCCTGCGTAACACATAGCATATGGGCGTGTATCTGGAAGGATTTCTTTTCCTGAAAAAATATTCAAAAATTCTTCTGATTGAATTTCGTCAACAGAAATTCCAACCAATTCGGCTACTTCCTCTGAAGCATGGATTAGTTTGGGTTCTGAAGGTTGTGTTGGGTTTACATACGAAAAAACTGCTTTGGAAACCTGACGAATTTCATTGGTTTCATTTGTGTCAGCAGGTAATTCAGCTGTAAAGCGATTATGTGTTTTTAGATGTTTCATTTTTTAATCTTTCAATTTATCAGCGTACATTTTTTTTAATTTCTGTACTTTAGGGTCAATTACCATTCGGCAATAGCCAGCTTCCGGATTGTCATTATAATAATTTTGATGATCTTCCTCTGCTTCGTAAAATACCTGGAAAGGTTTCAACTGCGTAACAATCGGGTCAGCAAAAAGAGGTTTTAATTCATTTAAAGCCTGTTCAGCAATTGTTTTTTGAGTTTCGTCATGATATAAAATGATAGATCGGTATTGTGTTCCGCTATCTGCACCTTGTCGGTTTAATGTTGTGGGGTCGTGACTTGTCATGAAAACAGTAATTAAGTCATGGTATGAAATTATGTCAGGATTAAAAACAACCTGTATAACTTCAGCATGGCCGGTTCTTCCTGTACATATTTCTCTGTAGGCAGGATTTTTTATCTGACCATCAGAATAACCCGATTTTATGGTTTCAATTCCCTTTAAACGCTGAATTACGGCTTCTATACACCAAAAACAGCCACCGCCAAAGGTTGCTACTGATACGTTTTTCATTTATATTGTGTTTTAATAATCGATTTGTCCTATTAGTTATGTAGGGTATTTTGATAAATTGTTTGTAAAAAGCATGTTTGGTTAAATATATTAAAAAGTAACTTAATATTTAAAGTTTGTAATTGATAAATTCGCAATTTTATAAAAAAATAATACATTTGCCTTTAAACAAAAGGTACACTTATGAACAGCAAAAATAATACCATGACTTTAGAAACTTATTTTAAAGATTTCCGAAAAAATATTGTTGGAATTAATCAAGAGTTTACTTCTCCTTATGGGAAAAAACAAATTATTTATACCGACTGGACTGCCAGTGGGAGGCTGTATCGCCCGATTGAAGAGAAACTTTTAAATGAATTTGGTCCTTTTGTAGCTAATACCCATACCGAAACTACTGTGTCAGGTACTGCCATGACAAAAGCATATCATCATGCCAGGAATATCATAAAACGTCATGCTAATGCTAATCAGGATGATGTTTTGATTACCGATGGTACTGGGATGACGGGTGTTGTAAATAAGTTTCAGCGTATTTTAGGTTTAAAAATTCCTGAAAACCTAAAAGATTTTACCACTATTCCTGCCGAGAAAAAACCTATTGTTTTTATTTCGCATATGGAACATCATTCGAATCAGACATCCTGGCTGGAGACTATTGCAGATGTAGAAATTATTCCGTCATGCGAAAAAGGACTTTTTAGTTTGGATAATCTGGCTGAATTGCTCGATAAATATAAAGACAGGACAATAAAAATTGCTTCGATAACGTCATGCTCAAATGTGACGGGTTTGAAAACTCCTTTTCATGAGGCTGCTAAATTAATGCATCAAAATAATGGCGTTTGTTTTGTAGATTTCGCCTGTTCTGGCCCATATGTACAAATTGATATGCATCCTGAAGACCCGGAAGCGTATCTGGATGCAATTTTCTTTTCGCCGCACAAATTTTTGGGAGGTCCAGGGACTTCTGGCGTTTTGATTTTTAATAAAAAACTATACAATAATATGATTCCGGATTGCCCTGGCGGAGGAACGGTAAGCTGGACCAATCCCTGGGGAGAGCATAAATATATTGAAAACATTGAAGATCGCGAAGATGGTGGAACTCCTGGTTTTCTCCAAGTTATTAAAACGGCATTGGCCATTGAGCTAAAAGAGGAAATGGGGATTGAAAACATTCTGCAGCGTGAGCATGAAATTGTTGATTATGTTTTTAATGAATTGAATCCTGTGTCGAATATTAAAATTTTGGCGGGACAGCATCAAAACCGTTTAGGTGTTATTTCATTTTTTATTGACGACTTACATTTTAACTTAGGTGTGAAACTGCTGAATGATAAATTCGGAATTCAGACCAGAGGCGGCTGTAGCTGTGCCGGAACTTACGGACATTTTTTATTGCATGTCGATCAGGAAACATCCAATAAACTGGTTGATGAAATTACGATTGGCGATTTGACCAAAAAACCGGGCTGGATCAGGATGTCAATTCACCCAACAACTACTAATGAAGAGATTACTTTTGTTTGTGAAAGCATCAAAGACTTGGCTAAAAACCATGAAAACTGGAAATTGGATTATTTGTATGACAAAAACACGAATGAGTTTATTCATAAAAATGCGAATTCTTTTGAAGATGAATTGGTGGCTGGTTGGTTTAGGTCTTAGAGTAAAGTTGTAGGTTTAGTACAAACCCGACAGGTTTTAAAATCTGTCGGGTTTGTGTTTTTTTAGAAGCCAACATACAACATTGACGATTTGTCCATTTTTATGAAACGTTTCTATTTTTTGCTTTATATTTTTTTGAAATTATAATTACGTTTTCAAAATTAATTATACCTTGGTAATTCTAAAAATAAACCCTTACAGATGAAAAAAACAATAGCAATGTTTGCTTTTATGATTGTAGCGCAAATTGCAATTGCTCAGGATGCAAGCCGGGCAGATGTTAAAAAATTGATTGAGTTGACAGGTGGAGATGCGCAAATTGCTGTTGCCAAGAAAAAAGTTTTAGAGATGATTCCAGAAGCGAAACAAACGGAATTTTTAAAAGAATTTGACATATCGTTAATCGGGTATCTTGCTAAAATTGAAGATTTTTATATCAAGGAATACACATCCGAAGATATTCAGAAAATGATTGTTTTTTATGAAACTCCAATAGGTAAAAAAATGAAAAGTAAAGCAGGACTTCAAGCTGAATCGTCTATGTCGGCAATTCAATCCTGGAGCATAGAATTGCAAGGGATTATAATGAAATATATGAAGTGATATTTTTTGCATTAATAATTTAGACCTAATCAATTTTTAAAATTGATTAGGTTTTTTTTGTGAAATTATTTTTTATTGTGTTTATTGTTTTTCAATGAATTAAAATGTTTCATGTTTAATTCCGTAGAAATGAACTATATTATATTTGTCGCAGGTTCGGGTTTAAGCCCCTGCAATTTTTCACAGTACTTTCAGCGCGGAGTGGTTTAGTTTAGTAATTTTATATTTTTTGATAATTAACTAATTTGAAATATTTAAAATTTTAAGTTATGATAAGACAAATTTTTGGTGTTGTTATTGGTTATGCAATTTTTGTAATTAGTTCAATACTTCTTTTCAGATTTTCAGGAGTTAATCCACATTCGGAGGTTTCTCAATTATTTATGGTTTTGACGTTTGTTTACGGAACTGTTTTTTCTTTCATCAGCGGACTGGTTGCACAATTGATTTCGAAGACCGGAAATTTGAAAATCAATTATGTGCTTTTTATATTAATGGCTGGTTTTGCTGCTTTTTCACTTTTTAAATCGAGCGGCAGTTTCTGGACGCAATTGTTGGCGATTTTTGTGTTTGCTCCGGTTTCTGTTTTGGGAGGATCATTTTGGATTAAAAGAAACAAATTATAGGAAATTTGAATTGAAATTAAATATGAAAAAATTATTCTTGTTGATTGTAGTGTTTTTGATTTTTAATGCATGTCATATAAATGGGCAACAAAAATTTGACAAAGAAAGATGGCAAATAAAAAAAGAGGGTAATTTTTTGTACCGTAATGAAATGCTTGATGATTTAGTTGCAAATGTTCAACTTAAAGGATTGTCTAGGAATGAATTAATTGGGTTGTTGGGTGAGTCTGAAAACATGCAATCTAGTGACAAAGAATTATTTTATCCGATAATTCAAAAATATGAAGAACCTATTCATATTATATTTCTTGCTATTTGCATTGATGGAACTGATATTGTAGATTATTTTGAAATAATTGATAATCGAAAAACAAAAAGTAAAATACTTAAAAATTAGATTGAAGAATTAATTTTTAACGAAAACCGTTATATAGTTAATCCGACAGATTTAAAACCTGTCAGGTTTATTTTTTGATGAGTTTATAGTTTTTAAAAATCACAAATCTCTAACCTAGCCCCGATAGAGCTGATATCCTTATTATGGTCTCGTTTTTGGAACGAGACCATAAAAGATATAGGCGAAAGCGGGACTTTTGGTCTTGAAAACCCTTAAAAGTTGTGCTTCTGAGCAATTGGCTGATAATCATATAGATTTTAGTTTGCTATTACAAATAAATGTATTAATTTTGCAGACCTTTTGGCAAAGAAGAGTTTCCATTAGGAATCAACTATTTATGTAAAACAACTTCTGTTTTTTCTACTGCTTTATGAAACTCAAGGAAAACAGAATACAAATTTTTTATCAGCATGTCTGAACAAATTAAATCACAAG
>JBDTRA010000065.1:0-28817 GCA_039931915.1 Flavobacterium sp. | reverse complement strand
CTCCTTCCGGATGATGAGATCGAGTTACTGGACGAATTACATACACTTTATTTGAAGCTTTATGAATTGTGAGTTGATGAAATTGTTTACCGGAATATTTACATATTAAATTTAGTCCGTTGGGTGTAATTGAGTGAAATCTTATTGATATAAAACAAATAAATCAAAAGTATAAATTGGAATAAAAACATGTTTATACTTCAAGAAATTACTGGTGAACTGAGCCAATTTGGGTTCGCTTAGATAAACTTAGTCGAAGGCTACCAGACGAAAGGCAAATACCAATTGTTTACATTCATTAATTTAGAACGGACTTCACTTGCTTTACCGTTTCCTTCCTTGCTAAGTTTCTCATATACTTTATCAGCTAAAAAAGAAGGGTCATTTCGGCGTAAAGCCACGCGTACTAAATCTTCCCAACGGTTTCCTTCGTAAGCAAGTTCCAGCGCATCTTCGTCAATGATATGGTTTTCAGTAGTAATCATGTCATCTCCAATGGCTCCGACAGCTTTTGTATATGCACGACCACGAATTCCTGCACCACGATGCCAATTCCCTCTAAAAAATGGATAATCCCCCATACGGGCATCGAAATCATAAGGAAAAGATAATTTAGTTTGTTGAATATTAGTAACGTCTGTAGGTTCCGGAGTTATGGTAAAAGTATCATTTATGCCGTAGTTTAAAATAGCATAGGCCACTTTTTGCTGGTTGTCCCTATTGGATGCTTCTGCATAACGCAGGTGTAATTTGGCTGCACGATATAAAAACCATTGTCCTTTTGTATTAGGAATTCCAGTTGAGGCCACTGCTTCGCTGCTATAAAGATATTTCATAATAACGGGATCACCATTTACAATGTTGTAGGTAAATTTTGGTCCCCGTGCATCGTAAGGGATATTATTATTTTGTGTTTGATTATTCCATAAATCAATAGCGCTTTGCGATGGCTTAACTAAATAATCGCCATTTTTGTTAGAGAATAAAGCTATAAATGGGTTTTTTGGTGCAAAATTATTTTCAAATGGCAAAGACCAAATCCATTCTGTATTCCATAATACATCTCTATCCCGGGCAAAAATAGATCTCCAACCCTGAGTATTACTATTGATTAAGGATGTGGCATCTTCAGTAAAGTCTCTTCTATACCCAACGGCTAAGTCGTCATGACTAATAACTTCTGCAAATTTTACACGATACATATTAAAACGGTCCGTATCGCTGGCACTATTGGTAGCTGTTTCCATAACGTTTTTGTAATGAGCGGCGGCGGCGTTGTAATTTCCTTTCCAAAGCTGTAAATCTCCCAACAAGCATTCTTTGTTAATGAAGAATTTATCGGTATTGTAACCATCAATATTAATCATTAAAGAACTTGTTGTTTCGTATAATTTCTTATAAGGTAAATTCTCTGTAAATAAAACCAGTTGATCCAACAGTTGATTAAATGGTAATTTAGGATATTTCGAAATGTTTTTTACATCCTCTATAGTTTCAATAGGTTCCGTAATGTAAGGAACACTTCCGTAATGAATTCCTAATTGCAGGTAGACCCAACTGCGGATTGCTCCAATATCCGAATATCGCTGATCATACTGTTCTTGAGTAAAGCGCTTTTCTTTAAGCATAACATCGAAATTTTTAAGAACATTGTTGCAGTTTTGAATCACAACATAGAAATCTTTAGGATTTGCATAAGGATTATTGGCCGAAACATTATGCTCTGAAATTTCTTTTAGGAAGGGACTGGAATTCCGGGTTGTTGTCATCAGGTCTGCACGCATTTCATTCAAAATAACGTTTTTTTCTGCAAGAGCCATAAATTTTCCATAAACACCTATTACAGCTGCATCTGCATCATATAGATTTCGATACATTTGCTCTTCGATAAGCTTATCTTCAGGTTGTACATCCAGATAATCTGAACAGGAACTGAGGCTAAATAGGAGCGTCATCACCCATATTATAGTGCTTTTTTTTGTTTTTGTATTAGTGGTTGTTATCATGGGTAAGTTTTTCTATAGTGTAAAATTAAAGGCCTAAACGCAATCCCAACTGAAAGGTTCTGAATTGTGGAGTTAATCCTATATCTGCGCCCTGACCAAATATAGATGAGGTAGCACTAAATTCAGGGTCATATCCTAAATAATCTGTTAGGGTAAACAAGTTATTGGCAGTAGCGTAAATTTTTATAGCCTTGATGTAATTCATTTTTTCAACATTAAAATCATATCCAAGTACTAAAGTTTTAAGCCTTAAATACGAACCGTCTTCGATCCATCTGTCAGAAAAGCTGGCATTTCCCATTGGATCGCCCCATGTTGCTTTAGGCATATCAGTTTCTTGTCCTTCGGCTCTCCATTGGTTTTCTACAGCAACACTTTGATTTTCGTAGCCACTCATTTTTTCCAGATTATAACGCACACCATTATAAAGATCGTTTCCTAAGGAGAAATTAAACAAACCCTGTAGGCTGAAACGTTTAAATGTAAAATTAGCAGTAAAGCTTCCGGTTAACTCCGGATTTGGATTTCCGATAGTCATACGGTCATTATCATCGATTACCTTATCTCCGTTAATATCTTTAAAACGAATATCTCCGCCTGTAAAAGGAACAAGCTGGCCATTAGTTAAACGTCTTGATAATCCGTCAGCCTGCGCATCAGAAGTTGTAGCATATACACCATTAGTTTTTAAACCATAGAATAAGTTAGCGTCATTACCAACTGATGTTATATAAGTTGCTCCGGCAAATTGAGTAAGGATATCTCCGTTTGGAAGGCTTTGTATTTCGTTTTTATAAGTAGCTAAATTTAAGCCAAAATCAAAAGTGAAATCAGGCGAACTGATAACCCGTGCATTCAAGGACATTTCGGTTCCAAACGTTCTCATTTGTCCACTATTAGAAACCACATAATCAAAACCGCTTAAATTACTAACAGATTCATAAACAATCATATTGACCGTTTTTTTTCCGTAAAAATCCATAGAAAGATTGACACGCTCGTTAAAAAAACCTAAGTCAGCACCGAAATTGATTTTTTTAACTCTTTCCCATTGCAGGTTTGGGTTTCCAATGTTACCGCTTACCAAACCTTGTACACCTAATAAATTTTGAGAAACATAATATTTTTGAGCCGTAAAGTTTCCGATATCATCATTTCCACCTTCGCTAAGAGTCCCTCTCAATTTAAAATAGTCGATAATTGGAGAATTTTTCATGAAATTTTCCGCAGAAACCATCCATGCGCCTGTCAGGGCTGTCATCAAAGAGAATTTATTTGTTCCATTCAAATCATCTCCAAAACGGCTGGAACCATCAACGGCATAACTTGTGGTCAGGAAATATTTATCATGATAATTATAATTAGCACTAGCATAGATGTTTAGCCAATTCCATTCTCCTAAAGCTCCACCCACCTGACGCAGTAAGTTAGATCCGGCTCCTACACTGGTGAAATCATCTGTTGCAGAGTTGTATCCTAAACCTAAATCACTTTCAGAATGATTGCTTTGAGTTCTAAAACCAAAACGAACATCTACTTTGTGGTCTTCTTTAAATTTGGTAAAATAATTGGCATAAGTATCCGTATAAATACTATTAAAAATCTGTACTTCGCTGCCAGAACGGTTTTTACCTATTGCAGTAGGAAGAATAATGTCGGCTACTCCCTTGTCCGGAATAAAGAAAATTTCACGCTCTTTGTTGTACGTAAGCCCAAAAAGAGTGTTTACATTCCAGGATTTATTAATATTATATTTAAAATTCAGGTTACCAAAAAAGCGATAGTTTTTATTGGTTCCAATTCCGTCACTGATGATAGCTCTCGGGTTACTTATATTAAAATCATCTGTATCTGCTAAATTTGGAGACACACTTCCGTCGTCAGATACGACATTAGATAATAAAAATGGTGATTTTGTAAGAGCCAAATATATTGGGCTTGTTTTATAGGCAAACCCCTGATCTCTTTGATCCTGAAGATTATTGATAAAAGACATATTAGCATCTACGAAGAGTTTTTCTGTCAAACGTAAAGTTGCATTTAAACGAGTACTATAACGAGTTGACTTGGCGTTTTCAACAATGCCTTCATTGTTAAGATACCCTACGGATAATCCATATTTTGCAATATCATCACCTCCGCGAACCTTAAGAAAATAGTTTTGGCTTATACTTGATTTGAAAACCTTGTCCTGCCAATTGGTTTCATTATGATATCTATAGTATCCCGGAACCAGCGGATTATCGTTCATATACGGCAGAGCAGCAATTTGATCCTGAGAAAGTCCACGGGAAGTTTCTAATTGTGAGATATGTGTACGGTAAGCATTGGCTCCCATAACTGGTAGTTGCTCTGGGGTTTGATTTGCACTTCCGTACATAGTGAAATCAATTTTAGTAGTTAATTCCGTTGGACGTGTTGTGTTGATAATAAGCACTCCGTTAGCTCCTTTTGTTCCATAAAGAGCGCTGTCATCTTTAAGGACTGTGATGTTTTCAATATCTTTAACATCTAAATTCTCCAGAGGGGAAGAACCATTGTTTTGTATGATTCCCGAACCATAATCTTCATCGTCATAGATCATTCCATCTAAAACGATCAAAGGTTTGTTTGTTCCATATAAAGAAGTAAAACCACGGAGGGTGAGGTAAGCCCCAGCTCCCGGAACTCCTGATTTTCTAACACTATTCAATCCGGCTACTCTCCCTTGAAGAAAGTCTCCAACTGATTCTTTAATAGGACTCGACCATTGATTGGTTTTAAAATTCACCACGCTTACTGCTTTAGTGCTTCCATATTGCAGTTCTTCTCCGGTTGGCAAATTGGCTATTTGATAGACAGGTGAATAATACGCTTCGTATAAGAATATTTCTAAAACTGAATTTCTATTTTTAAGTGGGAAAACTTTGGTTTGAAAATCCGGACCGCTTACAATAAGTAGCGATTCTAAATGAGGTACATTTATTTCAAAACTGCCATCGTCATTTGTAATTGCTGCAGAAAAGTCCTTAACTACTATATTTATACCTGAAAGTCCTCCTTTAGTTTTAGCATCTTTAACTATTCCTTTAACTATAATTCCATTCTTTATTTTGGGAGCGGCAGTTACAGTTACTGAAGTTGAATCCTGAGCGGTTTGAGCATATAAGGATACACTTAGGCTTCCGGCAAAAAAGAGGCTTATCGCACAGGTTAGTTGTAAATTTTTTAACATATCTATTTTTATAAAATATTATTTAACGTCAGGAACAAATTTTAAATAATCAAGTGTAAGGGAGTTGGTACCATCCGCAGTTGTAGTATTGGCAATTAGGTAAGCAGACATCTTACCGGCCTGAGTCAGGTTAAATTTCCCCAGATAAACATCGCCATAAACGTTTTGAGCTACATTTATATAGGGAAGAGTTTGTATTACACCACCATTAGTTATTGCTACCTTTTGCTGGAAAACAATTGCCGATGTATTAATGGCTCTCCAATATACTTTGTAAGTGGTACTGTATAAATCAGATGCAGCATAATTGAGCTGGGCATTTGAAACCTTAGTGTTTTTTACATAAATATCGTTAAACAAAATTTCTAGGGGATCATTAGGATCTACAAGATCGCGATACATCATTTTGCTGCGTAAGTCATTCGGGAAGTACCCGATATTTTTTTCTCCTTCTATTTTAGTTGGAATTAAACGATTGACCAATGGGACCTCTACTTTTTTCATACGGTATATTATTCCGTTACTCAAAACAATAGGCTCTCCAACAATTTGTGTTTTGTCTATTGGTACAGTTACGCCAAAACGAGTAGTTAATTCAGTTGGTAATTCATTTGGTTTATACGCTTTTGGAAAAACCATATCCCTAACTGTAAAATATCTTGAATAAGTTGCTGTCGAATCGGCAGTAAGCTTGTTCAGGTAAGGCTTGAGCTTATCTACTTCTGCATTATATCCTTCGTCCTCAATTAAAAACAGCGTATAAGAATTCTTTTCGTTATTCACATTATAGACATTTTTTAAAAAGGAGTTACTAAGCGAATCTGCCAGTGCGCCTGGCACAGCATTTTCTTTAGCAGGAATGTCTGAATCATAAATGTTTAATTCATTAAGACTTACCAAATAAGTGCTCATTGAAGAAATAGCAGTTTGTGACTTAATATATTCCCAAATGTTCTTTTTTGGAGCAAGTGTATGATTTATGATATGAAAAATACCATTTTTAGCATAATGATCTGCAGAAATGATAGTAGCATCAGAAATCAGGTTATTCCCTTTAAAATCTAAATATTTATCACTCAGCATTTTTATTTGTATAACCTCTTCATTTCTTACAGAAGAATAGGATGTTAATGCAATATGGTTGGCTACAAAAGCAGACAGTGCTTCAGGATTATTAAGAATCGAAGCATCCAACAGAGCAATAGCTTCATTGGTAGGTGCAAAAACAGTATAGGTTTTAGAGGCTGACAAAATCTTGTCGTATCCTGATTTAGTCAATAATTCCCCAAATTTAGATACTTCTGCTGTAGCTGTAATGGCTTCACTTAAATTTGAATTTAGATTTTCGTCTCCATTATTTTCACGATCTGACCAGGGATCCGAACATGAAAATAATGTTATTGCCAGAATACCAACAAAGAGTTTTTTATAAATTGTTTTTAATGAGTTCATTTTTAAGTAATTAAGTTTTGATTAGAATGCTTTCTATTTATTAGGATCGGTTAGCTGTCCAAAACCTTCTCCACCTGATTCCAATCTCGGATATAGCTGATCCATATCTACCGGGCGAAATTCTACCATATCCATCCAGGCAGTATCACCAGGATTAGAAAGCGACTCAAAAGTTATAGTGTGTCTGCCTGTAGTCTGCACATCGATAATACCACAAAGCCTTGTATTAAATCTGTTAGTCAATGGATAGACATGATTTTTATATCCTTGTGATTCTAAAACCCTTTCATTTAAAGTAACATTCCCGCCTTCTTGAAAGTTAATAAGTCTGGGTAAGGCAACACCATCAAAATAAACTTTAACAGTAGGGTTTTTACTAGCTTTATATCTGTAGGCAACCCAAACTTTATATTTTCCTTTTATAATTACCGGTGTTTTAAAGGCAATATTTTGAGTATTGTTATTTCTAAAACGGAATATTTCAATTACATCCCCTTTCCATGCACGGTCTTGATAACTGGAACTCCCTTTGGTAGCACAGATATAAGTTAGTGCATCATTACCATCCCAGGTAACTTCACTAAAAAGAGATTTTGCAAGAGACACAAAATTCCCCGGTTTTCTAAAAACGGCACTTAATTTTCTAAACTCAGGCTGATCACCCAAGTCAAAGTAAACCGGGGCCGGGTTTCTCTTTTTAATAAAGAAATTTTGATCAACAGCATGGACCACTCCATTTGAAGTAGTAATATCACTTCCTCCACGGTTTACGGGAATTCCTTTTTCTAAAACTCCATTGAAAGTTTCTTCATTTAATAAAATAGCACCAGCATTCAATTTTACACTAATTACTTCCAGTGGTGCTCTCGTTTCTAATGATGGAGAAACAGCTAAATCAGCTAAATATTGAAGTTTTGGCAAAATACGGTAGCTCACAAAAAGATTCAGACTGTCAGTCGGATTCAAAGGATCGTTCAGATGACTGTATTTTGCTTTTAAATCTTCAAGACTATTAATGCCAGCGGCTTTGAATACCTCATTTGTTTCACTCAATACTGTTAGATGTCCGGTAAGTGTAGTTTTTCCGTCGACCGTTGTTGAAGTTAAGGGTTGATTTAATTTTTCATACCATCCGGTTGCTTTTAAGGCTTCGGTAAATAAAGAAAATGATTGGTTTTCTTCTATAGTTTGTGCTAAAGTTTTATTGGCAACCCGCAATACTTTATCTATTACATGTATTACTCCGTTTCCAACTTTTACATTTGAATTAATAATTTGTGCTGTTTTATTAACGGTAATACTGGAAGCATTACCAATTTTTGCAGCTCCTGTAATGATGTATTGCCCTTGCTGGCTTGGTGTTGCAATTTTCCCATCGGTAAAAGACGTAGTTACTACTTCCTGATCAAGAATGTGGAGTTTTACCACATCTTTTAAATCCTCAAGAGGTACGTCTTTAACAGAAGCAACTCCAATATCTGTTAAGTACATTTTTACAGCAGCATTATTTGGCAGGAATAGGGTATAAGTGCCGTAAGTATTCATAAATGAAGAGTTGTTAGTGATTTCCATCATTTCCAGGAACATGGAATACTCATCATTTTGCCTCAAATAGTCCGTAATATTTAATGTTACATCTGTACGTTCATTTATTTTTTCAGAAGTACAGTTAAGAAGGGCCAGTGTTAAAAAAAACACTAAAGTAAGTCTCAATTTCGGTAATACAGGATATCTTTTCATGACTTAATTATTTATAAAATGGATTTTGAATAAGCGCTTTGTTGGTATATAATTCGTATTCATTAATTGGTAAATAATGGCTATTTGGATCTTCAAGTTTCGCTAAAATAGATTGCAGCTGATTTGGCGGAGCACTAATCAATGCCATATTTTTCAATAAATCCAAACGATCATAATCTTTTCTTCTGGCATTTCGTAAAACATCAAACCAGCGTTTTCCTTCAAAAGCAAATTCGCGTGCGCGTTCTGCCAGAAGATAATCAGTTACTTCTGATTTGCTGTCAGGATTTACATTTTGAGAGGTTAAACTGATTGCTCTGCGTTTAGTACGGATATCTTCAATAATAGCAACAGCTTCTGGTCCTCTGTCTAACTGGGTCAGGGCTTCTGCTTTTAAGAGTAACACATCTGAATATCTGTAAACAAACCAGTGTGTATCGGATTCCTGTGGCGCCTTACGTTCTTCTGTATTAAGACCAGTGAATTTAAAAATTTCGTTAGTTCCTGCGACCAAAGCGCATCTTTCTCCACGTATATCCCTATTAAAAGGATCTGCAAAATCAATCCCAAAAACATCGTCCAAAACCACAGGTGAGGCTATGAATTCTGGTCTTGCAAGAAACATATCGAAAAACGGGTTTAGATTTTGCTTGGTGTATTGAAATTCAAAAATACTTTCAGTAGTATTTCCTTGGGCAAACACTCTGGAAAACCAACTATTGGAAGTAGGAATTAATTGAAATTTACCTGAATCAATTACTTTGTTCGCTGCAGTAAGTGCTTCTGTATATTTATCCAGCCAAAGATAAACATCTGCCTGCATTGCATTAATAGTATAAACTGTAATTCTGCCTTTGTTAGATGGGGTATTCCCATAATCGACGACAGCATATTCTTCTGCTAAAGCAAGGTCTTTGATTGCCTGTTCAAAAATTTCTTTTTGTGGTGTTTTAGCCAACTGAAAATTATCCGTATCGGAAAGGGTTGCATTTAGTTTAAGAGGTACATCCTTAAAAGTACGAGCCAGTGTAAAGTACAAATAAGCTCTGATAGCCAAAGCTTCAGAAAGATAATTGTTCAATTGGGTTTGTGTCAAAGTTGGATCGCTATTTTTTACAGCTGGTGCAAGATCAATAACCGTATTGCAGTAATTAATTACCCGGTAAAATGCTGCCCAGCTTGTTAGGTCGTTAGAAGAGAGTATGTTTGATGTTGTTATGTCTCTTTGGTCTGTAGTAATATTTCCTCCCGGGGATATCATATCCGCTCTGATTTCTCCATACATAAACAAATATTCACTGATATTGTAATCAGTCCCACCTGTAGGAATTTGTGCCGCAGGAGGTCTTTTTAGTAAAGAAGAATAAATACCAATAACGGCTGCCTGAATGTCTTCTTTGGTTTTCCAGAATTCTTCACGTACGATTCCGTCTTCAGGTCGTAAATCTAAATAATCGTCACAAGATGTTACAGTAACAAAAATTAGAAGGATTGCTAATATAGATTTTATTTTAGTTTGCATAATCAATTTTATTTAGAAACGTGTTGTGATACCCAGTGATATACGGCTTGTAGGAGGGGTTCTTGAGTTGTCAATGGCAATCCCGAACGGATCTCCGGATTTCATACTTACCTCCGGGTCCTGTCCTCTATAGTTTGTCCAGGTATATAAATTGTCAGCAGTTATATAAGTTCTTATTTCATCCATTCTCATGCTTTTCAATAATTTTTTTCCAAGAGAATAACTAAAAGTAACTGAGCGAAGGCGAAGGAAAGAAGCATCTTCTACATAACGATCAGATCCTAACCAATTGTATCCTGCTCCATAAACTGCTCTGGGCATATTGGTTTCATCACCAGGATTACGCCATCTCGATAATGTTGCAGTACTTTGATTATCCCAGCCATACATGTTTGTGGTTCTCATATCTGTTCCGTTTACGATATCATAATTCAAACGAAAGTTGAAGAACAGTAATAATTTAAACTGATTGTTGAAAATTATATTAGGTCCAAATCCTCCTGTAAGTTTTGGATTGCTGTTTCCTAAATAAACAACATCACGACTGTCTATGTTACCATCTTTATTAATGTCTTCATATATTGCATCACCGGGTTGAAAAGTATAATCGGTATTTGGATAATTAAAGCGCATGTATACCGTTTGTCCATTAGGACCTGTAATGATATTTCCATTCGCATCTTTAGCAAGAGTAGCATTCTTATCCGTATAAACTCCTTTGTAGCGATATCCATAGAAAGAGCCAAAAGGATTATCTTTTTGAAGAAAACGCTTGTATTCCCCATTGCGATCCGTATTTCCGCTTTCATTAGGAAAGTATTCTGAAATCTCACGAATCATGTTTTGATTACTGGCTATGTTAAAGTTGAATTCTACTTTCCATTTATCTGTTTTGAACGGGGTTGTAAAAAGACCTAATTCCCACCCCTGATTATCCATTGTACCCACATTCTGATCCATTTTACTATATCCTGAAACTGAAGTCAAATCAAGATCCAGAAAAATCATGTCTTTTGTAGTGTTTCTGTAGACCTCTACATCCAGCTGAACACGTTTATCAAACATTTGAAGATTGAATCCTAAATTTTTTCCGGTCAAGGTTTCCCAACGGAAATTACTTAGCTCAATATTTTGAGGATAAACGCCATTAAGTCCTAAGTATTCAGTACCGAAATTTCCATATACATTGTAATAGAGGTAATCATATTTAGGGGCCTTACCTGATTGACCATAACTAAATCTTATACTCAGATCATCAACAAAAGTTACGTTTTTCATAAAAGGCTCTCCGGAAACTCTCCAACGGGCAGATGCCGAAGGAAATAATCCATACCTGTTTTGCTGACCAAATCTTGAATTACCATCTCCACGTAAACCAATATTTACAATGTAACGATCTAATAATCCGTATTGTGCATTTAACAGACCACCCAGAGTTCTTGTTTGGCTGTTACTGGTATATAAATTCAATTCTGAATTTTGTGTTCTGGACGGATTGGACGGATCCGTAAGCAATGACGAGGCTGTATTAGAAGTAATCACCTGATGTGACTCGTAACGGGAATCATTCGATTGCAAAGATAAAAGTACAGATAAGTTTTGTTTTTCACCAAGATCTGGCGTGTATACAAAATTGGTCTTGGTTGTAATATTAGCCATATCAACATCTACATCTGATGCACGGTTAACCACAGTTTCTGTAATTGGACGTCCAGTAGCATTTTGGGGTAAAAAAGATTTAGCTTTTGTACTATTAAAATCAAACTGTAAATCGAATGTCGAGATTAATTTTTTTGGTATAATATCAACATTTATATTAAAATGAGGTACAATTCTATTGCTTACCTGATTATTAGTGGCAAATTCTGCCATAGCAACCGGGTTGTAAGTGTCTGGATATCTCCCCTGAACGTTCTGTGCCGGCGAGAAAAAGTTAGGGGTAAGTATTCCGGCCTGATCATATTCAAAAATTCCCATGTTTGGCATTTTTCCGTAGGAAACACTTCTAAGTAAATCTTTATCAGTTCCTGAAAAATTATTCACATAATTACGGTCTGTACTAGAGAAGGTGTAAGCTATATCAGTTTTGAAACGAATACGATCTGAAACTACATAATCTAAATTTAAACGGGTGCTGATACGTTCGAAACCTGTACCAATAGTAACTCCTTTAGAATTGTAATAGCCTACAGAGCTAAAATATCTTGCTCTTTGCCCACCACCTTGTAAAGAAAGGTTATGATCATTTACCAGACCAACCTGAGATATTGCTTTAGTCCAGTCAGTATTATTACTATAGTTTTTATAATAATAAACTTCCTGAGGGTCATATTGAAATTCTTTAATATTTTGTGTATTCAAAGGCACTCCATCTCGATTCATATATTCTTCCGGAATCAATTGTGAGTATTGATCGCCGTTTAGCATCGGAATCGCATCGGGAACTTTAGAACGAGTACCTACAAAAGTGTAGCTAATCTTAGGAGCACTAATTCCCCCACGTTTTGTATTGATGATAATAACACCACCCGCAGCACGAGAACCCCACAATGCGGTTGCAGCAGCATCTTTATCGATAGTAATAGTATCAATATCCGAAGGAGCAATATTTAATAATGCCGCATAGCCATCGTCATCTGCAGTACCAAAGTTAAAATCTGCAGGGATAGAGGTTTCATAAGGCATTCCATCAACAACGATTAAAGGACTTGAAGATCCTGAAATTGAGGAGGCACCTCTAATCTTGATTTGCATTCCTGCACCAGGATCACCACTAGAAGCAATGATATCCACACCGGCAACACGTCCTTGCAATTGTTCGTCAATAGAAGCGGCTTGAGAATTGGCTATATCAGCTGCTTTTATAGTAACAGAACTGGTCGTTTTATTTCTGTCTGCAATGTTAAGCAAACCGGTTTCTACCTTTTTTTGTCCTGTAACAACAACATTCTCTAAGGAAGTAATAGTAGATACTAAAGCAATTTTAATAGTGGTTTTACCATTAATGGAAACAACTTTAGACTTATATCCAATAAATGAAATTAATAATTTATTATTTGGGTTTTTAAGATGTATTGCAAAATTTCCATCTATATCAGATAAGACACCTCCAACAGTACGATTTTCTGAATCCTGTTCAACAATAGTAGCTGCAGGGATAGGCAATTTATCATCTGAATCTATAATTTGACCACGTACTAATGTGTTTTTTGATTCTTGGGCCAAAGATGGTAATGCTGTCAATAGAATCAAGGTAAATGAAAAAAGATAAAGGAAATTGGTTATTTTTTGTTTCATTTTATTCCGTATATAAAAGATAATTGTCTACTAAATGGATCAGGGTTCTGTCGGCTAAATTGTTACTCTTATTTGGGATGAAGTTGGCAGATCTGTTTGCCTTATCAATAAAAGTCAATACACCTTTATCACTCATAACCCCTACATAAGTTTTTTCATCACGACTATCTTTTCTTAAAGTTTCGATTTGACCTCCTAAAAGTCCATCGTCAGAAACGGTTTTGGTTGTTAAAATATGATAACGAATAAAATCAGCAACCTGATCCTGTTGCCCCAGAGTCGGCGGCAAAAAATTTGGTATACCCGTGACCGGATCTCCTGGAAGTACTCCATCTTTTACAGCTTTTACAATAGCAGCATTATTTGGCACCACAAACGTATAAGAAGTACCAAGATTTACTCCCTGTATTTTATCTCCCGTAGCATTGAAAATAGTGGAATTTTTTAGATAACTGTAAAAATTAAAATATTCAGAACCTGCAACAGCTAATTTTTTTAGATCCACACCTGGTGATTCTTCGCTAAATTCAAGTAATTTATCAATATAATAAGTGCGTCCGTTTTGTTGATCTTCATATCCAAGAATATTGGCCATATTGCCTAAAACTTCATTTCCTGCGGCATAAACCTTATTATTGTTCCATTTGATATATTCGCCTGGAATATCCATATCTCCTGAACGTATAATTCCCGAACCGGACAAATCATTTAATTCTCCTTCTGGAGTAGGAACTATGCAATTATACAAAACACGCAACAAACGTAATCTCGAATCAACCGCACTTGAGGCTATACCGCTTATTGGTGAAACATAATTCCACTCTGATCTTGCCGTATTGTAATCATACCCCAGGGCGCGCAATACTGCATCAGAAGGAAGGAATAAAGTATATTTTTGATTGATATTGCTGATGATTTCTCGGTAAGAAGAGCCATCATTAAACAAGCGTGTGGCCAAAGTGAATTTTGGATCCAGATAAGCTGAGGTATAAACACTGTAAAATAAATTTGATGCCTGTACTTTGTTAGTTCCATAAAAGAAACCATTACTTAATACTTTTGCTTCTTTTACATCAGTATTTAAATTGAACCTTAATTCTTCATCCAGTGCATTATTAAAGGAACTTAATTTAGATGGCCATACCGCACCAATTACCATGTGTGCTTTAAGAAAATCTTGAAAAATATATTTAGGAAGTTGATCAATATCAGTAAAGTTTTTAAGTAAAACTTCCTTAATGAATTTTTGTAAAGAAACATTATCAGGAGCAAACAATGTATAAGCGTCGCTTTGTCCATCATTGTCCGCTTGCTTTAAAAAGTTTTCATTGTTAAGGGAATAAGGCAAAGCAGGATCATATAGTTTCACATAAACATCATCGCTTTTACCGGTAAAATTGTGATAGGTAGTAGTTGCCGACTGATTAAAAGCATACGTAACCAAATGTTTCTCAATCAAGTCACGAAAATCACTATACTGACTGCTATTTTCTAAATGCTGGTCTAAATTCACTAACGGGAGTGAAACCTGACTAACTTCTTGAATTACACCATTTTCAGCAATAATATTAGCTTCTTTTATAGTTCCTCCTAATACATTAAATTCTGAATAAGTTGAATTTGGAAAGAAAAAATTATAGTCATTTGAATTTAACCCTTTTGCAGCAAAATATTCTTTTTCAAAATAAGAGATGTACTTATTATTGTTGTCTCCTGAAAGATAGCCCCCATTTCTATTAGAGCCTATAACAATCATTGGTTTACCGTTAATTATCTTATTTTGAAATCCGTCATAAAAAGCTGTTCTTCTTCTAAAAGCATTATCTGCAACCCATCCGGCTGAAGATTGGTAATCTGAAAGCTGATCGGTACGAAAAGCATTATATATGAGTGCGTATCTAACAATTTTTGAAGCAGTAATTGAATCAACCTTATTTACATCTGAAAGTCCCTGCTCTTGAAAAAATTTAGAAAAAGCTTCATCATTAGGAGCCATAATAGTCCAATATCCAGCTTTGCCTAAAATATCCTTATAGCCTGCCTTTTCTATTAAGGCAGTAAGATTTTTGAAATTACCCTGCGCTGTAAGCTGCTGATAAATTGGAGGCTCTAAAGATTCAGGCCGCTCATAGTATTCATCATAGACATCCCGGCTGCAGCTAGTCAGTAATGTTAAAAATGAAAAGACAAGGATATAGGATTGTATTTTTTTTTTCATTCTTGTTTTAATTTATAAAATTGAAACGGTTTTCTTTTAACTTTTTTTTTGTAAATATTAACATATCAAACCTATAAGGTTAAGACGCAAATTCTATCCTGCACTATCCTGTTTTTTTTAATATGTGTTTTTTTAAGTATAATTAAATATTAATATCGTAATCTATTTGTTAATATTTTACTCATGTATTGGATTGAGTATTTGTAAGGGCTGGCTGTTTGTGTTGTTTGATTTTTTGTGTGTTAATAACACTTAAGGAGGTAGAATGATTCTTCTGAAATTATTTGATATTTTTTTTAAAAAATAAATCATGTCTATTTTTTTAAAAGAATTTTCTCTCAAAAAAGAAACTTCAATTATTTAAATTAGTTATAGATTATGACTAAAAGACAGAAAAATTGATGAAATTTATTTTAAATAAATTACTAGCCGTATTGGTTTTTAATACACACATGCAATAGAACTTCAACTTAATGTAATATCCATACTTGTGAAATTGTTTTATTATCCAATAAAAAGTTTTAATAAAAAATTAAGTTTATTCTTTAACAAAATTATTAACTTGTTGTTGTAATTAAAAGAGACAAATTTATGAGAGTATCAGTCGTACGAAAAAACATAAAATTTACACCAGATTCAAAAAGAGTTGTTGCCCGATATTTTATGAACGGCTATGAACGGACTCAGCAAATGGTAATTCGTATAATGATGCTGGATGAAAAACAAGTATTGCAAACCTTAGAACAAACACTCCGTGAGTTTGCGAGACGCCACCGAAATATTTCGGCTGTCTTTTTTAGGCATTGCGAAAAGATAAGGCCTATTATCGAAGAAATGAAAATAGACTATGAGGCTATGTCTCTTAATCGAAAAATGCTCATAGGTTCTTATTGTACAATGGAATATGCGATAGAATCTGCGGCTATTTTCAATCCCTCCATTGTAGAAGATTTTGACCAGACAGGTCTGGAAGCAGGTGAGAAACGTGTTATCATTTCTTTTCGTGCAACGGGCGAAGGTCATATTTCATCAATTGTTTTTAGACGGGCAATTCTGGACAGGGATAACAATTTGCAGGTAATGAAAATTGGCAATCACATTGATAAAGCCGAAATCGAACACAAAACCTTATTCAATAAAGAGCGATTTTTGACGAAATTGGCAGAAATGCATACTACAGATAAATATATAACCCAAATTATGCAGGACCTGCCGGATGAATTTGAGTTTGCTGTCCTTAAAAATATTCTAAATTCAAACTTAAGCGATCCTTTGATTCGTGAAGAAAGAAGAACGGCGCTGCAGGAAATACTCTGGTTAGCCAATTCATTTTATGATATACAATTTAACCATGATTCTGACATTACCGAGCGAGTTATATTTCCAATCTCCAATTCTGAAAGCCGTGGTATCGAGGATGCTCGATTTGTCCGTTTTGTAGATGATGATGATTCCGTTCGGATTATGGCGACTTATACGGCTTATAATGGACACACTATACTGCCTAAACTTATTTCGACCGAAGATTTTTATAATTTTAGGGTTATGCCTTTGCATGGTATTGGTGCCCAAAACAAAAACCTGGCCTTATTTCCCAGAAAAATAAAAGGCAAATATGCCATGCTTGCCCGGATCGATGGTGTTAACAATTACATTATGTATTCTGAGAGAGCTACACAATGGGATGATCCCATTCTTCTCCAGGAGCCGCGTTATACATGGGAGTTTACACAGATAGGAAATTGTGGATCACCACTTTGGACTCCGGAGGGCTGGCTCGTTATTACTCACGGAGTCGGCACAATGAGACGTTATTGCATAGGTGCTTCATTATTAGATCTTGAGGATCCGTCTAAAGAGATTGGAAGACTTACTGAACCTTTACTTTCACCACTGGAAGAGGAGCGTGAGGGCTATGTACCGAATGTTGTCTATTCCTGCGGCGCAATTATTCACAATAACAGTCTTATATTGCCTTATGCCGTATCGGACTATTCTTCTACTTACGCTACCGTTGATATGGCAGAATTAATAGATGCTTTGAAGAAAAGCAAGTAGAAATTCCTTAGATCTGTTTGTATCAAATGTGTTGAAGTGTTTAGAAGTAAACTGCCAATATTTGTTGGTGTGCTATCGTATCTGATACCAGTTGGTACCATCACTCTGTACTTCAACACAGCTTGAGGCATTGATTGTACTTACTGAACTTCCGTCTAACTTAATATAACTACCTATGGTTTTTGCACCAACTGTATTATTGACAATGCTATAAATTCGACTCGGTACTCCTGCCGCTGCGGGCAGCGTAATGGTAAATGCTGACGCAAGCGGAATGATTGCTGTTTTATGGGTGTCATTTAATGTCAGGTCTGCTGAAATCACTGTAATACTATTGGCAATACTGCCATTGACCTGCAAAGTAGAAGTTGGTGCATTAGTAGCAATTCCAAAATTTCCCGCATTAGTAAACCTTCCATATTCAGTAAAAGCGGTAGCATTGGTATATTTGCCAAAAGCGAGATGTGATGATCCAATATTTGATGTAAACACACGCAGCGCATCGGTCGTACCAGTCTGGGCAGCTGAAACTTTCTCTATACCAAAAGCGTCACCCGTGGACGCATCATACACTGTTGCCAATCCCATTCGGGTATCTTTGGGAAGTCCTAACCAAACCGGAGCCAGGAAATCAACCTTTCCGGAGCCTGAAAAAGTAAGATTATTAGATCCCATGGTTACCGTACGATTGCCGGTCAGTGTACCATTACTGTTATAAATATCGGTTGCTGTTGCTGATGATCCTAATGTAGTCTTCCATGCCCCATTAGTATAGACAAAAAGTACGGCCTGACCATTGAGAATGGTTGTGCCTGAAAACGTTGCGCCAAAACCACCCGTAGTATTATTGGAAATGGTTAATATGTGCCCATTGATAGTCGGCGTAAAAGCCGTTACCGCAACTGTGCCGGTAGCGGTACCCGTAATACTGGCCAGCGAAGTATCTGTATTAATACTGACCGCATTAGAAGCCACGGTAAAACTTACCTCCCTGCGGGTAATCGCTCCGTTGACATCCAATGTTGTTCTGGGATCATTGGTGTTTATCCCCGTTTGGGCAAAGGAGAAATATGGGATAAAAAACAGCAGCAGAATTTTACTTTTCATTTTAATTGTCCTTTAAGATTATGTAATACTTTAAAGCAAGTTTTTTTTTTATTGTATCTGACGCCAGCTGGTATTATCACTCTGTACTTCTACACTGCTTGCTGCACCGATAGTAGTTACAGTAGCCCCGGCTAAATCAATATAACTACCTATGGTTTTTGCACCAACTGTATTATTGACAATGGTATACACTCTCCCGGTTAATCCTGAGTTAGCAGCTGGCAACGTAATGGTAAATGCAGATCCAAGCGGAATGATTGCTGTTTTATGGTTCACCGTTAATGTTAAATTTCCGGAAATAACCGTGATACTAGTAGCAATACTTCCATTTACATGCAGGGTAGAACTTACTCCACTACCAGTCCAAATACCAAAAAAACCATTAGTATGAAACCTGGCATATTCAGTAAAAACGGTTGAAGTGGTATATTTACCAAAAGCGAGATGTGCTGAAGCGGCATTTGCAGTAAATAAACGTAATGCCGCAGTTGAACCACTCTGGATGCCTGAAATCTGTTCCATGCCATATACATCACCTATATTATCAACATATGATGCAACAATCCCCTTTCGGGTGTCTTTGGCATATCCAAACCAATTTAGAAATTCAACTCTTCCTGTACCTGAAAAAGTAAGGTTATTAGCTCCCATGGTTACTGTACGACTACTTGTCAGGGTACCATCACTATTGTAAAGATTCGATGTTGATACTGTCGATGATCCCATAGTAGTTTTCCATGCGCTGTTAGTATAGACAAAACCTATGGACTGGGCATTAGGAATTGTAGTTCCTGAAAACGTTGCGCCATAACCGCCAGTGGTATTATTGGAAATGATTAATAGGTGTCCACTGATAGTTGGAACAAATGCCGTTACTGCTACAGTACCCGTAGCGGTACCTGTGATATTGGCCAGCGAAGTATCTGTATTAATGTTGGCCGCATTACTAGCCACAGTAAAGCTTACCTCTCTGTGTGTAACTGCCCCGTTGACATCTAATGTGGTTCTGGGATCGGTGGTGTTTATCCCAATTTGGGCAAAGGATAAACAAGGAATAATAAACAGGAGTAGAATTTTACTTTTCATTTTAGTTATCTTTTTATTAAAGTATATCTTTTAAATTGTAATAATTTCAAGAACCGGTAAAATCCCTGATCGCCATTTTAAATTCAGAGAATATGTAAGTTCAGGCTAAATAACAATGCTATTTTTTAATTTAATTGATTTTTCTTTCAAATTATCCTATCAAATTTAAGAAAAAAAAGGTTAATATCATTTTTTAAATTCATTAGTTGAATTTATGTCCATTTTGAATGAATGCTAAGCTATTTGAATAAGAGGGCACAATTAGATGATTTCTAAAGGCCATTTATTGACCTGTTAAAGCTGTTTTTTATTTATATTTTATATTTGTAGGATTTTAATTATAATAAAAATGATCACTTATAATATTGAAAAAAACATGCTTAAAGAATTTGCATATAAACAGTTTGGGAATTTTGCCTTTCAAAAGTTAAAAACTGAAGAGAATCAAAAAATAATTATAAACAAAAAAGCTCCAGATTTCTCTGAAGCTTTCCTTTTAGTAGCCTTGCCCGAACAAATGTCGATTTTTTTTGTGGAAGATTTAGAAAGACAGTAAAAAATGTAATGTTAGTTATTATGAACTGATTTTAGCTAAAAAAATGCCCTGCAAATTGTTATTTGCAGGGCATTTTTTTAAATACTACTATTACACAAATAAACTATGATGCTTTATTATCATTAATTTTGAATTTTTCAATTCGTTTAGAATATAAATTAACACCAAAAATTATTGCTCCCATAACGAATGGGACAAAGTGAGAAATTTGCCAAAAAAGATCATTTCCTGATTTCAGTCCTTCATCAGATACTTGATATATACCCAATCCTATAAAGAATAGGCATATAACAAATAAAATAAATTGGATTTTATAATTTACTTTAATCATAGATATTAAATTTTTATAATTGTTTATAAATCGATTGGCGATAACGTAACTAAAATTGGTGATCTGTTTAAATCTCCCTCATCGTCAAATGTGACGAATTCCTCAACTTTTGTGTATTTGTGCACAATTGCTGGAGGATATTGTTTCTTTTTGCCTCCACGACATGCTGCGCCCCATTCCGCACTTGCCCAGATAAATCCAGCAACTGCAACTCCTGTAGCTGCTCCAAATGACCCAACTTCAATTGTTGCAAGACCTACAAATGCAATACCTACGCCAATAGAGGCTGATAAGCAGCTTCCGAATAATCCTCCAGTACTTTTAGAAGTTAACGTTAGTCCTTTGAAAAAATCTGGGTCATAATTATTCATAGATTTTAAACCATCAATAAAGTTATAGAAACGCTGTAATTTTTTATTTGTCATAGGCAGTAATAAAATAGCACTTTCAAAATGAGATATTGAGGTATTAAAATTCTTTGTATTGAGTAATTCATTTTTTAATTTGTCTACAGCCGCTAATTCTTGTGCAGTAAATAAATGCAAATTATTTAAATATTGAATATTTTCTTCATATGTTTGATCTAATATAAGTGCCGTTCTATCATCAATTTGAATGCTTAAATCCTGAACTTCCAAAAGTTCCTGGTATTCTTCATACGGCTCTTCAATTGGAGCTTCGGTTAGGCTTTTATTGGCTAAACCAATTCTTTCAGCTGCTAATTGTGCATCCTTCGTTTTAATTGCATTACTAACTTCTGCAATTTCTTTGTCAGTTAATCGGTGGATTGCTTTAATATCGCTGCTTGTCGAATCTTCTTTAGTCTCGCAAGACGATATTAAGAATAGACAAGGAATAAATAGTGTGAAAAATTTATATATTAATTTATGATTTAACATTTGTTATTGATTTATAATTAATAATTTGTATCGAGCGTTTTCTTAAGAATTTAACCGAGTAATTACAGTTACTCGGTTAAAAGTCTCAAATAGAATTTGATTCTTTTTTTGAAATTTCTTTCTCATAATATATTGTTTTTAGGTGGCTATTTTAGCAAATTAAATTTTATTTTATGCGAAAAATCTGTTAAATTAACATCAAATACTTGGATAAAAAAATATTTTCCAAATTGTTTATGTAAGAAAATTTATAATTCTTTAGATATCTTTTTTTTGAGACGTAAAAAAGGTAGTGAATTAGTTTGGTATATTTTTTTAAATTTAACTTAGCTGGACTCGAAACAAATTTCCTTGAAAATACAGGCGTTTAAAATTTTTAGGAAATTAGAGTGAAATTTATCGGACGACAAAAAAGCCTGAAAAATCTGTCGTCTATCTTACTAATTTTAAATTGCCCTAAAGTATAACCGCCTAATTCAGTCATTGGTGTTACAAAATGTTTATTGAAATACTTTCCGAACTCATTCAATGTGTTTGGTTTTAGTAAATAATTACGAAGTTCCAAAACATTAATTTCCTGATTGCTTTGCTGTTGTGAATTTGTCATAATTATTTGCTTTATTTTTTTAAAGAATTTATAGAACCTTGATTTGTAATATTTAAAACTTAAACAATTCGACATACTCTATTTCGAGCGCATTGCAAACTTTTTCGAGTGTCGAAAGTGTTGCATTTGCATTTCCGTTTTCAAGTCTTGACATATTGCTCTTCTCAAAATTACATTTTGAGGCCAAATCCATTTTTTCGATTAATTACTCATAATTTTCAAATCTAAAATATTTATTTAATATTAAAAAATTATTAGGAAATTCTATAAAGAAAATCAGATAGGATTTTATTGTTAGTTATCATAACCGATAACCGATTAATGAAACTATATGGAGAAATTTGATTTGTAGAAAATTAATAAATCAGGATAATGAAAACAGACCACAACGAACCAGTCACAGAATTGTTGGATTTAATGAGTAGAATAAAATATTTCACAAAACTAAAACCCGATAACAAGAATAGAAACCTTTTTAAAACTGGGCTGGAGCTGAAAGTATCTTCTTATAACGAATTAAACCTACTGGTTTCGGATTTGCTTAAAGTAAGTATTGCTGTGCTTAAGAGCAATGAATCCGGTTCATCGGATTCTGCATCTGTGGGTGGAATAAATGTATTGATTTTGCTTGAAATTGCACTGCAGCTTCTTCCGGACGCGGAAATCGAGCTATTAGATGAGTTGCATAAGCTTCATTTGAAGCTGGAGGTGTGAAAAATAAATTATCATGTTATGGTTTTTCTTATTTCAAAAGCCTCCGGATTTTTTACGGATAGTGTGAAACAAAAAAAGCTCCAGATTTCTCTGAATGGTTTTTGTCTTAGTAGTAGTGGGAAGCATCAAAAAAAACTAACCACTTTATGGATGATTTTTATAAAGTTATACTGTTTGTTATTGATTTAGAAATATATTATAGACTTTACGCCGAGGGAAATATTTCTTGTAATTTAAATTATTAAATTAATCATGTAGTTGAAAAACTTTTTTATTTAAGCAAAGAAAATTCGAATGTTTCTGCCGTAGAATTGACTTGATTGAAAGTTTTGGTTACTTTAATTATGTTGCCATTATAATCTATTTTATACAAATAATATTTTGGTGATTTGCCAAAGATTAGCTTTTTTTCGATTAAGTTATCATTTGAATTGTATGTATACAATTCTTCTGTTTCTCGGGTTGTGGAATTTCCATCGCCAGTATATTTATATTCGATATCTAATTTTTGTAATATTTTGCCAGTTTTACTGTAGGTTTCTAAAATGGAATGATCGACTCTTTGTTTACCTTTATTATCAACACCGTAAGAAAATGTTTCTTTCTTTATTGCATTATTTAGTTTGTCATAATGATAATTGTAATTCAATTCATATTGAGAAGTCCCAAATTCATGAACACTTTTAATGTTTCTTTTACCATTTATAATTTTACCACCTTTGACCAGCATTAGGTAATAGTTTTCGTTATTATCGTTTGAGAACGTATGCATTTGGTTTCCTTTAATTTCTATATTATTGAATAAGAAGTTATTAAAATCTTCCTTGAATAAATAAATGAAATTTTTGATGTATATATTAAATGATTTGGTGTCCTTAATTTTTATACTCTTAGAGATTAAAGCTGAAACTTTAACGATATTCTCTGGTTTAACATTATAAAAATATTTATAGTAACTGCTATTGCCATCATTGTAGTATTCTCTATTTAGATATAAGGTATCTACTAGTTTTCTGTCTTTATACATGACAACTTTGTTACTGTTTTTAAAATACTCATCGCTGTCAATTTTAAATAAATCAAGAAAGAGTGTAGCAGTTCGGGTACCAAAATCATATCTCATTCGAGAATTTTGATTATTAATATTTTGTTCCGGATCATAAGCTATATCCTGTGAGAAACAATTAAGATTTAAGAGAACGAAGATTAATATTAATAGAATTTTAGTGTTCATAGTTGTTTTTAATTTTTGAAAAGTTATTCTAGTTGGTGAATTGTTGTTTGTGTTATCTGTCTTCGAATCGTTCTAATGAAAGACAAATGTCTCCTAACTTCGAACACACAATCTTGATTAAGCTCGCAAAATTTATATTCATTAAACAGAGTATCTTTTTTTAAGTAAATATAAACAAAAAAAAACCCGTTCCCCGAAGACTTCTTATGAAGCGCTGTGCAATGCTTTAACAGGATATCGCGGAAAAAAAGCATTACAGATAGTACCTGTTATTTTACCTGAATAATATTCCCTGTTTCGGCCAGACCAGATTTCAATTTTTTAGATGTATTTCCGATCACTAAATTAATATCTGAAAAGTAGGAAGGAAGACCTTCTGCGGTATTTGTTATATCAGTTCTGATCTCAAAATGAAGATGTGGAAAAAACGAACTGCCTGAAACACCAATTTGTGCAATTTCCTGCCCGGATTTTACCAAATCTCCTTTTTTGTGCTTTAAACTATTTTCTTTCAAATGCCCGTAAATACTAACAGAGCCATCATTATGCTCAATTGCAATGCAATTTCCATATAATTCCAAAGGGTTTTCTTTAAGTTTGGGAATATCAAAATTTTTATCGTCTTTGTGATTCGCTATGGCATAGATTATTTTTCCATCAGCAACTGCATAAACTGGCTTTTCAAAACCAAAGTAATCAGAATTGTTTTCTCCTTTATTTTTAAATTGATCATTGTTAGCATCCAGTATTACAAAATCATAAGCGTAACGCATGAAATTTGATTTTAATTCGAGCATTCGGATAGGCTCGAAAGTATAGTCAAATCTGCGATGATGTGAGGAGTAATCATGTGCGTCATATACAAGCACACGACCTTTTAATGGAAAATGATAATTCGTTTTTTGTTGGTATTTTTTAGGTAGAATAGTAGTTTTTAAAATAGTTTCATTTTCTTTAGGATCACTAAAAGTCCATTGGAATTCTAATTTATCTAAAGGAAATGAATTATCAAATTCTGAAAAAGGATTAAAAACCAAATGACTTTCCAGGCCGTTCCAGCTAGTATTGGATACTAATAAAATACTGGGTACTGTTCCATTATTATCAAGAAATCTGGTATGGACCAAATGATTTTGATTATCGAAAACCGAAACTTTTACACGTTGTAAAGTCAATGTGTCTTTCGATTGATTGGAAATCAAAAAATCAAAATTAAGAATTTGTTTATTTTCACTCTGTTCTATAAAAATAGTTGATGGCTTTGGATCAATAAGGATCTTATTTTGGGCATAAATCGGAATTTGGAAAAATAATAGAACTGCGATATGATAAACTGTCTTCATCTTTATTTGTTTAGGTGATTA
The DNA here is from genome assembly GCA_039931915.1 of Flavobacterium sp. Classification (GTDB taxonomy): domain Bacteria; phylum Bacteroidota; class Bacteroidia; order Flavobacteriales; family Flavobacteriaceae; genus Flavobacterium. The sequence continues at coordinate 3,412 of JBDTRA010000065.1, read as the reverse complement.
TTAATTAAGACGATGAAAAAAAAATAAGGTTACATTAATTTCAGAATTCGCTTTTGAGTTATTTTCAATATTAATGAGGTTGAATTTTTTAAATTACATTTAAATACATTTACTTTATTTCAGTACTAATATTAATTTTTATGTCTTTAAAATTTATAAGTCACATAGTAAAGAAGGAAAATGATATGACGATCATTCAACCCCTCTTCGAAGTGTTCTAATATATACGACGCTGTGCGAATATCTCCTGACTTCGCACCCACAATCGGAATCAAGTAAGGGCATTATTACAATAAAAATATAAACAAAAAAGCTTCAGATTTCTGTGAAGCTTTTGTCTTAGTAGCGGGAACAGGGCTCGCTCTTCTATAGAATTTTCTTGCTCTCCGAGAAGTCTAATGAAAAGCTGGCAAATGTCCCGGATCTTTCTTTCAACTCAATAAAAATTGATTTATGTATGTACAGTTTGTACTTTTGCCCTTATGAATGATAATTTTATAAATGAATATTTTGGGATTGGAATACAAAATGGTAAAACGCCTGAAAATTTGGGTGTTTTATGGAGGTCAGCTCAGAACTTAGGTGCTACTTTTATTTTTACCATAGGTAATCGATATGCCAAGCAAGCCTGTGACACTCATGATGCGGTAAAAGCAATTCCTTATTTTCATTATGATACTTTTGAAGCTTTTTTTGAAAACTTACCTAAAGGAGCACGATTAGTTGGTGTTGAATTAGATGAAAAAGCTTCCGATTTAGAGACCTTTGAACATCCAAGACGTTGTGTTTATTTATTGGGGGCAGAAGATCATGGTCTATCCAAAAAAGTAATGGATAAATGCCATCATTTAGTAAAATTTAAATCGGTAAAAAGCCTGAATGTAGCTGTTGCAGGAACTATTATTATGTACGACAGAAATTTGCCTAAACCGCGATCTTAAAATAAAACCGCTCAATTTCCGAAGAGTCGCGTGCGAGTACCTACCTCTTGCGCTTTCTAATTTATAACTAAGTATAAGTATTTCACAGATAATGATCAGTAAAGGCCTAATAAGTGTGATCAAAATATTATATATTTTGACAAATCGATAAGTAGAAAATTATTACAATAATTTTCAGCAACACCATTTCCAATTCAGATATTGTGGTATATTTGCACACTTTTGCAGCAAGAATCTTAATCATGGGACTTCTTTTCAATCTCTAATTAGAATTACAATTTATTATGTTAGTAAACCTTGCATTTACAATAAATTAATTAATCACTGATTGATAAATTGTTATCCGAGATAGGGTTTCTGAAATTAATCGATATATAATTTAATTCTTGAAATTGAAAACTGTATTTTAAGCCTTCTTCGATGCTTTTAGTATTTATATCATTAATTTAGTAACAGTATTAATTATATTGAAACAGGTAATTTAGCAGAATAAAAATATTGAACCATAAAAGAATGAACAACCATAAAGAAAAAGATTCTAAGGAAGAATTTCAATTAGAAAGAATTGCATTATTTAGTGATGCAGTTTTTGCAATAGCAATTACATTATTAATTATTGAAATCAAAGTTCCGGAGATTCACTCGTCTACCATTTCTGACAAAGAATTATGGAATGAACTTGTGCATATTTTGCCAAAATTTATAGGATTCATAGTGAGTTTTTTTGTTGTGGGGCTTTATTGGCTTGCACATCACAGGATTTACAAATATGTAATTTCAGTAAGCCAAAAACTTTTATGGAACAACTTATTGTTTTTATTGCCGATTGTAGTGATGCCATTTAGCACTGCCTTTTTTAGCGAATATTATATTGGTTCATTAAAATTACCTTTGGCTATTTATACTTTAACTATTTGTTTGTCGGGTTTTTTAAATTTCAGGTTATGGAGGGTTATTGCAAACCCTAAAAATAAAATAAGTCATCATATTGACAAAGTCATTGTAAGTTATAACTCAGCAAGGGCATTGATAATTCCTTTTGTGTTTTTCTTGACTTTTTTATTCTCATATGTTATAAGCTGGTCTTATTTAATACCACCATTTATCCCATTAGTTTCAAATCTCATTACAAAGTACTATTTCAAAAAGTTTCCTGAAGTAATGAAAAGGCATTATAATTAATTTTGCAATAAAAACAAATTAATTACTATTAGGATACGTAATTTTTTGTTAAATCACTAAATTTAGTTTCAGCATGACATATGTACTCACTAAGACAAAACTCCAGAGAAATCTGAAGCTTTTTGTCTTAGTAGCCCGTCCGAACAAATGTCGAACTTTTTTTTAGAAGATTTGGAGCGTTTGCTGGATATTCCGATGAATCCAAGACTATTTAAAGGAGATATTTCTTGTACGTCTAACCCGGTAGTAATGTGTAATGGATAAGATATCTAATGATGAGAAATCACATTCTGTAAAACGTTACGGCACCAATCATATTGAAAGGAAAAATTTGACTTTAAGAACTCATCTTAAAAAGACTAAATCGAAGAGCGGTATGTTATAGTAACGTTTTTTGACTTTTCCTCACTTGAGCTTAGTGGTTGTTATTTATCTAACAGGATCACTATTATTTTTCCTGATCTAAATTGTCAACGGCGGAAATTTGGTCCAGAATATTTGTTTGGTTTGGTGAAATGTAGTTTTTATTTCCGCAGGAGCCTCTTTCTTAAAAAGAATATCTAATGTATTGTACAGTCTTAATAAAATCTCCTTGTCTTCTTTTTCAATCTCTAAAGCAATATAAAATTAAATACATAATTATTTTGAATTGTGTACTTCTACCCTGATCGTTTTTGATGTGATTTTAAATTTAACTTGTTTAGCGCTTAATGAAGCACAAGTTATCATAATTATTCTGAAAATTTAGAATAATAGGAAAGTCCAGCCTGTTTTTCAAATCATCACATGATATAGTCCAAAGCTAATATACTATCACAGATGTATTTGCGAATTAAGTGACAATGTTGCAAGTATGAATCTTCATTTAAAAAAACAAAAGGAGCAGAGTTTCTTACAAAGCGCCCTTTGGTACCTAATTTTTGACTCAAATTATAGTCCAGTTATGTTACGTTTTTAAATGATGATTACGTCAAATTAAAATTTAAAAATATTGAAATGGAGAGTTCATTTGAACGAGATCCTCATTGTTTTAATTGTATTTCCTTGTAAATGCAACATGTAAGGGGTGTTTTCGATACATAAGTCCCCTATAACAAAACTAAACTTAAATTACTTTTACACACGCTTATTATTTTTTTTTGATAATGCAATTTTATATGTATAAAAATGTGAATTTGTAAAATATTATCCAAATAAAATAATGAAGCAGTAATTATTTAACTATTAACCACTTTTAACTAACTCAAAACTAATTTAATTATGAATGAAAAACACGTAATTCAACGCTT
>JBDTRA010000064.1:0-29586 GCA_039931915.1 Flavobacterium sp. | reverse complement strand
GATTTGACTGGAAAAGCTGCAATGCCACCGCTTTGGTCATTTGGTTTCTGGATGAGCCGTATTACCTATTTCTCTGAAAAAGAAGGCCGTGAAGTAGCAAAAGATTTACGTAAATATAAAATTCCAACTGATGTAATTCACTTTGATACAGGTTGGTTTGATGTAGATTGGAGAAATAATTATGAGTTTGCAAAAGCTCGTTTCCCGGATGCAGAGAAAATGATGTCAGATTTAAAAGACGATGGTTTTCACGTTTGTTTATGGCAGTTGCCTTATTTCACTCCAAAAAATACGTTGTTCAATGAAATCATGGATAAAAATTTAGCGGTAAGAGACCGTAAAGGAAATTTGCCTTATGAAGATGCCGTTTTAGATTTCTCAAATCCTGAAACAGTAACATGGTATCAGGCCAAACTGAAACGTTTATTCGATCAGGGAGTTTCTGTTTTCAAAGTAGATTTTGGAGAAGCTGCTCCGCCGGACGGAATTTATCATTCAGGACGTACCGGTTTCTACGAGCATAATTTATACCCGTTACGCTACAACAAAGCTGTTGCCGAAATTACTCAGAAAGAAAAAGGATATACCTTAATCTGGGCAAGAAGTACCTGGGCAGGAAGCCAGCGTTACCCTTTACACTGGGGTGGTGATGCCGAAACAAGTAATGGAGCAATGTCTGCCGAATTAAGAGGCGGACTTTCATTAGGATTAAGCGGATTCAGTTTTTGGAGTCATGATGTCGGAGGATTTGCAACTAAATCACCTGAGAATTTATATAGAAGATGGGCACCTTTCGGGATGTTTACTTCACACGTAAGAAGCCACGGAGAACCTCCGCGCGAACCATGGTTGTACAGTAAAGATTTTCTTGAAGGATTTAGAAAAGCAGATAATATGCGTTACGAGTTAATGCCATACATCTATGCTCAGGCAAAAGAAAGTTCTCAAAAAGGATTGCCAATGATGCGTGCTTTATTTGTAGAATATCCAAACGATCCGGGAGCATGGTTAGTTGATAATGAATATTTATTTGGTTCAAGTATGCTGGTTGCCCCATTGTTTGAAGAAGTAACGGAGAGAGACGTTTACCTTCCGGCAGGCACCTGGATAGACTACCAGACTAAAAAAGTATACGAAGGAGGATGGCATAAAATTAAAGCAGGCGAAGTACCAATCATAGTTTTGGTTAAAGATGGTTCTGCAATTCCACATATTGCGTTAGCACAATCTACAAAAGATATGGACTGGAGTAAATTAACTTTAAAAGTATTTGCCAGTGACAAAACAACTTCAGCATCGGCAAAAGTATTTTTGCCAAATGGGGATGCTGTTCAGGAAATTACGGTTAGCAAAAAAGGAAACAATTTTGAAGTTGCACCAAATGCACTAACCGGGAAAACCACTTTTAAAACCGAGTGGCTAAAATAGGTTTTGTTTAGTTTAGTTTTTTAAATCGGGTGAATCCCCTCACCCGATTTATAATATGATTTAAAAAAATACCATGAAAAAACATTTAATCCTTTCTACTGTACTGCTTTCCATCACCATTGGTTATAGCCAAAAAAACAAAAATGCTTATGAACTGGCTTCGCCAAATGGGCAGAACAAAATAAAATTCGAGTTGGTGAAAAATGCTCCAAAATATGCTGTTTCACACAGTAAGACTGAAGTAATTACACCATCTGATATGGGATTTTTATTGAAAGGCAATGAAGATTTGAGTTCAAATTTTGAAATTAAAAATGTAAAAAATACTTCTTTTGATGAAACTTGGGAACAGGTTTGGGGAGAAAAGAAAAATATCAGAAATCACTACAATCAGTTAGTGGTTGAATTACAGCAAAAAGGAAAAAACAAACGCAAGCTTGAGATTCAGTTTCGTGCTTTCGATGATGGAGTCGCCTTTAGATATGTTTATCCAAAACAAAATGTAAAAGACAGCATTTTTATTATGGATGAAAAAACCACTTTCAACCTAAAAGAAGATGGGAAAGCATGGTGGATTCCTGCAAATAGAGAAAATCGTGACGAATACCTTTTTAAAGATGCACCAGTTAGTACACTTGATACCGTTTTGACACCGCTTACAATCGAAAGTAAAAGCGGATTGTCATTGAGTTTTCACGAAGCGAATCTTGTAGATTTTGCAAGTATGACTTTGGTAAATACTAAAGGAACAGAACTTAAATCTGATTTGGTGCCTTGGTCTGATGGCGTAAAAGTTCGTGTAAAAGATACATTTACTTCTTCATGGAGAACTATTCAAATTGGAGAAAAACCAGCAGATTTGATTACTTCTTATTTGATTTTGAATTTAAATGAACCAAATAAATTAAAGAACACAAGCTATTTCAAACCATACAAATATTTTGGAATCTGGTGGGGAATGCACATCGGAAAATACACATTTTGGGAAAGCGACAAACAAGGTGCTACAACAAAACATGCTGAAGAATATATTGATTTTACTGCAAAAGAAGGGTTTCATCATTTATTGATCGAAGGATGGAACAAAGGCTGGACACCGGCTTGGTATGAAAACAAAATGCACATGTTTAGCTTCACGAAAAGTGCAGACAATTTTGACTTGGAAAAAGTAGTTGAATACGGAAAGAAAAAAGACGTAGCCCTTATTGGATATCATGAAACAGGATCAAACCTGATTAATTACTTAAAAGAAGTAGATGAAGGTTTTGCATTGTATAAAAAATTAGGAATGCACTCCGTTAAAATTGGTCATGTTGGGTCTAAATTAAATATGAAAGAATGGCACTTTGGACAATTTGGAGTGAATTATTTCAGATATATTTTAAAAAAAGCAGCCGAATATGATTTGGCAGTCTTATATCACGAGTCAATAAAAGATACAGGTGAACGCCGTACTTTTCCAAACATGGTTTCAAGAGAAGCAGCCAGAGGACAGGAATATAACGCATGGAGCGAAGGAAATCCGCCAAGTCATTTAACAATTATTCCTTTTACAAGACTACTTTCAGGACCAATGGATTTTACTCCGGGAATTTTTGATGTAGAAGTTAAACAAGGGTATCCTGGAAAAAGAGTTCATGGTACAACAGCGCAGCAATTAGCACTGTATGTTACGATTTATGCCCCAATCCAGATGATGGCCGATCTTCCTGAAAATTACGAAGGAAAACCGGCATTACAATTCTTAAAAGATGTTCCGACAGATTGGGAAGACACTAAAGTATTAAATGGAGAAATTGGACAATATATCACAACAGCCCGTAAAGACAGAAACAGTGACGATTGGTTTTTAGGAAGTATTACAAATGAAAATGCGCGTGATGTAAATGTTTCTTTGTCTTTCTTAGATCCAAGCGCCACTTACGAAGCTCAGATTTATGCTGATGCAGAAGGTACTGATGAAACACATAACCCATCTGCAGTAGCGATTTCCAAGAAAACAGTTAAAGCTTCAGATTCATTAAAATTGCATTTAGGCGGTGCTGGTGGAACAGCAATCCGATTCAAAAAAATATAATTTATTTAATATTATGTAGAGGCGCACAGCAGTGCGTCTCTATTTAATCCAAACATGAAAAACCTCATTTTACATATTGTTCTTCTACTCTTGCTTAACTTGGGATTTACTCAACAAAAGTTACAATACCCTTTTCAGGATTCTAAATTAGAAACTGAAAAGGGTATTGATAATTTGTTGTCCTTAATGACGCTTGACGAAAAAATAGTGTGCCTGAGTACCAACCCTTCTGTTCCAAGATTGGGTATTAAAGGTACTGGTCATGTTGAGGGTTTACATGGTTTGGCATTAGGCGGACCGGGAGAATGGGGCGGAAAAAATAAACAGCCTTTAACAACTACGACTTTTCCTCAGGCTTATGGTTTAGGAGAAACCTGGGATGTTGAGTTACTTCAGAAAGTAGCGCAGGTTGAAGGACATGAAACCCGTTATGCTTTTCAAAAATACAATCGTGGCGGATTAGTAGTTCGTGCTCCAAATGCTGATATCGCAAGAGATCCGCGTTGGGGACGTACCGAAGAAAGTTATGGCGAAGATGCCTTTTTTAACGGAACTATGACTGTTGCATTTGTAAAAGGCCTGCAAGGGAATAATCCAAAATATTGGCAAACAGCTTCGTTAATGAAACACTTTTTAGCCAATAGCAATGAAAATGGGAGGACTTATACTTCATCTGATTTTGATGAAAGATTGTGGAGAGAATATTATGCACTGCCTTTTCAAATGGGTGTTGTCGAAGGAGGCTCTCGTGCGTACATGGCAGCTTATAACAAAGTAAACGGAATTCCGGCAATGGTGCATCCGATGTTGAAAGGCATTACACAAAAAGAATGGGGACAAAACGGAATTATTTGTACCGATGGAGGTGCTTTTAGGCTCTTGCTTTCGGATCATAAATATTACGCAGATAAATTTCTGGGAGCTGCTGCTGCTGTAAAAACAGGAATTAATCAGTTTTTGGATGAATATTCAGAAGCAGTTTATGGCGCGGTTTCCCATGGATATTTAAAAGAAAAAGATATTGATGCAGTTTTAAGAGGTGATTTCAGGGTTATGATCAAGTTGGGAATGCTGGACTATACAGATGAAAATCCGTATGCGAAGATCGGAACCGGAAAAGATACTATTGATCCATGGACAACCGAAGCACATAAAAAAATAGCTTTGGAAGCCACACAAAAATCAATTGTTTTACTTAAAAATGAATCGGAATTGTTGCCTTTACAAAAAGACAAATTAAAAAAAATAGCCATAATCGGGATCCATGCTGACGAAGTATTATTGGATTGGTATAGTGGAACTCCTCCTTATGTTATTACCCCTTTGCAGGGAATTAAAAATAAACTGGGTAAGAATGTTGAAATACTTTTTGCTAAAAATAACACTGATGGCAAAGCTGCCGAAATCGCAAAAAAGGCAGATGTAGTGATTGTAATTGTTGGTAATCATCCTACTTGTAATGCGGGTTGGGCAGATTGTCCGGTGCCAAGTGAAGGCAAAGAGGCGGTTGACCGCCAATCATTAACTTTAGAGCAGGAAGATTTGATTAAAGTAGCGTTTCAGGCGAATCCTAAAACCATTGTGGCTTTGATCAGCAGTTTTCCGTATGCTATAAATTGGACACAAGAACATGTTCCGGCAATTGTACACATGACACAAAACAGCCAGGAAACAGGAACAGCTTTGGCTGATGTTTTATTTGGGGATTATAATCCTGCAGGGCGTTTAACGCAAACCTGGGTGGCAGCTATTACTGATTTACCCGATTTTTTAGATTACAATATCCGTAACGGGAGAACTTATCAGTATTTTAAAGGAAAACCTTTGTATGCTTTTGGCCATGGATTGAGTTATACGACTTTTAAATACAATTCAATTGAAACCAATTTAGAAACAATTGCTAAAAATAGTGAAGTAAAAGTTACCGTATCCGTTACAAATTCGGGGAATAAAGAGGGTGACGAAGTAATTCAATTATACATTAAACAATTGGGTTCAAAAGTAGAACGTCCTGGAAAGGAATTGAAATCTTTTCAAAGAGTGTTTTTTAAAGCAGGAGAAACGAAGAATGTTACCCTGACTTTAAAAGCTAAAGATTTGCAGTATTGGAATGTTGCCAAACAACAATTTGAGCTGGAAAATAATATGATTGAAATTTGTGTTGGAAGTGCTTCTGATAAACTTCTTCTGACTAAGAAAATAACTGTGAAATAATTACGATGAAAAAATATTTAGTAGTACTGATTGCTTTATGTCTAACCAATGTTACATTGTTTGGACAAGATAAGAACGCTGAAAAAACCGGTTCTGAAAGTAGAATTATAAAAGTAGATTATAATAAAGCTGCAGGAAAACTCAATACTATGTTCAAAGAATGTATTGGAGCAGGAAGAGCAAATGAGGGATTAAGGGCAGACTGGCAGCAACAGCTTGCAATGACAAAAAAAGAGTGTGATTTTAAATACATCAGAATGCATGGTTTATTATCTGACGATATGGCGGTTTACAGAGAAGATGCAAAAGGAAATCCTGAATACAATTATCAATATATTGATGCTTTGTATGACTTTATTGTAAGCATCAAAATGAAACCTTTTGTTGAATTAGGGTTTATGCCATCAGCATTGGCAAGCGGTCCCCAAACTATTTTTTGGTGGAAAGGAAATGTAACCCCTCCAAAAGATTATAAAAAATGGGAAGACTTAATTCGCAACTTAACGGCTCATTTCACTGAACGTTACGGAGCTGAAGAAGTAAAAACATGGTATTTCGAGGTTTGGAATGAACCTAATCTGACACCAGGTTTTTGGACAGGGACACAAGCTGAATATTTTAAATTATACGAATATGCTGCGCGTGGCATAAAAGCTGTAAATAAAGATTTTAAAGTGGGCGGCCCTGCAACTGCGGGTGCAGGCTGGATTCCTGAAACAATTGAATTTTGTACTAAAAACAATGTTCCGTTAGATTTTATTTCAACGCACACTTACGGTGTTAACCAAGGATATTTAGACGAGTTCGGAACTTCGGGAACAGTGCTTAGTCCGGACGAGAATAGCATCAGTGGTGATGTTATTAATTCGCGAAAGCAGATTGCAAATTCTGTCAAACCAAATCTGGAATTGCATTATACAGAATGGAGTTCTTCTTATACACCTTCAGATCCAATTCATGACAGTTATCATTCAGCAGCATATATTCTTCAAAAACTGAAACAAGTTGGCAACGCTGCGAACTCCATGTCATATTGGGTTTTTACCGATATTTTTGAAGAAGCAGGTCCAAGATTCACCCCTTTTCATGGAGGATTCGGATTAATGAACACACAAGGAATTAAAAAACCGGCTTATTTCTCTTATTATTTGATGAATAAACTGGGTGAAACAGAACTTCAAAATACAGATAAATCTTCCTGGGCAAGTAAAAATTCAAAAGGAGATGTGCAATTATTATTCTGGGATTTTACCAATACGCACCCGGGCGACAAGGTTTGGAACCAGACTTATTATATTCAGGATTTACCATCCAAAGAAAAAGGAAAAGTAAAAATTGAAATTGGCGGATTGCAGAAAGGGAAATATGTTTTAGAAGTATACAAAGTTGGATATAAATCGAATGATGCTTATGCTGATTATTTGTCTTTAAATAAACCAGGTCAGTTAACACGTGAGCAGGTAAACACAATCAAAGCAAAAAATAACGGAGCTCCGACTGCTACAGAAAAAATAACTGTTGATTCTAATGGCACTTTCAGGAGAGAATTTAAAATAAATGAGAATGATGTTGTCCTGTTGAACCTGATAAAACAATAATTTAAAACCAAAACCAAAAAATAAATTCCAAAAACAAATTTAAACACTACGATTTAAAAATTTTTAGTGAGGATGGGAATTTTTAAATCTAAATAATGAAACGATCTATGAAAAACAAAATTTTATGCCTGTCAGCGGCTATGGCTTTTGTAGCTTTTACTTCTTGTAAAAATTACGCACAAAGTTCAGACTCTGATTCTGCTCAAAAAGAATATGCAGGCAAAGAAATAGGGTCAGAATTTGACAAAGAAATTGATAAGTTAATTTCTCAAATGACACTAGAGGAAAAAATAGGCATGCTTCACGGTAACAGCATGTTTAGTAACGGAGGCGTAAAACGTTTAGGTATTCCGGAACTAAAAATGGCTGACGGACCGCTAGGAGTCCGTGAAGAAATTTCTCGTGATAATTGGGCTCCGGCAGGTTTAACCAATGATTTTGCAACTTATTATCCGGCAGGTGGCGGTTTGGCTGCAACATGGAATGCAGAAATGGCTCATACATTCGGTAACAGTTTAGGAGAAGAATTACGTGCCAGAGATAAGGACATGCTGCTTTCGCCTGCAATCAATATGGTAAGAACACCACTTGGAGGAAGAACGTATGAATATATGTCTGAAGATCCATTTTTGAACAAAAAGATTGCCGTGCCTTTAATTGTTGGTTTACAGGAAAAAGATGTTATGGCCTGTGTGAAACATTACGCAGCAAACAACCAGGAAACCAATCGTGATTTTGTCGATGTGCAGATTGACGAACGTACACTTCGCGAAATTTATCTTCCGGCATTTGAAGCATCTGTAAAAGAAGCGAAAGCATACAGTATAATGGGTGCTTACAATAAATTTAGAGGTGAATATTTATGTGAGAGTGATTATATGCTGAATAAAATCCTTCGTGAGGAATGGGGATTTAAAGGAATTGTAGTTTCAGACTGGGCTGCAGTGCATTCTACAGCAAAAACCTTAAAAAATGGTCTGGATATTGAAATGGGAACCCCAAAACCTTTCAACGAATTTTTCCTGGCTGATAAACTTATTGCGGCAGTGAAGTCAGGAGAAGTTTCAGAAGCAGAAATTGATCTGCATGTAAAACGTATTTTGAGAACATTGTTTCAGGTAAAAGCAATGGGTGGCGGAGAACGTGCTAAAGGAAGTATTGCAACCGAAGCACATTATCAGGATGCCTACAAAATTGCAGCAGAAGATATCGTTTTATTAAAAAATGATAACAACGCATTGCCATTAAAACTTGACGGAGTAAAATCTATTGCCGTAATTGGAAACAATGCAACGAAACAAAATGCTTTACGAGGATTTGGTGCTGGTGTAAAAACGAAAAGAGAGGTTACACCTTTGGAAGGTTTAAAAAACAGACTTCCTTCATCAATTAAAATTAATTATGCAGAAGGATATTTAGAGCGTTACGAAGAAAAAAACAAAGGAAATTTAGGTAATATTACTTCAAGTGGTCCTGTAACGATTGATCAATTAGATCCTGCTAAATTACAAGAAGCTTTAGAAGCTGCTAAAAATTCTGATGTAGCTATCATTTTTGCAGGTTCTAACCGTGATTACGAAACGGAATCTTCAGACCGCAAAGATCTACACTTACCATTCGGACAAGAAGAATTAATCAAAAAAGTATTGGCAGTTAACCCTAAAACTATTGTAGTTATGATTGCCGGGGCTCCTTTTGATATTAATGAAGTAAGCAAAAAAACGTCAGCTTTAGTTTGGAGCTGGTTTAATGGATCTGAAGGTGGAAATGCTTTAGCTGATGTATTGTTAGGAAAAGTAAATCCATCAGGAAAATTACCTTGGACAATGCCTAAAAACATTATGGACTCTCCGGCACACGCAACAAACAGCTTTCCCGGTGGAAAATCTGTAAACTATGCTGAAGGAATTTTGATAGGATACCGTTGGTTTGATACTAAAAAGATTGCGCCGTTATATCCTTTTGGATTCGGATTATCATATACCACTTTTGGATTTGATAATGCAAAAACCGACAAAACTTCCTATGCTGTAACAGAAACAATTACTGTTTCCGTTGACGTTAAAAACACAGGAAAAGTTGATGGTAAAGAAGTAGTACAATTGTATGCATCTAAATCTGATTCGAAAATTACACGTGCTGCACAGGAATTAAAAGGCTTCCAAAAAACAGACGTAAAAGCAGGAGATTCAAATACAATAACAATTAAAGTTCCTGTTAAAGAATTAGCTTACTATGATGTAGCTTCAAAAAAATGGACAGTTGAACCAGGAAAATATGTTTTGAAACTTGGAAATTCTTCAAGGGACATCAAAAAAGAAATTATTATAACAATTAAATAATAAAGTTGTTGCGCTCAATAATAATTTTAAAAAAAATGAAACCTGAAAACCACTAGGTTATTATAAATAATTAAAACTAGCTAAAATGAAAAAAAGAATAAAAGATTATCTGATTAGTATGACCCTTTTTGTGGCTTTTATAGGGGTTTTTGCCTGTAGTTCTGATAAGGATAAAGTAGAAGAAGAAAAACCAGTTATAAAAACGCTTACAGTAAATACCAGTAAAATTGATTTTCTAAGCACAGGAAATGATGTTAATGTGAAGATTACTACCGATGCAACCACCTGGACTAGCAGTTCAGATGCTGATTGGATACAACTGAATCTTGTTACAGGTACAAAAGGAACGACAACAGTTAAGATAACAGCCTTAAAAAATCCAACGAGTACAACAAGGACTGGAGTTATAACCATAAGTGCAGATCTGGCAACATCGGTACAAATTGCAGTATCACAGGTTGGAAACACAGAAGGTTTATATCCTGGCTACAATACTAACCCTATTGCCGCTGACGCTTCAGGAATGGGAAGTACTGCAGCACAATTGGCAGCAAAAATGAAAATGGGATGGAATATTGGAAATACTATGGAAGCTACGGGCGGGGAAACTGCCTGGGGAAATCCAAAAGTTACAAAAGCATTGATTGATCTGGTTAAAGCAAATGGTTTTAATGCGATTAGAATTCCTTGTTCTTGGAATCAGTATGCTGATGCTACAACGGCACAAATCAATGCAACATGGTTAGCCAGAGTAAAAGAAGTCGTTCAGTATTGTGTTGATAATGATATGTATGTAATTGTAAATATTCACTGGGACGGTGGATGGCTTGAAAAAAATATTACTGAAGCCAAGAAAGTAGAAACAAATGCCAAACAAAAAGCTTTTTGGGAACAAATTGCAACGAATTTACGCGGATTTGATGAGCATTTGCTTTTTGCCAGTGCCAATGAACCAGATGCTGAGAATGCAACACAAATGGCGGTTCTAAATTCTTATCATCAAACTTTTATCGACGCTGTTCGTTCAACAGGAGGTAAAAATGCCTATCGTAATTTAATCGTACAGGGGCCTCTGACAGATATCAAGACAACAAATGAATTGATGAATACGCTTCCTACAGATAGTGCCACAAACCGTATGATGGTTGAGGTTCATTTTTATCCTTATCAATTTACTCTAATGACAGAAGATGCTGACTGGGGTAAAGCGTTTTACTATTGGGGTGCAGGTAATCATTCAACTACCGATACGGCACATAATGCAACATATGGAGAAGAAACTGATTTAAATAAACTTTTTCTATCAATGAAAACACAATTTGTAGACAAAGGAATTCCGGTAATTTTAGGAGAATTTGGCGCAATAAGACGTTCAAATTTAACTGGTGATGCATTGGCATTGCATTTAAAATCAAGAGCAGATTTTTACACATTTGTCGTAAAACAATCAAGAGCAAATGGTTTAATTCCTTTTTATTGGGATGCCGGAAATTTAGGAGTAAATACAATGTCTTTATTTGACAGAAGCAATAATACTGTTTTTGATTCACAGGCATTAACAGGATTGCAGGATGGATTGAAATAAAAGAATTTATGTGGTCTGCAGTTAGTTCTATCTATTGAATTTAGATACAAAGAGCAATCAATAAATTAACTGCAGATCTCATTTTTATCTCAATTTGCATAGGTTTTTTTCAAAAGACCAGAAGTTTTTAAGTCATTATTTCTTTTTCTTTTAGATTTGAAATAATGACTTTTCCTGATTTTAGGATGAACTTTTGTTATTTTAAATAGAATACAGAATACTATACTTAGTTGGAATTAAGCTTTTTACTGATTATAAAAGATTAATTATTTAAGATTACACTTTACTAATATTTAACCACAAAAACCACAATTATGAAAAAAATGCTTATGAGTTGCCAAATTACAGCTTTGCTATGTTTGGTGTTATTAGGAAATTTATCTTGTAGCAAGGATACCTTGACTGAAGAAACAATTGTAGCAGCAAGTAATTCAGAAGTTCATGTATCTACTTCAAAATTACCGAACTATAATACAAATCCGTTGCCGGCCGATCCTTCAGGTATGGGGAGTGATGCCAGAAGTATTGCATCCAAAATCAGAATAGGCTGGAACATCGGTAACACTTTGGAAGCCACAGGAAGTGAAACCGGCTGGGGAAATCCAAAAGTTACTAAAGCATTAATAGACTTAGTAAAAGCCAAAGGTTTTAATGCCGTGCGTATTCCATGTTCCTGGAATCAATATTTAGCCAATTCGACTACTGCACAAATAAAAGCAGACTGGCTTAGCAGGGTAAAAGAAGTAGTAAAATACTGTAATGATAACGGAATGTATTGTATTGTAAATGTTCATTGGGACGGCGGATGGCTGGAAAACAATGTCACAGTAGCAAAACAAGTAGAAAACAATGAAAAACAAAAAGCATTTTGGGAGCAAATAGCTACCAGTCTTAGAGATTTTAATGGGCTGTTACTTTTTGCAAGTGCCAACGAACCTAATGTAGACACGGCAGAACAAATGGCTGTGCTTAAATCATACCATCAGACATTTATTGATGCCGTTCGATCTACAGGTGGAAGAAATGCTTACAGAACCTTAATAATTCAGGGACCAAGAACTGATATTGCTAAAACAAACCAATTGATGACCTCTTTACCAACTGATAAATTAACAGGACGTATGATGGTAGAAGTACATTATTATTCGCCATGGCAATTTTGCGGTATGACCCAGGATGAAAGCTGGGGCAAGATGTTTTATTATTGGGGGAATGGATTTAAATCTACAACAGACACCGGCAGAAATGCTACCTGGGGAGAAGAAGCCGGAGTTACAGCCGATTTTAAATTGATGAAAACTCAGTTTGTAGACAAAGGAATTCCTGTAATTTTAGGAGAATTTGGCGCTATTAGACGTTCTTCACTAACTGGAGATAATCTGACTAAACATTTAGCATCACGTGCTTATTATTTAAAATATGTGGTACAACAAGCTAAAGCTAATGGGTTAGTGCCTTTTTACTGGGATGAAGGAAGTATCTCTAATAATGGTTTTGGAATTTTTAACAGAAGCAATAATACCGTTTTTGACAATCAGGCCCTGACAGGTTTGATGAGCGGTCTGAACTAACATACTATTCTAACTAAGACTAAAAATAGGATAAATTCAATATGATAAATCAGCTTTTAGTTAATTTGTAATCTTGCTAAAGGAAGAAAGTCCTATTTTTATATAATAAATTTTAATCAGGCAAAATATATCATACAATTAATCTTCTTTAATTGTATGATATTTTGCTATTCATAACAATTTTTTAAAATGAAAAAACAAATATTAATTCTCATTGTATTTTTTTCTTTTTTGGCAAATGCCAATGTCCGAATGCCTTTATTATTTTCTGACGGAATGGTTTTGCAGCGAAATAAATCAATTCCGGTTTGGGGCTGGGCTGATGCCGGCGAAAAAGTAGAAATTCAATTTAATAAACAAATTAAAACTATCATCGCCGATAAAAACGGTAAATGGATGGTGAGTTTAAATGCTGAAAAAGCAGGTGGCCCTTTTGAATTATCCATTACAGGGAAAAATAAAATTGTCATAAAAGATGTTTTGGTTGGAGAAGTGTGGATTTGCAGCGGACAATCAAACATGGAGTTTCAGGTTTATAAAACAATGAATTCTCAGGCAGAAATAAACGATTCCAATTATCCAATGATTCGTCATTTTGGTGTAGCGCAAGACTTAAGCGGTTTACCAAAAGATGATTTAAAAGCAGGAAAATGGGAAGTAAGCAGTAAAGAAACCGTTGGAAACTTTACCGCAGTGGGTTATTATTTCGCTAAAAAACTATATGCCGAATTAAAAATTCCAATCGGAATCATCAACACCTCATGGGGTGGAACCAATGTGGAAACCTGGACAAGCCATGAAGCATTCGAAAAAAGCGATGAATTCAAAGATATGATTGCTGGTGTACCTTCGGTAAATATGGATGCCATTTTTGAAACTTACAAAAAATCACTTTTAGGCAACATACAAAAAATTCAGGGTTTTGAAGTTACTACGGCCAACGAAAATCAATTTAAAGAAACGAATTTTAAAGATGCAAACTGGCCTGAAATAAAAGTGCCTTCCCTTTGGGAAAATCAACAAATTGGAAATATTGATGGTATAGTCTGGATGCGAAAAACCATTATTTTATCAGCAGAGCAAGCCAAAAAAGAAGCCGTTTTATATTTATCCAAAGTTGATGATGAAGACCAGACATATGTCAACGGAGTACAAGTAGGAACTAAGAATAGTTGGGAAGCAAAAAGAGTTTACAAAATTCCTGCCGGTGTTTTAAAAAAAGGAACAAATGTAATTGCTGTTAAAATTACAGATTATTCCGGAGGCGGCGGTATTTACGGAGATCGTGCCGATATGAAAATTGATTTCAACGGTTCGGCTGTTCCGCTTGACGGATTATGGAAATTTAATGTAGTGCAGGTAAAAGCTTCGGTTTCACCTAATAGTTATCCTTCGTTATTATACAATGCGATGATTAATCCACTGATTCCTTATGCGTTCGAAGGTGTTTTATGGTATCAGGGTGAAGCTAATGTTTGGAGAGCTAATCAATACAAAAAAGCATTCCCTTTAATGATTACAGATTGGAGAACCAAATGGAATCAGGGCAATTTCCCTTTCTATTTTGTACAATTGTCAACCTTTGATGAGTTTGGAGGAAACAGCCAAAAAGGAAGCCGTTGGGCTGAACTTCGTGAAGCACAAACCGAAACATTAAAATTACCAAACACGGGAATGGCTGTAACGACTGATATCGGGAATGCAAAAGACATTCATCCAACAAACAAACAAGACATAGGTTTGCGTTTATCGGCAATAGCTTTGAATAACGTTTATGGTAAAAAACGAGTTTTCAGCGGACCAATGTACAAGTCAATGGAAGTAAAAGGAAACGAAATCATCCTGACTTTTAACAATATAGGAACAGGATTAGCAGCCTCTGATAATTCAGAAAACGTAAAAGGATTCGAAATTGCAGGAGCAGACAAAGTTTTTTATTCCGCGAAAGCGATTATCAAAAACAACAAAGTAATCGTTTCCAGCGAAAATGTACCAAATCCTGTTGCCGTTCATTACGGCTGGGCAGATGATGATACAGAAATAAATCTTTTCAATAAAGAAAAATTTCCTGCATCACCTTTCAGAACCGATAACTGGGAAATGATCACAGCCAATGAAAAATATAAGGTGAGTAAATAATGAATGTCAGCAAAATTTCAGAAGAATCAATTATGAAAAAAGTAATCCGAATACTTGTAATTTCAATGTCGCTTGTAATCAATGCACAGCAACAAAACAGCAAACAAAACGCGGAATCATATAAGAACCCAATATTTGCAGGAGATTATGCAGATCCTTCGATAATGAGGGACGGTGAGGATTACTATATCGTGCATTCTTCATTCAATTATTATCCCGGATTACTAATCTGGACTTCAAAAGATTTAGTTAATTGGAAACCTGTTACCCATGCACTCAAAAAAAGCGTAGGATCAGTATGGGCTCCGGATCTGGTTAAATATAATAACAAATTTTATATTTATTTCCCCGCCAATAATACGAACTATGTCGTATGGGCAGATACTATAAATGGACCATGGAGTGATCCTGTAGATTTAAAGATTGGCAATATAGACCCCGGACATTTTGTTGATGAAAACGGAAATCGATTCCTTTATTTCAGCAATGGCGGTTATGTGCCATTGTCTAAAGATGGTTTAGCCGTGATTGGTGAAATAAAGCATAGTTATGATGGTTGGAAAATACCAAATGAATGGTCGATTGAATGTTTTTGTATGGAAGGACCAAAAGTTATAAAATATAAAGATTATTATTATCTGACAGTTGCCGAAGGAGGTACAGCGGGACCAGCAACAAGCCACATGGTAATATCTGCAAGAGCAAAGTCGCCTTTGGGACCATGGGAAAACTCACCTTATAATCCAATTATCAGAACAAATGACAGTTCCGAAAAATGGTGGTCAAAAGGTCACGCGACTGTGATTGATGATACTAAAGGAAATTGGTGGATGGTTTTTCATGGTTACGAAAATGGCTACTACAATATGGGACGCCAGACACTTTTACAGCCAGTAGAATGGACTGCTGATGGCTGGTTTAAAATGAAAAAAGGTACAAAAACAGAAGACGTATTGAAGAAGCCTGCAGGTCAACCTGTTAAAAGTAATTTTAGTATTTCTGATACTTTTTCAGGGATGGAACTTCAGCCTCAATGGCAGTTTTATAATCAATATGACGCAGACAGGATTCAATTTTCTAAAAATGGATTAAAAATTAAAGGAAAAGGAAATAATATTGCTGAAAGTTCTCCATTATTGTGCAGTGCTCCCGACCATTCCTATTCTGCAGAAGTTGAAGTAGAAATTGAAGGGAATGCATCTGCAGGACTTATTTTGTTTTACGACGACAAAATTTATACGGGTATTGCAGCTGATAAAGATAATATTTCTGCCATACTCAGATCATGGCAATTTCCAACTCAAAAAGGAGTTAATAAAACTCATTTATTTCTTCGTTTAGAAAAGAAAGAGCAAATCGTTAATATGTTTTATAGCATTGATGGGAAAGATTGGTTGAAAATTGAAAATTCTGCCGAAGTATCCTCTTTTAACCATAATGTATTAGGCGGTTTTATGAGTCTAAGGCTGGGTCTTTCTGCTGTTGGCGAAGGATCTGTGACGTTCAGAAACTTTGTTTATACTCCAAATAAATAATATCTTTGGGCGTGACCCCATTTACAAAAGGCGCTATTTAACAAATCGCTTATTGCGCGCTTTTTGTAAATACGGTCGGGCTATCCACGCTACTTCGGTAGCTGGTTCCTATCCCTCACGCGACACGATTGTGGGAAAACCAAAAAGATAAATAACAAAAATATCAAATCATGCAGTCAAATTCATTTTATAAACTACTTGTATTTTTCGCCTTTGCCCTCTTTTGCGGAAAAATAACAGCCCAATCCAATCATGTTCTTTGGTATGATAAACCAGCAGAATATTTTGAAGAGAGCCTGGTTTTAGGAAACGGAAAACTGGGAGCAACTGTTTTTGGAGGTGTTAATTCAGATAAAATCTATCTGAATGATGTTACACTTTGGTCAGGAGAACCGGTATATGCGAATATGAATTCCTATGCCTATAAGAATTTACCTGCAATTCGAGAAGCGCTTAATAAAGAAGATTATAAGTTAGCTGAGGAATTAAATAAAAAGCTTCAAGGGAAAAATTCTGAATCGTATGCACCACTTGGAACACTTTTAATTAATCACCATAATCTAGAAAAGGAAACCAATTATTACCGAGAATTGGATATTTCAAATGCTATTTCTAAAGTGTCTTATGAAATAGACGGCGTGAAGTTTACCCGAGAATATTTTGTTTCAGCACCAGACCAAATTATGGTTATCAAAATGACAAGTAGCCAAAAAGGATCTTTAAATTTTGATATAAATTTCAGTAGTTTGTTAAAATCAAAGATTGCTGTAAAAAACAATATGCTGGAGATCAATGGTATTGCACCAATGCATGAAAATCCCGGATATTTTGTAGCTGGATATTTACCAATGTTTCCTACAGCAGAGCAAAAAGCAGAAATGGAAAAAAGAGCCAAAATTATAAGGGGTACCCGATTTTCTTCTTTACTAAAAATTAAAAATATCGATGGGGAAATTGTAACTACTGATTCTACTTTGGAAGTAAAAAATGCAACCGAAGTTATAATTTATGTTTCGGCAGCTACTAGTTTTAAAGGCTTTGATAAAAACCCATCTGTTGATGGAGTTGCTGAACCTATTGCAAAAAAGACTCTGAACAAAGCCTTTTCAAAATCATTTGATCAGTTAAAAAGTTCCCACATTGCTGATTATCAAAAATTTTATAATCGTGTAAGTTTGGATTTAGGAAAAACCACAGCACCTAATTTACCAACAGA
Source organism: Flavobacterium sp. (assembly GCA_039931915.1). Classification (GTDB taxonomy): domain Bacteria; phylum Bacteroidota; class Bacteroidia; order Flavobacteriales; family Flavobacteriaceae; genus Flavobacterium. The sequence continues at coordinate 11,881 of JBDTRA010000064.1, read as the reverse complement.
TGAACGTTTATTGCGTTACGCCGACGGAAATGAAGATAAAAACTTAGAAGTTCTGTATTTCCAATACGGGCGTTATTTATTGATCAGCAGTTCCAGAACCCTGGGAGTTCCGGCCAATTTACAAGGAATTTGGAATCCTCATTTAAATCCGCCATGGAGCAGTAATTATACCATGAACATTAATGTAGAAGAAAATTACTGGCTGGCAGAAAACACCAATCTTTCAGAAATGCATTTGCCACTTTTGAGTTTCATAAAAAACCTTTCGGTAACCGGAAAAGTAACGGCGAAGACTTTTTATGGAGTTGATAAAGGCTGGGCAGCAGGACATAACTCAGATATCTGGGCGATGACAAATCCGGTAGGGCAATTTGGTAAAGAAGAACCCATGTGGGCATGCTGGCCAATGGCAGGTGCCTGGCTGAGCACACATATTTGGGAACATTATGTTTTTACCCAAGATAAAGAATACCTAAAAAAAGAAGGTTATCCGTTGATGAAAGGTGCAGCCGAATTTTGTTTGGGGTGGATGGTAACGGATAAAAACGGAAATTTAATTACATCACCATCAACTTCTCCTGAAAATCAATACATTGCTCCGGATGGTTTTATTGGTGCAACCATGTTTGGTGGAACAGCAGATTTGGCAATGATTCGCGAGTGTTTTGATAAGACAATAAAGGCTTCAAAAGTTTTAAATATTGATGCTGATTTCAGGGCAAAATTAGAAACAGCACTTTCGAAATTGCATCCTTATCAAGTTGGTAAAAAAGGTAATTTACAAGAATGGTATTACGATTGGGAAGATAAAGATCCAAGACACCGTCATCAATCACAATTATTCGGGCTTTTTCCGGGCAATCATATCACACCATTAAAAACACCTGATTTGGCCGAAGCTTCCAGAAAAACTCTGGAAATAAAAGGAGATCAAACAACGGGCTGGTCAAAAGGCTGGCGTATTAATCTTTGGGCAAGACTTTGGGACGGAAACCATGCTTATAAAATGTTCAGAGAATTGCTTCAGTACGTAGATCCGGACGGAAAGAAAACGGAGAAGCCAAGAAGAGGCGGAGGAACCTATCCTAACTTATTTGATGCACATCCGCCATTTCAAATCGATGGAAACTTTGGAGGAGCCGCAGCAGTCGCAGAAATGTTAGTGCAATCTGACGAAAACGAAATCAGAATACTTCCGGCTTTACCTGATGCCTGGGAAAGTGGATCCGTAAAAGGAATCTGTGCCAGAGGTGGGTTCGAGATCGCAATGGAATGGAATAATAAAACGTTGAATAAAGTTGTCGTTTCTTCTAAAAAAGGAGGAAAAACAATTTTGATTTACCGTGATACAAAACGCGAAATCACTTTGAAAAAAGGAGAAAAAACGGAAATAAACTGGTAAAATAAAAACAGAGATATTATGAAAATAATGTCTCTGTTTTTTTATAAACCAACTCATTAGCAAAACAATAGGGTTCATAATTGTAAAGCAATCAAAATTTATTTAACTTTGAATAATAATATTTATAAATTATGGCTTACAATCCAACAACAGTAGCTAATTATTTCATAGATAAATATTCCAAAACGGGGAATCTTACACCTATGAAAATAATTAAACTAACTTATATTGCTTACGGCTGGTATTTGGCCCTGACAGATAAAAAAGAAAGGTTGATTGATGAAAATCCGATTGCCTGGGATTTTGGTCCTGTTTTTCCTTCGTTGTATTACAGTATAAAGCAATATAAAAGAGGACAAATTACCGAAAAGATTCCAAACCCCACTAAGGATGAAAAGATTAAAAGTGAAGATGAAAAATTCTTAGACAAGATCTGGGAAGTTTACGGAAGGTTTGATGGTGTATATTTAAGTGCTTTAACACATATTAAGGGAACTCCCTGGAATAAGGTTTATCGTAAGGATGCCAATTCTGTTATTTCTGATGAGGATATTTATGAGCATTATAAAACTAAATTAAAACCAATTTCTTAAGATGTCGGCAGCACTCAATTTAGGTCGTATTTCTATTGAAAATAATACTTCAATTACACCCGAAGATATTTCGAATGCCCGCGCACAAAATCAAATTCTTGAAGATAGATTGGGCAGTGCCAAAGTAGGCAGGTTTTTAGAAGATACAAAACTAAGAAGATACCTTACGTATATTTTCTCTTTTATTATTTTCCTTTGGCTGGCAGCTGTCATCTCAATTTTGTATTTCAATGACAATGTATTGCATCTCAATCTTTCAGAAAATGTATTGATTACGTTATTGACAACTTCGTCTGTAAATGTAATCGGGATGATGCTGATTATTCTGAAAAACTTATTTCCAAAACCACTTAACGAAACAGAATAAAAATCGTATAATGAATAATATTATTCTTTCTCAGACGGTTTAACCGGTTTTTCAGCATTTGCTTTTTTTAAACTTTCATATCCTTTTTCAATCGAAGGATATACAAAAGCAGCTACTTTCTTAATCGGATTATAAAATATAGATTTGTCTAAGGTTTCTTTTTTGGCAAAAATATTGTTGAAATTTATTTTTTCAAAAAGAGCAATCACAATACTTATAATCAGGATTGTTTTCAGAACCCTGAAAAATCCGCCGCCTAATTTATTTGCCCAGCCTAAAAACGCAAAATCCGCAATGCCGGTTAAAATTTTTGCTAAAAAATAAACACCAATCACTACTAGAATAAACACCAGAATAAAAGCCACTGCCTGAATCGTATTAGGATTCCAGGAAACATATTTCATAATAATAGTTTTCATGAATGATGAAAATTTTATGGCTAAATAAATCCCAAGTAATAACGAAACAAAAGAAGCTATTTCTACAAAAAGACCATTTTTAATGCCTTTGTATAAACTAAAAGCTAAAAGGGCACCTAAAATTATATCTAAAAAACTCATATTTCCTGTTGTTTTACTGAGGTGCAAATATAAAAGAATTATCTGCTTTACGTTTGTAAAGTTTATTGCCACAGATTAAAAGATTTCAATGATTTAATCTGGTTAATCAATACGTTTTGATTTAAAACCTTTGTAAAAGTTTAATTTTAGGTCTTTGGATTTGAAGTTGCTATCTTTGCAGAAATAATTTTTAGAGTTCAAATAGAATTGGATTTGAAAAAAATCTAAAATCTACAGTCTAAAATCTAAAATACAAAATCATAATGTCCAGAGATACACAATTAAAAGAGCGTTGGGAAAAGCTCGTCGATATATTATCCAATCAGTTTTCACAAGGAGAAGACCTGGATTTGGATGCCATAATTTACCTTATTGGAGTTCAGGAACTCGGAAAAGTTCACCGTGAATTCAAAAAAGATGAAAAACTGAACTTAATGCATATTGCCATTTGCCGGTTATTAGAACCTTACGGGTTTTATGAATTTGAATATTTTGATGACGAAGGCTGGCCGCATTATAAAGTAAAAGAAGAATTACCGCCTTTAAAAGCAGGAGAACAATCTGTTTTGATGAAAGAAGCGATTGTAAATTATTTTGTAGAAAGAGAACTTATTAATTAAAATTTAGATTTTAGAATGCAGATTTTAGATTTTAGATTGAAAACTTTAGAAAGACTTCTTACATCTCACTTCTTACGTTTCACTTTTTTCACTAAATTTGCACCTTCAAAGAAAGACCGATGATAGACAAGATAAAACAGCATATAGAGGAAGCTAAAGCCTTTAATGAGAGAAATAAAGAATCTTTAGAGCAATTCCGTGTTAAATATTTAGGTAGTAAAGGATTGTTAAAAGAACTTTTTACAGAGTTTAAAAATATTCCGAACGACCAGAAAAAAGACTTTGGACAAGTAATTAATACTTTAAAAGCAGTTGCCGAAGAAAAAGTAAAACTTATTCAGGAAGAGCTGGAAAGCAAAGAAGAAGTAAAAGGTGTTTTTGGCGATTTGACACGTGCACCTGAACCCGTAATTATTGGTTCCCGTCACCCTATTTCGATTGTTAAAAATCAAATTATAGATATTTTTGCCAATATTGGTTTTAATGTTTCCGAAGGTCCCGAAATCGAAGATGACTGGCATAACTTCACTGCCTTAAACCTGCCGGAATACCATCCGGCACGTGATATGCAGGATACATTTTTTATTCAGACGAATCCTGATGTGTTGTTGCGTACGCATACATCATCTGTTCAGGTGCGTTATATGGAAAATAACAAACCGCCAATCCGTACTATTTCTCCGGGACGTGTTTTTCGTAATGAAGCTATTTCGTCACGTTCGCACTGTATTTTCCATCAAGTGGAAGGATTGTACATTGACAAAGACGTTTCGTTTGCAGATTTAAAACAAACACTGCTTTATTTTACCAAAGAAATGTTCGGAAAATCTAAAATCCGTTTGCGTCCGTCCTATTTTCCTTTTACGGAACCAAGTGCCGAAATTGATATTTACTGGGGTTTAAAAACCGAAACCGATTATCGTATCACCAAAGGAACGGGATGGTTAGAAATTGGAGGCTGCGGAATGGTAGATCCAAATGTTCTTAAAAACTGTGATATCAATCCTGATGAATACAACGGTTTTGCTTTTGGAATGGGAGTAGAGCGTATTGCGATGTTATTGTATCAAATTGGAGATATCCGTATGTTTTATGAAAACGATGTTCGTTTCTTAGAGCAATTCAAAGCTAATATATAATTTAAGTCAAAAGTCAAAGGTCGAAAGTCTCAATTTGTGGAGACTTTCGACTTTATGGCTTTTAACCTTTGACTAATATGAAAATAGATATTACAATTCCGGAAGTAGAAAACGTATTCCTTGCGGCAGTACAGGAATGGAGTGACGATTTTATGGAAAAAGTATGGTATGCTTACCTTATAAACGACAGCGATTTTAATTTAGACAGCGTTATGGTCGTTTCAAAAGCATTTGGAACTATTGATGGCGAAATGAAAAAAACATCTGTTTTACGTCATGCATTTGTTGAAGTTCCTGCAGTTTCTGTAGTAAAAATTGAAATGGTTGAAAAAAGCCTTTTGGTTTTGAACAACGAATTTATGGTAACCTTCTTCATCGGAAATACTTTATACGATAAGAAATTTATCTTCAAATCAAATTTAATCAACGAAAATAATACCGAAGAAGTGCCGATTCTTTTTGTTGAAGGAGTTATGGTGAAATAGATTTATTGAAGTACCCGTTGGGTATTAATTGATTAAAACTCTTATTTGATATCAAAGTAGTAGGTTAAACCTCTTTTATGTTTCTGGAAATTATTGTCATCCTGAGCGGAGTCAAAGGCTTGTAAAACTCAAAAGGGCTTCGACTCCGCTCAGCCCGACATCTGTTGTGAATTACACCCAACGGGTTAAAAAGTATAAATTTTATCAGGCGTTACACAATAATCCAGTTTTACATCTGATTCAAAAACATCATCGATTTGGTTTACAGCTTCAAAAAAGGACAGACCAATTTTGATTGTTTCCGGTTTGCATTCTGTTAAAAATTTATCGTAAAATCCTTTTCCGTAACCAATACGGTTTCCAAAAACATCAAAAGCCAAAAGGGGTACAAAAACGACCTCAATAGTTTCAGAAGGAACAGATAATCCGTTTACAGGTTCCGGGATATTGTATTCATTTTTTTTAATTTTGGTATTATCAGTCAATAAAAAATGAGTCATTTCCCGGGTTTCAAAATCAGTTTTAGAGACTACAATTTCTTTGTCCTTTCCAGAGAGCAGGTGCAGGATAAATTCGGTATTTACTTCTTTTTGTTCTTCAATAGGAAGAAAAACATGATAATACGTTTTATCCCAAATAGATAATTGAAGTACATTATTGGCTATAGCCAGGCTTTTTTCTTCTATAAGATCAGGGCTCAGTTCTTTACGAAGATTTTTATAATGCAATCGTAATTCTTTTTTATTCGTAGGCATTTTCGTTTTCTGTACTGGTTTTAGACATATGATAGATGGCATCACCTTCGTACACAATCGGAGAATGATTGGCGTTGATGATGAATCCGTCGTGCGGTGCTTTTACTTTTTGTTCAAATTTACCAAACGGATCTGTAATGATGGCCAAAATAGTCCCTTTGGTTACAAATTTCCCGATTAAATTAAAGTCATGCAGTAAACCTGAGCATTTTGCGCGAAGCCAAACCGAATTTTTAATATAAATAGAAGGATTGTCATCTCGCTCTACTATTTGTTTCGGGTCAAGCATGTTCAAATAATGGAGTAGACGTTTTACACCTTTTACTCCAACATTTGCAATTTCGTTGTTTATGTCTAATGATTTTCCACCTTCAAAAAGCAACATTTTTACATTGGCTTTTTCCGAAGTATTTCTGAAAGAACCGCTGATGTTTTTTGAATATAAGGTAAATGGCGCATTAAAAATATCTGCCAGAATTTTTAATTCCGGATTGTATTCTGCGATTCTAATCTGGGGGGCATTAAACCGGCTTGCACCTCCGGCATGAAAATCGACTGCATAATCTATAATGGGTAAAATATGTTCTACAATATTATAAGCAAAACGACTTGCCAAAGAACCTTTTTTACTTCCCGGGAAAACCCGGTTTAAATCACGGCCGTCCGGAAACTCACGAGACTTATTTACAAAACCGTACATGTTAATAACCGGAATGCAAATAATGGTTCCGATAGTGGGGCGATTAATCTTCTTGCTTATCAGCTGACGGACAATTTCGACACCGTTAATTTCATCTCCGTGGATTCCGGCAGAGAATAAAACAACCGGCCCTTCAAATTTTGATCGGCGTACAATAACAGGAACATTAAGTTTTGTTGTGGTGTGCAGCCTTGCAATTTCAACGTTTATGGTTTTGTGTTCTCCGGGCAAAATCGATTCGCCAAAAATAACTAAGGGGATACTGTTTTTCATGTAAAAATAAAAGCTAAATATAGAAATTATATTTTAAATGTATATCTTTGAATTTAACACTTAAATTCTTAAACTAATATCATTTATAAAACCATAAAAACCAATATAAACCAATGAAAAAACTGTAATTCTGCTTAGCGCATTAGCCCTTATGATTTCCTGCATGAGCAAAGAAGAAAAAATGAAAGAAGAAGAAGAAACAGATGGAAATGAAGTAATCGCGGTAAAATCCAAATATATAGAAGGAGCTGGGAAAGCACTTCAGGAACAAGGAAAAGATGCTGCTAAAAGTGCTTCAAAGGGAGTTGGTGATGTTATAAAAGGAATAAATTTAGGAATTAGCGGGAGCATAAATGAATCTAATGTAATTCCGGAAGGAACTTTCAAGACAAATTTCGAAGAACCTAAAGCTGAAAAAATATATGGAGCTGACGCTGATAAAATAAAAAAAGTAACAATTTACTTAATTGCAAAAAAAGATTTTAAAGGCGATTTGATTTTAAAAGCTTTTAATACTGATGAAAGAGAAATAGGCCGAAGCCGCTTAAATGTTTCTATTAAAAAAGACGATGCTCAATATGTAGATTTCCCTTTTGATGCAAGAACACATTTATTACAAACAGAATACTTTACGATCAAATAAAAATACATTTTTAAAAAGAGTCTTTTTTTCTACCGAAAAGGGACTCTTTTTTTTTCGAAGAAACTCAAAAGAATTATATAATTTAAACTCAAAAGTTTAAATTTGTCTTATGCAGACTCCACTCGAACTTCAAATCCAAACTTTGCCCGATAATCCCGGCGTATACCAATATTATGATAAAGACGGAAAGATTTTATATGTTGGGAAAGCCAAGAATTTAAAGAAAAGGGTTTCATCGTACTTTAATAAAATTCACGATACGAGGAAAACAAATGTCCTGGTCAGGAAAATTGTCACCATCAAACATATCGTTGTTCCCACTGAAACAGATGCACTTTTATTAGAGAATAACTTAATCAAAACATTACAGCCACGATATAATGTGTTGCTTCGCGATGATAAAAGTTATCCCTGGATTTGCATCAAAAAAGAACCTTTCTCCAGAATATTTTCAACCAGAAGAATGGTCAAAGACGGTTCTGAATATTTTGGCCCGTATACCAGTTTCAAAACAGTGCATACTATTTTAGATTTGATCAAAGAATTATATCCATTGAGAACCTGTAATTATGATTTGAACGAACCAAATATTAAGTCGGGTAAATTTAAGGTTTGTTTAGAGTATCATATTGGTAATTGCAAAGGACCTTGTGAAGGATTGGAACCATTAGAAGATTACCAAAGGCAGGTTGATGCCATTCGTGAAATCCTGAAAGGAAATTTCAAGGAAAGCATGAAAGACTTTAAGCGGTTAATGACGCAATATGCACAGAATTTACGTTTTGAAGAAGCCCAGAAAATAAAAGAAAAAATAGAAATTCTTGAAAATTACCAATCAAGATCAACCATCGTAAATCCAAAGATTACTAATATAGATGTGTTTTCTATTGTTTCGGATGAAAGTGCCGCCTATGTGAACTTTTTACAAATTTCGCATGGTTCAATAATACGTTCACATACTTTAGAAATCAAGAAAAAGCTGGACGAAACCGATGAAGAATTGCTTGAGCTGGCAATTGTGGAACTTAGGGAACGTTTTAAGCTATTATCAAAAGAAATCATTGTTCCGTTTGAAATTGATTTGGGTGAAACCATCAAAGTTACTGTTCCGCAGCTTGGAGATAAAAAACAGATTTTAGATTTATCAATTCGAAATGCAAAGTTCTATCGAATTGAACAACTCAAACAATTACAAATTGTAGATCCGGACCGTCATACCAATCGTATCATGGCACAAATGCAAAAAGACCTGCGATTGCCTGTTGAGCCCCGTCATATTGAATGTTTTGATAATTCAAACATACAAGGAACCAATCCTGTGGCGGCCTGCGTTGTTTTTAAGGATGGTAAAGCAAGCAAAAAAGATTATCGTCATTTTAATGTGAAAACGGTTGAAGGTCCTGATGATTTTGCTTCGATGACAGAAATTGTTTACAGGCGTTATAAAAGATTACTGGATGAGAATGAGCCTTTGCCGCAATTGATTATTATTGATGGAGGAAAAGGGCAACTATCAGCCGCCCTGAAAAGTATAGACGAATTAGGATTGCGTGGTAAAATTGCTATTATCGGAATTGCAAAACGTCTCGAAGAGCTATTTTATCCCGGTGATTCGATTCCGCTGTATCTGGATAAGAAATCCGAAACGTTAAAAATAATTCAGCAATTACGAAACGAAGCTCACCGGTTCGGAATCACTTTTCATCGTGACAAACGCAGCAAAGCAGCCCTTAACTCATCTGTAGAAAGCATTCCGGGCATTGGCGAAAAAACAATGCTTACGTTAATACAGCATTTCAAAAGTGTTAAAAGACTAAAGCTGGCTTCAGAAAAAGAAATTTCTGATGTTGTAGGGATATCAAAAGCCAAAAAAATTGTCGACTTTTACAAAACAAATTAGTTTTATTTTTATGTGCCCAATCCAGCTGTCCATTTCAAATACCCGGTCAAGAAGCTTTTTTTCTGCTGCAAAAAAAGGAGCTTCCTGGGGCGTTCTTTTTTTACAGGAAAAAATAGCTTTTTGTCTCTCGCAGTTTTCCATTCCCATCCGGGGCATGCAGTTGGTTCTTTTTACGCTTTTATTAGGCAGTTCACAAAATATGTTTTCACAGGAAAAAAAATCAGACAGCACCAAAAGACCAAAAATAGGATTGGTTTTAAGTGGAGGAGGAGCCAAAGGATTTGCACATATTGGGGTTTTAAAAGTGCTGGAACAGGCAGGTATAAAAATTGATTACATTGGCGGCACCAGTATGGGAGCAATCATCGGAGGGCTGTATGCTACAGGTTATAATGCCACACAAATTGATTCTATTTTCAGGGAAACCAATTTTGATGAATTAATCAACGATTATATTCCAAGGTCTTCTAAAAACTTTTACGGCAAACGAAATGATGAATTATATGCGATTGTTCTGCCTTTCAGTAATTTCAGGATCGGTATTCCGGAAGCACTTTCAAAAGGGACATACAATTATAATTTATTAAGCAGTCTTACGCGTAATGTGCGTCATGTTCGCGACTTTAATAAATTGCCAACCCCATTTTTATGTATCGGTACTGATATTGAAACCGGCGAGGAGGTTTTGCTTAACAAAGGTAATCTGGCACAGGCTATGATCGCAAGTGCTGCTTTTCCATCATTGTTTTCGCCAGTCGAGGTAGATGGCAAATTACTTGTAGATGGTGGTGTGGTAAATAACTATCCTATTAAGGAAGTTCGTAATCTGGGAGCTGATATTATTATTGGAGTTGATGTACAGGATGATTTGCAAACCCGAAAAAACCTGAAAAATGCTACCAGGATTTTGGTTCAGATTACCAATCTCCAGTCTATCGAAAAAATGAAGAAAAAAATAGAAGATACTAATATTTACATAAAACCGGATATTCGTGATTTTGGGGTTATCTCCTTTGACAGGGGAAGTGAAATAGTAAGAAGGGGTGAAGATGCCGCATTTGGAGTTTATGAGCAAATTAAAGCTTTGGCAGATGAACAAAAATTTTATAAAAAGCCTAAATTAGAAATAGGGTCAGATACACTTCAAATAAATAAAATTAATAATACTAAATTAGAAAACTACACAAAAGAATATATAACAAGTAAACTTCGCTTTAAACCGGATAGTAAAATTTGTTACGAAGATCTTCGCCAGGGGATTAACAATATAGATGCAACACAAAATTTCAGTGCTATATCCTATTCGCTTGAGCCTAATGACGGGAAAGATGATTTAAATCTTGATCTTAAAGAAAACCCAACCCAAACCTATTTGAAACTCGGATTGCATTATGACGGACTTTATAAAAGTGCTGTGCTGTTAAATCTAACCCGAAAGAAAACTTTTTTAAAAAATGATAATACTTCCCTTGATATAATTTTGGGGGATAACTTTCGATACGATTTTAACTATTACGTAGAAAACGGTTTTAATATCAGTTTTGGTTTTAACTCAAGACTGAATCAGTTTAATAGAAATGTAACTGAAAGTATTAATACTCAGGCCCCGGAAAATCCATCTATTAATCTAATTAATGTTGATTTTTTGGATATAACCAATCAGGCTTATTTTCAAACTATTTTTGTGCAAAAATTCCTGATGGGCGGTGGTCTGGAACATAAGTTTTTAAAAATAAAATCACCTACAATCGGTAATAGTGACCCAACAATTGATCTGAGTAATTATTTTAGTGCTTTCGGGTATATAAAGTATGATTCATTTGACAATAAGAGTTTCCCCCGAAGAGGCTGGTATCTTTCAGGAGATGTTCAGACTTATCTCGCTTCTTCTGATTACACAAATCAGTTTAATCCTTTTTCTACTGCAAAAGCAGAAATTGGGCTCGTAAGAACGGTTTTTAATAAAGCAACAATAAAATTTCAGACTGATGCAGGACTTACATTTGGAAACGAAAGCGTGCCGTTTTTTGATTATATCCTGGGAGGATACGGATACAATAAGATAAATAACTTTAATTACTTTTATGGTTACGACTTTCTTAGTATTGCCGGCGATAGTTATATAAAATCCGCCATAACTTTTGATTACGAAATTTTGAAAAAAAACCATCTCAATTTTTCAGCCAATTATGCTAATCTCGGCGATGATCTTTTCAGCACTGTAGATTGGATAGGAATACCCAAATATTCAGGTTATGCAGTTGGTTACGGTTTGGAAACTATTATTGGACCAATTGAGATAAAGTACTCTTGGTCACCCGAACTCCCAAAAGGATATACATGGTTTAGGATCGGATTTTTGTTTTAATATGTAATTTAAATCAATAATAATTACGATATTTGTTGTAATGAAAACAAAATGGACAGGTTTATTAGAGTATCTT
>JBDTRA010000063.1:0-29668 GCA_039931915.1 Flavobacterium sp. | reverse complement strand
ATGTTTCGCCAACAGAAAAAACTATTGTTATTGATTCAAAAAACGGTTTAGCAAATACTTCAATAAAAGACAAAGCTATTGCCGGTAATTCAAACAACAATACAAAATCTGACGTTTCGCCAACAGAAAAAACTATTGCTGTAGATTCAAAAAATGATTCACCGAAAAATTCAATTCAAAATAAAGCTATCACCGGCAATTCAAAATCTGACGTTTTATTGACCGGACAAGATTCTATTCAGTTGGCAGTATTACAAAATTTAGAAAAAACCAAAGCTGCAGGAAAATCTCCAAAAGAAGAAGAGCCTAAATCTGTTGTTCCAAATAGAGAAAAATGGTCTTTGGAAGTTTTTGCAGGAGTTGCTAATTCTGAAAACCTCAAAAAAGAAAAGACTTTGGGAAATGCTAATGGGTCTAAACAGACAAATGCATACGGAGTAAAAACAAATTACAAACTAAATAAAAAATGGACTGTAAGTTCCGGTGTAAAAATAAATGAATTAGGACAGAGTATTGCTAATGTTACCTATATGAATACAAGCAACACAGCAGCGTTAAGTGTATTATCTTCGAGTGATTATTTTATTAAAAACGTAACTACTGTTTCCCAAATTACAAACAATTTAAATTACGTATTTGTTACAAAGAATGCTGAAAATTCTTTGAAAAGTAATAATTTCCAGACCGGTAATATTGATCAAAGTTTAAAGTATCTCGAAATACCGCTGGAAGTATCTTATGCTCTTTTTAATAAAAACAAAACCAGCATCAGCTTAAATACCGGCGGAGTTGTTGGTAAATTAATTTCAAACAATGTATATTTAGATGGCACTTCAATAGGTTCTAATTCAGATGCCAGCGATTTTATTTATGGTTCTTTACTGAGCAGCACTTTGCAATATCGCATATACAAAAAAACGCATATTTTTGTTGAGCCCGGTATGAATTATTATATCAATCCATTAAATAACCAAACTTTCAATCAATTTCAATGGGCTTTTAATTTTGGACTTAATGTCTCGTTTTAAGTGGTAACTTTACTTTCTTAAACTTCAATAGAGACAATAAAACATGATTATTCATAATACCCGGAACCCTTCCAAATCAATTTCTAATGACTTAATTCTGGCAAAAGAATTGGTTTATGACAGCTGTAATTTAAGATGCACAGTTCCCGAAGCTGAAGCTGAAAGCCCTGATTACAGTGCATATCGTTTTAAGATTAATGATAAAGCTATTTGTTACAGGGAAGCAAAAATTACCCCAACCAAAACAGGTCAATTTGTAACATTATGGAAGCGTAATATATCCAGAGTTATTGAACCTTTTGATTTTTCGGATGCAATAGATTTTGTAATTATTAGTGTTCGAAAAGGAAACAATTTTGGGCAATTTATTTTTCCGAAAGAGGTATTATTGAAAAAAGGAATCTTTTCGACTGAAACCAAAGAAGGCAAAAGAGCTACCAGAGTGTATGCTCCATGGGACATAACGAACAGCAAACAAGCCCAAAAAACACAACTTTGGCAGTTGGATTATTTTTTACATATATCAAAAAATGAAGCTATTGAATCAAGAACCAAAGAATTACTTGATAACTAATATCCTTCATATTAACACAAAAAAACAGGCACCTCAATTAGAACTGCCTGTTTTTATATTATTTATTTTCTGCTTATTTCTTTATGATCTTATCTCTAAAAACAACTTTATTATTTTCGGTTAAAGTGTAAATATAGATTCCTGTTTTAAGATAACTTACAGGAATTATGTTATCATTTTGCTGTCCACCAGTAATTCCAATAGGACTTCCAACTAAACGACCGCTGATATCATAAATTCTTAATTTTAAATTCTTCTCTGTGTTACTTTTGACAAAAACATTCATAACATCTGTTACAGGATTAGGATAAGTACTCACAGCAAATCCGTTATTTGTTCCAAAATCAATCGTTCCCAGATTGTCTTCTTTTAATTCAAAACGTGCAATTACAGGTCCGTGATCAGATGTTGTGGTGGTATAATTGGCAATATCGGTACGCGGATCATATACAGCAATAGAATTTGTAATATATTCATCTGTCAATTCATTAGAAATAACAATATGATCTAAAAACCCTGTGGAACTTAAATAACTATAAGCACCAGCCTGGCTAATTCCTAAAGTAAGTGCATTATAATTACTGGTATCATTAACAAATGCTTCGTAAGATGAAGGATTCGGCGTAATAACAGATGCTTTTACATCATCATTAAAATCGCCTAAAATCATCAAATTTGAATTTGGATAATAAACATCTAAACTGTCTTTTAATAATTGGGCATCGTATTTACGCATATTGTATTTGGAAATGTCTGTTCCACTGTTGGCACGTGCATGAAGATCAATCAGATTCACCAGTTTTTTTACTCCTCCAATATTTGTTTCTATCTGTACCATATAAGGCAAACGTCCTGATGAAAAGAAGCTGTCATCATTCCCCGGATAATTTGGTAAAGTCGTTGTATTTGCACGTACCTCATCATATAAGTCCTTAAACATTACGCGAGTGCTTTTTACCGTAGTGGTTTGTGTATTGTAAAGTACAACCAGTTTTTGAGGAGGAAAATCCGGTTCCGGGGCATTGAAAGAATACGACCATGATGTCGAAATCGTTTTGTCGAATGTTTTACCATTGATATTTAATTTCTGAATTAAAAGATCAATCGAAGGATCATCAGACACTTCCTGAACTACATAAACATCGGCATTTAATTTGTTCATTACTTTTGCGACATTGTCAATTTGCAGGGCATCGTCTGTTGGACCAAACTCAACTCCGTCTGAGCCTTTTACATCAGAGCCAAAAAACTCCAAATTATAAGTTACAATATCAAAAGTATCTGCTTTTGGTAAAGATGAACCTGTCAAAGCCCCTATTTGTTTATTTAATGATGTGCCTGTTACAGTTAATGCTCCGGAAATGCTTAATGCTTTTACAGAAGGGGTAAATCGTACATAAATTGTTTTTCCGGCTGATGCATCAGCAGTATTTACAAGGACATCTGACTGAAATGAAATGTTATCTAAAGATAACTGATAATCTGCAGGAGCAGTAATTGTAATATCATTGTATCCGTTTGCTTTGAAAACAAAAGACTGGCTTGCAGAAATAGTATTCTGATTTACATCTCCAAAATCTAAATTAGGATTTGAAGCTACATATCCTGATTCATTCGTAATAGCAATATCATCGAGTGACCATTCTGCAGCATTATTAGTCCCTCCTGCTGTAGTTTCATACACCCAGGCCAAATACGTGTGGCTGGTTTTGTATGCACCCAAGTCTATATATTGTGATGGTTTGTAAGTTCCGGTTTCTACAGGAAAATCACCGTTTAGTTGTGTCCATGTAGCAGTTTCCGGATTACTTTTCCCATCATAATCAACAGAAACCATTAATTTTAAACCAGAACCTGCATAAAATTTACGTGAATAAAAAGACAGCAATGGAAATTGACTAAAATTATCCAAACGTAATTTTGGTGATATCAACCAGTCTTTACTGGCTCCGCTGTCAGAATAGCCATTCATAAGAACTGCACCGGTTCCGGTATTCACATTTCTCGCAGTCGCAGTATATGCCCATTTGTTACTACTTCCGGCCACATCATACTGAGTCCAGCCGCTATTTGTTAAAATATTTGCATCGTTAAAACCTTGCACATATGGATTAATTCCTGTTCCGGTAAGGGTAATTATTTTGCTTGTTGCACCAGTTGATTCGTGTGTTATTTGACCCGAAAAAGCAGTCGTTGCATTTGGAGTGAACTTCACATAAACTGTTGGAGTTACATTTGATGCAAAATCAGATACATTGTATGTTAAAGAAGATCCAAAAGTGCTGTTATCTTTAGAAATTGTAAAATTAGCTGAGGATGTTACAGTAACATTATCCGTAAGATTAGAAGCCTGAATTTGATAACTCAAACTTTCAGAATCATAATTTGCTTCTGAAAACCCCAAATCAAGTGACATACTTGTTGTGGATAAAGACGGAACTATAACACTTGAAGTTGTAACATCTACTTTATTTACAACAGATTGTATATTAACATATGAATCTTCGGAAATTGAGAAAACTGAATACGCAGTATTAAGACTTAATCCGGTAAAACTTTTTACAAATACCTGAGAAGGATCTGTAATATCCAAAATGCCTGATTGTAAAGCCGCTGTTCCACTTGCATCAAAACCGGATTTTATCTGAGTAGCGGTAGGTTGTGCACTTCCGGATGGTAATAATACATAATAGGTCTTAGCTATTTCATTTAATTTATTAGAAAAATCAAAGCTTTGTGATAAAATATTATCTGCTTTTGGGTAACCTGCATCACTTACAGGAGCAGCGGTATCGCTTCTGATATCAATATTATCAATAGCAAAAGAAGGACGGGAGCCTGAACCTGAAACTTGTCTTGAAATCCATCGAATCTGAACTACAGACTGATTCTCACATTCAGCAGGCAATGTAACCTTTATTGTTTTCAGATTTTGAGGAGTCGTAACTGCTGTTATTTGTTTTGTATCATTATTAGAATATACTGTTGGCAATAAAGAGGTAAAAGCAGTACTCGTACCTACTCTATATTGCAGAACCATTTCGTTGATGCGGGTGTTAGTCGTAGTTGGCGGAATGTCATAAGGATTACGGATTGTCATGGCATCATATTGAACCTGGATTGCTGTCTGCCCAATAGTTGTAAATGCAAAAGCTATAGTCAAATCAAGAGAGCCATTATTTAGAAAGCCAATTTTTCCATCATAATTATGAAGATTACCACTATTGGTAGCAGCTGTACTATTGGCAACTAATACTCTGTCAGCTACTATAACTGCATTAGTATTATATGATGAACCAGGTGCTGTAGTTGTTGTATTCCAACCCTGAAATCCTGCTGGATAAGCTGTCTCTGTTGCTGCAAACGAAAAATCTTGTGTATAAGGTAAAGTTTGAGCAGTTGGCATAGTCTGCGCAATAAGATTCACAGAAAAGCAATAAAAAAAACTTAAAAAAGTCATTAAGTACCGAAAAGAGTAAATGTTTTTCATACGTTGGAAAATATAGTTTTTAGAAATCAAATTTATAGTCTTTAAAGTTAAGCTAATATTATAAAATCATAAAATTATTCTTTCATTATTTATAAACATCTATCAACAAAGCACTGAATTTTTACACATAAATTAAATTATCCCCAGTCATTCTGTAGATTTAAGCAAAAATATTTATTATTTTAAAAATTAGACATGACACACAAAAAGACCGTCATTTCAGACGGCCTGATTCTTATTTGTTAAGTTTTTTTTAATTGATGTGTAACCTTAATCGCCAGTATATAATCCGGTGGTAGAATTCATCAGAACTTAGAAAAAAACACAACCTCAGCAATATTATCCGAGCATCAGGCAACTTTATTTTCTAAGTACTATTCATCTAATTTCATATTGCCTCGGTCTTCATGATTATCCGGATGAGAATTGGGATAACGATTTGGCGTAATATCCGAATTTCGATCTTTATTTTCAATGGTTTTTTTCACCTCCTCTTCTGTCGAAACTCCACGATTTGAATCCTCACTATCAGTTTCTTTTTGATTTGAAACTTCTTTTATCTTCTCGTTTTCATTCCGTGCTCTTTCCACAACTTCTTTATTTCCATCAGCGTCTGTTACAACTTCCTTCTTAAGTTTTGATTCATCAGATTTGGTATCATGCGAAACATTTTTGCCTTTAGATTCATCTATATTTTTTTGCACTCCATTTATTTTCTTTGAGCCTAAATTATTAGTTTCCATATCTTTATTTTTTAAATTCCTATCATAATATTACGAATTCTAAGACCGAAATCTAAGTCCTTTAACATAGCTTTTGGATAATTGAATATTGTTTTTAATGCTAATCAAACAAAACTATCTTTGCATAAAAACTTTTAACATGCACCAGCACTTTATTCTTTTTAAACCTTACGGATATCTGAGCCAGTTTATTTACGAATTAAAAAGAAAGAAAAAGCTTTTGGGAGAATTATATGATTTTCCTGAAGGAACAATGGCTATCGGCCGTCTGGATGAAGATTCTGAAGGATTACTTTTGCTTACTACTGACGGAAAAGTAAGTGAACAAATAAGAAGCAAGAAAGTCGATAAAGAATATTATGTACAAGTTGATGGCATTATAACCCAAGAAGCTGTCGAGCAATTGCAAAGCGGCGTTGAAATTGGTTTTGACGGAGGAAAATATAAAACCAGACCATGCTCTGCTTTTATCGTTACTGAAATTCCTGATTTTGGACCGAGGGCAAAAAAAATCAGAGATGAACGTCATGGGCCTACTTCATGGGCATCGATTACGGTAAATGAAGGAAAGTTTCGTCAGGTTCGAAAAATGACTGCTGCAGTTGGTTTTCCTACTTTGCGGTTAGTACGTGTTCGCATAGGAAATGTATATTTGCAAAACTTAAAAGCCGGCGAAGTTTTGGAAGTCCCGGATTTTAAATTAGAAAATGAGTCAATTTGAAAATTAGATAATTTTTTAGAATCTTTTAATCCTAAATAGTCTAATTATCTAACAATCTAAATAAATAAAAAATGCTGAACGTTGTTCTTGTAGAACCTGAAATCCCAAATAATACGGGTAATATTGGACGCTTATGTGTAGGTACAGAAAGTCGGCTGCATTTAATTCATCCGTTTGGGTTTGTGATTAATGATAAAAACCTGAAACGCTCGGGTTTGGATTATTGGGTGCATCTTGATGTTACCGAGTATGCAAATGTTGAGGAATGGGTAAAACAAATTCCGGATCAATCACGCGTGTTTTTGATGAGTTCACATGCAGAGAAATCGTATTTGGAAACCAATTTTCAGGATGGAGACTGGTTGGTTTTCGGAAAAGAAAGTGTTGGCTTAAGTAAGGAAGTCCTGAGTCGTTTTGAAAACCATTTAACGATTCCGATGTCAAAATTAATTCGAAGTTTTAATATCGCAAATTCTGTTGCTTTTGTGATTGGAGAAGCTAAGAGACAGATTGGTTTAAAATAAAAACATGAGAGAAGAAATTACTGTAAATGAAGCTCTAAAAAAAGGAAGAATAAAACTTATCTATTTGCCAATTTTAATCATCGTTGGCTTTATTGGATTAGGATTATTATTTAAAGGAAATCAATCTATCGGAGAATGGATTCTCCTTTTAAGCTTGATTGCAGGAATCGTATTAGCATGGTTAACATGGAGTTATTTTGTTAATGATTGGAAAATCTGGGCGTATGAAAATGTAAGAAACATTCATGAATTGCAACGAAAAGCAGTCGAAGAAAAATTAATCTGGGAAAGTGGCAGCTGGTTCGAAAAAACTGAATTTAAAAGTCCAGAGCAAAAAATAAAGCTGAAAGCATTAGAGAAAAAATTTCTTGAAAAAGATGTTCACAAAGACGATTTAAGTGTACCTAAAGAAACATTAATATTTTATTCAAAAACTGCTTTAGTATTTCTATTAATTATAAGCTTGGGAATAATTTCTATTGGAATCTATTTTCTTTGGGAAGAAAATTATTTTGTTTCATTTCTTATCGTAATTGGATTATATCTTACCTATGAACAAATTAAAAAACTAAGAGATAATGAACCTCAAATCTCAATTAATGATAAAGGGATAAAATTAAAAAAGAAAAAACTTGTCTCATGGGAAAACATACATAATGATAAAGTTTTCACAAAAAACAGTGGAAAAAACTCCACAAATTATCTCGCCTTTAATAATGAAATGGTTGATATTGGTGAGTTAACCGTCAAATTTGAAGAGTTAGAAAACTTACTTCATGTTTATAGAGTACGTAATGAAATAATCACTAAGTCACAATAAACTTCCCTTTTTCAGCATCAAAAATAATATGTTCATCTTTGAATAAAGTAGCAAAACTTCCTTTTGAAATTAAATTACAAGGTTCGTCCTGAATAACTAAATCCGGTGTCATAATAATCATTTCATCACTTAATTGTATGGCCAGATCGATATCGTGAGTCGAAAATAATATGCATTTCTGAGTTTCCTGAGTTAGCTTTTTCAGCAATTTAAAAAGTGAAACTTTATGCAATAAATCAAGATGTGTTGTAGGTTCATCAAGAATAATTAACGGAGTATCTTGTGCAAGTGCCCGGGCAATTAAAACTTTTTGTAATTGTCCATCACTTATTTCGAAATGTCTTTTTTGGGATAAATGACTAATTTGAGTTAGTTCTAAAGCTTCATTAACTTTTATAATATCTTCGGACGTTAAAGTGCCAATCCAATTGGTATATGGCTGACGGCCCAACGCGACCAACTCAAATACAGAAAGATTACTGGATGGTAATTTTTCGGTCAAAACCAAACTTAAATTTTGAGCTAAATCTAAAGGTTTGTAGCTGCTTATATTTTTATCATTCAGAAAAACAGTTCCGGATAATGGCTGCTGAATTCCCGTAACGGTTCGCAATAAGGTTGATTTCCCTATTCCGTTAGCTCCAATTAAAGCAATGAGTTTTCCCGAAGCTAAAGTCAAATTTAAATTTTCAGCAATAGTTACAGTTGCTTTCTTGGACTTGTAGCCAATACTTAAATTTGAAGTAGAGAGTATTGTTTTCATTTTATACTGATATTCTTTTTGTTTCTAACACATAGGAGAAACATAGATTTCTTTCTTTTTATTGAAAAGTTATTTTGAAAATTTATTAGTAAATTATGACATAGTTTTATGCCTACAGCTTTGGTAATAATTTGAAATACTCATTTACAAAAGTTTTTTGGCCTTCTTTAAAAATATTAAAACAATTAAAATTAATTATGATCCCTTTTAGTGCTTTTAATAGTTTCATATATGTCAAAAGTTGCGCTTCATGCATACCCTTTAATTCGGATACTGCTTTTAATTCTACAACCAAAACAATTCTCTACAAATAAATCACATCGTAAATCTGCATTCAATTCCTTATTTCTATATATTAAAGGCACTTTCATCTCAGTAAATAAATTTATTTTTCTGAATGATAATTCTTCTTTTAAACATTGATGATAAACGTTTTCAAGCAATCCTTTTCCAATTGTTTTATGAACCTGGATACAAGCCCCGATTAACTCATAACTTAATTCATCTAAATATTTTTGAGTAATCATTATTAATCTTTTAAATTAAAATAAAAACATAGTTTCGACAATACTCTATGATAATTTAAGAAAGTAAAACGCCTTTTTTTGAGCTAGTATAACTATGTTCCTATGTGTTAAAAACCTAAGATAGTATTTTATGTAAGTTTTTTACTGAAAATTTCTTTTTCGTACTAATAACCAAATTACAACCGGTGCCCCAATAATAGAGGTAATGGCATTTATTGGGAGTGTAACATCGAATCCCGGCATTTCGGAAACTATATCGCAAAATAACATAATAATGGCTCCAAAAAATAAAGTGCTCCAAAACAAAACCGTATGGTTACTGGTATGAAAAGTAAGTTTTGCAATATGCGGAACCGCCAAACCCACAAACGCTATCGGGCCTGCAAAAGCGGTGATACTTCCTGCTAATATACTCGTTGCAAATATGATAATCAATCTGGCTCTTTTGAAATTCAGCCCCATACTTTTTGCATAGTTTTCGCCTAAAAGCAATGCATTTAAAGGTTTTATACTACTGGCACTTAAAAGCAAACCGAAACATACACAAATTAATAAAACCGAAATTGAATTCCATGAAAGGTTACCAAGACTTCCCAATGACCAAAAAGTGAATTTCTGAAGCTGTTCTGCAGTACTAAAATAGGTTAAAACACTAACAATTGCGGTAGTAAAACTCCCGAACATTAATCCGACAATCAGGATTGCCATAGTATCACGCAGTTTTTGTGAAACCAATAAAACCAATAATAAAACCAACGTACTGCCAAAAGTTGAAGCCAAAACAATTCCGTATGGGGATAACGCAATGACTTTTAAAAAAGAAGGTAAAAAACCGGCTCCTAAAATCACAAATGCTACTCCTAAACTTGCCCCTGAACTTAATCCCAAAACATAAGGCCCGGCGAGTGGATTCCTGAATAAAGTCTGCATCAGCAATCCGCTGATTGACAATCCCGTCCCTACTAAAACAGCTGTAATTGCTTTTGGCAACCGATAATTTATGATAATATATTCCCAAGTTGATTTACTTGCCTGACCGCCTGTTAAACTGGCGTAAACTTCCTTGAATGGAATTGCAACTGAGCCTAAACTAATGCTTGCAAAAAACATCAAAACCAGACCTAAGCCAAGTAAAAGAAATAATAGTGTGTTTCGTTTTTTATTTGTCAATTTAGTTCAGTTTAGTGGCAAAAGTAAACTCGTAACCCGGCAATAAGTCCGGATGAAAAATGTTGATATAATCTTTTAAAACCAAATCGGGACGGCTTGGTGATAATTCATAATAAATTGTTCCGCCGGTAGCACCTAATTTACCTTCAAAAGTATAAATTCTTTTATTCTTAAATGCATCAAACTCGCTGTAATGCGGATTCATTTTTGCAAATTCATCCAATGACTTTACTGAACCTGTAGCAATCCAAAAATTAGCATTTTTAGCTTTGTCAAGAACTTTTTCAAAAGGCAATCCTTCGCTTCCGGTTCCTTTTAAATCTGCCCATAAATAATTAGCTCTGGCATCTTTCATAAATTGGGCCACCCAACTATTTCCTTTTGCAACATACCATACATCTTCGTACATGGAACCGTATAAAACTGTGGAAGTTGCTTGTTTTGCAGCAACCATTTTTTTTGCCTGTTCATAGCTCAAAACAATTTTATCAAACAATTCCTTTGCTTTATCTTCTTTACCAAATAAAGCTCCGTAAAGCTTAATCCATTCAGCCTTTCCTAATGGTGATTGTTCCATCCAGTCTGCCTGGATAAAAACATTCAGACCGCTTTTTTTCAAATTATCCAACATCGGATTGTTATTGTCTACGCCAAAAGTAACAATCAGATCCGGTGCTAATTCGATAAGCTGTTCGATATTTAATTTTTCGTTTTGACCAACATTTTTAACAGCTCCCTTGTCAATCAATTTTCTGGTTTTTTCTGAAGACACATAATCCGTATGAGGAAAACCAGTCAATTTATCTTCAACATCCAGCATTTCAAGAAACGGAATATTTGTGGTTGAGGTAACAACAACAGACTCCAAAGGAACTTTTATTGTACTGTATTTTTGTAAACTATCCGGAACTTTAACGTCTTTTTCTTTTAATATATAGGTAAACTTTTTATTCGCATTTGGCCACGGATTTGTAACCGTTACTACTGAATATCCTTCGTGTTTTACAATAGAAAGTCCCGAAGCGTACTCAATAGTGTTTTGGGGAATCTCAGTTTTAGCAATCTCTGTTGTTTCATTTTTTTTACATCCAGTCAGAAGGAAAAAAGATAAAATAAAAATACTTTGAGAAAATAAATGTTTCATATGCAGGTTATATAGTTCCAGGGAAATGGCATTGTTATTGTTTTACTGAATCTGTTTTTGAGTTATTGCGTAATCAAACTTTACATCTTTCAATAATGGCAAAGATAACGCAATTTCTATTTTTTTTATTTACCTTTATTCTTACAAAATTAAACAAATACTATTTTTAAATTATGAATCCCATAAAAATAAAAGTTTGTTCAAGTTGTCAATCTGCTTTTAGCTGCGGAGATATTTCTGTTGATAATAAATGCTGGTGCAATGATTTTCCACCTATTTTTAATCTTTCAGAAGGACCGGATTGCCTTTGCCCTGTTTGTTTTAAAGAAGCGTGCATGGACAAAATTGATGCTTATGTAGAAACTATCACCCCTAAAAAAGCTTTAAAAAATAAAGCAATATCTTTACCCAAAACCGAAAAACTAATTGAAGACATTGATTATTATATCGAAAATGGTAATTATGTATTTAAATCCTGGTTTCATTTAAAAAGGGGCAGCTGCTGCGGAAATGAATGCAGACATTGCCCATATTGAATTATAAATTATAAATTGTTAATTATAAATTTTGAAAGATAATATCGTGAAAACCAAAAGCTTTGATTTTGCAATTAGAATAGTCAAACTGTATCAATATTTATGCACGGAGAAAAAAGAATTCATACTTTCTAAACAGCTTTTAAGATCCGGAACAAGTATTGGCGCAATGATTAGAGAAGCCGAACATGCTGAAAGTAAAAATGACTTTATCCATAAATTTGCAATTGCTCAAAAAGAAGCAAATGAAGTTGTATATTGGTTGGAATTATTAAAAGCTACTGATTATTTGAATGAAAAAGAATTTGAAAACATCAATAATGATGCAACTTCTATTTTAAAATTAATAACCAGTATTATTAAAACGACTAAACAACAACTCATTAAACAACAAACCTCTACAACAAATTAACAATCAACCATTAACAATTAATAATTAATAATGATTTATCTAATTACCGGCGGCGAACGATCCGGAAAAAGCAGTTATGCTCAAAACCTGGCTTTACAACTTTCCAACACTCCAATATACGTGGCAACGGCCAGAAAATGGGATGATGATTTCCAGAAAAGAATCGACAGACATCAGGAGGAACGTGATGAACGCTGGACCAATATTGAAAAAGAAAAAAATCTGAGTGAAATAAATTTTACCGGAAAAACAGCTTTAATTGATTGTGTTACATTGTGGCTGACGAACTTTTTTGTCGATCATAAAAATGATGTTTCATTATCTCTGGAAGAAGCAAAAGCCGAATTTGAAAAAATGGCCAGTCAACAAGATACAACTTTAATAATTGTTACCAATGAAATTGGAATGGGTGTTCATGCCGAAACCCATATTGGAAGAAAATTTACTGAACTGCAAGGCTGGATGAATCAGTTTCTGGCTTCAAAAGCAGATGAAGTCGTTTTGATGGTTTCCGGGATTCCGCTTAAAATAAAAGGCTGACAATTGCAATTGCAAAAATCAATTAAAAAATCAATTAAAAAAATCTAAATCCTTAAATTTCAAATTTCAATATAGGCTTTGTATCTTTACATAACGCTTTAACATTGATGTTGCAATTGAGTTTACAATTGACATTGATTTTTGTAATTGACATTGAAACTTATGAGCTATTTAGATAATATTTTAAAATCACGCCGTGATATCCGACATTTTACAATTGATGAAGTACCGGATGAAGTGATCCGGAAAGCTTTGCAGGCGGGACACTGGGCACCTTCGGTTGGGCTGACGGATGCTACAAAATATTATATTATTAAATCGGCAGAAGTTAAAAGTGCCATTAAAAATCTGTTTTTAGATTATAACAAAAAAGCGGAATTACTAACCGATAATTCGGAACAAAAAGAACATTATAAATCACTAAAACTAGAGGCAATTGAGGAAGCTCCAATTGGACTTATTATTGCCTATGACCGATCAGTTCTGAATCAATTTACGATTGGGACAGTTGGCAGTAACGAAGCTGTAAAATTTAGTTCGGTTTGTGCGGCGCAGAACATTTGGCTTTCGCTTACCGAGCAAGGTTACGGTATGGGCTGGGTTTCGATTTTGAATTATTACCAGTTCAAAAAAATACTTGACTTCCCTGAAAATATTGAGCCTTTGGGTTATTTCTGCATCGGGAAACCTGCTACCAATTATGACAACCAACCAATGCTTCAGCAATTGGACTGGAAGCAAAAATCTGAATCTCCGGATTGCATTGAAATTAAAAATGTGGTTAAAAGTGAGGTTCCAAACATTAAAATAAACCCGCAAACTGAAACTCAGAACAAAATAAATTTCAATCTGCTTTTACAGGAAAAAATAGATTCTAAAACCAAACCAATTGGCGCATTAGGTGTTTTAGAAACTTTAGCCCTTCAGATGGGAAATGTTTTTGAAACTTTAAATCCGGAAATTAAAAACCCGAATATTGTCGTTTTTGCTGCAGATCACGGAATTGCGAATCATGGTGTAAGTGCCTATCCGCAGGATGTTACGAGACAAATGGTTACTAATTTCCTGGAAGGCGGTGCTGCCATAAATGTTTTTTGTAATCAAAATAATATTCAGTTATCGATTGTTGATGCCGGAGTGAATTATGATTTTCCAACCAATGCAAAATTAATTAATGCCAAAATTGCCAAAGGAACCCAGTCTTTTCTACACGCTCCCGCAATGAGTGAAACGGAACTGCAATTGTGTTTTGAAAAAGGAAAATCTATTATAGAAAATATTGCCAAAACAGGTTGTAATTGCATAGGTTTTGGTGAAATGGGGATTGGGAATACGGCAACAGCTTCTGTATTAATGAGTCTTTTAACTGGTTTTCCGATTGAAGAATGTGTTGGAAAAGGAACTGGTGTTGAAGATGAAAAACTAATTCAGAAAGAAAATTTACTTAAAAGCGCCATTGATAATTATTCCGGCCAAGCCGAAATACTACAGCAATTAGCCTATTTTGGAGGTTTTGAAATTCTGCAAATGGCAAGCGGAATGCTAACGGCTTACGATCATAAAATGCTG
Organism: Flavobacterium sp.; assembly: GCA_039931915.1. Lineage (GTDB taxonomy): Bacteria > Bacteroidota > Bacteroidia > Flavobacteriales > Flavobacteriaceae > Flavobacterium. The sequence continues at coordinate 15,107 of JBDTRA010000063.1, read as the reverse complement.
ATTTTGGTTGATGGTTTTATTTGCAGCACAGCCTTTTTAATTGCTTCAAAAATAAATCCCGATGTTATTAAAAATGCGGTTTTCTGTCATGTTTCTGCTGAAAAGGCACATCAAAAATTATTAAATTATTTACAGGCAAAGCCTATTTTAAATTTAGATTTGCGTCTTGGTGAAGGTACTGGATGTGCAATTGCTTTTCCTATTTTGAAATCGGCTGGGATTTTTCTTAATGAAATGTCCAGTTTTGAGAATGCAGGGGTTAGCAGGAAATAATTTAAAAACAAAATTTATGTCATTTATAAAAGTTTGGATTCATTTTGTCTGGAGTACAAAAAACAGAAAACCGTATTTAGATTCAATTGAATTGCGTCAAAAAGTTTGGATTCACATAAAAGAAAATGCCAAGGAAAAAGGGATTTATGTTGATTTTATAAATGGTTATTCAGATCATTGTCATTGTCTCATTTCATTAGGAGTTGATCAAAATATTCAAAAAACAATACAATTAATCAAAGGCGAATCTTCTTTTTGGATTTAATAAAAATAGATTAACCAAAGAAAAATTTGAATGGCAAGATGAATACTTTGCAGTTTCTGTTTCAGAATCGATTGTTGATAAAGTAAGGGATTATATTAAAAATCAGGAATCACATCATAACAAAAAAACATTTCAGGAAGAATATGAAGATTTTATAATCAAATTTGGATTTGATAAAATATCTGTTAAATAATTTGGCTAAAGCCACTCCTATCCATTTTTACTATACCCCAGATAAATCTGGGGGCTATTCAAAAAATGATGCAAAAATTTTATTGACATGTAAAATTGAATAGCCAACATCTTTAGATGTTGGAATAATTATAAAACCTCAAATTGGCTTTAGCCGAATAAACACATTTTTAAATGAAAAAAGAACTCCATATCTTCTTTACATCCTTAATGTTTTACACCAGAATTCCATGTCCAAAAAACATAGATCATAATCCGGATTATTTAAACAAGGCAACTCGTTATTTCCCTTTGATTGGATGGATTGTTGGCAGTATTTCCTTTTTAGTCTTTTATGTTTCTTCACTTTTTCTCTCAACAGAAAGTGCCATAATCCTGGCAATAATTGCTTCAATACTTACAACCGGAGCTTTTCATGAAGACGGTTTTGCAGATGTCTGTGATGGTTTTGGCGGAGGCTGGACCAAAGAAAAAATCCTGCTGATTATGAAAGACAGTGCGATTGGCGCTTATGGAGCAATTGGTTTGGTTTTGCTTTTTCTATTGAAGTTTAAATTGCTTTCAGAATCTGTTTTACTCTTTAAAACAGACAATATAAATGCTGGTTTTCTGGTTTTTTTATTATTTACTTCCGCTCATGCTTTGAGCCGTTTGGCTGCAATTTCAATTATTTTTACACATGAATATTCACGGGATGATGCTACCAGCAAAAGCAAACCTATTGCGAAAAGCAATACCTGGAAAGAAATTTTTGGTGCTTTTTTCTTTGGATTAATTCCTTTGCTGGCACTCTCCTATTTCAAATATCAATTTTTTTTAGCTTTAATTCCTGTTATTATAACCCGATATTTTTTAGCCCGATATTTTCAAAAGTGGATTGATGGATATACGGGAGATTGTTTAGGAGCAACACAGCAAGTCTGTGAGGTTGTTTATTATTTAAGCATTCTTTTTATATGGAAATTTATTTAGTCCGTCATACCGAAACAGTCTGCGAAAAAGGTATCTGTTACGGACAATCTGATGTTGCGCTTGCTGAACCTTTTGATCTGATATTTGAGAATATTATTTCGCAATTACCTTCAGAAGCTATAATTTTTTCAAGTCCGTTGCAGCGCTGTGTAATTTTAGCAAAATACATTCAAAACAAAATTAAAACCATTTCTTATCAGGAAGATGCAAGGTTAATGGAAATGAATTTTGGCGATTGGGAAATGAAAAACTGGAATGATATTCCGCCCGGGCAACTCAATCCGTGGATGGAAGATTTTGTAAACATCCGTGCTTTCAATGGAGAATCTTTTGTTGAATTGCATAAAAGAACAGGCCTTTTTTTATCAGAGCAAATTTCAAAAAAAACCGACAAACCAATTGTTATCGTTACTCATGCCGGCATCATCAGAAGTTTTTTATGCCACCATACTTCATTGCCATTAAAAGATGCTTTTCAGAATAAAGCAGATTTTGGACAAGTCATAAAAATAGTTTTTTAAGTCCTCTTTTGTTTAGAAATTCTTTTAAAAAGTAAAACAAATTTGAATCTTTCATCTTTTTAACTTTATATTTGCACCCAATTAAGGTTGTGTTTTTATTTAAAAACACATTAAAAGGGAATCAAGTGACTGATTTTAAATATTTTAAAATTAAAATTCTTGAGCTGTACCCGCAACTGTAAGCTTAGTTCTGTAACCAGAATGCTTGTTGTTAACTACAAACCACTGTTCGCAAGACGAATGGGAAGGTAAACAACAAGACGCAAGCCAGGAGACCTGCCTTTATAACAAATATCGAACTCTCGGGAAAAAGAGTGTAGAAATTATGACTTTAAAAAAACGTTTTACTTTTTGCTTTCTGTTTTTGTGCCAGATTATTTTGGCGCAGAATGACTCTATTACAAAATTAAAAGAGGTTGTAGTTTCTGATACAAATCTTAAAAATTTTTCAAATACACAATCGGTTCAAAGGCTTAGTGATTCTATAATTAATAAAAATCAAGCTTCTCTTACTTCCCTTTTAAATTACAATACAGTAATTTATTTTAAAGAAAATGGTTTAGGTATGACCTCTTCACCATCTTTTAGAGGAACTACTTCACAACAAACTGTTGTTGTCTGGAACGGAATTAATATCAACTCACAACTTTTAGGACAGACGGATTTTAATACTATTTCTACAAGAAGCTTCAATTCTATTGATGTAAAAGCAGGTGGAGGAAGCGTCGTTTATGGAAGTGGTGCAATTGGTGGAACAATTCACCTTAATAATGATTTGAAATTTATCGATACCTTCAAAAATGATCTGCAAATTAATTATGGTGATTTTAATACACTAAGTATCATTTATGGAATTACTGCTGCCACAAAAAGAATAAGTTTCGATGCTAGTTTTACACGAAACAGTTCTGATAATGATTTTAAATTTATTGGCCACGAAGGAAGAAATACAAACGGTCAATATTACAATAATGTCCTTGATATGGCTTTTGGATATAAAATAAACACTAAAAACAGTATCAAGTTTTACAGTCAGATTTATGATGGGGAACGCCACTTTTCGTTAACATCCCCAAACGCAACCAAAACAAAATATCAGGATTATAATACCCGTAATTTATTAACCTGGACCAGTTCATTCAGTAAATTTAATTCTAATCTGAAACTGGCATACATAACGGAACATTACAACTATTTTGAAGACATCAACAGAGATGGATTTACTTCGGGAGGAGTCAAAAGTTTTATTGGGAAATATGATATTGATTATGAATTATCTTCAAAAATAAAAATCAGCACTATTTTAGATTACACAAAAAATAATGGAATTGGGTCAGGAATTGGGAAAAGCAGTCGTGAAATTGGCGGTGCAAGCATTTTATTGAAACATATCCTGACAGAAAAATGGAATTATGAAATTAGTGGACGAAAAGAAATTTCAGATGTTTATAAAAGCCCAATACTTTTTTCTGTTGGCTCCCGCTATGATTTTTCAGATTTCTATCAGTTAAAATTCAATTTATCCAGAAACTACAGAGTTCCTACTTTCAACGATTTATATTGGGAAGGCAGTGGAAATCCTGATTTAAATCCTGAAAGCTCCTATCAGGCAGAAATAGGCAATCAATTCAAATATAAAAATTTACGATTGACTATTACCGGATATGCGATGAAAATTAAAGATATGATTCGCTGGCTGCCAAATAACAGTGGAAATTGGTCTCCTGTAAACACTGACAAAGTATCCATTTATGGAGCTGAAGCCCTTTTGGGATGGCAAAAAAACATAAGCAAACATACTTTTGACTTTAGTGGTACTTATGCTTACACCGTTTCCCTCGATGACAATACTGACAAGCAGCTTTTTTATGTTCCTTATCATAAACTCACAGGATCATTATCGTACTATTATAAAAAATTGTCTGCCTACTATCAAATAATGTACACAGGAGAAATTTTTACCACTTCGGATAATAATCCAAAATACATTCTGGATGCTTATAATGTTTCGAATATCGGAATGGATTATAATTTCAGTAAAAAGAACATCTGTAAAATAGGTTTCAAAGCAGCGAATCTTTGGAACGAAAAATATGAGGCTTTGCCCAGCCGTTTTATGCCAGGGCGAAATTTATCTATTTATTTAAACCTTAATTATTAAAACATGAAATTAAAAAATCTTTATTTAGGAATTATTGCAGCTGCATTCTTATTTACTTCTTGCAGCAGTGATGATAGTATAGTTAACGATACTCCATTAGGAGCATATGACAATGGTGTATTGATTTTAAACGAAGGAAATTTTGGGACACCAAATGCATCAGTATCTTATATATCTAATGATTTAAACACTTTCCAAAATAATATATTCGCAGTTGTAAACCCTACAAAAGTATTAGGAGATGTAGCACAATCATTAAGTTTTAGTGATGACAAAGCATATATTATCGTAAACAATTCTAATGAAGTAGAGGTTGTTAACAGGTATACTTTTGCAAGTCTTGGAACTATTACGGAGAAAGTTGAAAACCCACGTTATAGCGTAGTTTTAAACGGAAAATTATATGTTACTAATGCGCTTTCTAAGGCCGTGGCAATATATAACGCTTCAACTTATGCATATATAGCTTCAATTTCTGTAGGCAAAACTATAGAAAAAATTGTTGCTGCAAACGGAAAGCTATATGTAATGAATGGGGCTTACGGATCTGGAAATGAAGTAACTGTAATCAATACGACTACCAATACTGTTTCTACCACTATAACGGTGGAAGAGGGTATTAATTCAATTGAAGCAAAAGATGGAAATGTTTACGTTCTATGTGGAAATGAAGATAAAAGCAAATTATTTAAAATTAATTCGAGTACTGATGTGGCAACTTCTATAGAATCAACCACTTTAAAAGATGCTGTCAACATGGATATTGATGGAAATAAAATTTATTACACAAATCAGGGAAGCATTTATGCAATAGATTTAAATGCTACTAGTTTCAGTGAAACTCCTTTATTAACAGTTCCTTATACTGCTTATTCTACATTCTATGGTTTTGGAGTTATAGATGGCAAAATTTACTCTGGTGATGCAAAAGGTTTTACGCAAGATGGCGTTGTTACTATATATTCTACTTCGGGAACAGTATTAAAAACGGTAACAGTTGGTAGTGGACCAAACGGTTTTTATTCTAATAATTAAAAAATATAATTGCCCTTATAAAAATCATAAGGGCAATTATTAAATATATAATATGATAAAAAAATTACTTTTAAGTTTAATACTTACATCTTCAATAATTACAGCACAATCCTATGCTCCGCCAGCCGGACAGACTGGCAGCACGGCAATAATCAAAAGCAGTTCTGTTTTTATCGGTTGGGCAACAGGGATTGCTGTAACAAGAGGCCCGCAGGACATTGCAAATCCAAATGGTGCTTTGGCTTCATCAGGTAATCCAAATGATGCCTTAGGAGGGACTGGCACAGGTGTGGTTTGTTTAGGTGACGGTGGAAGTGCGACCGTAACATTTGCTTCTCCAATTGCTAATGGTTCCGGATTTGATTTTGCAATTTTTGAAAACGGTTTTTCAGATACATTTTTAGAACTGGCATTTGTTGAAGTCAGTTCTGACGGAATTAACTTTTTTAGATTTCCTGCCCACAGCGAGACACAAACTACAACACAAATCGGTGGTTTTGGATCTGTTGATTGCAGGTATATTAATAATCTTGCCGGAAAATACAAAGCTGGTTTTGGAACTCCATTTGATTTATCTGATCTTCCTGACAATGCTTTATTAGACAAAGACAATATTACACATGTGAAAATAATTGATGCAATAGGTACAATTAATCCTTTATATGCTTCTCATGACAGTTACGGAAATATAGTTAATGAATTATATGCTACTCCGTATGCAACAGGAGGATTTGATTTAAATGCTGTAGGTGTAATTAATATAAAAACATTAGGAAATAAAGACTTTGACAAAAATGCTGTAAGTCTGTACCCAAATCCTGCATCAGATGTTGTATATATTAATAGTGAAGAAGAAGAAAGCGCTGTAATAATTTATGATATTTCCGGGAAAATCATTAAAACATTCCCTAGTGCAAATCATAAAGAAATTACTGTTTCTGATCTAAACTCAGGTATTTATTTATTTGAAGTAACAACTCAGAACAAAAAATCAACTACGAGAATACTTGTGAAATAATTTATCCTTAAACGGAAACGGCAAAATGACTCGTTTGCAGTAAAATACAAATGATTCCTTTTTTACAATTAGTTTTATTTTTGGAAAAAAAATGGCTTTCAGTAATGAAAGCCATTTTTGTTTTTTTAGTGTTTCAATAATTCTTTAGGAACACTTTCAAGATACATTTCTCTGCCAAAACGATTCATTGATTTTGAATCCTTAAAATACGGCAATATTAATCCTTCATCATGTTGTATTCTTTTTGCCGTTGCCCCTGTAATTTTAGAAATTGCAAGGTTCAGTAAAGGTTCAGATGGATCTCCTAAAACGCCATAAGTACTAACATATTCATCTTGCTGATAATTAGGGACTAAACCTTGTGTATAATCTCCAAAATCAGCAGAATTTGTAATTTTAAAAACTAAAGGCTGCATAGCATACTTGTGAGTTGGGTTTACATTATTTTTCGTTAAAGATTCTGAATCATAAACAGTAAAAGAGCCGACGTTCTTACCTACTGTAGTTTCACCAATTTGAATTACGTTAATATGTGGTTTTAAACCATTAATAATGATCTCACTTGCTGATGCTGTATTATCAGTTGTTATCACATAAACTGTACTTAAATTTAAACTGTTTACTGTAGCTCCGTCAAAAGTATTTACAAACCTTTGATTTAAAGATTCCAGGTCTTCAGTAGTTAAATCTTTCATCACTTTCGCATTATATTGTTGTTTAGAAAATATTTCTCCGGTAAACTGTCCGGTAATCATACTTGCTAAACGGGTTGAAGATCTAACTGATCCTCCTCCGTTATAACGTAAATCCAAAATAAAATCAGTAATCCCAGCTGTTTTTAATTGTCCAAAAGCCTGATTCAAATCATCATCATAATCACCATAAAAACCATTATACATTATATATCCTATTTTATGACTTCCGGAAGTTATTGTTTTAGTAATTAAAATTGGATTCTCTTCCAAAGTCGTTTTAGTCAATGCAACCGATTTACCATTTAAAACAAAAGAACTTCCGTTATAGGTCGCTAAATTAAGCGTATAACTATCTGAATTTAAAAGTAAAGCTTCATAATTCGAAACGGTAAGCGGAGTTCCATTAACACTGGTAAACAAATCACCACGTTTAATATCTTTACCTGAAGCATCAGAATTAGGAATTATATAACGTATGTACCCAACTAAATTATTCGATCCTTCTGCTTGTCTGCTCAGTCTAAAATCAATACCGCTGTTCTTTGTAATTCCGTTTAATTCCTGTTCCAAAATAGTATAGTCATCCACAATCCAGCTAAAACGATCGATGGCACCTCCGTTGGGATATTTACTCTCCGGTTTATTCAATAAATCCTCAAACAAATCTTTCGGTTCTGAATATCCTTTCAAAAAAGAATCCAATGCGCCCTGGTTGGCAAAACGGTTATCGGCTAAATTAGGCACGTCAGCCTGCCATAAATAAACTTCATTCAATCCTCTCCAGATAAAATTATTTATTTGCAGATTCGGTGAGGCGGCAACATCATCTTTGTCATCACAAGACTGTAAACTAAATGCCGCTAAAAATAATAAAACTAAGCTTCTCGATATTCTTTTCATAAAAATTTGGTTTCCATATATATTAACGTAAAAATAGTACCTTTAGTTTTAACAGGAATCAGTTTATTGCTTTTTTTTTGAAAAATTTCAACCTTAATTGTAACAAAAACAATAGCACCTCGTCTTGACTATATAAGCTAACGAAATAACCTTTGCTTTTATGAATCAAATTGTATTTATAGAATTAATAAATCCTTTTAAAGACAAAGTTTTTCGTCTGGCAAAAAGATTACTGACCAGTACTGAAGAAGCAGAAGATGCAACTCAGGAAGTAATCGTTAAATTATGGAACAAGAAAGAAAATCTGGATACTTATAATAATATTGAAGCACTTGCAATGACAATGACCAAAAATTATTGCCTGGATCAGTTAAAATCCAAAAGAGCAGGAAATCTTCAAATTGTACATAACAATTTTACAGACAGGGAGCCTCAATCAGATAAAAAATTAGAAGATACGGATAGTTTACAATGGGTAGAAAAAATAATGGGCCAGCTTCCGGAACAGCAACAAATATTAATTCAGTTACGCGATGTTGAACAATATGAATTTGATGAAATTGCAAAAATTGTAAACATGAATGAAACTGCTATTCGGGTAGCACTTTCCAGAGCGAGAAAAAAAATACGGGAATCAATGATTAATACACACGGTTATGGAATTAAATAAAATAGAGGATATACTAGAAAAATACTTTCAGGGAGAAACATCTATTGCTGAAGAAATTGAATTAAAAGAATACTTTTCTTCATCAAATGTTGCGCAGCATTTGGAGCAATATAAACCCATTTTCGGTTATTTCTCTCAGGTAAAAGAACAAAAATCGATGCAGGAACCCGAGAGCCTCGCTCGAACAGGCGAAGCAATTCCACTACAAACTAAAAAACGAAATGTAGCGTGGTTATCAATTGCGGCATCTGCTGTTGTTTTACTGGGAATCGGAACCTATTTCTATATTAGCGAAAAAAACACAGCTCCTGTTGTAGCGCAATCAGAATTAGGAACCTATGACAATCCTGAAAAAGCCTTTGCCGAAACGCAAAAAGCTTTGGCCTTATTGTCTAATAATGTAAATGTAGGTATCGAAAGTGTACAATACATTAAAGAATACGAGCAATCAAAAAACAAAATTTTTAAACAGTAATTAAAACACAATTAAAATGAAGAATTTCATCATAACACTAGTTTTTGCCTTTGCTACCCACGCATTTTATGCACAAGGAGCTTTTGACAAATTTGATGGTCAGGACGACGTAACATCAGTCATTGTAAACAAAAAAATGTTTGACATAATGAGTAAGGTAAAAGTGGACCCTTCTGACAAGGAAACACAACAATATATGAATCTTATCAAAAAGCTTGATAATTTAAAAGTGTTTACCACAAAAAATGCAAAAATTGAAGCCGACATGAAACTTTCTGCTGATAAATATATTAACAGTGCCAATTTAGAAGAGCTGATGCGTATTAATGACGGTGGAAAAAACGTAAAAATATACGTTAAATCAGGAGTTGGAGACACTAAAATAAAAGAGTTATTTATGTTTATTGATGGAGCAAAAAATGACGATACCGTTCTATTGTCCTTGACAGGAAACTTTGATTTAAACGAAATTGCAGTCCTGACAGATAAGATGAAACTTCCAGGCGGTACAGACCTAAAAAAAGCCTCAAAAGGTAAAAAATAACATGAAAATCAACGTCTTTACCTCAGCCTTTTTAGGATTTATAACTTTAATAAGTTGTAATTCTAAACCATCATTGCAAAAATATTTTGTAGAAAACACAGAAAATAAAGATTTTATCGCTCTCGATGTTTCCCCTAATATTTTGAATTTGGATAAAGCAAAATTGTCTACAGAGCAAAATGATGCTTTAAAATCATTCGATAAAATGAATATTTTAGCTTTCAAAGCCAATGCCAAAAATCAGACTCAATTTGAAACAGAAAGAGCTAAAGTGAAAGCTATTCTAAAAGATCCAAAATATCAGGAATTAATGAAGTTTGGTTCCGGTAAAGACGGCGCATCAATAAGTTATGTTGGTACAGACGACAACATCGAAGAGTTTGTGGTTTTTGCCAACAGAAAAGAAAATGGTTTTGCAGTTGTGCGGGTTTTAGGAAAAGACATGAATCCGAATAACATCATGACATTGATGTCTGTATTACAAAAATCTAAAATTGACATGGAACAGTTAAAACCGCTGCAACAATTAATCAAATAACAATCTACTTTAAAAGCAAAAGAGCCTCGTAATTGAGGCTTTTTTTATCGCTAAAATTTAAAGAGATTTTTCTTCATAATTTTCGTTTTATAATTTTGCTGTGAATATAATTTAAGTACATTTGGCAAAAATGAACCATCAATAAATTCAACTTGAAAAAAACATTCAAAATTCTTCTAAAATCAATCTTAGTCTTTATCGGATTTATTTTATTATACGTACTATCAGCTTATACACTTTCAAAAATTACAATTGACAAAGAAACCGATACAAAACCGGAAGTTGAAATTTTTATCCTGACAAATGGCGTGCACACAGATATTGTAATGCCTGTCAAAAACGATCAGACAGACTGGAGTAAACAAATCCAATTTAAGAACACCAAAGCTGCAGACTCAACGTATAAATACATTGCTCTGGGCTGGGGAGATAAAGGTTTTTATTTGGAAACACCAAATTGGTCAGATCTTAAAGCTTCAGTTGCCTTTAAAGCTGCAACCGGATTAAGTACAACAGCTATCCACACGACTTATTATAAACAAATGAGATTGGGCGATGACTGCAAATCAATTATGATCAGCAAAGCACAATACAACCGTTTGATTAACTATATCAATAATAGTTTTCAAAAAGGGGGTTCAGGTAATTTCCTGCCTATAAAAACGGATGCCAATTATGGTAAAACGGATGCTTTTTACGAAGCAAACGGAAGCTATAGCCTGTTTCAAACCTGTAATACATGGGCTAATAGCGGTTTAAAAGCCAGCGGCCAGAAATGTTGTTTCTGGACAGCTACAGATTCCGGAATTTTTTCGAAATACAAATAAAATTAATATAAAACATGGTACAAAAAACGTCGAATGCCTTTATTGCGGCATCTTGGGTAGCTCTTGGAGCTGGAACAATCGGATTTATAGTTGGGCTTGCCAGAGCTGAAATGTTACTAAACGAAAAAGGATATTACTTTACCGTTTTAATGTTTGGCCTTTTTGCTGTAGTATCATTACAAAAAAGTGTTAGGGACAAATTAGAAAACCTTCCTGTAACAGATATCTATTATGGTATTTGCTGGTTCGGAACTCTTTTATCAATTGTATTATTAGTAATAGGACTTTGGAATGCTACTATTCTCCCAAGTGAAAAAGGTTTTTATGCTTTTGCATTTTTATTAGCGCTTTTTGGGGCAATTTCGGTACAAAAAAACACAAGAGATAATATGTCAATAGAAAAAGGTGAATAACAAAAAATACTATCAATATAAAAAAGTTCCTTTATGGGCTTTTTTTATGTAAACTTATCATTGCCTTGTTTTTTTTTAGCTTACTTAAAAGTAAAACTTTACTTTATTTTCTAAATTAAATTTAATATTAACACAGATTAATTTACATTTGCGGCTTAATTAATATTTTAAACCAATAATGAAAACACCAAGAATCCTTTTAATTTTTTTACTTGTTTTTTTAAACAGCTGCTCAAGCGATAATGACTCCTCAGATAGCGCTGTGCCAACATCTAAATTTGCAATGACTGCAAAAGTTGACGGCGTATTGTGGGAAATGCAGAATCCATTTAATTCCAATTTTGCTACAGACCCATTATTTGATTATTATCCGGCAACAGATTTTATTCAGTTGCAAGGTCGTAACGGGGGTGCTTTTGGAATTGATGAAATTAGACTTTTAATTAAAAGGAGTGATCTTAAAATTGGTAGTTATCCTATCGTAGTTGATACTTATGGTGTAACTCAAATTGAAGTATCTTTAAACACTAAAGAGAATTCTCAGTATGTAGTTGAAGGTACCTTATCTGTAACTTCTGTTGATTTAAATGCTAAAAAAATAGCAGGTACTTTTTCTTTTAATTGTGCTGAAGAGTCAGAGCCAATAAGTGCTTCAAACCCTATTACAACAAGAGTAACTGAAGGAACTTTTAATTATAAATATGATTTCGACTATAAATAAGTAAATAGTGAATCAAAAAAAGCTCCAATTATGGAGCTTTTTTTATATAAAGATTTAAGTTTTTATTTACTCAAATACATTTTTCTTCTTGAATACAATTCGTAGAACTGATCGTCTTTTAAATCATCAATAAACAAGATGCTTTCTCCTGTTGATTTCATTTCAGGTCCTAATGCTTTATTTACATTTTGGAATTTGCTGAAAGAGAAAACCGGCTGTTTAATCGCGTATCCTTTTAATTGTGGATTAAAGTCGAAGTCAGTTACTTTATTATGTCCTAACATTACTTTCGTAGCATAGTTTACATAAGGCTCTCCATAAGCTTTTGCAATAAATGGTACTGTTCTGGAAGCTCTCGGATTTGCTTCAATAATATAAACCGTATCGTCTTTTATAGCGAACTGAATATTGATTAAACCTACCGTTTTTAAAGCTCTGGCAATTTTTTCAGTGTGGTCTTTTATTTGCTGCATTACAAACTCTCCTAAGTTAAAAGGAGGCAATGTCGCATTACTATCTCCCGAGTGAACCCCGCAAGGCTCAATATGCTCCATTATTCCAATGATGTATACATTTCCGTCAGCATCACAGATAGCATCCGCTTCAGCTTCAATTGCTCCCGCTAAATAATGGTCTAAAAGTAATTTATTACCCGGAATCGATTTCAATAAATTGATAACGTGCTCTTCCAATTCTTTTTTGTTGATTACGATTTTCATTCCCTGACCTCCTAATACATAAGAAGGACGAATCAATAAAGGAAAGTCCAAAGTATCTGCCAAAGCAGAAGCTTCGTCAGCAGTTTCCGCGATTCCGAATTGTGGGAAAGGAATATTTAATTCTGTCAATAAATCTGAGAATCTTCCTCTGTCTTCCGCCAGGTCAAGTGCATCAAAACTGGTTCCGATTATTTTTACTCCGTATTTAGATAATTTTTCAGCTAATTTCAAAGCTGTCTGACCACCTAACTGCACAATAACACCTTCAGGTTTTTCATGTTGGATAATGTCATAAATATGCTCCCAGAAAACAGGTTCGAAGTATAATTTATCAGCCGTATCAAAATCAGTCGAAACCGTTTCAGGGTTACAGTTGATCATTATAGTTTCGTATCCGCACCCTTTCGCAGCCAAAACTCCGTGTACACAAGAATAATCAAACTCAATTCCCTGACCAATTCTGTTTGGTCCTGAACCTAGAACTATAACTTTCTTTTTATCTGTTACGATACTTTCGTTGTCTACATAACGCTCGCCGTTTGCTTTTTCTATTTCGGCTTCAAAAGTCGAATAGTAATAAGGTGTCTGTGCTTTAAACTCAGCAGCACAGGTATCTACGAGTTTAAACACACGGTTAATGTTCTTTTCCATACGCAAAGTATGCACTTCACTTTCCAGGCAATTTACCATGTGTGCAATTTGTCTGTCCGCAAAACCTTTTTGTTTCGCTTCAAGCAACAATTCTTTTGGAAGATTGGTAACTTTATAGTTTGAAATTTCTTTTTCTAAAGTATAAAGCTCTTCGTATTGTTTCAGGAACCACATATCGATTTTTGTGATTTCATGAATACGGCTCAACGGAATCCCCATTGCAATCGCATCATAAATTACAAAAACACGATCCCAGCTTGCAAAAGTCAGTTTCTCGATAATTTGTTCGTAGTTCGTATATCCTTTTCCATCAGCACCTAATCCATTTCTTTTAATTTCCAATGATTGAGTTGCTTTGTGCAATGCTTCCTGGAACGAACGCCCAATTCCCATTACCTCACCAACAGATTTCATCTGAAGTCCTAAAGTTCTGTCAGCACCTTCAAATTTATCGAAGTTCCAACGTGGTATTTTTACAATTACATAATCCAAAGTTGGTTCAAAAAGAGCCGAAGTCGATTTTGTAATTTGATTTTGCAATTCATCCAAATTGTATCCTAAAGCCAGTTTAGAAGCGATTTTAGCAATTGGGTAACCAGTCGCTTTAGATGCCAAAGCAGAAGAACGGGACACACGAGGATTAATCTCGATTGCTACGATATCTTCTTTATCATCTGGAGAAACTGCGAATTGTACATTACAGCCTCCCGCAAAATTTCCGATACTACGCATCATAAGGATAGCATAATCACGTAATTTTTGAAATGTTGTGTCTGATAATGTCATCGCCGGCGCAACCGTAATCGAATCTCCGGTATGAATACCCATCGGATCCATATTTTCGATCGAACAAATAATTACAACATTATCATTCTTATCCCTTAAAAGCTCCAATTCATATTCTTTCCAGCCCAGTAAAGCCTTGTCAATCAATACTTCATGTATTGGTGACATTTCTAATCCGTAGGTTAGTTTTTCGTCAAATTCTTCTTTGCTGTGAACAAAAGCTGCTCCTGTTCCTCCAAGTGTAAACGAAGGACGAATTACTAATGGAAACCCAAATTCCTGAGCGATTTCTTTTCCTTCAAGGAAAGAAGTAGCCGTTTTTGCCGGTGCAGTAGGAACATTTATCCTTTGAAGCAATTGTTTAAACTGCTCTCTGTCTTCGGTAATATTAATGGCGTTAACATCAACCCCAATCAAACGTACTCCGAAATCCTGCCAAATCCCTTTTTCATCAGCTTCCAAACACAAATTCAAAGCCGTTTGTCCGCCCATTGTTGGCAAAACAGCATCAATTTGTGGATGTTCCTTTAGAATTTCAATAATCGATTTTGTAGTTAATGGTTTCAAATAAACATGATCCGCCATTGTTGGGTCGGTCATGATTGTCGCTGGATTTGAGTTGATCAGGATAACTTCAATTCCTTCTTCACGAATAGAACGTGCAGATTGAGATCCCGCATAATCAAATTCACAAGCTTGACCAATAACGATAGGTCCTGAACCTATTATTA
>JBDTRA010000062.1:0-29971 GCA_039931915.1 Flavobacterium sp. | reverse complement strand
AATCTGGTATCTAATTTTGCTGTTATTCAAGCAATAAATTTTAGTACCAATTCAAATCCCATTAAACTCAAAAAAAGAAAGCATTTAACTATGATTCAATTGTTTGGAGTTGGAGCGAAAACAAAATTATAGTATTTTGTTTTACAGCATATTGCGAAAATCCTGCTAAAGTTTTATAAAATCCTGCCGTTTTACTTAATAATAAAAAACGGATGTTTTTCTTTTTATAAAACGGATTGATAAAAACAAAAATGCCATTAAACATTTACTGTTTAATGGCATCTATTAATCTGGAATTACTTTAAAACCACCTCAACAATAATACTGAGATGGTTTATTTTTTATCTAAAATTATTATTGTTTCTAAACTTATAAGTAAACTCGTTCACTTGTTTATCTCCCGGTATGTTATATTTCATCACTATCTCGTAGTTTCCATAACGCATAAATAGGAAATTAGAATTTTTAAAACGTTTTGCAACCGACTCAACACTGGTATCTCCATTAACATAAGCATTAATTATCTGATTATCCAAATCAACCCAATCTTGTTTGTAAAGTAATGGCATATTGTATTTAAATGGAAAATTGCCCTTTGTCCATGGCTGGTTTACGTTATTTTCTATACTGGTCATATAATACGCACTGAGCGGTATTGCTTTAGCGGGAATCACTCCCAATTCACTCGTATCTCTGTTATTAATAGAGTAACTGCCATTTAAAGGATACTCTTTATACAGATACGGAAAAATATCTGATGTATAATACTCATCATTTAGTTTAGATTGTGCATTAACCATCGGTTTATTATCGCTATAATTCACCCCTTGCAAATCAACAATATCAAATGCCTCCTGACTGGAAATAGTATTGGACAAGTAGATAACATCCGAAGATAAGGCCCAAAAATTATAACTTTGAGTACTTATCGAATTCATTTTAGAGGTGAACGTTTTGTACTTACTGGTATTAAACGAGTAAGATAAACGCTCGATACTACCTTCTGCCTTGGATAATGCATCAGCTTGATTTTCTCTTACTTGTATGTCATTACCTTCGTCACTAATTGTATTTGTTTTTGTCGCAGCTGTAGCATTTCTCGATGGAGTTTGTTTCAAATTACTCACTATTGAAAAATTATATTTCTTGTCCTGATCAATATTAGGCAAATCATAATACACTTCATTTGAACTGGTACTATAATTAAAAGCTGTAGCTTTTGAATTAGAAGTTCCATCCTGATCTACCTTGATACTTGTTTCCCAACTTCCATCTTCAAACAAGTAATCCTGACCGCGTTTAAGTTGAATATACCCTTTCGGATATTCTTCTTCAAGGAAATATTTTTGGTCTACAACCGGATACGAATATTTAATATTGGTAAGCGGAATATGATTGGGAGCTCCTCCTGTTGTAAACAATCTTTCCTCATATTCTGTGGCCACTTTTCCATCTACTTTTATAGGCTGAAAAACACCATTAATCATCTTTTGAAAACTAACTTCAACCTGAACTTTCAGTTCTTTATTTGGAGGCAAAATATCTGTTGAAACAAAATTAGCCCTGTCTTTCATTGAACTCCACTCTAAAACTCCGGGAATTTCTTTTGTTCCGTCAAAAACCTTAAACTTTTCTAATATTATCTTATAGGTAACATCACCAGCATCTTCCGGAATTACAAAAGCTTCATTTACCTTCATTGAAAAGGCAGCTTGTGGTACAGCAAAAACGTCTACATCAGCAGAACTTTGTTTTGGAGTTACATCTGTTATTAGTTTAAGTCCTCCTAGTGGTGATGCATTTTCAAATTGACATTCTTCTCCAAGTTCAAATTTAAAACGGAATTTCCCTTTAATCAATCCTCCAAGAATATTCATATTTCCACCCACGTAACCTTGCATCCAAACCGGATTTGGTAATTTTGCCTGTAATAAAACAGCGGCTCCTCCTGAAATAATTGGAACCTTTAATTTTAAGAATGATAATTTAATTCTAATTCCTAATTCTCCCTGCAGGTATGCATACGATTGTCCGTTAGCATACCAGCCATTTATACCTACACGCTCACCTGTATTAGAACATCTGGCTTCCTGATAATCTTTAAGCATAATATCAAATCCCATCCCTGCCTGGAAACGTGCATAAAAAAGCAGGAAACTTAAATCTCCGGTATCAAAATCCAAACTGGCTCCAAAGGCTAAACCTCCTCCATTTGCCAATGCATTTTCATCACGCATATAATCCAGTTCTTTGGCATCAACGCCTAAAATCTGTGCAACAATAGGCGGCGGTGGCGGACTTCCCGGAAGCACATTTCCGGCCATAAAATAACTTGTAGTTTTTAAAAACATTCCCGCAACTCCAATCTTTACACCACATCTTTTTTCCGGAGTTCCTATATACATGTACCATTCTTT
Source organism: Flavobacterium sp. (assembly GCA_039931915.1). Taxonomy (GTDB): domain Bacteria; phylum Bacteroidota; class Bacteroidia; order Flavobacteriales; family Flavobacteriaceae; genus Flavobacterium. The sequence continues at coordinate 27,554 of JBDTRA010000062.1, read as the reverse complement.
TGGATCTTTATGAAAAACTGCCCAACCTGCTCTTCCTCCCTCTTCTATTCCGGAAAGAAAATTACCCGGTGTGTTGATAAACACATCCATCGTGCCGTGCATCGAATGATTTTGAAAATCAAATTCGATAGCGGATACCATTTTTATTCCGACTTCATCTGTTGGAACGTCAGGTATTGCTTCTTTTGCTTTTGGAAGAAAGTTACTGGCAAAAGACCCTATAAGTTCACCCGTACTCATGTTCAAAAGATTTTTCCTTGCAGTTAAATTAGATTTTACTTTCTGTACTAAAGAAGTAACCTCTCCCAGTCCTTCTATTTTAGCCATAACCTTTGCTTTACCAAAAATCGCTAACCTGTTTACTCCTCCTTTTGAATTAAAAGCTATTTCGAATCCTGCTTCACCATTACAAACTTTCTCAGAACCAACATAAAAATAAATCAAGGCTTTAACTCCTAAATTTATTTTTTCATCCGGTGTATAACTTAATCCCGAAGGAGAAAAATCAGCAATATCGATATCCTGATTTCTATGCATTTTATAATAGGCACCACCAGCAAAACCATTGATCATAAAAGGCGCAGGAGCACCAGACAATTTTACTGCTGCATCAAAATACCAATATTTAAAAGTAGTACGTCCGAAAATGGCCTTTGCCTTTACATTCACAACCTCAGCAACATCAACTTCCAGATCTGCATTAAATCCGTTTCCATATACAGGATCTTTTTCCATTAAGATAAGACTTCCCTTAATGGTCAATCCGCTGAATTTACAGTCGATACTAATGGCAGATAAATCCAGACCATCATATCGGCTTCGTTGCCTGTAACCATCATCATACATTTTACCTTTAATTCCAATTCGGGCTGTGGCTCCGGCACCAATACTTTCCATCAAATTAATCCCTAAATCAAAATCAATCCTCGAATCATCTCCATTAATGGCTACATTAATGTTACCAATTGAAACAGGAAAATTACCAAAAGTGACCATACCTTTATACCCCATATTTCGAACAGAAATAATAGGCGAAACGGTTTGCAGTTGTAGATTTTCAAAAGAAATCCCTTTAAAATCGACTGTCTTTTTTCCTTCTACATTGTTATCATCTGTCGCTTCTTTATTGGTCCCAAAAGAAACTGTTCCGTTTAAATTTGCCTTGGGCAAAAATTTTCCGTTTACTAATTTTAACTCAATAGAACTGTTGGGTAGCAACAAAGCTCTGGCTTTCCAAATATCAAAAGCGATTGAATCTTTTGTAACAACAATTAATTGCTGTTCTTCCATCGATATAAAACCATTATAAGCCAATCCTGCTCTATTGGTTTGGGGTGGTTTTGGTGGTGGTGTTGCCCCAGTTGGTGTTACAGCTGTTTTAGTTGCCGTTTTTTCGTTTTTCTCCTGCACAACTTTACTAATTGGCAAAAGAATCTGACCGCTTAAATTTGCTTTTACAAAAGTATTGGCAGCGATAGTAACATCAATATGATCTAAAGAGTAAGCCCATGATTTTTCCTGACTTGTTATACCCCGATCCAGTGGAAAAACATTATCGGCATAAAAAGTTCCCGAAACTCCGAATTTATCTATAATAAGGTTTTGGGCCCCTACATGAAGTCGTTCTTTACTTGATGCGGTATCGGTAGTTTGAAATTCTTTTGGCAGCCCTACATCAAAAGTTTGTATAAAAACCCCTTTCCAGGATTCTACGCTTGGAACCAACAGTGCATTTTTTCCATAATATTCCGGAAAAACTACAGTAGGATTATTTTTTAAATCACTTAAGTCTAATACCGCATTACTGACTAAAAACTGAAAATTACCCTCAAAATCTTTTCCGTTTCGTTTGTCTTTCAATACAAAAGGCTGCATGCTTACATTCACCAAAATATCGTTCCAACTACTTGCTATAAAGTTAAACTCACCTCTAACTCTATTGGGTATCTGAGCTGTTTTTCCGTTGTAATAGGTTTTAGGAACTGTTGTTTTTGCTTCGTCGACAGTTTTGGTTTTGGGATCAATTGGTAGTATTAAATCTCTCGAAAACTCAACTGCTCCTGAAATTTTCATTTCTTTAAAACCATCACAGTCAATTGTTACATAGGTTAAATCGTCATTGACATTACCGGTAGCCATATCAAAACCTCCATATAATGACACTTGCCATTTGTTCTCACTAAACGGAATATCAACATTGCCCAATAATACTAATTTGGCTTCCCCCATTATACCTCCCTGATGTGATAACTTTACATTATTTGCACCAAAAAATAACTGCATGGGCTGTCCGTTCTTATCTTTTTGCGGAATATCAACCCTGCAAAAAACGGTCAGCATGGTGTATTCTGGCGAGAAAATAGCTTTTGTAATCCCGATAGAATATTGAACATTGCTTACCGTTTTACGAATTCCAATTGGCAATTCTACCAAATCCTGATTCGAAAATTTATCTACCCAGCGTTCAGAAGCTTCAATCTTTTCGATAGCACCTGAAGCTGCCCCTAATTCTTTTGGGGGTGCAATATCCTGCCCATAAGAAAAAACAACCGAAAGCATGATAAATAATACCGATAAATGTATTTTTACAACCTTTTTCATAAGCAAATAATCCTGTTTTTTTGTAAAATAAAGCATAGTAACTTTTTTAATATTTTAGCCAAACTTCTTTTTGAAACGATTTCCGCGCCCTAATTTTTATATTAAAGCGTCATTCTTTTTTGATCATTAAATATTTGAATTCAACTTCATCGTCTTTAACATTTTTAGTGGCTAAATCATGATAAAACGGAATTAGCCTGATTTTTAATTCTTCAATTACTTCTGTATCCGATTTTTTATCTTTCATCATTTTAAAGAAATGACTCACCTCTTCTTTATTAAAATTGGAAAGATTTTCATTTTGATGCATTTCATCTGCAGACGTACTGGCAAGTATCGAAATTTCATTAAGCATTCGTCGATGAATTAATAACGGCTGCAGCTTTTTATTTTTTCGTTCAACCAATTTTAAATAAGAATTATAACTTATTTTATCGGTTACATCCTGTTCATTTACGCCATGCATCTTATGTTTGTTTACTCTTCCCAGAGCCATGACATAATCATTTTCAAGACCTTCATCTTTGCGGATCATCTCTCCTTCCAAACTTTTTACAGTTTCAAGGATGTATTTATCATATCGATCTAAAATGTCATTATTTAAATCGTATTCTTTTAAATAATTTAGTGCTTTTTCTTCAAAGCTTTTATCATCAGGAGTCAGTGTCGCAAGTGTCAGCAAATGTTGTAATTCACCCGAATCTTCTTTTGGCATTGGTCGTAATGCAAGCTGGAGTTCTTGCAGCTGTTTTATAATTTCTTTTCTGGTTCCTTCGTAGGTCTTGGCATTATGTTTTATTTTTAAAACAGGGTCTGAAACAATTTTCGTTTCTTTTTTAGGCTCTTTTTTCGCCGGTAGTTTTATTTTATCAATTGAGTAAGAGTAATTTAACGTAGCAGTCAAATCATTGAATTTCTGAGCATTAGAACTGCTTCTAAACATAGAAATAATACTCATATTAAAATTATGTTGTTCGAGCAGCACATAACTATTGTTAAACTTAACTCCAAACACAGAACTTGAATTTGTATTTCCCTGAGAACTATTATAGAGAACTCCTAAATTAGTATTCAGTTTGTCTTTGAATAATTTCTTAGAGGCTCCAACTGAGGCTCCAACTGAAGAGTTATTATTTTTTGCGACCTCATTACTGGTATAATTAAGGGAGCTGTTTAAGGAAACTTTCGTTGCCATAAAATTTACCGAATGTGCCAGATTATAATTCTGAACGGTACTTGCCTGACCTTTTCGTATGACTCCGCCTTGTTCATTGGCCTGACCGGCAATGCTATAATTGAAATTTAAATTTTGGTTTCTCTTTTTTCCAAAGGCATACGACATATTCACATTGGCATTTTGCGATAATTGCCTGTAATCTAAGGTATCAGACTGCACAACATTTGGATTGTTTATAAGCTCAAACTGATCTAATTTTTTATTGGTATAAGTAGAGAAATTCGAATAACTGCCTGTAATATTAAGTTGGTCTGTTGCTCTGTAATTCATATTAATTGAACCAACAACCCGTTTTGTATCCTGTTTTTTTGCTTTTGCCAAATCATCTCTCTGATATCCTAAACTGGTCGATACCGTAATTTTATCCTGGTAAAAAGGACGCGCAAACCGCAATGCAATATTTTCTAAATCGTTATTAAAATATAATGCTCCTAATGTATTGTAATTAGGATCAATACGTTCATATGTTAATCCTATGACGCTCTTTTGAATGTTGTAATCAAAATTGACATTTAATGCGTTCATAAAACTGGTGCTTTCTTTGCCGGAAAATAATTTATCCCTAAAATTTCCTCCTGAAATATTTTTGCTCCGAACATCATCAGTTAAAACAGATAAGGCATACTCAATATTAAAATTTAAATTTTTCATCAAAGAGGTACTAAAGATCAAACTGTTTACAAAATTTTCTTTCGGCGTTACTCCCTTATCATTAGTTATATTTAGCGAACTAACATCGTCTTTGGCATAAAAACCAATCCAGCCAATTTTATATTGTGGCTGCTCAAAACCTATTTTAGCTCCGTAGCCAAAACGTTGATATACGGGAATTCCTCCCATTGCATTTTCCTCTGAGACAGCTTTTAACAACTGTCCTCCCATTAAAGTTATTTTAAACGGGCCTCTTGGAGTAAGTTCCAAGCCAACTCCTTTAAACGGAAAACCACTTAATGTATAAGGTGAAAAAGTCATACTCACATTTCCTATATAGGCTTTTACCCATTTGTATTTGGGCATAATACTTAATCTGTTAAAATCAAATGGGGCTGTGTAGCCTAAATTATTTCCCTGATTGGTAATGCTGTAAAATAACGGAACGCTAAAATTAAAAGCACTAATATTCAAACTCCCTGACAGCAAATAAGTAAAAGGCTCACGTGAATTTTGCATATCAGATGTATAATACATCATGTTCGCATTCACATTACCTGTTACTTTAAAATTCGGTTTATAAAAATTCTCTAAGTCTACATCCTGAGCATATCCTTTCCTGCAAATACAACAGGCAAAAACAATACATAACCAAAATAAGATTTTCTTATCCTCTCTCTTCATTTACTGGTTATTGTTTTTGAACTTTGATATCACATAAAATATAAGAACTTGTTCCGTTCTTTACCATATCTTTAATTTTGATGGCTCCTTTTCTTCCGTCTTGTGTTTTAAACAAAATAATCCTTGGATAAGTAAAACCAAATTCCTGCGCTCCTGCTGCACTATAATTTATATTTAAAGATTTTATCGGGGTATCATTTACCATATCATTAAACTGCGCTTCGGTAAAATTCAGACCACAATTACATAAATTCTGAGAATTTACAAAAATGGTACTTTGGGCATCTTTCAATGCTAAAAATCCATAATTGTTTGCCTGATCGGGCGATATAAATCTATTATTGGTAAAATTGCTGTTTAACCCCTGAAAAACAATATCTATTAAGCTGCTATTCTGATTGTTAATTTCATCTGCTTTATAAACCTGTCTGGTTATTGTTGAGAACATAGCACCGATATTATTATTGTTATGTGCCGAATTTATTCCCAATTTAATATTGGTTAAAGTACGCAGATTTGTATCTGTCAAAACTGTAATGGTCGATTTATAAATCTGGCTTGTTTTATCGTTAATAGCTTCCAATGTAACTTCATGACTGCCTGCACTTGTAAAAATGACTGTCGGATTTTCTTCTGTTGAAGTAGCCGGGTTTCCGCCTTCAAAACTCCATTTATAATTTGTTGCACTGATCGATTTGTTGGTAAAATCAATCGTTACAGGAGCCTCATAATCATCATCTTCAAACTTTGGTTCATACGAAAATAAACTCACTAAATAAGGGGCAACGGTTATCGTTTTAGTTTGTTTTTCTGATTCAAAACCATTAGAAACGGTCAGCGTTATAGTGTGATCCCCCGGAGTTGTAAATACAACATTTGGAGGTGTTTTACCTGTAAAGGTTGCAGGCGATCCATCCTGAAAATCCCATTTAAAAGTTAATCCTTCTCCACTAGTAGTATTTGTTAAAGCTACTTCAACCGGAGAATAATTGCTTTTTATCATTTCATGGGTAAACTCAATATTAATGCCTTCTTTTATTACTACCGTTTTACTGAATTCATTACGCTCTCCGTCAACGTTTGTAGCAATTAATTTTATGGTATAAATACCTTGCTTATTATACAATATTTCACCCGGATTCTTTTGAGATGAAGCAGCCGGATTACCTCCTTCAAATGTCCACTCGTAAGTATCTGCTCCGGTAATTTTATTGTCTATTTTAATAATAACAGGTATTGATTCATCTTCGCTGGCATACGAAGTCGTAAAATCACCCTCTATGGCTATAGCAGTTTCCTGATAACAGGATGTAATAACAATAAATAATAGGAAGAGTAAAGTTTTTTTCATTCAGTTTATTTTGAAACACTACAGCTAAACGCTGTAGTGTTTTTTAATCTTTTTATTTATTTAATTTAGATTGAAAATCTGAAATCTTAATTAAGTAACTATTTGATATGTATAAATCATTATTTTTAAATTTAAAACCATCTATATGTTTAAAATCAATATAGTCTTGTACAACTGACTTAACATTATCCTTTACAGATTGTCTCCATACTTTCACCTCTTCCTTATCTATAAAAAGTGATAACGTATTATCAATTAGATTTAGCTTATAAATTCCTTTATCCCATACTGAAACATATAAGTCATTTTTAGAATCAAAGGCAAGATCAGTATAATGTTGCTCATTTGCTGCAGAAATTAAAGTTGTTACTTTCCATTGATTGTTAACATATTCTAATTTTCTAATAGCTGACTTTTTGTATGTAGCGGTACTTGAATCATATAAGTTATCAATCATATACAGCACATTATTTAAAGAAATTATTTTTGTTACACCTCCAAAAGAAACATCTAAACCTGATCCATCAACTATTTCCTCTTTTCCAGAACCTGCTACAAAAACATCCGTTTTTAATTCTGATAAAAAGCGTTTTATTTCTTTATTATTGTAATCATATACAAAATAACTGTTGTCGTTGTTATTGCAAATTGCGGTAAGTTTAATTTTATTGGCATATGGAGAACTGATCGGTTTCATTGTATAAAATGGATTCAACTCTGTAAAGTTATTTTCAAAACGAAATATTTTATCAGTGTCATTTTGGTGACTATATGCTATTAATAAAATATCCCCGGCAGGAGTAACTGTTAATTTATTTGACAAAAAATCGTAGTTCTCTATTCCTTTTAGCAATGTTACATTTCCGTTGTTATCCACTTTTTGAAACTTAATGATGTAGTCTTTATCATTTGGTGTTTGTCCTATAAAAGAAACGGTACCATCATTGTTTATCACAAAATCCTGAACATTGGCAAGTGTAATAAAATCTGCTTTTATTCCTTCTGGTGTCCATTCTTCCACTGGTTTAGAATCATCTGAACTACAACTATTTAATACTAAAAAAAACTGTAACACTGCTGCTAATAAAATTCTTTTCTTCATTTTTTATTCTTTTATATATTTCTATTTAACTTAAATTGTTCTTATTCTCTAGTGATTTCCTAACGTATAGCCATTACCAACAAGAGATCTTGCAATATTCATGGCTGTAATATCTTTACTCATTTTATACCCTATAGGATTACCTCTATTATCAAAATCGGCTTTAAATACCTTCTTATCGTAAGTAATCAATTCCTGATTTAGAAATTTGTCGTATCCTGAAATCATTCCTGCTCTTGCGAACCATGTTGCGACCAAATAACCATCTAAGTCATTCACTTCATATTTTAGCTCTCCATTTGTAGATGGTGAGGTCATTCTGATATACCCTATTTTTTTATCGTTCGGGTCTTGATTTTTTGCCTTTATACTATAAATAACGCCATTATCATCAATTCCCAACTGATAGCTGTCTATTAAATTGTTCATTTTATCAGCATCGTTTTTAACGCCTAAAAGCTTTTCAGAAACACCTGTTGGTTCTCCATTAATGAAATTTTCTAATGCTTCTCTATTTAAACCATCAATATTTAAATAACTATGTTCCAATAATGCGTTCACAACACTCTTCTCATTATTAAAGGGATTAAACTTTCCTGTTGTAAAAGCAATTTCATTAAATTTTCCTGTTGTTTCGTTTCTTAATTCGATCCACGGAATAGCAGCCGGATCAGCAACTTTTTTTAGTTCTGCTGTTACACTATAGCTTTTATCAAGATTTGAAATTTTAAAAAGCGGCTTTTTTCCTTCTATATAACCAATTGTTTTATCATCGAGCTTTATCTCTCCTTTATCAATCTTGATTTTTTGTGCAAAAGCACCAATTCCAATTAATACAGCTACTGCTGTTAATACTATTCTCTTCATATTTATTTTGGGGTTTATCTTTTAATGATATATTCAATTCATCGATCTGTTATTCTATTTATTTCTGCGCCAGCATAGGGGAGTGAGGGTAGTCATCTTTTTTATTTTATTTCATTAATTATTTTTTTTGCATTTTCGTTATTTGGATTTAATTCAAGTGATTTTTGATAAGATTTAATTGCTTCCTTTTTCCTGTTTAGTAATAACAAACACTCTCCCAAACTATCAAATGTATTGTATCCTTGTGGATACAATTTTGTATTTAAAATAAAAATTTGAACTGCCTCATTAACTTTCTGTGAATTTATTAATTCATATCCAAAATCATTTAACGCTGTCTCACTTACATTATAAATGTTGCTTTTTCCTTTCTTTTTTTCGGATTTTATTTGGGTTATGGTTTTGTTTATTGATGATGTACTCTTATAATAATCAGAAATAGAAATTAAATAGCCTAAATTTGTCTTGATATCATCTGGTATTTCGCCGTTTAGTAAAATATTATCAATATTTATTCCTTTAATTTCATTTTGAAAATGAACAGGAAAAGTTTCTATATGTTGTACCAATATTTCATAATATTTTAGTACACTTTTAGCTTCCTCAATATATTTATTTTTTAATTTAGTTCTTTGTTGATTATAATCAGTTTCACTTAATAACCCTTGATTGTGTTTATTTTTGAACACTTCAATACTATCAATCAAAATATCTAAAGCTTTTATGTTTTTGCTACCTATTTCGCTCCACTGATTTAAACCGATTTCATTTTCATTGGGTGGTTCATTGTTAATATTCTGTGCGAAGAGTAAGCTGTTAATAGAGATTATTAATATTGTTAAAAATAAGTATTTCATATTTTTTTATTTTTTTGTTAAAATTTAATTTAATTAGTTCTCCCCTTGCTGGCGCGAACATCTTGCTCGTGAACCCTATCATATATCAACCTAAATCTCCTCCATGAACATTTTCTCTCTGATATACTTTCCAAATGTTTTTCCTGTATAGTGACGCTCATTTGAATCATGCCAAAATTCGATAACTTCGTCATTATTATCAATATTAAACCCTGCAAAATCTCCTGAATAGTTATCTCCAAACAATTTGATATTTTCATGTAAATAATAAATATCCTCTAATCCTAAATCATTAAAATCAAATAAATTTTTCATTACTTTAAATTGAGACTCCATAATATTACCTGACCCTACTATCTAATAAATATTCTAAAAATTCATTTGGAATATTAGGATATTTATTCTTCAAATATAAAATCTCCTGATTCGTTACCTTTATCTTATTATTAATGGCAAAATCTTTATTTCCATTCTGCTGAAGAAAATTTAATTCTTTATGAAAGCTCATATTTTTTTATTTAAATAATTCTCTTGGTGGAGACCAAAAAAAATTATTTTCTGTATTTGATACCTGAGGATAATAATGTATAATATCCAGTTATCAGACGTTGTCAAATTGTAATATCTCATAACGTTTTGCTTCATATCCGGTAATATTATTTTCTTTAAAGGTGTTTAGTAATTTTTCAGAAATTAAAACAAAATTTTCAAATTCAAATAAATCATATTTGGGAAAACTATCTAATAAATAAATTTTTTCAATTCTTAATGTTTTATTAAAATCCTCTATGCATTCAATATTCTTTTCTTTAAAAAAGTTCTCTGATTTAAATTTATATTCTAATTTTTGTCTATTCTCTTCAACACTAAACTTTGAATTTTCCATATCCAAATATGGAAAAATATTATCATAAAAATTAAACCAATAATATGGCAAGGGTATGTTTTTAAAAAAAACATTAACAGGATAAAATCTGTGATTTGGTAGGTTAGTATTTGAAAAAATATCTTTAAGTTTTTCATCAATTATTAATCCAAAATAAGGATTATATGTTCCTAATAAGTCTGTTATTTTAGCATTTTCTTCAAATTCAAGTTCTAAGAATGGTATTTCATCTGGAATATCTCCATAATTGACCTTTATTGTAGAAAATGGAGAGCCGAATAAACTATCATTTGTAGTTGATACTTGTGGATATTCTCCAATAATATCTAAATCCTCAGTAGATGTTAAGCTATAATATTTCATAATTTATTTAATAGTTAGGTACAACACCTGGATTGATTGTAGTTTTAAAATATTGATTCAAATTCAAATCAGTTTGTCCAGCTTCAGTTATTTTCTTTTTTAAATCTGGAATTAACGTTTCTTGTAAAAATTTATTAGCCTGTTCAGGTGTAATATTTTTATTTGTCTTTTTAAATTTATCTAATTGAGTACTAACATAAGCATCATAGGCAGGATGATTGCCATGTATACCTTCACCTACTAATTTAGTATATTTTTCTAATCCAATACCATTTTCAACCAAATTAGGATGGAATCCGTCTAATGCAGCCAACTGTACTAGTTCATCTTTTTCACATACCTTCCAAGGCATTATATGATGAGCTTCTATATTATCAGTAGTTCCTAAAATTTTTGCTAAATCACTTCTATCTCCAAAAGTAATTTTATTACCAACTTTCTCCCATTTGAGTTTAAAGTTTTTAGTTCCCCACTCAATAGTGTTTAGTACAACATTATTTCCTTTGGCAAATTCTCCAGCAATATCAAAATGTTTAAGGCTATTAATAACAGTTTTAACTGACTTAATCTTACCTACTAAATCTTCCGCCAGTTCCGGCAATTTTGTAATAAGCGCACTTCCAACTAAGACACTTTTTACAGATGTTACTACACCTCTTGAGTATAAATGTCCTTTTCTGCCTTCATCAGTTTGGTTTTTTGCTATCTCTGCCCATTCATCATTGGTATTGCCGCTTAACATTTGGACAAAAATTGGTATTATCCCGGAAGGTTCGTCTTTTACTGCATCTTTTAATTTAACAAGTCCTGTATACATCTCAGTTCTTGTTTTCTGATCTGTAGATAAATCATAAACCATAGAACAAAGACTCGTAATATCCGTTACAACAGTTGCACCACTTTCTACGGTTCCCGTAACAAGTCCCGGTGCATGAATAACAGTAGTATTTTTAGTACTGGTTAAATAAGCCGGTTTTTCTACTTCAGCAGTTTGCAGGAATGTATTTAGAAGCCCTATACCTTCAGCAGAAATTTTAAATAAGGTAGCGTTATTGTCTAGTGCTATCTTCTCTCCATCGGCAAAAACTTCATCATCCTTATTCAAATTAACCCCCGCTTTGGCTGGTGTTAAATCTGCTTTAATAACTTTATATTGTTGAAAAAAGGCATTTCCTTTGCTTTCTATGTGTGCTGCAAGATCTTTGAGTATCGCTGTTTTACCGCTTGCGACAGCAAGAGAACTTCTTATACCAACAGCCTGATATTGAAAAATTCCTTCTTTGTTTTGAGTTACTCTAAGTTTTACATCAATTGTAGCATCGGTCCATTTGCCATTTCTAATATCATCATCAGTTAAAGGATTTTTAACTTCTTCAGCTTCTCCATTTCGGTTTAGCGCATAAATCTTTTCATTCCTAACAAATTCAATCCCCTGATTGCTTCTAGAGTTTTTCGTAATTTCTTTTAATGTACCGGCAATGAGCTTAGGTTCGTATTCAGAGTAATAACACTTCTCTAGTTCTTTACCAACATTTAAAAGAGTCTCATTATCTACAGTGTTTCCTCCTCCACAAATTGCATTACTAAAAGGATAGATAACCTCACAAGAAACTAATTCAGAGTTATTACTTATAACAGCTAATAAGTCTTGTTTTTTATTAAAAACAGATTTTGTAGCTTCGATCAAATCAGCCAAATCAGGACGGATTTTTTCAATTTCTCCAGAATCCTTCGATAGGTTATCACTTAAAATATCAATTTCTTTATTTTTTTTCAATGAAGCAATTAAACATATATACGCTTTATTATAGTAAGAAAACTTATGATAATCGCCTTTTGAGCCATCAAACCCTCCTAATTTTTCTATTTTTTGTCCCTCACATTGTTTACACTTTATAAATGAATCCGCAGCCAGGTTTTTTAAAATCATCATTAGGTTTGCTAGCCCATCTTCTGTTTCCTGAATGCTTGCTTCCATATTTTTTAACGTAGCAAGTTCTTCTTTTGCTTTTGGAAAATCTTCAGGAGTTGGTATTTTAGCTTTATCTGTAGAGGCTATAAAAGTATTACCCGCCATTTTGGTAATCTCATCTTTTATATGATCCGGAAGATTACCTGTCTCAAAAAGTAATTGTTTTTGCGTTTCAATAATCTCCAAATGTTGCGTCCAGGATTCATTAAACTCCTGTTGATTATCAATTTTGTCCTTACTTAATAAATCATCAATAGCATCAATAGCATCAGACAAACTATCTAATAGATCATTAGCAACTTCTTTCACATCAACAACATTACTCCAACTCGGGTTATAACTTGTCTCTACAACGCCGCTAATCAATTGGTAATCGGTATTGATGACAATATTGTTAAACTCAACAGCAATTTTAGTATCTCCTAAATAAGGAACAATAATGTAACCGCGTCCTGAATAAGGGCTATTTTCTCCTTTGAGTTCTAAAATAGTTACTGGAAAATCTCCAGCTGTAAACGTTTCACTTTGTATTAAATTGGTAAGCGGTTTTTGGTTCTGAATATTAATTTGAGGTATGATACCACAATTATAAGCAGCAACGCCACTTGTCTCTACAGGTGTTGTAAAGGTGCTGATTCCGGAATAGGTAAACGACTGAATTCCTTCAGTTGCGGGATCACAGCTTGAACCTACCCTAAACTGATACGTAAGACCAGGCTCTAAATTGGTGATTAAACTTTGTGTATTTAAACTATTAGTCGAAAACCATTGCGCATTGCGAACATCCTGTTTTTTGTATTGCACCTGATAGCGTGTATGTTCCGGTGTTCCTTCCCAAGTGATTTTTACACTTTTAGAACTTTGTGATTCGCTTAATAAAAAAGTGGGTGCAGCACAGGACGATGTATATTTAAACGAATATATCTCGCTGTATCCGTCATTTTTAAAAACTGCATTTTCTGAAAGTCCTGTCGTAGAAATAGCTTTTACTCTCCACGCATAACGCAATCCAGGGGTAAGAATGGGCATGCTTAAATTATACAATAAAGCAGTCGAGAAAAGTGTTTCCTCATATAAAACGGGAGACATCTGAAATGCGAATTGAGGATCTAATGTAGGATCGATAAGCTGTTTTAACTCAAATTTATACGATACATTGGTTGCATTTCTATGATGTGGTGTCCAGGTAAATAAAATATTTGGAAATTCTGTCGAGGCAATTTGTTCGTTTCGCTGTGGTGTATTTAATATCGGCGGATCATTTAAGATCAGATATAAACTGGTACAGCTTTTTTGTGAGATCTTCTGGTTGGTCACAAAATCGTACATTTCAAAACAAAAGCTATACATGCCTTCGGATAATCCATTGGCATATAGTGCGGGAGAAATTCCCTGCAGGTTTTCTAATCTGAAGAGTGCCGCAATATCAGTGTTGGTCAGCGTCTGCAATTCTCCTCCATTTATAAAAATTGGCCGCTGTCCTTGTATAAAATCGCTGCTTTGCACATTAAGCCCGTTACCTTGTATGTACAATTTCAGACGTACTTGTCTTTGCGATATCGAGATATCAGTAGGATTGATCAGCAACTGCATTTTAGTGTCCATGCTGGTAGCATAATCCGATATTTTGACACTATAAGGACTATTAAAAACAGGTGTTAACTGCACCGGATATAATTGCGCATATCCGACTGCGCTAAAAAACAGAACTAGAACTGATAAATATATGTTATTGAAAAGGTTCTTCATTTTTAATTGATAATAATTTTTTTAACCAATGTTTGTTGCCCTGTTTCTAATACTAAAACATACATCCCGGATTCTAATGTGGTCTGAAAATCTATTTCATACTTTTTCTTTCCTGATTCTTTTTTCTGAATCATGGTATTTTGCCCGGTTGTCGAGAATAGTCTTAAGTTTATGTCACTATTATTTTCTAAAGTTACAAGTGCTTTAAAATTGCCATTACTCGGATTTGGGGTTACTATAAAATCTACAACGAACTGCGATGCTGTGCCAGTGTCAGGTAATGTACTTCGTTGCTCTACCGTAATATTTTTACTGTATGTCGCATAACATTCTCCTTGTGTTTGCTGCAACCCAATTGAGTAAACTCCTATGGCATCAAATTTTAATGTGATGTATTTTTCTTTTTGTTCTACAATTTTTACTCCTTTTGGGATTATCCAGTTTGTACCTTCGCCAAAGGGATTACTGGTATTAATCAGAATTACCTCTTCGTCTAAATAGGCTTGTGAGCTCAATAGAAACTCTGAACTAATTACGGCCTGACTTGTTTTTATTACGATTTCATCTTCACCAATACAACCTAATCCTGAAGTTACTTTTACATGATAGGTTCCCGCTTTTGTTACAGTTACTTTTGCTTCATCTGAGGTAAATCCGTTTGTAGCCGTCCAGCTGTATTTTGCATTTGTATCTGCAATTGTCGCATCTAAATCCAGGGTTTGATCATTGCATAGGGTTCTGTCCGGCCCAATAGCAACATTAACGGGTTCGGGATCTTTTAAAACAAATTTCTTTTTATACACACAGCAATCCGGGCAGGTTATAGCGACTTCATAAGTTCCTGCCGTAAGATTATTTAAATCTTTGGTAGTGGCTCCGGTATTCCATAAATAGCTGTAAGGTAAATTCCCGCCTGTAACAGTAAGCGCTATCGAGGCATCATTCCCTTTGTAACAAGTAGTATTTTTGACTGTTTCTGTAGTAAAT
Organism: Flavobacterium sp.; assembly: GCA_039931915.1. Taxonomy (GTDB): domain Bacteria; phylum Bacteroidota; class Bacteroidia; order Flavobacteriales; family Flavobacteriaceae; genus Flavobacterium. Next base: position 12,247 of record JBDTRA010000062.1, on the reverse strand, counting down.
ATTCCTTTTGGGTCACCAACAAAAATGCTTCCCTGAACAATACAGCCTTTTGCATCGGTTGCTATTACAAAGTAATTGTTGGTGGTGATATTTTCTATTTTTGCTGTTGTTTCCCTATTTGTCCACTCATACGTATAAGGCGGGGTTCCACCCGAAACATGTGCTTCTGCCCAACCGTCATTTCCTGCGGTACAACCAACGTCAAGCTTGGTAAAGGTTAACTTTAATTTTGAAGGTTCCGGCATATATTGGGTAACATCAATTTCTTTGACCAAAACATTATTTGTATAGGTTCCGAGTTTTATTCCGTTGGCATCTTCAATATTCAAAGCGTAAGTTCCATCAGATAGGTTTTCTGCTGTTTCATCCTGATTATTCCAAAGTACCCATGAACCATCTTTTTGTTGTTTTTTCCAGGTATAGAAATAAGGCAATCCTTTATTTTGATCTGCCTGCAGCTGAATTCCTCCCTTGACATGGGCTGTTAAAATTCCATCCTGAGATTCATCTCTTTGGCTGTCTAACGGATTAGCATCGGTCTCGTTTCCAAATTCGTTACTCACATTACAAGAAATAGTACGGACCACTTCAAAAGTAACTTCCAGCGGATCCGGATCGTCTAAAGCTGCAACAGAATTTGCCACGGTACAACTTGTTTTATTTGTGGCAGGATTATAATTGGCATCACGAACCGTTAAACTATAGGTTTCCTCACCAACTCCGCTTAAAGTGATTGTATAGACACTATTACTAAAATTAGTTGTTGTTGTCGTTTGGATTATTCCTTTACTGTTTTTCCATTCAAACCAATAGGAATTGTCCGGAAAAATAGTTCCACCGGTAACTTCCACCACAATTTTTCCATTGGTAGCTTTGTAAAAACTCGGATTAAGAATTTCAGTATATTTAATGACAAGTGGTGTTGGAGGCTGCAAAATCGTAACACTTTCCTGCGTTGTACATCCTTTAGCGTCTGTAATAAATACCCAATATTCACCTGCTTTTAAAACAGTGTTTTTATCCATTTCTACTTCATTGGACCATTTGTAATCATACGGAGGTGTTCCGCCTACCACATTTGCTGTAGCCCAGCCGTCATTTCCGTCATTGCAAAAAACATCTCCATGAGTAATGGTTACGGATAATTTTGGAGGTTCCTGCATCAATTGGATAACGTCAATTTCCTGTGTGAGGGCATTGTTGACGTAAGTCCCTAACATGATTCCGTTTCTGTCTTTTACATTTAAGGCATAATTTCCGTGAGAAAGGTTCGAAGCTGTTTCACCTGTAATGTCAGGCAAAGCCATCCAGGAACCATCTGCCTGTTGTTTTTTCCAATAAAAATAATACGGCAATCCATTATTTGCAGATGATGCCAGCGGGGTTCCGCCTGTAACATGTGCCACTAAAATACCATCTTGTGCCTCATCTCTTTGACCATCTTTTGGGGTTGTATCTGTATCATTTCCGAACTCATTGCTTGTATTACAGGAAATAGTACGAACGATTTCAAAAATAACTTTTAAAGGATCAGGTTCATTCAGTGTCACTTTTGACTCTAATACTGAACAATTAATAATTTGATTTGTTGCTTCGTTATAATTTTTATCTTTAATCGTTAAAAAATAATCATCGGCTGGTACACCATTTAGGGTTATGGTATAAATTCCATCTTTTATTTCAGCAGTTGTAGTTTGTAATACTCCTGCTCCATTTTTCCATTCATAATTATACGATTTATCATCATTTGATGTTCCTCCTGTTATCTTCGCTACAATTCTTCCGTTTGTCGCTCCTGAAAAAGTAGGCGTAAAAATTTCTTCGTAGTCAATTTTTACTATTTCTGCCGGCTCAGCAATTATGATACTGCCTTTTATAAAACATCCTTTATCGTCTGTAACCTCAACAGTATATTCCCCTGCTGTTAGCTGAGCTATTTTGTTTTGATCAATAATTCCATTACCTGTATTATACCAGATGTAGGTATAAGAGCCTGTTCCTCCGGTGACAGTTGCAGTAGCCCAGCCATTATTACCTTCATGACAGGAAACATTCCCTGAGGTAAATGACAACTCCAATTTCGCTGGTTCTGTCATTTCTTTTGTTGTTGGAATTGCTGTAACTAAATCTGTAGTATTATAAGTTCCCTGCACTATTCCATTGGCATCTGTAATGTTTAGCGAATAGTTCCCTTTTGAAAGATTCTCTGCGGTATCTGTTTTATAATCTGCTAATTCTTCCCATAAATTTGTTGCAGTATTATATTTTGACCAAATAAACATATATGGCAAACCATTATTTGCTGATCCTGTAAATTTAATACCGCCACTTACTGTCGCTTTTAAAATTCCGTCTGAAAATTTATTTACATCTGACTCTGAATTCTCAGTGTTACAGGAAATAGCTTGTGTTTCTGCTAAGGTAATTATAATTTGATCAGGCTGGGTTAAGATTTGCGATGATTCAATAATAGAACAGCCCTCTTTATTTGTGGCAGTATTGTAGTTTTTGTCTTTTACTGTTAATTTGTATTCGCCAGCAGGAACATTTTCTAATGTTATATTGTATGTTTTATCAGCAGAATTGTACTGAGCAGTTGCCGGTAAAACAACTCCATTACTGTTTTTCCACTCATATAAATAGGTGTTATTATCATTAATAGTTCCGCCGGATATTGCAGCTACTATTTTTCCGTTAACTCCTTTATAAAAAGTTGGATCTTTTTTGAAAGTGTAAATGAGCGTTAATGGTGATGTTGGCTGTGATATGGTTTTTGTTATAATTTTTATATTATCATTTTCCTTAGCAATACATCCAACATTGTCATTAATATCTTTTACTTTTCTAACTTCAAATGAATAATCTCCTATTGATAACCCTGAAAATAGCTGTTTATTTCCATTATTGAAAGACATCCACGTAACTCCTTGGTTTATTGAATATTGATAAATTCCATTATTGGTTCCTCCCGAAGCTGTAATCTCAATTTCGCTATCTTTTCCGCCAAAACAACGAATATTATTTATCTTAGTAATAGAAAAATCTACCGGAGCAGGTGATGTAATCTCGAAAAGGAAGGGTTGTATATCTGTTGGAGGGCTAGTACTTATACCATTAATTGTACCTATAAATGTTAAAGCATATTTACCTTTAGGAAAATCTTTAGGAATTAGATAGCTATTATTATTATCAAATTCGATACCTTCTATTTCTTGTGTCGAATATACTACCTCTTTGTAGGCTTGGGTTTCTTCATCAAAATCCTTAATTGAGCATGTAAATTTTTCAACATTGCTGATCAAAGGTCTGTCAAAAGTAAGTTTCAATTTTCCATCATTTGTATCAAAACAATTAGTTTCCGAAAGAAGATATGAAGCTATATTAGGTGCTGATTTACGAATAGTATATTCAGCCGGCAATGATGCTGTGCTGCATGCTTTTTGCCTAAAATAGATTTTTTTTCCATGATAGCTGCTTGCATCTGTCTTTAAGATTTCAGAAGCATTGGTAGTAATGCTTGACTTTCCATTATATTGGGGCAAATTTATCCAACTGGAAGGATCCGGTGTCGGATTTAATGAATATTGCCAATTATAGTAACTTCTGTTAAACCCCGGAATACTTGCAATCGTAATGAACTTGTCTGTTGGCAGATCATATGCTGTCTGAATAATTTGTAAATTAGGTTTAATATCATATTCAAAAGAAACATCCATTCCGTCATAAGCTTTAGAAAAAGATTTAGCTGTAATGCACGGATAAGTAGAAATATCAAAATTATCACCTATATTGGATGCACTCGAAAAATTTACAAATAAATCATAGTTGATAGATTTAGGAATTTTTTCAGTGGTGAAAGCATTCATAGAATAATCACTTATACTTGAGCCATCACCAATACCTGCTCCATAAAGTTTTGTGGTTGTGCCGTCCGTATATTTTAATGTCAAATCGAAATGGGAAGAAGTCTTATTTTTTACATTTCTATAAACTCTATAATCTAAATTTTTAAATTCAACGGTATACGTTGCTTTGGCTTGCCCAAAGCCAAATCCTGAAACCAATAAAATTATCAATACGTAAATTTTCTTCATAAGCTCAATAAACAACGGTTAAAACTTCTTCTTTTGCAGGGCTGCTACTCTCCAGATCAGGAATCAAGTGATACTCGTATTCCATATTTATCTTTAAATTCTTGTCTTCTAAAGTAAAAACATCACCATTTAATTCCCTCCACAATGTTGGCGCAGTTCCTTTTACATTTTTATAAATACTTACTCCTGTGATCTTACCTTTATTTTTTGCGTAGTTCCAGGTGAGTACTATTTTTTTATTCTCTCGGTCAGGAACACCTTGTAAAAATGTAATTACTTTCACTGGTGTAAAATTTAATACGTTTACAGTTATAATAGAATGATCTAATGACGACCAGAGATTACTTTTATCCTTAGCTAAAATAGCATACTGATATGTCTTTCTGTTTTCTACCCGATCATCTGTAAATTCCTGAATGGTATCATTTATTTGCTTAATTTCCAGCCACTTTTCTTGCCCTTTTTCTCTTCGTCTTAAACTGTAACCTACTACATCTTCACTATAACTTCGGATCCATTTTAAATGTACTTTGCCATCCTTATTATCGTAATCTTTGAAAATAGGTGCTGCTGGCGGAATTTTATCCGGTTTATCTAAAACCAATATATCAGATGGGTCAGAAATATTAAATCGCATATCTTCTGCGGCAATTCTATAATAAACTTTACTATTGGTCATCTTCAGGCTCACGCTATCTTTATAGTCATTACCCACATAAGATTGATGATAAATATCTACAAAATCTTCATCAATGTTATTGGCTTTTAAAATTCGGTATCCTCGCAAATCTTTTTCCTGGTTGGGTTTCCATTTTATTTTCACCACGCCAAGACTATCAATTACACCTTCAAGTCCTATTGGTTTTGCCGGTGGTATTGAATCTACAGGCTGAACTAACATACTCTGAGATGTTAATCGCTGATTATTTTTACCAACAACAGATATGGTAAAATAATTGGATGGATATAAATTTTCTTTAAAATTGAGCTTTCTCTCAGATGGTGGAATAATTTTAGAAACAACTTTATAGGGACCCTGGTCGTTATCCGCTAAATTAATTTCATACCCCTGAATGAAACCTTCTGATTCTTTAGGGTATTCCCATTCCAGATTAACTTCGTTTGAATTAATGATATTATAATCTACAAGCCTTGCCGAAGTAACTATCGCAGCCACGCCTGTTGCGGCAATTGGTTTTGTAACTTCTCCTTTTTCTCCAAATGAAGTTATACCGTATAATCGATATTGATAGATTTTATCGTTTACACTAAGCGTATCAATATAATACATGCTTTTAGACGGATGTTCGTCTTTATCATTCAAGTTTACTAAAGGTGTAGTTGCTATGGGACTAAAATTGATCCCATCAGAAGATTTTTCGACCATATAAGAAGTATAAATTCTTTTGAAGGTTTCGTAATCCCATGAAAGCAATACCTTTTTATCATCGGGAACTGCAATAAAATCAGTTGGAGCCGGAAGTACACTATAGTCCTTTAAACCAATCATGTAAGATGATTCTTTAACTTTTGGGCTTTCAAAAACACGTACCTGATAAGCATAGACTTCATTCGCTTTTACATTGGTGTCAACTAAACCCCAACCCGCTTTTACTGCACCTGTAAAACTCATATCGGCTGCATATAAAGCAAAGGTGTAGCGCTGATCCAGCTCATCAGCCATATTGACTATTTTTGACAAGTCACCTTCTTTCGCGGATGTTACCTCAAAACTTTCTCCATAAATAGATTGCGCAATAATAGCGGCATTATTATCTTTTTGTACCAAATCCATCCAGGCATCTAGCGGTTCTGGAAGTAATGGTTTTGGCGTAAGCAATATTTTTTCAGGTTTTGGCAGAATTTTGCCATCTCGAAATATTGTAGTTCTCGTAATTATAAATCCTTTTTTATTCGCTTTTTGCCATTCACTTGGCGAACTAACTGCCCATCGAATCAAAATTTTGTCTTTCTGGGCCCTGGCGTTGACCATGACTGTAGCCCGTTTGGTTTGTGAAAATCCCAGTGAGATAGATAAAAGAAGTAAAAAATAGAGTCTAATTTTCGGCATTAAATTGTGTGCTTATTTCCATGTTAAAAAAATGCAAAAATAATACTTTATATGAACTGATAACTATAAATTTTAATATTTATTTGTCAAAATGCATACAAGTTTTACCCTACAAGACACAAATATTATTCATTATAAAACATTTTATATCAAGGAGTTTACAGTCTTCTGTTTTTTTACTTAGAATCTATAATTCAGTATTTATGTGGTTAATTTTTGGCGCAATAATTATAAGGACAATTGTTTATTTCTTATAATTGACATTGTATTTATTTAATACTCTAAATGTTAAGTGGTCCTATAGGTGACCTTTACTTAGATAATATATCGTAACCTTTGTATTTACTGGGATTTTCATAAAGGCATTGGACCCTCTTTTCTACTAAAAATAAGAAAAACAAAAATATTTAGTTGTGCTAAGTGTTAGTTAGTTTGTAACTTATGTCTTTTAATTCAAATCAAAATTTCAATAATTTGTAAAAACATCTAAACATATTTGGCACTTTAGAGAGTTTTTCACTTTAAAAAATAGTTGGCTAAAATTATATTTAAATGATAATGCAGGCTGTGTATTTGAATACTCAAGTATTCAGTAGAAATGCTAATAATCTATAATACCGCTTTGCGTACATCATCTAAAGATTGAATGCTTTTTCCATCAATTCTACTTTAGTACTTGAAATACTAATTTCATTTGCAATACTTTCCAATTACTCGCTACTTAATCTAAAATAAGAAATTATTAACTCCGAAATGGAAAGATTGGATGATTCTGGTCTGCCCTATCTTATTATTCAAAAAAAATAAATACAGCAATAATCTGAAAAACAAATACAATAAATAAGCTTTACCTGTAAAATTCAATACCATTTGTGGTTATTTACGTTGTCAGAAAATAACCATTCAGCCATTTTGTTACAATTTAGAACATATAATTAAAGTATTTATGTTGCAATCTGTACTAATTTTGTTCCGTACTAAAATAAGGAAAATGGAACGGGCAATTGTACACATGGATTTAGATACTTTTTTTGTCTCCTGCGCAAGACTGCAAAACCCTCAATTGAATAGTATCCCTTTGATTGTTGGCGGTGGCGAGAGAGGTGTTGTAGCGTCGTGTTCTTATGAGGCGAGGTATTTTGGCGTACGCTCGGCCATGCCTATCCGAATGGCCATGCAGCTTTGTCCACAGGCAAAAATCATTAAAGGTGACTTCGAATTGTTTTCAGGCAAATCCCACGAGGTGACCCAGATTATTGAAGAGAATGCTCCATTAGTAGAAAAGGCCAGTATAGATGAATTCTATCTTGACATTACCGGTATGGATAAATTTCATGGCAGTTATAAATGGACCAATGAACTTGTCCAGACCATTACAAGAGAAACAGGATTGCCACTGACTTTTGCACTATCGGTCAATAAAACGGTATCCAAAATAGCAACAGGTGAAGGAAAACAAAAAGGTAATTTAGAGATTCCGCAAAACATGGTGCAGCCTTTCCTGAACCCGCTTTCTATCCGTAAAATTCCCATGGTCGGTGAAGTCACCTTTAACCTGCTGTCGAGATTGGGCATCCGAAACATAGAAAAACTATCAGAAACCCCGGCTGAAATATTACAAAGCCTGATAGGTAAAAATGGACTGGAACTATGGAAAAAAGCAAACGGTATTGACCATTCACCCGTTCAGCCCTATACCGAAAGGAAATCCCTTTCCACTGAACATACCTATTTGCAGGATACAATCGACATACAAAAAGTACATTCGTTGATTTTGGGAATGGTGGAAAAACTGGCCTATCAGGCACGATGTGAACAGTGGCTTGTTTCAACATTATCCGTAAAAATACGGTATGCCAATTTTGATACTGAAAATCAACAAAGAAAAATAGCCTATACCTCCTGCGATCATATTTTAGGAAAGGCCGCAGTGGAATTATTCAATAAACTGTACAATCGCCGTATGAGAATAAGGTTAGTTGGTGTAACATTTACCGGGCTGGTAAGGGGAACCTATCAGATTAATATGTTTGAAGACACCGAAGAAATGATGGCATTATACCAGGCAATGGATAAAATTAAAAATCGTTTTGGCTTCGATGCGGTTACGCGCTGTGGTGGAAGAACCCTTAAATCAAAAGCAGGAAATATAATTTCCAATCCAAAAGCGCAGTTCATTAATCCTAAAAATACTGAATAATGTACCTCAATTGCCATTCCTTTCATTCGCTTCGTTACGGGACTATTCCATTGCAGGAACTGGTACAGCAGGCTGTTATGTTCGATGTTACGGCTATGGCACTCACAGACATTAACACTGTTACAGGGATCTACGATTTTGTAAAAGCCTGTGAAGCTTTTCAAATAAAACCTCTGGTGGGAATCGATTTCCGTAATAAAGGCAAACAGCTGTATGTAGGTCTGGCAAAAAACAGTGAGGGAATAGCCGAGATGAACCGTCTAATGACCAGGCATAATCTTGAAAATAGTGTGCTTCCGAATCAGGCACCTTATTTTGAGAATGCCTTTATCATCTATCCTTTTGATAATGTTCCTGAGCAGCTACGAGAAAATGAGTTTATAGGTATCACCGCAGAGCAGCTAACCAAACTATACAACCCTGCATGGAAAAGCAGGATTCATAAAATGGTGGTATTGCAAAGCGTTACCTACAGGACGAAAAAAGAATTCAACCTGCACAAAATCCTGAGGGCAATCGATTTGAATATTATTGGTACCAAACTAACTGAGGCGAATCATTGCAAAGTGTCTGAGGTAATGATACCTTTAGAAGTTCTTACTTCAAAATTCATCGATTATCCTGTTATTATTCAAAATACCCAAACCATAATTGCCCAATGTAATTTCCAATACGATTTCAATACGCCCAAAAATAGAAAGCATTACAAAGCCAATAAACAGGAGGATATTGAATTACTTTCCAAACTGGCTTATGAAGGAATGATCCGCCGATATGGTGAGCATAATGATGAAGCCTTGAAAAGAGTGGAGAAGGAACTCAAAGTAATTGATGAACTGGAGTTCAGCGGCTACTTTCTCATCACATGGGATATCGTACAATACAGCATCAGGCAGGGCTTCCTACATATCGGGCGAGGAAGTGGCGCCAACAGTATCATTGCCTATTGTCTGGACATTACAGATATCTGCCCGTTGGAACTCGATTTGTATTTTGAGCGTTTTTTAAACCTCAACCGTAAAACACCGCCCGATTTTGATATTGACTGGTCCTGGCGGGAACGTGACACCATCTTAAAGTACATATTCAATAAATATGGCGCTGACCATGTGGCTTTTTGTGGTACCAATGTAGAATTCAAATACCGCTCTATTTTCCGTGAAGTGGGTAAAGTTTTTGGTCTGCCAAAAGAGGAACTGGACGAATTGGCTAAAAATCCCATGAAACAGCATCAGAAAAATGAGGTCGTTAAAATGGTACAGCGTTACGGCATGATGCTTGAAAAATATCCGAACCAACGCAGCATGCATTCCTGTGGCATTATCATTTCAGAAAAGCCCATTACCAATTATTCCGCTTTGGAAATGCCTCCCAAAGGATTCCCCATTGTGCAGTTTGATATGCACGTGGCAGAAGAGATTGGTTTTGATAAATTCGATATTTTAAGCCAGCGGGGCATCGGACATATCGACGATGCCGTAAAACTGATAAAAAAAAACCAGAACATTGAGGTCAATATCCGGGACACTACCATTTCAAAAGATGAGGTGAAATGCAACGGATTTCTTAGCCGTGGCAATACCATCGGCTGCTTCTATATTGAAAGCCCCGCCATGCGGGGGTTGCTGAGAAGACTGAACTGCGACAATTATAAAGTATTGGTGGCAGCATCCTCGATCATACGTCCGGGAGTCGCTCAATCTGGCATGATGAAAGAATATATTTTCAGGCACAATCACCCTGATCGGTTCGAATATTTCCATGAAGTTTTTAAAGAACAATTGGGTGAAACCTATGGCATTATGGTCTATCAGGAAGACGTGATTAAAATCGCCCTGCATTACGGGGGACTGCCAGCGGCCGATGGCGATATCCTCCGACGTGCCATGAGTGGCAAAGGGCGTTCCAAAACAGCCTTGCAAAAAGTAAAAGACAACTTTTTTGCCTCCTGTGCGCAAAAGGGACACTCCTTAGAGTTAAGCCAGGAAATTTACAGGCAGATCGAATCCTTTGCCGGATACTCCTTTTGTAAAGCACATTCGGCATCTTATGCCGTGGAAAGTTACCAAAGCCTTTATCTGAAAGTCTATTATCCAATTGAATTCATGACAGCCGTAATCAATAATTTTGGCGGCTTTTACCGTACTGAAGTCTATGTGCATGAAGCAAGGATGTCAGGGGCGAAAATCCATAACCCGTGTGTCAATAAAAGTGATGACCAGACTACTGTATTTGGCAGGAATATTTATCTGGGGTTTCAGCATCTGAAAAGCCTTGAATCGAAAGTAAGGGAATTAATAGTCAGCGAAAGGGATACAAATGGCCCTTACCAGTCACTGGAGGATTTTATCAACCGTGTCCCTATTGGAATTGAAGGGATACAAACCTTGATTTTTATTAATGCCTTTCGGTTTACCGGCAAGCAGAAAAACGAATTACTGATCATTGCACGATTGATCATGATTAATTTCAAGCCCGAAAACCGGAACCTGATGCTGCTTCATGAACCTGTAAAAGAGTATAAGTTGCCGGTACTGGAACGCTCACCATTTGAAGACGCTTTTGATGAAATTGAGCTGCTTGATTTTCCAGTTTCCGTTACGCCGTTTAATTTATTACAGACTTCGTTCCGTGGGGATGTAATGGCAAAAGATTTAACCAAACATCATAAGAAAACCGTCAGAATGCTCGCATACCTGATTTCAAGAAAACACGTTCCTACAAAACGCGGCGACATGTATTTTGGTACCTGGATAGATGCTCAAGGAGAATTCTTCGACACAGCCCATTTTGCCGATTGCCTGCGCGACTATCCTTTTCAGGGTGGCGGATGTTACCTTTTGCTGGGTAAGGTGGAAGTCGATTATCATTTCCCGACCATTACCATATCAAAAATGGCAAAAATGCCCTTTATTGCAGATCCCCGTTATGCAGCTACTGACCAGAGAAGGTTCCATACCCAACAGCAGATCCGTGAAGATGTGAGCATGACCCATCGGGAACCGTATCCACAGGAACATGAATATCATATGCCACGATACAAAATGGCTCAATAGTAAAAAAGTAAAGAACATGAAAAAGCAAATAACAAATGATGACGCTCTTTAACGACACCGAAATTTTCGCATCCGGAACAGGTGGCAAAAGAATTTTTGATGCTCCTGACGCTGATTTAATATTAATCGACAACTTTTTCACCAAGGAAGAATCTGATTATTATTATAACATTTTACTCCACCAAACCCAGTGGCATGAATACGACATGCCGATGTATGACAAGGTGGTTACGGCACCAAGAATGGTCTCATGGTATGGTGATACGAATCGTGCCTCACGTAAATCCAATCCCAATTGGCCTTCAGAATTGCTGACCATCCGGGAAAGGGTAGAAAATGAAACACAGATCAAGTTCAATGCAGTTCTGCTCAATCTGTATCGCAATGGGAATGACGGCGTATCCTGGCATAGTGATAAAACCGCCAGCAGCAATAAAAACATGAATATCACCTCGGTCACATTTGGTGAAACACGCATGTTCCGCCTGCGCCATAAATTTTTGAAACATATTCCACAGATAGAAATCCCTTTGCATCATGGTACATTCCTGCTCATGGCGGGGAATACTAATACCTATTGGGAACATCAGGTGCCTAAAACGGCACGGGATGTATTGCCAAGGATCAATTTAACTTTTCGTCAAGTCAATGAAATTTAATTACAAGAGGGTTAATATATAGCAGTAATCACGATGGGTTTTCCATTTGTGAAATAATTTTATTGACTTCAGTTTCCGTTGATTTTAACTTGGTCTGGCAGAAGGTAATGAGTTCGGATATTAAACTAACAGTAAGGTTTGATATTTTCTGTAATTTAATACATAAC
>JBDTRA010000061.1:0-29971 GCA_039931915.1 Flavobacterium sp. | reverse complement strand
CTAACTAATATTTATGCTTAATTTTTGCTTCCCCTCAGGTTTTCGTCTTGATCCTGAAAAACTTGATGTAGATGATTACAAAGAGATTAAGGATGAATGCAAAAGAAACATTGATGGCTTAGAGGAAGAGCTTTCAGCATACCTGTCTGAACAAAAGAATCACAATATTAAGAAAAATCTTGATGATGCATTAAATATCCTTTCCCGGCTGTCAACCGTTTATAAAGAAGGAGATATAGAAACTAAGCGCTATGTAATAGGTTCGATATATCCTGAAAAACTGTATTTTGATGGAAGCATGTATCGAACCTCGAGAGTGAATATTGTAGCAAAGTGTATTCTTATGATTAACAACACTTTAGGAGATAAAAAAAACCGGACAAATGAGTCGCTTTCTCATTTGTCCGGTCTAGTAGCGGGAACAGGACTCGAACCTGTGACCTTCGGGTTATGAGCCCGACGAGCTGCCTACTGCTCTATCCCGCGATGTTTCGGGTGCAAAGATACGTACTAAATGCAGTTTTGCAAACAAATTATTGATTTTTTTTATTGATGTAAAAGAATGTGGTAATCTATTAGGGCATAGGAGTTTATACAGACAAAGATTGAAACCGGTACTTTTAAGTCATTCTTTTTAAACTTTATAGTAAGGAATCTTAAAATATAGATTACTTTTTTAAAGTGTTTTACTTACTATAATTTTTTTCTTCCTTGATTTCCTGTTCTATTCTTTTATTGATATTGATTTTAGCTCCGGTAAAGACAAAAATTGTTGTTTTGTATTCGCGGGCATATTTATTTGTTATTTCACCTGCGATAGAAGAAGATTCAAAGTACGGACTCGTTTCGTTAAACTCATTGCTGTCTTCTTCATATTCCTTAACTCTAATCAGGTTTTTATACTGCACATCAAGATTAAACCAATTTACATAATCGGCATTAAAAGAAACTGCCTTAATTCCTTTTTTTGTATAATAATTGATAGCTCCCGCCTGACCATAATTGTCGCAGAGAACAATTGTTTCTTTTTGATTTGATAAAGAAGCATAAACAGAATCGGTTTTGCGGGCAAGTTCCTTCCATCCCAACATATCGGCAAAGTCCTGCGGCAGTGCATGGTCTTTTCCGTCTTCCCAACGAAGCATACCCAGTTTTTTATATTTTTCAGAATGATTTACTATATATTCCGGGCTTTTGTTAGGGAAAGCCAGATTGTACATTGGTATAAAAAACAATAACGGAATAATTATAAATACAGGTTTTAAGTAACGTTTCCAACCTGTATTCAACACATTGGAGAGAAAAACAGTTCCGAAAGCAATATAAATCGGATACAAACCAATTGCATAATACGCTTTGGCCTTGAAATATAAAAAAACAATAAGTGTAAAAATTATTGTAGCAAAGAAGAATTTATATTTCGAGAAAGGTTTGTAAAATAACAACGCATATAAAGCCGAAAGAATCACCAATAACGATCCGATAAAAAATAATATTTGTTCTTTCAAAAATCCTATACGATCAACATTGACCAATTGTGTTTCGGCTAATTCTTTCATATGATGAACAATCGGAAATTGATTGTTGTATTGCCATAAAAGATTCGGCAGAATCAATAGTAATCCAGGAATTAAAGCGAAATACAGATTTTTCTCTGCAAAAATTCGCCTTTGGTCAGAAAGTAAAAGGGCAGGCAAGAGGCCAATAAGCAGGAAAAGGATGTTGTATTTATTCAGAAAACCAAAAGCGAATACTACTGCGGCTGCATATAACCATTTTGTTTTTTCAGTAGTAATGTATAAAATGACAAGATAATAAAAAGCTGTCCAACACAATACATCTAATGAGTTAGGCTGGTACAACATGTTGATTCGAAGCAATGATGAAAATACAATACAGGTTGCGCCTAAAATTAAAGCATATAAATTTCCTTTTAGAATTTCAATCGTTTTCCAGACAATGATTAGTGTCAAAACTCCAAAAAGGGCAGGGAAAAACTTAATCCAGAAAACAGAATTTCCGAGTAAAAGTATACTATAAGAAACCCAGGAAGTTACCGGCGGAACTGATAAATATCCCCAGGCTAAATGATGTGCCTGATCGAGATGCAGGTATTCATCACGCTGCAAATCATATTCGGGACTTAGCAAAACATATTGCAAAACAAATTTTAAAATAATAAACCCAATTAAAATTATTGTTTTTTTGGTCATGGTAATTATTTGTTTTGTTTTTTTACGGCTAAATAGATTTATATCAGTACTAAAATGGTTAGCTAATATATAATTTATTTTTAATTTTAAAGTTGCCGAAGATTAGAATTGAAAGGCAAAAAGAAAGCCTCAGATTCCTCTGAAGCTTTGCTTAATGATTTTAGGGCAATTTTGCCATTTTCATCCTGAGTCAATTCGGCTTTACTCAGAATAAAATTTGCCGAAGGCTTTCCGAGGTAAAAACCCTTCGACTCCGCTCAGGATGACACCTGTTTTGAATTACACTTAATAGTTAGATAATTATTTTACTTTTTCCCAAATAGCAGTTCTTCCTAATAAAGAAATACCAATATATCCCCGAATGTCAAGTTTTCCGTTTGTTAGTTTTGAAGCAGCATAGTAAGCAGCATTAGGGAAAGACACAAGTCCTACAATGGAACCCACTGTGATTATTTTACCAAATTTTTGTTTTCTAAAATGAGGCAATATAGCGTTCGTTACCTTGATAGTTCCCCAAAAGTTAGTTTCCAATTGTTGTCTTCCTAACTCAATAGGTATTTCTTCTGCAATACCTGAGACTAAAAAGCCTGCATTGTTGATAAGAATATCCAACTGAGGTATTTCCTTGAAAATTCTTTCGGAAAAAGTGTTTATGGATTGCTCTGAATCAAGATCTAATGCGATCATTTTGAATGGTAATTTTGCCACATACTTTTCAGGGTTTCGGCTTGTACCAATAACATTGTAACCACTTTGATGCAGCTTGTTTGCGACTAGCAAACCAAAACCCGAAGATGCTCCTGTTACTAAAATTGTTTTTTTCATATTATTTTTGTTTTATAAATTGTTTTTAGATTGTTTTTAGATTGTTTTTTTAGACTTTTTGGTATACTTTGTCAGCTGTTTACTGCGTCTTCTGTTTATTAAATTAATTTTACTAAACATACTAAAAAGTCTATTTCGTGAATTGTTTTATTTTTTTACAAAAATTTTAACATTTTCCAGAAATGTGTTTTTATGAAAAAATAAAATTTAGTTCCATTTTTATTTGATTTCTGTCTTAAAAAAAAACAGACTTTTTACTTTTTATTTTTTCAAATATAATCCTGTTTAATCCCTTAATTTTATTGATTTCATAACCAATTGAAAGCTATAAATCCTTGTAATGGCCAGTAAATCAAAACTTTTAAGATAAAAGAATGGATAATATGTCTATAGTTTTGAATGATGCGTCCATCTTTAAAAGATTCATTATTCATAATTTTATCTTAATTAAAATATTAATTATTTACGGATGACAGAAGTGAAATATTAAAGTGTACGATGTAAATATTTGATACAAATATTGATTTGGTTTTTTTAAGTGAGTTTTAGTTTGAGTTAGTGCAAAGGGGAGATTAATTAATAATCTCCCTATTTTTTGGGTTTATTTTTAAACTAAATATTTGGTGTTAATTTTTAATGAATATATAAATATCATCTATATGAGAGAGAGTTTAGAAATGATAAACTATAAACCCTTAATGAACGGGATTGCATTTTTTGCAATGTTATTTTTTTTGTCACCTAATGCATATTGTAAAAATGAGGAAAATGCAAAAAGTTCGATAGCAGTAATAGAAAGACTTATCGGGAATCGTGCGAATGAGTTTGATATAAGTATTGTTGAAAACAAAGACGAAATCAATTCAGATTGGTTTGAAGTTGAAACAACAGCGAATCGGGTAAAGATCAAAGGAACATCTAATGCCGTAATTTGTTATGCGGCCTATACTTTTCTTAAGGATATTGGTGCCGTGTTAGTCAGTTGGGAAGGAAACAGAATTGATTTGCCTAAGACATGGCCAAAATATTCGAAAAAAGGAGCTACACCATTTAAATACAGGGAGTATTTAAACGCCTGTACTTTCGGGTATACTACTCCATGGTGGGATTGGGAGCGCTGGGAAAAGGAAATAGACTGGATGGCGTTTCACGGAATTAATCTGCCTACAGCAATGGAAGGACAAGAAGCAGTCTGGCAGCAATTATGGAAAGAGTATGGGCTAACAGACAGTCAATTGCAGGCACATTTTACAGGGCCCGCATTTTTGCCATGGCAGCGAATGGGAAATATAAACAGTCTTGAGGGACCATTACCACAGGAATGGATAAATAAAAAAGAAGCTATTCAGAAAAAAATAGTGCAAAGAATGAAAGCCTTAGGCATGCATCCTGTAGTGCCCGCTTTTAGTGGTTATGTACCAAAAACATTTGCAGAACAACATCCTGATTCAAAAATCAGTGAATTAAAATCCTGGTCAGGAGGAGGTTTTGAAAGCACGTACTTATTAGATTCTAAAGACCCTTTGTTTAAAGAAATTGGAAAAAAGTTTATAGAAATTTATACAAAATTATACGGGCCGTCTGATTTTTATTTAGCCGATTCTTTTAATGAGATTACACCACCGGTTTCTGAAGAACATAAATATGAAGAACTTTCAGATTATGGAAAAACCATTTTTGAAACTATTAATGAAGCTTCACCAGGTGCGACCTGGGTGATGCAGGGATGGCTTTTTGGAGATAATAAAGAGTTTTGGACTAAAGAAGCAACTAAAGCTTTCCTTAGTAAAGTGCCGAATGACAGATTAATGATTCAGGATTATGCAAATGACCGATATAAAGTATGGGAAAACCAGGAAGCTTTTTATGGAAAACAATGGACCTATGGTTATGTGCATAATTATGGTGGTTCCAATCCTGTTTATGGAGATTTAAATTTCTACAAAAATGAGCTAACAAGCTTATTGAAAAATCCGAAGAAAGGCAATGTTGTGGGTTATGGAGTAATGCCGGAGGGTTTAAATAACAACTCCATAGTTTACGAATATATTTATGATCTTCCATGGACTCAGGGAAAGGAACCGGTAAATGACTGGCTGAAGAAATACCTGAATGCCAGATATGGGAAAAGTACATCGGCTCCTGTTTTTAAGGCCTGGCAATTGCTAGTAGAATCCGTTTACAGCACCAAATATTGGGAAACCCGCTGGTGGCATGAAAAGGCCGGAGCTTACTTTTTTTTTAAAGGACCTACATTAAAAATAACAGAATTCAAAGGAAATCCCGGTGATAAGAAAAAGCTGAAACAGGCTTTGGATATTTTGAAAAAGGAAAGTAAAAACTTCAATAAAAACAGCCTTTATTTTTATGATTTGCTGGACATGTCAAGACATTATTATTCACTTTATATTGATGATTTATTGAAAGAATGCGTTAAAGCTTATGAGTTGAAAGACGTAAAAAAAGGAGATGAATTATTTAAAAAAATAGAGAAACAGTCTTTGAGGACAGATAAAATGCTTTCCGGACAGCCTTTGAACAGCCTGAATAATTGGTTGAAATCTGCTTCTGATTATGGGAGTTCTCCTGCGGAATCCAAACTATATGTGAAAAATGCAAAAACCTTAATAACGCTTTGGGGCGGAAACGGTCATTTGAATGATTACGCATCCAGATCATGGCAAGGCATGTACAAAGGTTTTTACTGGCCAAGATGGAAAATGTTTTTACAGGCACAAAGAGAATCCGTAGTCAATAATACTCCATTTGATGAATTGAAAGTAGGAGAATCAATTAAACAGTGGGAAATTAAATGGTGCGAAAGTAAAGAGATGTATTAGTAGCTATTAACTTTTTGAGTATAATTAAAAAAATATTTAACAGATAGAAACATAGATTTTATTTTAAAAAAAAGAACACAAAAAGAAATTCATTTCTTTCACATAGGTTACAATGTGTATTTAAAAAAAGTGAAACGCCTGGTTTTAAGCTTGCAAAATCTATGAACCTATGTGTTTAAATTAATTAGGCTCAACGGGTTTGTCATAAATATTTAATCAATAATAAAATAAAAAGCAATGTTAAAAAGCAGTATAGACAAAGCAACGAGTTTTGAAAAGCGATTTGAGAATATTGGAACAGTAGTTTATGAAAATTCAGTAATAGCTTCCAAATCGGTAGCTAATGAAATAGCAGATCTGATAAGAGAAAAGCAGGCTCAAAAACAATTATGCATCTTAGGCTTGGCAACAGGTTCCAGTCCAAAAAGCTTGTATGCGGAGCTGGTTCGCCTTCATAAAGAAGAAGGATTGAGTTTTAAAAACGTAGTATCATTCAATTTAGATGAATATTATCCCATGGAACCGGATTCCATAAACAGTTATGTTCGGTTTATGAACGAACTTTTATTTAATCATATTGATATTTTGCAGGAAAACGTTCATATTCCTGATGGTACCTTGTCGAAAGAAGTAATAGGGGATTATTGTAATGAGTATGAAACTAAGATTGAAGCACTGGGAGGTCTTGACCTGCAAATTTTAGGAATCGGAGGTAATGGCCATATCGGATTTAATGAATCCGGATCACTGCAAAATTCAAAAACGCGTTTAGTTGCCTTAGACCATATTACGCGTGTAGCTGCAAGCAAAGACTTTTCGGGTCTCAACAATACACCAAGAACAGCGATTACTTTAGGGGTAAAAAAAATCATGGAGGCCAAACGCGTCATCCTGATGGCATGGGGAGAAGGGAAATCAAACATCATTAAAGCTTCAGTAGAAGGACAGGTGACGAATCAGGTTCCTGCCTCTTTTCTGCAAGAGCATAATAACACCACTTTTGTACTGGATAAAGCTGCATCTTCAAAATTGACACGGATCAATACACCATGGCTGGTTGAAAATGTGAATTGGACAGATACTCTTATACGAAAAGCGGTTTTAGGTTTGGCTTTACATTTGAAAAAACCAATACTAATGCTTACTGATGCCGATTATATTGAGAACGGAATGAGTGATCTGCTTGCAGATTTAGGTCCTGCTTATGATATCAATATTAAAATTTTCAACAAACTGCAAAATACTATTACCGGATGGCCGGGAGGCAAATCCAATGCTGATGACAGTAAACGTCCGGAGAGAGCAGAACCTGCTAAAAAACGAGTTCTTATTTTTAGTCCCCATCCTGATGATGATATTATAAGTATGGGCGGCACCTTTAAACGCCTGCATGAACAAGGCCACGAAGTACATATAGGATATCAAACTTCTGGAAATATTGCAGTGGCAGATGATGAAGCATTACGATTCGCCGGTTTTGTATGTGATTACAATGACAAATTTGGAATTGCAAGTATTGAAGCCGATGATATTTACCATAAATCGGTTGAATTTCTTAAGAATAAAAAAAACAGCGAAACAGATATTCCGGAAGTTAGAAATATTAAAGGTCTGATACGAAAAGGGGAAGCACAGGCTACATGCCATTTTGTGGGATTACCGGATAGTCGGATTCATTTTATGGAACTTCCGTTTTATGAAACCGGTACGATTGAGAAAAAGCCATTAGGAGAAGAAGATATTCGGATAACTATGGATTTGATTGAGAAGATAAAACCTCATCAAATATATGCAGCAGGCGACTTGGCAGATCCACATGGTACACACAAAGTATGTTTAGACGCAATTTTTGAAGCTGTAAAACGATTGAAAGCAAAAGATTTTATGAAAGATTGCTGGGTTTGGCTTTACAGAGGTGCATGGCAGGAGTGGGGAATAGATGAAATTGAAATGGCAGTACCGATGGGACCGGATCAGGTACTCGAAAAAAGAAAAGGCATTTTTAAACACCAATCCCAAAAGGACGGAGTGGTTTTTCAAGGTTCGGACAGCAGGGAATTCTGGCAGCGTGCCGAAGATCGAAACAGGGAAACAGCAGATTTATATCATCAGCTTGGATTATCCCATTATGCAGCAATGGAAGCTTTTGTGAGATGGATATATTAACACAACTTTAACTACATAATATTATAAAAGCAAGTCTCAAACCCCTTATTCTCATTGACTTTACTAAAAATATCCATGTTTCTGAATAACCTGTCCATTTGTTAACATTTCATTAATACTAATTTCGTCTTAACTATAATAACCAATTAACTAATAAAACATGGAAAAACTTAAACTTTTATTATTAGCCTTTTTTCTCGGCTTCTCCATTAATACATGGGCACAAAAAACAGATGTGACCGGTATAATTTTAGATGAGAAGGGTATCCCATTACCAGCTGCTAATATACTCGAAAAGGGTACGAGCAAAAGCGTCGTAACAGATTTTGACGGGAAATTTAAAATGAGTGTTTCAAACAAAAATGCTGTACTGATAATTTCCTATATTGGATTTCAGGACCTGACTCTCAAATTAGAGGAATCAAAAACCAATTATTCAATTAAATTGTCTCCAACGACAACTACTTTAGAACAAGTTGTAGTGGTTGGTTATGGAAAAGGAACCCGTAAAAACTTAACTACTGCTATAACTTCAATTAAAGCTGAAGAATTAAATAAAGGAGCAATTAGTGATGTAGGACAGTTACTTCAAGGTAAGGTTTCGGGTTTGAACATCTCATCAAGTGGCGATCCTACAAAACCAGCTTCGGTAGTTTTACGTGGAGTTTCAACATTAAACAGTTCGCAGGGACCATTTTATGTAGTAGATGGAATTCCAGGGGTTGATATTTCGGTTATTTCACCAGATGATATCGCAACTATTGATGTATTAAAAGATGCTGCTGCAACTGCAATTTATGGTAATCGTGCCGCCAACGGAGTTATTATGGTTACTACAAAAAAAGGCAGTAAAGACAGAACTCAAATCTCTTATAATGGTTATTTTGGCTATGAGCATGTTACCAATCAGCTTGATATGATGGATGCAAATCAACTGAGAGCATTTACCACTAAAAACAATTTGAATTTTACTCCTGAAAATGATAAGGGTGCAAATACAAATTGGCAGAAGGAAATCTTAAGATCCGGAGGGGCAGCTTCAAGCAGTCATAACATATCAATGAGCGGAGGTAGTCAACATGGTAATTATACAGCAAGTTTAACTTCTCTTAATAAAGAAGGAGTTCTTATGAAAAGTGATTTTTCGCGTGTGATTGCCCGTTTATCTGTTGAGCAATATGCTTTTGATGATAAAGTTAAATTTGGTTTGAATGTTACCAACTCAAGTAGTAAATATACCAATGTGCCTCAACGTAACGCAGTGCTTTTGCAGTCTGTAAGTTACCTTCCGGTTTCTCCGGTAAAAAATCCTGATGGAACTTTTTTCGAAAATTTTGCTAATCCGGGATATTTTAACCCTGTGGCTATGATTGAGCATGGAACCGATGAGACAAAAGCAAATAATCTTGTTGGCAGCTTTACTACAGAAGTAAAACTTCCTTTTGGATTTACGTATAACTTAAACATTGCACATCAAAAATTAACTACAACACATGGAGAATTTTATGATAGTTATTATGCAAAATATAATAGTGCAAATTTCTACAATAATCCAGATCCACCTCAAACAAGAGGGCTTGTAAATTTTGGACTAAATGGTTCAGCATTAAGAAATTCTTATGAAAATACAAATAATATTGTTGAGAGTTTTTTAACCTGGGATCAGACTTTAGGAAGTCATAAAATAAAAGCTGTTTTAGGATATTCATGGCAGGAAAATATTTTGGGAGATGGATTTCAGGCTACAGCAACTAATTTCCCGGTAGATAATGTAGGATATAATAATCTTGCTTTAAGTAACTACACTTCAGTGAATGGTTATGTAGTAAATTTTGGGGATAGCAAAGCTTATCAAAAAACACGTTTGATTGGTGAATTTGCACGTTTAAATTACAATTACAAAGATAAATACCTTTTGCAGGGAACAATTAGAAGAGACGGAGGTTCTGTATTTGGAGCCAATAATCGTTGGGGATATTTTCCTTCTGTAGGAGCAGCATGGAGAGTGGACAAAGAAGATTTTATGCAGGGTCAAAAACTTTTTAGCGACTTAAAATTTCGTGCCAGTTACGGAGTAACAGGAAATTCATCAGGATTTAATGCTTATACAGCTCAGTTTATTTCTGGAAGTTTAGGAACTTTTTATTATAACGGACAGCAAATAGGAGCTTATGGGCCTAATCAGGCAGCAAACCCGGATTTGAAATGGGAAAAAACAGCTACCACAAATATTGGTGTTGATTTTGCCATATTGAACGGAAAAGTAACAGCTTCGGTTGATGTTTATGACAAGAAAACAACTGACATGATTTTTAATTATAATGTAAGCCCGGTACTTGTACCAGTAGGAACAATTGTAGCTAACGGAGGAACTATGTCTAATAAAGGTATTGAGCTTAGTTTAGGTGCTACACCTGTTAAGACTGCTAATTTTACATGGTCAACCAATTTAAATTTGGCAAGCAATAAAAATGAGATCGTTAAATTAACGAACCCTTTCTTTATTGGTGGAGATTCTATCCGTAGAGTACAACCTGATGGAGGAGGCCAAACCGGAAGTACTTTGCAGATTTTTAAAGAAGGAAAACCTCTTGGTCAGTTCTTTACACTTAAATATGCCGGAAAAGATGCTAATGGTGTTTCTCAATATTATGATAAAAATGGCAACCTGACAACAACACCTCTTGTAGGTGTAGATTACCATTATGCAGGAAGCGCACAGCCAAAAGTATTATTAGGCTGGGGAAATAATTTTCAATACAAGAAATTTGATTTGAGTATTTTCTTCAGAGGAGTATTTGGTAATAAAATTTTCAATGCTACCCGTGCTGATTTATTCAGGCCAAGTACTGCAATGACCAATAATATTTTAGTGGATGCACAAGATGAATCGCCATCCGATCTGAATTCTTATAAATATTCGTCACGTTTTATAGAAGACGGCAGTTATATCCGATTAGATAATATGACATTGGGCTATGATTTTGGTAAAGTGGGCAGATACATACAAAAAATACGTATTTATGAAACGATAAATAATGTGTTTGTTATTACCAAGTATTCAGGAATTGATCCGGAAGTAGAACAGGGAGGTACTGCTCCAGGTGTAGATTCGAATAACTTCTATCCAAAAACCAGAACCTTTATGTTTGGTTTAAATGTGATCTTCTAAAAATTAAATTGTAAAAATTATGAAAAATATATTAAAACATTTAGGACTTCCAATACTGATGGTTGGTTTGTTATGGTCTTGTGAAGATCTTGATGTGCCAATTACAACACAACTGACACCAGACGTATTCCCTCAGAACTCAACACAGTATATTCAGACCACAGGGCCTGTTTATTCAGCTTTTCGCGGTGATTTTTCATTTTCATGGTGGTGGTCCCAGTCCTTATCTACAGATGAAGCCATTATGCCTGCAAGAGGAGGTAACTGGTTTGATAACAGAAATTATATTGCCATGCACTATCATGACTGGACGCCGGATAATGGTATTATAAGCAGTCTTTGGGACTGGTCGTCTAAAGTGGTAGGGATTAGCAATCAGACGATTTCAATCTTAGATAAGGCAATGCCGGCAGGTACAGAAAAATCAACTTTAATTTCTGAAGTAAAAACCATGCGTGCTATTTCTTATTTTATGCTAATGGATAGTTATGGAGATGTACCATTAGATACAGTATATGGCGATTTTAGTTCACACGCTAAATCCAGCAGAACAGAAGTTTTCAATTTTATTGAGAAAGAATTAAAAAAAGCAATTCCTAATTTAAATCCTGCTTCGGGTGTTACAACTTACGGCAGACCAAACAAGCAAACGGCAAATGCTCTGCTTGCAAAATTGTATCTGAATTCAGAAGTGTATACAGGAACGCAGCGTTATAATGATGCTATCGCAGCTTGTGATCAGGTAATTAATTCAGGATTATATAACATTGAACCAAGAGCGACGTATCTTCAAATGTTTTATCCAACTAATGGTCCCGCAATGAAAGAGTTTATTTTTGCAGTTCCTTATGATCCTTCAGCTGTTACTGTTGGTTTCAACGGACAGATGTATCATTCACGTTATGATGTGCCGCGTTCTGAAAAAACAAAGTTCGGTCTTGCCTTTACACCTAGTGCGCCCAGAAGTACTCTGCCTGAATTTTATGCCAATTTTAATGATGCGAATGATATTCGTAATAATCAATGGTTAACCGGTCTGCAATATCTGAATGATGGTGTTACACCTGTAAAGGTTACTACAACAAAAAAAGGATATGATCAGTTTTACGCAGGTGCAGATGGTGGTGCTACTTATACGTATCAGGTAGATTTAACACCAAATATTGTTCTTCGTCAAAGTCAGACCTTATTTGATTGTGGAAATGATGAGATTGCCTGGAACATGGGATATAGAAACATTAAATTTTATCCTGATAAAAGTTCAACAAACCGTAATCAAAATAATGACGTTCCATTTTTGCGCTATTCAGATGTGATTTTGATGAAAGCAGAAGCGATTCTTCGCGGAGGCAATGAAACTTTAGGTCAGACTGCTCTTTCATTGGTAAATATGGTTCGTTCTAACCGTACTACTTCTGCTGCCTGGACAAGTGTAACTTTAGAAGAACTTTACAAAGAAAGATCTCGTGAATTTGCACAGGAAGCATGGCATAGAAACGATATGATTCGATTCGGAAAATATGAAGGTTCATGGGGATTCAAAACAAATGCTGAAACCTATCGTCGTGTTTTCCCAATCCCAACAAATGCTATGGTTTTAAACCCTGCTTTAGTTCAGACTACAGGATATTAAAAGAAAAATTTATTTACACATTGCTTTTATTTTTAAAAAGGAGAGGAAGATTAAAGTTTCTTCTCCTTTTTTACTAAAATGGTATTTCAGACCGATTTAGAAGACACATTTTCATTTTTGAATACAAGAAAACTTTTTTGCCCCCAATAATTAAGGAATGACAGAATCTAATGGAAAATGTGATAGAATATGTTGTGTTCTGTAATATTCATGCCGGTTGAACTTCCTGAGAGATAAAATAATATTTCTCAGGCAGATTCTTCCGTAAAAATCTTAGAATTAATTGTTCGGTATAAATCAATTCAGCATACACAAATTGTCAGCCCCTGTCAATATAAACAGAATAAATGAAACCAGATAAAATTTATAAATTAGGACGCATTGGAATAAGTTTAGTTCTTATTTTTTTAGTGTCATGTAAAGCCGAAAAAAATCTCTCTTTTACAAAAAAGGAGCCTGCAGATATGGTATATCCTTTGCTTGATACCGAAAATTCCAGATGGTTTTTCTTTTCATCAGCAAGCCGCCCGTTTGGTATGGTAAATTTAAGCCCGGATACTGAAATTAAAGGTGACTGGGGAGGCGGATACAAATATACTACAGATACCATAAAAGGTTTTAGTCATATTCATGAATGGCAGTTGTCCGGGGTTTCTGTAATGCCGGTAACAATTTCAAAGGAAAATGCAGCAAATATTTTTACAGATTTCTATTCTAAATTCAGCCATGAAACAGAAAAAATAACTCCCGGATACCATTCACTAAAATTAGAAAGGTACCAGATAACTGCAGAATTAACCAGTACCAAAAGAGTAGGTTTCCATAGATATACTTTTCCTGTTACAGCACAAAAAGCCATTCTTTTTAACCTGAACACAATCCTGGGACCTTGCGAAAATACAAAAGGGATATTAGAAAAGAACAATGATTATGAACTATCAGGATCATTAGTATTAAGTACTAATTTCAGACGTCCAAAACCATTAACCGTATTTTTTAAAATTAAATTTAATGAGCCTGTTACCTCGATAGAGCGAAATACCACTACAGGCAATTATTTGGTTAATTTTGGTAAAACGGACAAAGAAGTATTGATGAAAGTAGGTATTTCATATACCTCAATTGAAAACGCAGCTATTAATATTCAGGAAGAATTAGCACATTGGAATTTTGATAAAGCAGTTAAAGATTCAAAAAACGAATGGAATAATTTTTTAGGCAGGATTAAAGTAGAAGGAGGAACAGAAACAGAGCAAAGACGATTTTATACCGATCTTTGGCATGCTTTGCAGGGAAGAAAAATGATTAGTGATGCAAATGGTGCCTATCCTGATAACACAGGAGAAAAATTTAGAATCGGACAATTGCCTCTCAATGCAGACGGTAAACCAAAATTTAATCATTACAATTCGGATGCATTTTGGGGAGCACAATGGACAATTAATACCCTTTGGGGACTTGTTTATCCTGAAATCATGGAAGAATTTGTAGAGTCACTAATGCAATATTATAAAGATGGCGGAATGATTCCTCGTGGTCCTTCCGGAGGTAATGATACCTATGTTATGACAGGGGCTTCAACCACACCTTTTATTGTTAGTGCAATTCAAAAAGGAATTATAAAAGAAGATTTGGAAGCTATTTATATTGCACTCAAAAAAAACCATATGTTAAATGGTATTATGGGAAAAGCCGGATATGAACATAATACAAACAGCGGTGGAGGATTAAAATATTATTTAGATAACGGTTTTGTTCCTTATCCGCTTCCCGATGGTGAATTTGGAAGTCATCAGGATGGAACCAGCCAAACTTTAGAATACGCTTATCAGGATTGGACCCTGGCACAATTGGCCAAGAAATTAAATCATGAAGAGGATTATAATTATTTTATGGCCAGATCTAAAAACTATCAAAATGTTTTTGACCAAACAACCGGATGGATGCGTCCAAAAGAGGTGTCCGGAAAATGGCGTGAAAATTTTGATCCGTATCAATATGAAAATGGTTTTATAGAGTCGAATGCAGCACAATCAACATGGTTTGTACCACATGATATTAATGGCCTGGCCGAATTAATGGGTGGGAAAGAAAAAGCTGCAGCAAAATTAAACAGTCAGTTTGAAACCGCTAAAAATTTAAAATATACTTCCGGAACTTCTCATGATGCTGAATTACATCCGGAATTTAGTCGTATTCCGATAAATTTTGGGAATCAGCCTTCCATGGAAACATCAAATATTTTTAATTTACTGGGAAGACCTGATTTAACGCAGTATTGGACCAGAAATGTAGTAAAAGAAACTTTCAGCGGATTATCTCCGGCGACAGGTTACAATGGAGATGAAGATCAGGGATTAATGGGAAGTCTGAACGTATTGCTTAAAATTGGTTTGTTTCAAATGAATGGAGGCACAGATGAAAATCCGGTATACCAGATAGGAAGTCCTATATTTAATAAAGTCTCAGTTGAATTAAATCCAAAATATTATCCGGGTAAAATTTTTGTTATTAAAGCCGGTAATAATAATGTTGAAAACGTTTATATAAAGGATATAAAATATAACAATATTCCCCTGGAAGAGTTTAGTATTTCTCATAAAGAAATTACAAACGGAGGAGAGTTAAGTTTAGAAATGTCTAATACGCCAAAGCAGTAATATTTTAGTTTTATCCATTGGCTATAATTGTCAGGCTGAGCGGAGTCGAAGCCCTTTTGCGATAAAAAGCCTTCGACTCCGCTCAGGGTGACAAAAAATTAATTAAAACCAAAATAGCCTGGAATGTTATAAAATCAAATACTAAAGGAATAAAATAAGCAATGAAAATATATAGTAAAATTATACTTTTAGGGATAACCTTATTCTTTACAATTGCCACAATTGCCCAGCAAAAACTTCACAATTACGTAGATCCCATGATTGGATCAGAAGGTGATGGCAGGGTTTTTATTGGACCTTCCTGCCCTTACGGAATGGTAAAACCAAGTCCGGACTGCACAGTAAGTCCAAATAGCGGCTGGCTGCCATTACCAAAAGAAGTAACCGGGTTTAGCCAGGTTCATGTGAGCGGAACCGGAGGCGGTCCTAAGTATGGAAACATTCAGATTATGCCTTTTTCCGGAACTTTGGATAAGTTGGATCAAACTTCCTACAGGTCTGAAGAAAACGTAAAGTTGGGTTATTATGAGACCGTTTTCAAAGAAAATAATATAAGAACAGAAATAACAACAGCCGAAAAAGTTTCTTTTTATCGGATTACGTATCCTGAAAATACATCCAAAGATTTAAAAATTGACCCGGGATTTTTTCTGGGAGAAAATCCCGAACCCAATGCAAGGGAAGCACAGCAATTTGTAGGTTCTCAAATAGAAATTGTCTCCGATACTGAAGTTAGGGGATATACCAGAATTAGAGGAGGATGGAATAATGGCCGTGCCTATACCGTTTATTTTTGGGCAATTTTTGATCAACCAATTGCGAAATATGTTACCTGGAAAGACGGTAAATTTTATACCAATCAATCTGCTCAGTTTGATTCAGGAAAAAAAACTGCAGGATTGCTTTCTTTTGGAAATGAAGGAAAACAGGAACTTAATATTAAAATTGGAATCTCTTTTTTAAGTGAATTAAAAGCAAAAAATAATATTGAAGTAGAAATCCCGCATTGGAATTTTAATACCGTTTTAGCTGATTTAGAAAATAAATGGGAACAGTTATTAACCCGTATTAAACTTTCAGATGATACTTCAGACGAATATAAAAAAATGTTTTACACAGGTTTGTATCACACTATGATAATGCCTGTAAACAGAACTGGAGAAAATCCGTTATGGACGAATGAAGAACCTTATTATGATGATTTTTATTGTATTTGGGATACTTTTAGAAGTTCCAGTCCTTTGATTACACTAATCGATTCTAAGCGTCAGGTTGAAATTGCCAATGCTTTATTAAATATATACAAACGTGAAGGCTATCTTCCGGAAGGTCGAAGCGGCAATGATAATGGCCGTACGCAAGGCGGTTCTAATGCGGAGGTTGTTTTAGCCGATGCTTTCGTAAAAAACTTAAAAGGAATAGATTATGAATTGGCTTTGAAAGCCATGCTTAAAGATGCAGAAGTACCACCGGGCGGAAATGAGGAAAAAGAAGGCCGGGGCGGATTATTGGATTATTTGCGCTTAGGTTATGTTCCCTTTGGAGTAGATCGCGCAGGAAACCGAACTATGGATTATGCGTACAACGATTATAATATTGCTACGGTTGCCAAAGGTTTAAATCATACTGTTATTTATGAAAGATATATTAAACAATCCCAATACTGGAAAAATTTATGGCGCGATGATTATCAAAACAATGGTGCGAAAGGATTTATTATGCCAAAAGATGCCTCAGGAAATTGGCTGGATGAGGTTGTTTTTGGGGAATCAAAAATTCAGAAACCAACTTATAAATATACGCCAACAATTACAGAATCTCCTTGGTATGTGTGTCATTGGTGCGTGTTTTTTTACGAAGGAACTTCCTGGGAATATTCATTAAGTGTTCCCCACGATATTCCGGCAATTGTTGCTAAATCCGGTGGCGATTTGGCTTTCCAAAAAAGATTGGACACTTTTTTTGACGAAAAATTATATGATGTTTCCAATGAACCTTCTTTTTTAGCACCCACGATGTATCATTGGATCGGAAAACCGTATTTAAGCAGTGACAGAATCCGAACAATTATTAAAAATAATTTCAATACCTCTCATGAAGGATTGCCGGGTAATGACGATTCCGGCGCTATGTCTTCCTGGCTGGCATTCCATATGATGGGGCTTTACCCAAATGCGGGTCAGCCTTATTATTTATTGAATACGCCATTAATTAAGGAAATTACTATACAGTTAGAAAACGGAAACAATTTTAAGATCTCGGCAAAAAAAATGAGTGATAAAAATAAATATATAAAATCAGCTTTATTAAACGGAAAGCCCTACAACAAAGCATGGATTTTACACGATGATATTGTTAAAGGAGGCGAATTGATTTTCGAAATGGATTCAAAACCTTCGGGTTGGGGAACTACTATTTTACCACCAACAAAATAAAATATGCAACAGATGAAAAATGCCATTTTAACCATTATTTTGTGTGCAATGCATCAGATAGGAATAGCACAAAACTATGTTCCATCCATTAAAAATAACACCCAATTGCATTATATCTGCAAACTGCATGGCCAGACAAGAACCTTAACGCTGACCACTAAAATAGCTAACGATACGCTCGTATTAAATTTGGATACAAGAGGAGTAAAAAGCAGTATCATAACGATGCCGGAAGCATTAAAAAACGGAAATACATTAAGTTTTAATCAGGGAGAATATTCACCCGTTTTGAAGTTGAAACCAACGGAGACTTTTTTTATGATTTCCCAGTCGGCTTATCAGGATTTATTAAAAAATAAGAAGTTCATTTATAACAACACTACTTATGTTTTAGATGAAACAGATAAAAAAAGTGTTGATATGGAAGGAAAAGTATTAGATACTTTACATGTAATTGCGCAGATTGATGAAACAGAAATGTGGATCGTAAAAAATCCGGAGTATCCTCTTATTTGTAAAGTAACTAAAAATCCATTAGGGATAAACTGGACATTAGTAAAAATAGTGGATAAATAACACATACATATTAATTGTTTACCGAATTAGACCTAACAGGTTTTAAAAACCTGTTAGGTCTCCGTTGAGTCTCAAAAACGGTATAAGTTGAAATCAGTAAAAATCAGCAAAAAAAATCAGAATTATGAAACAGCAAATGAGCCGTGGAAAATTTATCAGGTTATCAGGTCTGACATTAGCCGGAGCTTTAGTTAGTGATGCCCTTTTTGCAAACGATTTATTTTTAAACAGCACTACTTCGAAAGAGGATATTCAATTAATGAAAAAGCTCATTTCAAACAATGATGCCAAAGTTAAAAGCATATTGAACAGGGCTCCAATCGATCCCAATATCAGACTAAGTAGTTTTCGGGGTGTAGCAAGTTCGATAACAGCTATGACTGCTTCGATATCCAATTCGGAATCTGAATATTATAAGTCAAAAGTTTTGGCTGAAAAAATGAATGAAGCCATAGATGTTTTACTAAAAGAACAATATAGTGACGGAACACTGGATGCCGGAGGAAACAGGCAATCGCCACCGGACACCGCCTTTATTTTAGAATATATATGTCCGGCAGCAGCTATTTTAAAGAATAACAAACAAGCTGATTTAGTACTGTTGAAAGATAAATTGAAAAAGTTTATTCTGAATGCAGGCGAAGCTATGGTAACAGGAGGCGTTCATACCCCAAATCACAGATGGGTTATTTGTGCGGCTTTAGCCAATATTAATTCCTTGTATCCTGATCCCAGATATGTTCGAAGAATTGATGAATGGCTGGCTGAAGGAATTTATATGAATCAGGACGGACATTATTCAGAACGAAGCGGAATCTACTCAGCGGTTATTGATAAAGCATTAATTACGATGGCCAGATTACTAAACAGACCTCAGTTATTGGATATTGTTCATAAAAACCTGACGACTTATTTTTATTATACAGAACCAAATGGCGATTTGGTTACAGTTGATTCTAAAAGGCAGGATCAGTTTATGAATATAAAAGTGACCAACTTTTATTTGCAGTATCGCTATATGGCTATTCTGACGGTTAATCCAATGTTTGCTTATATGGTGAATTCTATCGAAAAATTACCGGATTTTGCAACCGATATCTTATCGAATTCGTTAGCTTTTTTTATGGAGAATGAGGTGCTTCGAAAACAAATTCCTGTTGAGGGAAAGGTGGCAAATGATTTTAAAAAGTTTTTTGCAGTCTCAAACCTCGCAAGAATCAGACGGGGGAAAACTTCTGTAACATTATTTGGAGGAAATGATCAGCCTGTTCAAATTGTTTCCGGAAGATCTTCGAATCCTAACTTTTTAATGTTTAGAAAAGGAGATGCAATATTAAAATACATGCGGCTTTCTACTTCGTTTTTCAGGATGGGATATTTTAGCAGTGAGGGAATCGTGAAAGAAGGAAATAAATATATCCTGAAAGAAACCAAAGAAGCGGATTATTACCAGCCTCTGACCGAAGAATTTCGTAAACCGGATGGCGATTATAAATTATCACAATCACCGGATGGCAGGTTTTGGAATAAAATGGATTTTGACTCGAGAACAAAAAGCAATGTAAAAAAACAAACTACCATAATTGAAATCACGGAAGATAACGGAACGCTGAGCCTGGATTTTAAAGTGGATGGCCCGCCAAATGTTGAGGTGACAATCGAACTGTGTTTTAATGAAGGAAGTTCAATTACGGGAGCAGTACAAGATGAAAAAAAGAATTATTTTCTTAAATCAGGATTTGGAGAGCTTATTATGGCAGGAGATAAAATACAATTTGGACCGGGAAAGTGTGAACATTTAAATATAGAAAATCTGGATAGTGAAGAATATACGTATCATCAGGGAAGTCTTCGAACAAGCGGAGAACATGTTTATATTACAGGATTTACACCTTTTCATCACAAAATGATGCTATCTTAATAATAAATCTTTGGGTATTGTTGAAAGGTTATTTTAAATTTACGGAAATTAAATTTAATCTATAAATAATTTAAATTATGAAATTATCATTTATTACTGCCTTATTGTTTTGTTTTACTTGTTTTGGACAAAATAATACGGACACAAGTTTGTATATGAAATCTGAAAAAATTACTTATTTGACAGATATAGGTTCAGAATCAGGAGATTTATATAAAACAATTGGACATCACGGACCGGCAGTAGAGAACGAATGGATGGCATTGAGGATATATTTTAGTGATAAAGTGGCTATCGACGTTTATTCTAAAGCAAAACCGGGTTTAGAGTTGAGAAAAGCAAATTGGTACCCAACACCGGAGCAGCAAAAAGAAGGCTGGGGAGCTGATTATTACAAAGTGGCATCCACGGTAGGTTTGGGAGGAGTAAAACTTTGGGACGGAGAAAAAGTAGTGCCGTTGAATCCTGTATCGAATCGTCTGGCCCGTGTTGGAAAAACAGACACGACATCATGGATGGAAATGATTTCAAGAGGAGTTCCTTACAAAGGAAAAAAAGTAGATATTTTAGTTCGTGTTACTGTATTTTCAGGAAAAAGAGAAGCTAAAGTTGAAGCTGTTAGTTTAACCGGCGAAAAAGTGCAATTTGTTACCGGAGTAAATTATTTTAAAGATTTCCAAACTAAAAAAGGAGCAAATTATATCGCTGTATGGGGAAAACACCCTGAAGATGTTGCTGCTGAGATCATAGAAATTGGTGCTGCCATAATGTACAACCCGAAAGATTATGTAAAAAATACGGATGATGGAACACAATATTTGTTAATCTCTAAACCAACCAAAAAATTAGAAACAAGAATTATATCTTCAAGTGCAAGAGAAGAAGAACTAAATACTTTGGATAAATTAGAAGCTTACATAAAATAGTATGGTTATCCATTGGGTCTAATTAATAACTACATATGTTTTAAATAAGTGAAACGCTTGTTTTTGAGTTTACAAAATATATGTTTCCAGCCCGCACTGAGCGGAGTCGAAGTGTATTAAAAATAAAGTTATATGTTTAAAATATCGGCTTTTATACTGTTGTTATTTTCTTTATCTGCCTGTAAATCAAATCAGGCAGAAAGAAAAGATGCTGTACAAATTGCCTTTATTGCCGATGTTCATTTACAGGATATTTTTCCAAAATTTGAAGACAATACCTATCAGGGCGTTAAAAATCCGGTAACGGGAGAATATGCCAATATCAGAACAATGAGTGCGCAATTGCATTCCACCAGAATTTTCAATGAAAATTATTTTGCCTTTTTAGAAGCCTTAAATGATATTGTAAAAAGAGGAATTAAACAAGTCGTGCTTCCGGGTGATTTTAGTGATGACGGACAACCCGTTCATATTAGGGGATTGAGGAAAATACTTGATGAGTACTCAAAGAAATACGGCATATCATTTTTTGTAACAACCGGGAATCATGATGTGGTAAGGCCTTTTTCGCAAGATGCTGCTAAAACTGATTTTTTAGGCAAAGACGGTAAAGAGCAAATTATCAGCAGTTCTAAAATCAATTCTGGCAAAGATGAAAATCAATTAGAACCCATTATCACATCTGATATTAAAAACTGGGGATATAAGGAAACTTTACAGGAAATGGCTGACTTTGGATTTTTTCCAAAGAAAGACTATTTGTATTGGGAAACCCCTTTTTCAGATTACAATTATGAAAGCTATAATTTTGAGGAAGCACTAAAAGAATCGGCATTAGAAAAAAGGACTTATGCCGTTAAAAATACCAATTTATGGCTTCCTGATGCCAGTTATCTGGTGGAACCAATCAAAGGAATTTGGTTTTTGGCAATAGATGCCAATGCGTATGTCCCTAATCAAAAATTATCAGGTTTGACGGATGATCCGCATGATTTTTCAGGAGCAAATACGGGATATAATAATGTGCTGATTTATAAAAGTCATCTGTTGGACTGGGTAAAAAAGGTTTCGGCGGAAGCCAGACAAAAAGGCAAAATGTTAATTGCTTTCAGCCATTATCCAATGGTCGATTTTAATGATGATGCGTCACCGGAATTAAAATTGCTGTTCGGTGCTGATAAAATGCAGGTGCAAAGAGTCCCTAATGAAGAAGTCGCCCAATTATTTGCAGATGCCGGTATACAGATACATTTTGGCGGACACATGCATATTAACGATACGGGAGTACGAACAACTGCAAAAGGCAATACCTTATTTAATATTCAAACACCTTCCTTGGCTGCTTATATGCCGGCTTATAAAATACTTACAATTCAATCTGATTCAGAAGTTGAGGTGGAGACAGTAGTGGTTGGCAAGGTTTCTAATTTCAATAGTTTATTTCCTTTTTATAAAGAAGAATATGCTCATTTGCAAAATATAAAAAGCCCTGACATTTGGAATGCAGCCATTCTGAAAGCTGCCGATTATAAAGATTTTACAGAATGGCATTTAAAAGAATTAGTACGCTTACGGTTTTTGCCTGAAGATTTTCCGGTTGAATTTTTAAAATCTATTGCAAATCTTTCAGGCAAAGATTTATTGGAAATCAATAAACACACTGCAGAGATTGAAAAACAATTATTATTTAATAACTTAACAGTACAGAATTTCGAATCATGGACAGGTTCTGATATGATATTTGATTTTTACAGGTTAAAAAATGCGGATGAATTAGCGATACCGGAAATTGGTGCCAATAGATTAAAACAGTACCGGATTGTCTGTGGGCAGTTAGCAAAAACGAGCGATAATAAATTGGTTTTATGGTCAGAAATATTTCTAAAAACCATGAATGGGCAACCATCAGATCATTTTAAAATCAATTTAAAAACAAACCGGATTGACCGGATACCCCTTAAGAAAAATTAATATTTACTGGTTCAAAATCAGTACATTGCATCTATAATTCATTCTATGAAACAGAATCCTTTTATATTATTTTTTTGCCTGGCAGCTTTTTATTATTCTTATTCACAGAATATAAAATTTGTACATTATAATGACAATAACGGGTTGTCGCATAACTCTGTGAGGCATATTGTTCAGGATAAAAAAGGGTTTTTATGGTTTGGTACTTTTTCCGGACTGAATCGTTTTGACGGTTATCAGTTTAAAAACTATATGAGTTCTTCTCCAGGCCAGAATAAATTATACAATGATGATATAACTGCCTTAGAACTCGATAAAGAATCAAATAACTTATGGATTGGCACCAGAAAAGGGTTGACCCTTTTTAAATTAGATACCCAGGTGTTTACCACTTTTTTTTCCAAAAAAGAAGATCCCAACAGCCTGCCCGAAGAAGAGATTCGATCGGTTTATGTAGACAAGTTCAAAAGAGTTTGGGTAGGTACTAAAACGAAAGGCGTTTACCTGTTTTTTTTGGAAGAAAACAGATTCGAAAAGATTCCGATCAAGGGTTTTGATTATGTAAAAGAAATATTTGAAGATAAAAAAGGGAATATCTGGATCGGGAGTTATGAAAAAGGATCTGTCGCCAAAATAACGATGGACTCTAAAGGAGCAATCGTAAAAATTAATGACTATACGCTTTTTGTTCCTAATTCGAATGAGAAGAATCCGTACGTTAATTTTATTTATCAGGACGCTAAAGCGGATATTTTTGTTGGAACGCGTCAGGGACTTTATAAATTAGATAAAAAAAACGATCAATTTGTAAACCTATATATTGAAAACAAAGAAATCAGGGGGAGTTTAGGCCCTTATTTCCTTTCGGTTGCCCGGGCTCCTGATGGTAAATATTGGGTGGGTACTTTAGGAGGATTGCTGGTCTGTAATCAATTGGAAGATATTCAGAAAGGGGATTATAAATGGTATTATTCCGTATTGTCAGAAGACACATCCATAGTTGATAATTTGGTTTCTGCATTATATTTTGATGCCTCCGGAGTGCTTTGGATAGGAACAGAAGACGGACTGGATAAATATGATCCTTACGAAAATCAGTTTACACTCAATAAAGACATTTCGCGGCACATAGGCAATCAGGCTCCACGTATAAGAGGCTTTGCTAAAACCTATGATGAAAAAGTAATTGTTGTAACCAGCCATAATGGACTTTTTATTTCGAATGCCAATGATTTTAGACCATTGTACAATAATAACAAGGATATTGCCAGTATTTATTCGGATGATGGAAAGATTTTTTATTGCGGTCTTTGGAACGGTAATTTGCTGGTCTATAATTATGTTACCAATTCTTCAAAAGAAATTAATCTCGGGTTCGAATCCTCAGCATTATTTGCTTTTTGCAATATAGGGCCACAAACGATGATGGTAGGTTCTTTTGGGGAAGGAGCTGTTGTATTAAATACCAAAACCATGGAAGTTCAGTTTTCCAAAGGTAAATTATTGCCAGGTTTCCAAATCAATGCCATAGAAAAAGACAATAAGAACAATATTTGGTTTGCCACAGAAACAGGTGTAGTACGATACAACAATACATCAGGTAAAATAGAAACCTATAAATCACTTTCTAAACAGGAAAACGAAATACCTTATGATGACAATGTCAGTGATATTTTGATAGACAAAAAAGGAACCATATGGGCTTCTACCCGTTATGGCTTATGTCTTTACGAACCTTCAAAAAATAAATTCAAAACAATTTCACACCTTAAGGAGCTCTCCGGAAAGTGGATTATCAATATGTTATTAGACACTAAAGGTGACTTATGGTTAAATATTAATAACAATAGTATTGCGTGTTTAAAAGCCAATTTAAAAGAAATTAGCATCTATCATGTCAATAGCGGAAACAGGCTGGATGTTTTTAGTTCAAGTGGTTTTTTTAATTTTAATAATTCAAAAATTTATTTAGCGGGCAAAAACGGTGTTATTTCTTTTTCGCCCCATACAATGAAAAAGAATAATTGGTCACCCGCACCGATAGTGACGGAATTCAAAGTTCAGAATGAAGAAGCATTTCCGGGAATG
The DNA here is from genome assembly GCA_039931915.1 of Flavobacterium sp. Lineage (GTDB taxonomy): Bacteria > Bacteroidota > Bacteroidia > Flavobacteriales > Flavobacteriaceae > Flavobacterium. Next base: position 4,545 of record JBDTRA010000061.1, on the reverse strand, counting down.
GAAATCAACGGACAGGTTCCTCTTTTAAGTGATTTGAATTATGGTAAAGAGGTTGAACTCAGTTATAAAAACCGAAATTTTTCACTTCAGTTTTCGGCACCGTCATTTGCAAACGAAAAGCTTAATAAGTTTCAGTATATGCTGGAGGGATTTGATAAACAATGGATTACCGTAAATAGTAATTCAAGATTTGTTCAGTATACCAATCTTTATCCGGGAAAATATGTGTTTAAAATAAGATCCGGTAACAGTGATGGACACTGGAGCAAGGAGGTTTCTTATCAAATAAAAATTCTTCCTCCATTTTGGTTAACGCCAATAGCATTTTTAATAATTTTTGCAGTGTTGTCCGCTATTTTTTATTTTATCAGAAAAGAGATTAAAAACCGTATCCGCTTAAAACAAGAATTGCTTACCGAAAAAGTAAACAGGGAGCATGATGTTAAACTGAATAATGAAAAACTCCGATTTTTCACCAACATCTCACATGAGTTAAGGACTCCGTTAACCCTTATTTTAGGACCTGCAAAACAATTATTAGATGAAAATAATGTTAATGCAACCGAGTATGAAAAAAGCAGATACAATCTTATTTATCAAAATGCCAGCCGATTATTAAACCTGGTAAATCAGGTACTGGATTTTAGAAAAGCACAGTCTGGTGAATTAAAACTTAAAGTCTCAAAAACAGATATTCTGGCGTATTCAAAAAATATTTTTGATTCTTATAAAGAAATGGCTTACAACAAGAAAATTAAGTTAAACTTTATTTCAGAAGCCGAAAATATTAATGGTTGGATCGATAATGATAAATACGATAAAATTCTTTACAACCTTTTGTCTAATGCCTTAAAATTTACAAATAAATACGGAAACATAGATTTGTTTCTCAGGCTCAAAGATGGAGTAGAAGGAGTGTTAATCATTGAGGTTAGTGATGATGGTATCGGAATTCCTTTGAAAAGTCAGGAAAAAATCTTCAAGCGATTTTATCAGGCAACAAACAGTAAAGAAAATAATACCGGATCCGGTATTGGTTTATCATTAGTAAAATCATTAGTGGCGATTCATAAAGGATCAATCACAGTACAAAGTACTCCGGGAAAAGGAAGTTCATTCAGGGTTGAAATTCCAATAGACCGTATTTCTTATGAAAGTAAAGAAGTATTTGAATATGCTTTGAAAAATGACAATCTAAGCATGCTTATTCCGGAAAAATCAGCAAAAAAAATAATTCAGAATACAGAGTTAAAGGAAAAAGTACTGGTTATTGAAGACAATATGGAACTTAGAAAATATCTGGTTGATTATTTGTCTGATTATTATAAAGTTTATGATGCCGAAAATGGAGAAGAAGGCCTTAAAATCTGCAGACAGATTAAACCAATATTATGTGTTGCCGATGTCATGATGCCGGTTATGGATGGATTAGAATTTTGTAAGGAACTAAAAAATGATGAGTTTATCAGCCATATCCCGGTTGTTTTATTAACTGCACTTGCAGAAAACACAGATAAGGTAAAAGGATATGAAACAGGTGCCGATGGTTATTTAGTGAAGCCTTTTGAACCTTCGTTATTAAAAACAGTAATCGAAAATATTATTAAATCAAGATCAGAGTTGAAATCCAAATTCTCCGGTGAAGTAGAGAGTAAAATAAGCCTGCTTACCCATTCTCCAATTGACGAGGAATTTATGCAAAAAATTACAGGTTTAATAAATGATAACTTAAGTGAATTAGATTTATCGACAGAATTTTTATGTGATAAACTGGGGGTAAGTTCGTCTAAATTATACAGAAAAATCAAAGAACTGACCGATTTGGCGCCTAATGAATTTATCAGGACCATACGTTTAAAAAAATCGGCAGAATTGCTGAAAACAAAAAAATATAACGTTTCTGAAGTGACAGATTTAGTAGGATTTAATGATCCCTTATATTTCAGCAGATGTTTTAAAAAGCAGTTTGGGTTTCCGCCAAGCAAGCTGATTAATTAGATTCAGAACTGCTTGCTAAACAAACTAGATTTGATTTTTTTACCGTAGAGACGCACATCAACGTTTTAACATTATGGATATCTTAGTGTAGACGCACTGCTGTGCGTCTCTACGCATATTGGGATTTTGAAATATTTGCGGTAACGGATCGTAAATGATACCCGGATTAATATTTTATTTCGTTCAACATAATATTTACGAATTTTAATCGTAGAGACGCACAGCAGTGCGTCTAAATTAATCAGTGTGAATCTTTTTAATTAGTGGCAAATTAAAACGCTGACCTCACAGAGTTTAATTTGCTAATCAAGCCTATTGACTTGAATTATAGCGCTTTGTTTACATTTTTTTGTTGGAAAAATGATGTAAAATTAAAATCTATCCATGTTTTTGATGTATTAGTCCATTTTGTTTTCTATTGGTAATTCTATTTTTGTCTTAATAACTATATAATTTAAATCTTATGAAAAAGCCAATAGATACTGATAATCCATTACATAATTTAGATGAATGGGAAGATGATTTGTTACTACGATATCCTGACCCGTCAGAACCTGTAAAAGAGAAAGAAGAGTTTAGAAATTATGTCGATTCAGAGAGAGTAGAAACCGTTAAAGAGTTTTACAGAATAAACCATACCTATCAGACCTATGATTTTGTATGCACTAAAGAAGAAGAATTTTTACAGTTTAATAAAAAAGAAATGTCAATTTGGGAAGCGGTTGATTTTTTAAACACCCTTGTTGACGATAGTGATCCTGATATTGATTTAGATCAGACACAACACCTTTTACAGACATCTGAAGCAATCAGGGCAGATGGTCATCCGGATTGGTTTGTGCTTACCGGTTTTATACATGATCTCGGCAAAATTTTATGCTTGTTTGGAGAACCACAATGGGCAGTTGTTGGAGACACTTTTCCTGTTGGCTGTTCGTATTCGGATAAAATTGTATACCCGGAATTTTTCAAAGAAAACCCGGATTACACAGATGAAAGATTCAATACTAAATTTGGTGTTTACACTGAAAACTGCGGACTTGATAATGTGAAAATGAGTTGGGGACATGATGAATATCTGTACCAGATAATGAAAGATTACCTGCCGGATCCGGCTTTGTATATGATCCGATATCATTCGTTTTACTCACAGCATAAAGAAAATGCTTATGCACATTTAATGAATGAGAAAGATGTAGAAATGTTTGATTGGGTAAGAAAATTTAATCCTTATGATTTATATACAAAAGCACCGGTTAAACCGGATGTTAAAGCGTTACTTCCGTATTATAAAGAATTAGTATCTAAATATTTACCGGAAAAAATGAAGTTTTAAACAGACTTCATTTTTCTTGGGTTTTGTACTTCATCCTAATTTGGGAGATAGCTAAAAATAAAATAAATGCAAGAAATCAAAAAGAGAATACTTTTATTGTGCCTGTTGGCCATTTCTGGTTCAACTGTTTTCGGACAAGAAAAAGACAGGAATGATTGGGAAAACCCACATGTATTTCAGATTAACAGAGAACCGGCGCGGGCTTCTTTTCTTCCTTATGCAGACGAAATAGCTGCAATAAGGGATAATTATACGAATTCACCCTGGTATTTTTCCCTGAACGGGAAATGGAGATTTTCATGGTCGCCAACACCTGATGAGCGTCCAAAAGATTTTTACCGGGTTGATTACAGTACAATAAACTGGAAAGAACTTCAAGTGCCGTCAAACTGGGAACTGAATGGCTATGGTATTCCAATCTACACCAATATTACGTATCCTTTTGAAAGAAATCCTCCTTTTATCAATCATTCAGATAATCCTGTGGGATCGTATAAAAAAGATTTTATTCTGCCGGAAAACTGGAAAAACAGACATGTTTACCTTCATTTTGAAGCCGGGACATCGGCCATGTATATTTGGGTCAATGGAGAAAAAGTGGGATATACGGAAAATACCAAAAGTCCTGCGGAATTTGATATTTCTAAATATTTGAAACCGGGAAAAAACGATCTGGCTGTTGAGGTTTACAGATGGAGTGATGGTTCCTATCTGGAAGACCAGGATTTCTGGAGACTTTCCGGTATTGACAGAAATGTTTATTTGTATAGTACAGATAATATTCGGATTTCAGATTTTTTTGCAAAACCTGATTTAGATTCCAATTACAAAAATGGAAGTTTAAGTGTAGATGTAAGCTTAAAAAATCTTACTTCCTCGACTGTAAATAACCAAAAATTAACCGCTAAACTGGTAGATGCTTCAGGTCAAAATATTTTTGTCAAAGAATTAAACGTAAATTTTGAAGGCAACAAAACGCAGACAGTCAATTTTACTCAAAATGTATCCAGTCCAAAATTATGGAGCAGTGAAGCACCTAATTTATACACATTACTGCTTACGTTAAAAAATGAAAACGGCAGTATAATAGAATCAACTTCTACACAAATAGGATTCAGAAAAGTAGAACTGAAAGACGGCCAATTACTGGTAAATGGTGTCAGGTTAATGGTTCACGGTGTAAATATTCATGAACATAATCCTGTAACCGG
>JBDTRA010000060.1:0-30435 GCA_039931915.1 Flavobacterium sp. | reverse complement strand
AAAGATTAATATCTTTGAAATAGTGAATGATAGATATCAAGATATAATCGACCGGGAAAAAGCCAAATTAAATTTAAAATTGGCTAAAATTAATCGTCGCCATAAACGTACTATGTTTAGTCGATAAAATCGTTGAAAACATACCTTCCGTTTTTTGGTCGATAATTAAACAATTGTACTATCCAGAAAGCCTCTATTCATTCGCTGTATTTTCATCAGATGTTTTGGGTACTATATATGAAATTTTCCTATCAGAACAACTGATTGTACAAGATAATGCTGTCATACTTATTAAAAAACCTGAGAATGCTGATCGAGATATTATCACTACACCAACTTTTATAATTAATGATATTCTTCGTAAAACAGTACAGGTTAAATGCGTTGATTTAGATTATACTGAAATCTGCAAATTAAAATTCGCAGATATATCTTGTGGATCAGGTGCTTTCCTTTTGGAACTTTTTCAATTATTAAATGACAATGTTATTGACTATTTTTTACGTACTGATAAAACCAAACTTATACATACAGCTTTAGAAACTTATAAACTACCTTACGATATAAAACGTAATCTTTTATTAAGTTGTGTATACGGAATTGATAAGGATTACAATGCTGTAGAATCTGCAAAGTTTGGGTTATTATTAAAACTTTTAGAGAATGAGGACGCTGCTTCAATTTCTGGGCGAAATCCAATACTTCCAAATTTAGATCAAAATATATTTTTTGGTAACAGTCTTACCCTGACACTCCACCACCTATTTTAGGAATGAGTACATAAAATTCCACAATCTTACTAAAAACCTGCAAAATCAACATTTGCAGGTTTTTTTATTTTTATCTGTTTCTACAAAATTTTCAAAAATGCTCCAAATTATATGGCATTTTTATGGCACTTTTAAATTTTTAAAAAATGTGCCACAAAATAAAGATTAAACAATTGAAAATCAACATGTAAAGCACGTTAACGACTTGATTTTTAGACGCTATAATTCGATATTTACTCATTTAATTTATTGAATTATGTTAGAAAGCAGTTTTGGACTAACCTTCTTACATATGTTGCGGAAAAATCAGATTCTTATGCCATGCATGTAAATTTAGTCTTTTTTATGAGAATGTCAAATTGTTAAATTTTAACACCTGTAGATCAGGACTATATAAGCTAAAAAAAAATAAATTAATTTCTGTTTTAAGTTATTTTAATTATATTTGCACTTCAGGCTAATTTTCATGCATCATTCAGGGCTAATAAAAACAAATCATATTAAGCTAATTATAATACAACATGCTATGCTATTTTAAGAGTAACACGTTAAGCTAATTAACGTTCTCTGTTTTAGAGATGGGTACAGCTCAATAAATAAATATTAAAACAAAAATTACAATGGCAAAACCTGGTGAAAAATTAGCAGACTCGTTAGAAATACTTCATGATCTGCAAGGAGAACAAAAAAATGTTGCAATAAAAACCACCGAAATAAGCAGAACACATCGCGAAAGGCTTACTAAAAATGGATTTTTTAAAGAGGTTTTAAAAGGCTGGTATATTGTTTCCAACCCTTATGAGAATCCTGGAGACAGCACATCTTGGTATGCTTCTTATTGGCAATTTTGTTCTCTCTACCTTAATGAAAAATATGGAAAAGAATATTCTATTTCACCTGATCAATCATTATTAGTTCATTCAGGCAATACGACTGTACCAAAACAATTAATTATAATGGCTTTGCAGGGGCCAAATAAAGTTATTCCATTAATTAATGGAACTTCCTTGCTGGAAATGAAATCGCCACTGAATTACAAAGAAAAAATTGTGGAGTTAAATGGCATTAGAATACTGCCTTTACCCTTAGCATTGATTCATTGTTCACCATCCATGTTTGAAAGGAATGCGATTGATGTAAGATCAGCTATGTCATTAATTAATGATGCATCTGAAATTTTGGAACCACTTCTAGAGGGATCTCATACAGTTATAGCAGGTAGATTGGCAGGCGCATTTCGCAATATTGGACAAGACCGTATTGCAGATACTATCATAAAAACAATGAAGAAGGCAGATTACAATGTACGGGAAGTAGACCCTTTTACCAGTACGTCGGATGTAGTTTTGACTTTTAGAAACAGATCACCCTATGTAAATCGTATAAAATTAATGTGGGAAGAGTGGCGTCCAATAGTGATCAGACTTTTTCCTGAGGCACCTGGGTTACCCGCAGACAAAGAAAAATATCTTCAAGAAGTCGACGAAATATATGTTACAGATGCATATCATTCTCTCTCGATAGAAAGATATATGGTATCAGTAGAATTAATTGAAAAAGTTAGAGCGGGAGACTGGGACATACAAGGCAGTGAGGAGGATAGAAATCAGAGAAATGCAATGGCAGCAAGAGGTTACTGGCTAGCTACACAAGAAGTCAAGAAAAGTTTAAACAGAATTCTTCAAAGCCAAAATGCCGGAAAAATAGCAGATAATGACCATGTTGACTGGTACCAAGAACTATTCGCTCCCAGTATAACAGCTGGAATTTTAAATATTTCAGATTTAGCCGGATATAGAACTAATCAAGTATACATATCCAATTCTTTGCACACGCCTTTAAATAGGGAAGCAGTACGAGACGCAATGCCGGCGCTTTTCGAATTACTCACTAACGAAGAAAATGCAGGGGTACGCAGCGTATTAGGTCACTTTATTTTTGTTTATATACATCCTTATATGGATGGTAATGGACGAATGGCAAGATTCTTGATGAATATAATGCTTGCTTCAGGTGGATATCCGTGGACAGTAATTCCAGTAGAACAGCGTACTGCATATATGAGTGCATTAGAAAGTGCAAGCGTAGGACGCAATATAGAGCCATTTGCGCAATTTATTTCAAGACTCGTAACTGAGAGTCTAAATGGAAAACCAGTTGCAAAAATATAAGTGATAGAAATATACTAAATTTTGGTTGCCCTTGTAATCCATTCCAATAGTAAACCGTTATTTTTTCTTGTCTTTTAATGCAATTAGAAAATTATGCTTAAGCCATGCACAAGTATGTTTAAGTCATTTTGTAAAATGGCTGCATAATTTTAGAATTGTTGATTTTTTTCGGATTCATTTTCATTTGGCAGTTGTGACAAAACTGATTTTTAAGTAGTAATTTTATCAATTTTATAGGCTTTAAATAACCCTATTCTAATTATAATAAAAAAAGATAATAATAAATGTCAGTAATAATTGGTGTGTATATAGATGAAAGTCATGTAAGCAGTGCTGCGGTTGATAGTGATAATTTGATTATTGCAGGGACATATTTTCGTACAGGATTTGATAGTATGGCATCTGAAAAAATAATCTTAAAAAAATGGGCTGAAGTAATTAACCAAACCATTGATGTATTAATAGAAACTGATATAATTCATCCATATTCTTTAATCAGAATTGCTTTTTCTATACCTGGCTCTTTTAAATATGAAACAGGAATTGCAATGTTTGAAGGAAATGGTGAATATGAAGCATTGCATAATATTGTAGTTTCAAACAGGCTTTTTGATTATTTAAGTACAGAAAACATAAGTTTTAGATTGTTAAATAATGCAAGTTGCTTGGGAATAGGGAACGCACTAAATCAGGAATCTAATCGTAGAAATAATGCAAGTTGTTTTGGAGTTAAGCGAACACTTGCTCAAGAATCTGTTCTTAGGGGTAATAAAATTATAGCTATTACTTTAGATAATGGCTTTGGATCGGCTTTTTTATATGGCAGGTTTCCCTCTATAAAAGGAAACAATGTACCGGATAACGGTAGTTTATGGGATAAGCCTTTTTTGGATAGTATTGCAGATCATTATTTCTCTACCAGTTGGTTTGTAAATTATTATGAAAATAGCTCAGGAAATAAGATTGCAGGTGGCGTAAAGGAAATTACTGATCTTGAAAACGATTTGACAATAAAAATATTTGATGATTTTGCTTATAATTTAAGTGAGTTTCTCGCTCCTTATATATTAGATTTTACTCCAGATTTACTTATATTAGGTGGCAAGATTGCAAAGTCGCACAAGTTTTTTTTGTCTCAATTTCAGGAAAATTTAAAAAGAAAAAATATAGATTTGCCTATTTCTATTATTGGAAAAACAGAGCGGACTAGCATAATAGGGGCAAGTTACTTGTATAATGATGCGTTATGGGAACGGATTAAAATAAAGCTGCCTTATTTTTAAATTTAAAAAAGATTTATAAAACACAGAATGAAAGATAAATTGCTAAGTTAAATCTTTCAGAAAATTCAAAAAATGATAATAAAATTATATAGGTTTATCTACCACGAATTCAATTTTCTAAAAGTCGGTCAGTTTTAATAGTAAGGGTGTTTTTATACCTTTCATTATTTATTTCTGCTTTAAAGGATTTTTTTTGTTTTAAAGTTATTTCATCTTTTGATAAAACAATTGTACCTGCCAAAGTATAAATATCTTCATAAAACTTAAGATTGTAATTTTATTGAATTGAGATTATTTTGTTTCTTATCCCTCTATTCAATTACTGCCATTGTACCACCATTTGCCGGTTGTATTTTATAATAAACTTCTACTTTGTACGAACAGGTTTCTTTTGATCATCTAAAAAAGAACGATGAAAAAATTAGCATTAAAAAACTTAAAAGTTAAAAAGGTTTCCAACGAGGAACAAAAATCAGTTAAAGGTGGACAAGAGGCAGAATTTTTATCTTTATGGAGCTGTAGCGATTCAACCAAATGTTGGAACGAAAAAACAGTTACATTATCTTGTTCTAGCTGTGATTTTGGGCAAGCATAGTGATTTAATCAATTAATGTTTTGTAAATAAGGTAATACTTATAAAATCTATTTATTGGAACTACCTTCATTTAGGTAGTTTCCTTCTTACAAATTGAATATTAAAATCCTCTCGATTAATATTCTTTGCTTGGGTACTAATTTATGGCAAAACATTATAGCTGTTTTATCACATAATTTTATGTCGTACATTTTATTATTTATACCAGTATTTTTAATGAACTCAAACATTTATGTTTTCTCACGAGACTTTTAGTTCCAAATCATATCTAATCAATGCAAAAAAGATTATTATCTTTTAGAAAATAAAGGAAATTGTTTTATTTAGGAGAGCAAACGCATAGAGATGAGACTACTTTCGAGGAAAAAGTAAAAAATTATAAAAGAACTAAGTAACATATCTTAAAAAAAATATTTTATTTTATAAAATTAAGAAAATACAATGTATTTTCTTAAAATTTTTATTCTTAAAATTTTTTTATGTTATTTATAATTTTACTTTTGGTAAAAATAATCTCACTTTAGTTTTCTTAATAATTATCAAGTGCACGTGATGAAAAATTAGAGAAAAATGTGAATATTTTAGAAATGTAAATTATTTATTAATCATCTAAAAAAAGAACGATGAAAAAATTAGCATTAAAAAATTTAAAAGTTAAAAAAGTTTCTAAAGAAGAGCAAAAAGCAGTTAAAGGTGGTTTTCTATCTTTATGGAGCTGTAGTGATTCAACTCAATGTTGGAATGAAAAAACAGTTACACTATCTTGTTCAAGCTGTGACATGGAGCCATATCTTCAATAAAATAATTATAACAAAAAGACCAATTGTTTAAAGGAACTACCTTTATTTAGGTAGTTCCTTTTTTTAAACATGTTATTTACTATTTTCTATGGATATTTTTTCGTTAGGTGCTACTTTATTGCAGAAAGTTAGATTAGTAATTCCACATACTTTTTGTATAAGGTTTTTTATGATTTTTGCAGGAATTGTAATGAATTCAACTTCTATGTTTGCCCAATATTCTTTTGGCTCTAAACTCTATTCGATGAGTGAAAAAAATGATTATTCTTTTTTGGAAAAAATTCTAAAAAACAAGCAAGTCGTTTTATTAGGAGAACAAAGTCATGGCGATGGAGCTACTTTCGAGGAAAAGGTCAAAATTATTAAATACCTAACAAATAAAGGAAAGTTTAATACAATCGTTTTTGAAAGCGGGATGTATGAAAATTATAAGGCGTGGAAATTATATTCTACAGGGAAAGCAACTTCATCAATTTATTATCAAAGCATTTATTCCTTATGGTCAACAACTCAATCGTTTCAAAAATTGTTAGATCATATTGATCGTAGAGCTATTTTAAAAGATTCAATTAAAATCATAGGTTTTGATTCGCAAGAGAAAGGAGAATTGTTTAAGAAATATTTTATTGATGATCTAAGAAAAACTTTTAATGATCGTCAAATTATTATTAATGATCAAACATATAATACAATAAAAAAAGTTTTTATTGATAAGAATTTGAAAGAATTTGCTGATAATAAAAAAGATTCCATCTATTTATATCAACAATATGAATTGCTATTAAGTTCATTTCAAAAGATGCATAATCTTAGTAAAGATGAGAAAATGATCAAGCAGGTCGTGCTGAGTCAGATTGCTCAAGTTGATTTTGATATCAAAGTTTTACAGGGCTATAAAATTGCTTTTCAAAATCCCAGAGATGCTCAGATGGCAAGAAACCTTATATTTTTAACAGAGTTATATCCCAACGAAAAAATGGTTTGTTGGGGAGCTTCTTATCATTTTTCAAATCGTATCAAGGATTTTGATTATACAGATATAACCGAAGATTATCTAAAGAGGCAAGTCGCTTTGGAGCAAACAAATTCAGTTAATCCCATTTCGACTTTTGAAGATGTAAAAATGCTTGGAGATGCACATCCAATGGGTGAGTTTTTAAAGAATCATTTCAAAAGTAAAATATACAGTATTGCTTTTTCGAGTTTTGAAGGAGAATACGGAATTGCGGACGGTAAGTCTTATCCTATTTTAACACCACCTGCAAAAAGTGTTGAGCAAACTCTTGCTCAGGATAGCAACGATAAAATCTTTCTTAATTTTGATAAAAAATTTATGGGAAAATATTATTGTTCCGCACTTGGAAATATGCCTTTAAAAGCAAATTGGAATTCCATTTTTGATGGTTTGATTTTTATAAAAACAGCATTTGCTCCTCCATTGAGCTCTTATAAAACTCGTGACATTTCTTCTGCGGATAGTCAGAATTTTTCGATATCTGGTGAAACTTTAGATTTAGAAAGTGATAAAATTATTCCAAATGCAGATGTCTACCTAATGAATTGTAATAAAAGTGTAGTAGCAAATGACAAAGGGATGTTTCATTTTACAATACCAAAAAGTAGTTTTAATGATAAATTGATTATTTCAGCAATGGGTTATTATTCTGATACACTATCAGTTTCACAGTTAGAAAAATCCAATAAGGAATTATTGCAAATTAAGCTCAAGAAAGAAACTGATATAGGATTTTCTTTGAATGAGGTTTTGATTTCTTCTTCAAGAAAGAAAATGAATAATTTGTCAGCGAAAGCAATCTTAAAAAAGGCTAAATCAGCTATCCAGTACAATTATTATCAGGCACCTTTTAATCAGAAATTCTTTTTTAGAGCACAAACCAAAAAACAAAGTGGTCTCACGTCTAATGAAAAAGCTTTTATAAATACTTATAGTCCCAATGGCTTTAAAGTCTCTCAAGATCCTGCAAGTAATTATTTTGGAGAGATACTTCAATATAAGAATATTGCAAATACTGAATCAAAGGAAAATTGGAAAGGAATTGGTTATTTAGGTGTAATTATTTTTAGAAGCATCTTATTAAGCAACCAAAATGTACTTTATAAAACGTCTTCATTTGATCTACAAAAGGAAAAAATTATAGAGTATAATGGTAGAAAAGTTTATGTAATCAGCTTTATCAATAAAGCTCCCGATGTATTTTCAACTGGCTTTGGAAACCCTCCTGCCAAGTCAGCTACAGGATATATTTATATAGATGTAATGTCCTTCGCTATATTGAAATTCGAACATTTTGTGGTATTGTATCCAGATCAACCTAATGATCAGGAAAATGTGATAATAGAATCAACTCATAAGATTACCGAGACATTTAAATTAGTGAATGGAAAATATTTTATGAATTACTGTAATGAAAAAGTAGAAAACAAATATTTATCCAAAAAAGACAAGAAACTTTTGAGCGAATTGAATACTAACTATGATTTGATGTCGGTAGACATATTAACCAATAACGTTGAGGTAATTTCCCGCCCGATTGACCGTTTGAAATTAGATATTAAAATCAAAGATAATCCCGTTAATTTGGATTATAATAACTTTCTTTTGGAAGATGAAGACATCAAGTTTTAAATATTTATAAAGAAAATGCAGAACATAGTTTTTGAAATTGAAAAACAAATTTGGGCAACAGTACCCAAAGAAAACAGAATAGGTATACTTAATGGTCTTTCAGGGATTGCATTGTTTTATAATTCACTTTTAGAAATTGATAATAATAATGAGTTTCAGGAAAAATTAATAAAAATTATCGAAAGGATTAATGATATCATCTCAGATAATGTCTCTCTACCATCTTTCTGTTCAGGATTAGCAGGTTATGGATGGGTTTTATTGAGGATTAATAATGAGATAATTGATATAGATGAAGATTACTTTTTGTCACTCGATGAAATTTTGCTAGAAGAATTGACAGGACAAGCTAATGAAGATGACTATGATTTTTTGCATGGGTCTTTAGGTATTTCTATGTACTTTGTTGAAAGATTTAAGCAAACAAAAGATGAGAGTATAAAAAGAATTTTGATTGATTATATAACAGAATTAATCGGGAAAATATCTAAAAATTTAGAAGGAGTATTGATTAGAGAAGATGGTGTAGACAAGTGTCATTATATTTATTTTGGTATGGCACATGGTATTGCAGGAGTAATAAATATAATGCTTTACATCAAACAAAATTTAGAAGTTCAAATAAATAATTTTGATGAATCAATTAGAACATGTATCGATTATTTAAACAAATTCAAAGGTTATAATGATAAATCAAAACAATTTTATCCGAATCATTACCTGACAGAAAATAAAACTTTTGCTCAATCTCGACTATCTTGGTGTCAAGGAGATCTTGGAATAGGTAATGCACTATATAACGCAGGGTTGTTTTTTAAAGATGCTAAATTGCAGATCGAAGGCGCTGAATTAATTGAATTTACAAAAAAAATCTCCTTAACCGATTCAGGAGTTAAAGATTTCGGTATCTGTCATGGAACTACTGGTATTATAATGCAGTATTATCTGGCAGGTAAAAGAAGTGAGTCAGATTACCAGAGTGTCATCAGTATATGGCTTGATATTTTACGAGATCAAACCAATGATTTCACCAGTTTTCTTGCGATGAATCATAAAGGTTACTTGGGGGAGACGAATATATTAGAGGGGTCAGCCGGATTAGGTCTGGTTTTACTCTCATTAGATGATAGAATAAAGCCGGATTGGCTAAACTGTTTAAATCTCTACTGATAAAAAATAACGAGGTTTTTAGACATTCCTTTGTAGTGTTTTATCAATTGATACAAAATCATTATAAATCAGTAATTAATATAAATGCAGTTTTTTGATCACATAGTTATAAGGGCAGTTTCTTTACCAATTCAGTCTTATGAAAAAAATAGAGATGATTTGATTAAATTTTTCTCTGAAAATAAATTGTTTCATTTATCTCTCTTGGTTTCTTCAAGAACATTATATGAAGACATTAAAAAAAATAAAGCAGCTAAGATTAGTTCCACACTAGGAAAATATTTTTCCAGAGCGCATTTTAATCCAGTCCCTTTCGGTACTTTCAGCAGCGTTAGCTGTTTGAAATGGGGCGATAATACAAATATATCTAAATCTGATTTTCTTTCATTAAAGGTTGATTTTGATAATTTTTATTATTTAAAGAAAGTTCAGAATTTATTAAAAGAGGAATGGAGAAACTATTCTTTTTTCACTAATCCCTCTATTCACTTTTTAAGTGAGTCTAAAATCAGTTTCTATAAATATGAGATTAAATCAAATGGACTTTTTGAGTCCAGTTTTGTTGAAATTGATTATGATGAAAATATAGAATGGTTAATAAATAAATTTGAAAGAGGAGCTAAAATTGCAGAAGTTGTAATTGATCTTTTAGAAAATGGTTTCCTGGAATCTGAAATAGATAACTTCCTTTTAGAAATAATTAATGCTGGCCTTATCATTAATGAAGTAAGTTATTTTCCATATAACAAGAAATTAAAAATTAATTTCAAAGGAATAAAGTCTGCCTTAATCAGTGAAAATGTTCATCATTTGAAAAGATCTGATGATTTTGATAATTTTATTCAGGAATATATAAAGGAACAAGATGCTGATTTAAAAGAAGATAATATAGGATCTCAATTGCATAATGTAACCTCTTTCGAAGAAAATTTTGGAGTGCTAGATTCAAAAATAAAAGATAAAATAAAAAACTACATTGATTTTTGTCTCCATTACAATAAAAGTAATACAATTAATGAACGTTTAACTGAGTTTGGAAGTGTATTTTACCATAATTTTGATGATGGTTTTGTTCCTTTGGGTAAGGTATTCAATCCATATTCAGGTTTAAATTACAGTTCAATTAAAAGCAAAAAAAATAAAACTTTAAATTCGGAATTGCTTACTAAAATTGTTTTAGCTAAAACAGGTGAGGTTCACTTCTTATTGCCAAAAAAAGCTAGCGAAGAAATAGAAAACAACAGAAAAAGGCTTCCTGCAACTTGTACAGTTGTTTTTGAAGTTCTGTTTTGTAAAGAAACTGGAAAAGAAATAATTTATTTTAAACACTTAGGTGAAGCTTCTGCAATAAATTTAATAGCAAGGTTTGGTCACGTTACTGACAAAGTGATTGAAGATATTGTTAACTACGAAAAAAAGGTTAATGAAGGTAAAATTATTGCAGAAATCAACATGATTTCTAATTCAAGAAGTATTAATCTTTTTGCAGAACGACAGTATTATGATTACAATGTAGCATTAAATACTTCGGGTACTGTAAACTCAAATAGTATTCCCTTGTCTGATATTTTTATACGTTATGATGGAAAAAAGTTTATCCTTATCTCAAAAAAATACAACAAGGAAATTATTCCTAGAGTTACTTCAGCAATTAACCACAAAACATCCTCTTCGGAAATTTATAAATTTTTAAATGAGTTAAGATCACAAGATGGTGAGATTTACTCTGTTTATTTTGATTTTAATTTGTATAAAGATACATTAATGCAATATGTGCCAAGAATTTATCTTCAGGATGACATACTACTTCATCCTGCCCAAATTATGCTTGTTCATGATAATTGGAATCTTAAAGATTTTAAAGACTATTTATGGAGCATAATAAAAAGATACTCTTTTACTTCAAAAGTAACTCTGCAGGACCCAAAAGGAAATATAATCATAGACTTAGAAAGAGAAGATAACTTAGTCTTATTATTCGAACGGTTAAAAGAGACGGGGAAATTATATGTAACAGAATTTCTGTATGATTCGTTTGTCCCAGCAGTTACAAGAGATAATGATAATTTTTCTCATGAATTAATGGTTAGTGTTAAAAATACTCTATTTGAAAATAAAAAGACAAATCTAAATTTTTCAGAAGATGTTTCAGAGTTTAATAATACTCCAATTTTAGCAGATTGGCTGTATTTTGAGTTGTATTGCAATACATATGCAGAAAATGAAATCTTAAATTATATATATGATCAAATTATTTCGAAAAATAAAGTAGAGCAGTTCTTTTTTGTTCGATACAATAATCCTGATAATCATTTAAGAGTACGATTTAAAACTAATTCAACAGCAGTAAAGAAATTTATTATCTCAAAATTGGAACAATTAAAAGTTCAGAATTGGGTAATTAAATATCAGATACTCCCTTACAAACAGGAACTTTACAGGTATGGAGGAATGGATTTAATGTTGCTTACTGAGAATTTTTTCACTCTAGACAGTATAGATACACTGGAAAATGTTTTAAAGAAAGACTTAGAGATACAAGAAATATTTATTATCTCAGTGCTGAAACTAAAATATTATTTAAAGTTTTTTGATCTTAATATTGAGGAAATGATATTGTTTTGCGAGAATAATATACTTTATTTTTCTAATGAGTTTAATTTAAATGCAGATATGAGAAAATCTTTTAATAAAGACTTTTCTAAAATTAAATCTGAAATAGATCTATTTGATTATAAGAACTTTTTATATGATTCAGAATTTAAAATAGTTCTTAATAATGCCTTGGATAATAGCTATCTGGTAAAATACAGTTATATATCAGCTATTTTACATATGGGTGTGAATAGGGTTTTTAATGAGAATCAAAGATTTCATGAATTTAAAATGTACTATTTAGCAAAATGCTATTTGAATCAATTAAAATATACAACTAAAAACATAGAGTAATGATAAACGATAATTTATTAGAAAAAATTATAAGCCCTTCTAGTTTACAGGATTTTATGGAGAACTATTATGGCAAAAAGACACTGCACATTCAAAGAAATAACATTAGCTACTATGACTCGATAATATCTGCTTCAATTTTAGATGAAATTTTGACATCTACTATTTTGACTGAAAAGAATTTGAGAGTTTCTAAAATTGATAAACAGATTCTTAAGAAAGAGTATAGTGTTCATGATGAATTCTATAATGAAGATCAAATTAATATAGGTAAGATGATGGAACTTTTCAATGATGGGGCTTCTATTATTATTGATAACATATCCAAGTTCAATCGTAATATCCTTGATCTTGAAATAGAGATTAGCAAAAAAATAGGTTATATTAAAAATATTTCATCAAATTTATATCTCACGCCGTCAGATTGTCAAGCTTTTCCTCTCCATTATGATACTTCCGAAATTTTTATTATTCAATTAGCAGGAACTAAAACATGGGAGCTATATGAGTATTCCAAGGAAGTTTATCCTTTGAAGAATTCTATAAATCATACTCTCCCAGAAAATACTTCCTGCATTAAAATTACATTGCAGCCAGGAGATATGATTTATATGCCTCGAGGGGTATCTCACAAAGTATATACAAATGATGAACCATCACTCCATCTTACTATAAGTTTGTTTCCTCAGACTTTCGTAGACCTTTTTGAATTGATGCATACAACACTCAAAAATAATGATAGTAATTTTCGTAAAAATATTACTAAACAGACTTCTGTCACGGAGATTAAAAAGTTATTTACAGATAGTTTAGATCAAACTCAACTAACTGTTTTTTTAGAAACACTGATCAGTAGAAACAGATATAGTGAACTTTACCAATACACAGATATTATAAATAGTATTTTTGAAGAAGTTGATTTTAAGAAAACGGATTTTAAGTTTAGAAAATATGCGAATATTAATTATTCTCAGGGTACAAGTTTAATTCTATATGGAACTAAAAAAGTCGAAATTGAAGGTGATTTTTCTAATTTAAAACTGTTTCTCAATAATGATAGTGTTCTTAACTTAGAGAATATGAAAGTTCATTTTGAAGAAGAATTATCCGAAGAATTACTTTATTTATTATTACAAGAAGGTATCATCTATAGAATATGTTAAAAAAATTCCCAAATTTTATTCAGGCAGATTCTAAGGATTGCGGTCCAACTTGTTTAAAAATAATTTCCAAATACTACGGTAAAAATGTAAATATTCAGGAATTGAGGAATTACAGTGAAACTACCCGTGAGGGAAGTAATTTATTACTGCTAAGTGATGCTGCAGAGAAGATTGGATTTAGAACTTTGGGGGCTAAATTATCGGTAGTTGAACTTGATGAAATGCCAATGCCTTGCATTTTACATTGGAACAATAATCACTATGTAGTTTTATATGAAGTAAAGAAGCTAAAGTTTGAAAAAATCAAAAAGAAGTTAGGTAGAATTGGATTTAAATTTGATTTGTCGTTAGGTCAGGTATTTAAAGTTTCAGACCCTGGACGTGGTTTACTGGAATATAACAAAGAAGAATTTACCAAATCTTGGATTGGAAATAATGCTACTGATTTTACCCAAGATGGAATTGCTTTATTAATTGAATCTACTCCAAAATTTTTTGAATCGGAATTTGAACAAGATCGTAAAGCATTCGGATTTGAAATGCTGTCAAAATATGTCTTGCGATACAAATCATTCTTGGTACAATTAGCTATCGGATTGTTTGCCAGTAGTATTTTACAATTAATCATTCCGTTTTTAACCCAAAGTATCGTTGATATTGGAATACAGAACCAAAACATAAATTTTATTTATTTAATTCTTTTCGCACAATTATTTCTTTTTGCAGGAAAAACTGGTTTGGAACTTATCCGTAGTTGGATATTATTACATCTTTCCACAAGAATAAATATTTCTCTGATTTCTGATTTCTTCATTAAATTAATGAATTTACCCATTTCATTTTTTGATGTCCGAATGACTGGAGATATTATGCAACGTATTAATGACCATCGAAGAATTGAGAAAATCCTTACTTCTTCATCTTTGAATGTTTTGTTCTCTGTAATTAATATGTTCGTTATGGGCGGAGTTTTAGCTTATTATAACATCAAAATATTTTTTGTTTTTTTTGTAGGAAGTATTCTCTATTTCGGCTGGATTCTTTTATTTTTAGAGAGGAGAAAGGATTTAGATTACAAACGATTTTCGCAAGTTTCAGAAGAACAAAGTAAAGTTATGGAGCTTATTAATGGAATGCAGGAGATAAAATTGCATAATGCTGAAAAACAAAAGCGCTGGGGATGGGAATATGTGCAGGCTAGGCTTTTTAGGGTTTCTATAAAAGGTTTAGTTTTAGAGCAGACCCAAACTATTGGGTCGTCTGTCATTAATGAATTGAAAAATATTTTAATAATTTTTCTTTCTGCTAAATTGGTTATTGAAGGGGAGATTACACTTGGTATGATGTTGGCTATCAGCTCTATTGTAGGGAGTTTAAATGGGCCTATTATACAAATTATAGAGTTTGTCAGAGAACTTCAGGATGCAAAAATAGCATTGGCCAGGTTATCTGAGATTCATGATAAAGAAGATGAAACTGATCATGAATTTCTGCAAACTAATGATGTTCCTTTTAATGATGATATTAAAATTGATAATATTTCGTATCGTTATTTAGGTTCTGATGTTCCTGTTCTCAAGAATCTCAGTTTAATTATTCCAGCCAAGAAAATAACCGCAATTGTAGGAACGAGTGGCAGTGGAAAGACAACATTGATGAAATTGCTTCTTAAATTTTATGAACCTAATGAAGGTGAACTAAATATAGGGAGTACTAAATTAAAAAACATTTCCCAAAAAGCCTGGCGATCAAATATTGGAACAGTAATGCAGGAAGGATTTATTTTTAGTGATACTATCGCCAATAATATAGCTATTGGTGTTGATAAGGTTGATAAAGAAAGATTAGCTTACGCTGCGGATGTAGCTAATATTAAAGAATATATAAGCAGTTTACCTCTTGGATATAACTCAAAGATAGGTTCTGAAGGATTAGGAATGAGTACAGGACAAAAACAAAGACTACTTATTGCAAGGGCGGTTTATAAAAACCCTGAAATATTGTTTTTTGATGAGGCAACATCTGCTTTGGATGCCAATAACGAAAAAGAAATTATGCAAAAACTTGATATTTTCTTTAAAGACAAAACTGTCGTTGTCATTGCACATCGATTAAGTACAGTTATGAATGCAGACCAAATTGTAGTTTTGGATAAAGGAAAAATCATTGAGATTGGTTCTCATTCCGCTTTAGTAGAACAAAAAGGAAATTATTTTGAGCTAGTTCGAAATCAATTACAATTAGGAAATTAATTATGGCTGAAGATAATACTACATTTGAATTAAGAAGTGAAGAAGTTCAGGACATTCTAACAAAAGTACCACATTGGATGATACGCTGGGGAACTGTTGTGATATTTGCTATTATATTTATGCTTTTTTTCGTGTCCTGGTTTATCATTTTCAGGTCAAGTTTGAATGTAACGTAAGGAACGCCATCGTTCCATTTTGCATTAAAATTTTTGAAACCTGCAGGCACTACTTTTACATTTTGAAATTGCTCAATGATTTTTTTTATTTTGTCTCCGAGCAGGAAGTAACCCAAAACGGCTACTATTCCCACTCCCGCAACTATTTTTGGTAAACTCATTTTGTTTTGGTTTTAAATAAAAATTCTGGCGATTCTCCACACGGCATAAAGCAAAAATCCAAAACCGATCCAAGCTAAAATTTTAACCCAGAGCGGAATGTATTTTACGGGTACTTCTACAATTTTATCGTCTGTTTTTATATCCGTCTTTTCTTTGTTCGTGGCTAGGGTTTCATTTTGGGTCTGTGCCATTTTCTGCCAGATGACCAGCATTTTTTTAAGCTTGTCATAATAGATCCCCGCTTCATTATCGCCCGATTTTTTACGATTATTAAGCTGGCTCAACAATTGGTCAACAGTGGCTTGTGTGATGCTGTCGCATTCAGGTTTTGCTGTTTTTACTTTTGCAATCTGAATCATCAGGCTATCGATAATCGCCTTGTTGACAACGGTTGTTTTAATGCTGTCGGTATGGTGTTCGATAATCCGCTCGATGGTGTGGGTGCTTTGGATGGGTTTTGGCGCACAGCTTTTAAACAATACACCCAAAACAAAAAGAATCAGGGGAAGGCAAAGCAGTTGAAAAAACGTTCTGGAATGGGTTTGTCGTTTGATATTTCGGGACATGGTTATTTTAATTTGGATTTTAGCAGCACTTTCAGAATATCAAAAAGATTGCTGATTAATTCTTCGACTTCACTATGGATAAGGGTAGAGAGTGAACCGCCCCATGCACAAATGACATACGTAAACATCTTGTTTACACTCAGGAACTGGTCGCAGACCACATAGACCGAAACCGCCACAAAAAAACTAACGATTGCTTCGGCAAGAAACCAGCTCAGGGTTGGTTTTTTTCCTTTTCCCATAGCGATATAAATTTTTGTAAAAATACCCGCCAGTACAAGGAACAGGAATATGATATAGTCCTGATAATATTTTAGGTTATTTAAGAAGGTGTCTTTCATTTTTATTTGAATATTTTAGAATTAAATGCGAGCCAATCCCAAGCGAGAGCAGGAGAAGACTTACTGGGTACCAAGACTTTTTTTTTTAATATGTCAAGCGTTATATTCTGTGCTTTGAAAGCCGATACGAGTTTGATGCGTTCTTCCAGTCCGTTCGTGCCTCCGTTTATTCCCTTGGTTACGCTGGTTATGTTGTCTGCATCGGCATACTTGTTCAGGTTGCCCCAAGAACTCCCATATACCCAATACCAGCAGGCAATGTCAATTGAAGTGGTTAAGTTGGAAGCCAGACTGGGATTGTTGATGATGTCAATACCCGAATAATTTTTGTATCTCTGGTAATTTCCCCTTCCTGTCAACTGGATTAATCCACGCCCTCTGAACCGATAGCCATCCCCTGGCTTTGTGTTACCCAAATATTTGTGGTTTTGATACTTTTTTTGGGCGTTGTCATAGGATATTTTTTCAACGGATGCCGTGAAATTTCCGCTTTCGTGTGCCAGTTGTCCTAAAAAATGGGCGATTCGCAAGGGGGTTGTAATCCCGTATTTTTTCAGCGCATTGAAAAACAAAAGGCTGTTTGATAGTACAAAACTCATTATAATATTACTTTTTTAGGTTTACTTTTTTTTAATAACAGATACAATCCCGTCAGGGCTATTGCTCCTATAATTACTTTGGTCTGGGTGGTCATAATCAATATGTTTTTACGGAATCGGCTTTTACAAAAGCAAAGCCACCGAATATTTTCACTAAATAGCTTCCCGTTGCATTGGCATCTACAAAAGTTCCCGCAGAATCCCCGTATTTTAAATCGCCACCGCTGAAAAATTTATCTCCGGTACCAAAATATTTTCCGTCAGCCCCTTTTTGGGCAACAAATAAATTGGTGTCTTTTGTTGCCTGCAATTTTTCACCCACTCTGGGCAGTACTTTTGCAAGGGTTTTTACAACAGGCTTTGCAGGGGCTTTTATTTTGGCTTTTGCTTTGGTTTTTGCAGAAAAAGCATTGAGGCTTATTTGGCTGACCCCTTTTTTTGCCAGTAATGCCGTAAGGGTTATGTTGCCAAAATCGCCATCAATTTTGACCCCTAACAAACGTTGCAGTTCCCGTACTTCAAGCCCTTTGCTTCCTTTTGCCAGCAGTTTGTTCCTGTTTAGGGAATCTCCTGTTTGCGGGATCGGATTTGTTGCTGTGGTCGGTTCTGCCAACTCTGGAATATCACTTAAAGCGTTGCCCGCTTCATTTTGTTTGTTTTTCCAATACAGAAAACCCAAAGCACCTGCGCCAATTACGGCAACCCCTATCAGTACTTTATTTTCGTCACTCACTTTCATTGCTCTTTTTTTCATAAATGCATTGGGAATTTCTTTCTTAATAAGTTGTAATCGGCTGTGCTTAACTCTTCTTTCAGCCACGTTTTCAGGGATAATTTTGCTCCTCCAACGGTGTTGTACCCTAACAGGCGATTGTAGTTTCTAAGCCCGAAGGATTTACTGATAAGCCCAAATTGATTTTGGGTCAGTCCTGTCAATTCTTCAATTATGGTTTGCTCGTCTGTGCCGTTGTAAATGTTCATGGCATTATACAAAGCCGTTGCTTTTTGGCTCGGGGAAAAAACTGGGGCGTGGTTTATATCGCCTTCGTCTATGTACTTTTTCTTTGTTCCCAAAAGTGTTTTTCCGTTTTTGTTTGTTTTGGTAGCAAAATAAATTCCCGCTCCCAATACCACTACCGATACACTTACCAGTATTGCTTTTTTTGTGTTTGTCATTAGAAAAATCCTTTTATTAGAAATCGAAGTTTGGCTAT
Source organism: Flavobacterium sp. (assembly GCA_039931915.1). GTDB lineage: Bacteria > Bacteroidota > Bacteroidia > Flavobacteriales > Flavobacteriaceae > Flavobacterium. The sequence goes on along the minus strand of JBDTRA010000060.1, from coordinate 11,577 downwards.
ATCGGTTTCATTAAACTGGTCTTGAAGCCACTCCACCAAAGTCAGTTTTGTAAGTGTCGAACTTCTGCGCTCCCCAAATTCATTGATAATTTTTATAAAGGCATTATGGTTCAAGCCTGTCAGGTTGTTTTCCACCGCATTGTAATTAGCCCCAAATCCTAATAAAGCCGTGTAAATGGCTTCGGCTCTTGCTTTGGCTTGGGTGTCGTTTATGTTGCTGGGCTGGTATCTCGTGTCTGTTTTTACGGGTTTGAAACCTTTGAAAATTTTATAATAGGCAATACCCAAAACGGTTATAACAAGGCTGGCTTTTAAAACCGTAAAGCCCAATTTCTGCCCCTCTGAACTGGATAATGCTTTTGTGATGGCGGGATTTGCTTTCATCTGCTTTTTGTTTTTTTAGGCAGTCAAAAATCCTTTTATCATTGAAAAATTGGTTTTTAACTGTGTAATGGCTACGGGGCTTTTTGACAATTCCACCAACTTGGTCAGCACATCGGTATCAAGTCGGGATAATTGGCTTAAAGCGGTTGCCTTTGATTTGGTTTCAAACGGGTTGCTTCCCGTTACGGTGATTTGGGTACTGTTTTTTAGGCTGTCCATAATTGGTATCTTTGTAATAGCTGGGCTAATTCGTTTGTAAATTCGGTATTGTTATTCATTGCGCTGTTGATGCTCTCCAGCACGTTTACCGTAGAATCGTCAAGGTTTTCCAAAGCCTTTGCAAAATTTTGTTTGGCTGGGCTTGAATAGTTTGCAGAAGGGGAAGCTAATCCTGCTACTGGCACAACTCCTTTGAGCGTGGACAAAATAACAGGCAGGTGTTGTATTGCCCCCAAAAGCATTTCCTGTGTCCCGTTGCTTCTTGCCGTATCGTATTTGGATGCCAGACGTTCTTCTTTTAGTTCTTCAATGAGTTTTTTGTGTTCTTTCTCCGATGCTTTTAAGACCTCGTTTTCGGTGTGCAACCGCTGTGCATCGCCTTTAGCTACAAACAGATTAATCATGTCCAGCGAACCCAATCCAAACGAGTTGGGGAACATTTCCGCTTTATGCACCGCAACAGGCGTTGCAACAGGGGGTATGGATTGGGTTTCCTTGGAAAAATTCACATCAAAACTATTGCCGTCTGCCTTGTGGGTACTTCCGTTTTTGCGTTTTGGAATCAGACTGAGCCTTTTGTGTCCATCGGCAAAAAGGGTTTCGAAAAATTCTTCGGCACTTCCGTAACCGGCTACGATTTCCCCGTGGGTTTTATTTCTAAATACAAAATGATTAGTATCCAAATCCAAAACAGAAACAGCCGAATAAGGGTCGGTGTTGAGTTTCTTTATAAGCTGGTCTAAATCTTGCATGTGATTAATTTTTTGTAAATGATGTCCAGCTCTTTTTTGTTCCAGCTGAATTTTTTGAACGCCCCGTTTATTCCGTTGTCTGTTTTGCTGAATTGAATATCCACAACCACTTTTGTAATGGTGCCATCGGGAACAACAAGCGTAAAATGTTCGCTGGGCTGGAGGACTAACTCATTGATAAGAACAGGAACAAAACCATTGTTTTTTACTTGCAGGGTAGAAACATTCTCGATCGTGATTTCCCTGTCGGATTTGACTTTTAAAAAGACCAGCCCTGTTTCTATCAGTGTAATATCATTCATTTGTTTGGTCTGTTTTTATTGGTTTTAGGAGCAGTTTCCCGCCCTGATTTTGTACATTAGAATCAAATGAAAATAGGTTTCTTTTGATACTTCATATTGTGTTTTTACCTTGAATGTGAAGGTTCTGGTTTCCGTTTCGAAAAGCAACGGCTTGTAACTGTCGTCAAATCCTGAACCCTCCCTGCGCTTCCAATGGTTGATGTGCGTGGGCTTTGAAAATGCCACACTGCTATCGTCATAAATACCGTAAAGCGCCAAATTATCTATATCGCTGTGGTTGGTGTGCAGTTCTGCCCCAAGGATAAACCCATTGTCGAGTGCCGTGGTAAACGACATTTCCAGTTCGTTTTTTGGGATAACTAAATGGATAACCTTTTCTCTGATTGCTGCCATACTTTTTTTTTAAAAAAAGCCATAAGCGTACTTATGCTTACGGCTTTACTTCTCTGTTATTAAAACTTTTGGTTATCTTTTTGCCTGATGCGCCCTGAATTCAAAACGGACATTGTATTCTTTGTCCGTTGGGACTGATACGTTTTTCGGGTATTCGATTTCAATCTCAAATTCCAGATTGCTTCGGATCAGCGGAGAGGTTGACAGGCTTCTGAAAGCGACAAACGGGTCAATGGTCAAATCCGTGATGGGCATATCCACCAAGACAGCTCCTGCCTGCTTAATCCTAAACTCCGCACCTAAAAATTCAGCAGGCATAAGGCTTTTTACTGTTCCCCAGTTTTGGGCTTTCAGGTTTGCATCCTGCGCCCACAATACACGGATGCCGTCAAGGACATAATCACGTCCTGCATTTAATTTATTTCCGTCTATGTTAGTGATACCGACCTCCCTGCGGGTATTTACATCTACAAGGTTTACAATACCTGCCTGACCTTTTACTGCTACATTTAAGTACAATGTTTTGTCGGTCAGTTCCACTTGTCCCACTCTTGGGATTCCTCCTTTGCCTTTCGCCTTGATTGTTGCTACTGCTGACGCTAATTCTGTTCTTCTTCCCATTTTATTGTTTTTTGATTGATGATTGTTTGCTTATTTTTTTAAGTGTGATTGCTGTTCTGTGATTGTTTTTTCGTGATTAGTAAATTTCGTCATACAAATCCTCTTCCGCTCCGTGAAGTCCGTCTTCCCCGTAAATATCGTCTTCCGATCCGTGAAGCCCATCCTCATACAATTCGTCTTCCAATTCACCGTGCAGTCCGTCTTCCATTGCAAAAACGTTCCCGTACTCGTCCGTATACGTACCGTTTAATCCGTTTTCTTCAAAAATGTTTCCCGCTTCGTCTATATAGGTGCCGTTTAATCCCTCTTCGTCATATTGGTACACGTGTCCGTCACCGCCCATAAAAGTACCGTTCAAGCCGTTCTCAAAAGGACAGGCAAGCCCGACTGCGCCTTTCATAAACTGGGTTGCTTTTCCGTCTCCCGTAAGTCTGGCACTCAGGTTTTTTGTGGCAATTTTTTTGATGCCTGTTATAGCCTGTACAAGCGCACTTCCTATTAATGCCCCTTTGAGCAGATTGTCTTTTGTGGTTATCCCTTTCACCTTGGTTACGCCAAAAGCGGAAACTCCTGCAAGTGCCAGATTGATAATAGGGCTTTCCGATGCGGGCAATAAAGCGGTTAATCCATTAGATACCACACCACCAACTACACCACCTCCAATTAGTATTACTTCCTTATTCATTTTTTATTGATTTAATTGCTTACTGTTTTTTTGTTGCCATATAAATTCCGCCTATCACCGCAACTGCACCAATGGCGTAAAGCATCGTATTGTCTTTTTTTGCCGTGGCTGGCGTTTCGGTCTTTTCTGCAACGGGTTCTACTTGTTTTACGGGGGTTAATTCGCCTACGGGTTCTTTTTCTGTTTCCGATGTATTGGCAGTTGTGCTTTCCTTGGCTGTACTTTCCATAGCCGTAGTTTCTGCAAACCCTTTGGGTTCTATTTGGTTTACGCCTTCAATTTTGGCTCTTACCTGACTGACAACCGCTTTGCCTATTTTTGACTTCGCCAGTTTGACCCCTTTTTTCACCAGCTTGGATTTAGCTACTTTCATAACCGTTTTGCCTACTTTGGAATCCAGAACTTTCATGGCTGTTCCGCCTCCGGGTATAATCCCTGCCACCAGAGGACCTGCAAACTTGACTACCTTTATGGTATTTTTTAAGCTTACTTTCTTTAGCAGTTTTTTAAAGCCTTTCTTGGATTTTCCCAATCCCAAATCGTCAGATTGAAAAGGATAATTTCCCCTAAGGCTCGGACGGTATGTAGGTTGCTGCCGATGTGGCGGGCGATGTGGTTTTGGATGCTTTTTCAAAACCAAAGAGTGTGGGGCAACTGCCATTTTTACGGCATTTTTCAAAGTAATTTTGCGCATCCATTTGGGTTTGCCCAATCCGTTTTCATCTGAATTAATTAATATCATGCTTCATTGTTTTAAATTTTATCCCCAAAAACAAACAGACCGCCTATAATCCCGCCGATTGTGGCATAAATGCCTATGTTGGATTCTTTCTTTGCAAATGCTTTTGGCTTTTTTGCAACGGTTTTTATGACGGATTTTGGAGCGTTTAATCCAAAATGCGGTAAATTGACTTCGGTATCGTGTGCCATAATGTGAATGGGTTCTCTGTTGGTGTTTGTTGTGCCGTCTATAATAAAATAACCTTCTTTGATGTCGCCTGTTTCCTGATTCAAAGGCACTATCACATACACATGGGTGAATAAATCAGGTCTGAAACTGGGTTGCTTTATTTGTCTTATGAAATGACGTACTCCCAAATTCACCAACAGGCAACTGGCAAAAATCGAATAGGTTTTGCAATCCACTCCATCGGCTCTTTGCCTGAAAGTACAGGCGGGGCTTCTAAGGTTCTGTTCTACACCGTCTGCCTTGTACTGGATGTGATGGTACAGAAACCAATAAATCCTCTCGCATGTTTCTTCTAATGTTTCCCTTTGCAAAAGCGGGGCAACCTGTTTTGTCTGATAGTTGTACTTCACAACCATTTGTTTAATCATTCGCACCGTGTCAAAAGTATTGCCGTTGCCCAATGCTGTTTTATCACAAGCAACCTTGGGGAACAACGGCTCGTACTCTTTTCCGCCTAATAAATTTCTTTGTAACAAGTTATCAATATCCATTTTCGTTTCGTTCCTGCTTAGAGTATTAGGCTAATCGTTAGATTGTTGGGTGCAAATATCAGACGGGAATTTATATCGATTAAGGGTAGTGCGGACTTTTGCGGAGATTACGTGCCTTATGGTTTGTTTTGATTTCTTTCGCAAAGGTTTTTGCAAAAAAATCCTTGTTTTTTTGCAACGGCTTGGAGGTTTTAAAAATATTTTAAATATTTTTTTCCTACAGCATAGGATATGTAAGAAAAAAAATTATCTTTATTTTTGAAATAAATCCTACAAAATATATGTTTTTTGAAGAAAATTATAATACGATTGAACACCATACTTACAAAATAGAAAAAGGGGATACCTTGGACAGCGTAGCACTCAAACTTGGCAAGGACAGGGATGAGCTTAGAAGATACCACAATATGCACTGCATACCCGATGCCGACGTAATACCCGATGATTTCCCCCGTCATTTAGAATTTCTTGTACTCAAACCCGTTAAACTGCAAGCCAACGGGGAACCCGAAGAATTGCCCAAACAGCCTGTTATTTTTTCAAGTAAAGAATATGAATTGCCATTTGCACCTGCAAACCTGCATAATAAATATTTGGGGATGTACGTCATAGAAAATGGGGATGAGAAGCATACCATAAAAGAGGAAATAGGCGTAAAATGGCTGGCAACGGACAAGAACGGATATTCGTTTTTTGAAATCAAAAAACTTTCCAAAGTCTACATTAATGATTACGAAGCGGATTTAATAGCCGACCAGTTAGCGGAAAAAATAGGGCATGTTTTTTATCCGTTAACGGTTATCGTCAATAAAAAAGGCAAATGGATTGACATTCATAATTATGACCAAATACAGGAACGTTGGGAAAAGATAAAAACTGAAATCCTGCAAGAATATGAAGGGGAACTCATAGAAGAATGTTTGGCTATTTATGACCTGCAAATAGCAAACAAATCCGCCATTATAAACGCGCTTAGTTCTGATTGGTTCATTAGAGCCTTTTTTAACGGAATCAATATCGAGTACAAAGAGGATTTGGTATTTGAAAACCAAGTTAACTTTCCAATATCGCGCAAAACAAGTTATGTCAAATTTCAGGTAGAGCAAAAAATAGAACCTTATTTAGACGCTTACAATCTGATTACTGTAACCCAAAAAGGCATACTTGCCGATACCCGTACAAAAGAAGATTTTGAAGGGGATGCTGATTTCCCTTATGATACCTTATTAAATGAAAACCCCGAAAAGGCAGAGGGTACTTATAGGGCAGTCTACTATTTGAACCCAGCTAATTATTGCGTGGAAAGTCTCTTTTTAGAATGCACCATAGCCCTTAGTGTTCCTCAGAAAGTGACTGTCCAGATTTCTAATTTAGCGGATACTCGCGAAATACGACCACGGTCTGCAGTAAATCTTTTTGTAAAAGAGGAAAAAAAAGAAGAAAGTCTTTTTAAAGGGGTTTTAAGACATCTTAGAGGGAAATAAAATAAAAATTATGAGCGAAAAACATGTTGTAGTACAAGGTGCTACCTGCAAATGTAAATTTAGTGTAGAGCCAAAAGTCGATAAGTTAAAAGTAAAATCGCAAAAAAAGCATTTTGCAAATGACAAAGACGGTTCAAAAAAATTAATTGCAAGCGATAAGGATATAGGGCAGACCTTAGAGAAAAATACGTTTGGCAAATGCAAAAATCAACCTGCAGGAAACGATTATTTACCCTGTATGGCTACCATTACCGAGTGGAGCGGTTTTTATGAAAAAATAACCCTGTCCAATCAAGGCAAGGTACTGCTGGAAAACAGCAAAGGGACTTGTCCAAAGGGTGCGCCTGATTGCATAGAAATCACAAAACACGGACAGATTACAGAAGCAGGCAAACAAAATATCAAGAATGCAAATCCCGATGTCCAGAACAAGATTAACCCGTTATTGAACCTGAAAGGCATGGAAAAACCAAAATTGAAGCACCCCCAAATTGAACAACAATAATAGAGTTATTTCTAAGAAACACTATGGAAAAAGGCATACAGAAAATAAAATGGACTGGTAAAGGAAAGGTTTCCAAAACACATTCCATACCCAATGTTAAACTGACCGCAAACGGAAATCAATTTGTTTATTTTGAAGTAAGCGAGTGGGAAGAGGACACAACAGAATCAGAAAAACGTGAAAATGTGCTTTGGCATCTTCAAACCTATCGTACCAGACAAAGCGTAATGAAAATGACAAAACCATACAACGCGGATTATGGCATAAAATTTCCTAAAAAACTTTGCGGATCTTATACGTATTACCTTGAAGCGAGTATCCCTGTTTTGAAGAATTCAGAAAAAGCAGGATTGATTGTAGGCGGATGGTGTGAGCAAAAAATAATAAACAGTAAATGGAGTACGACCAATGACGGGGAAGATGTGCGTAAATCCCACGTTTTTTCATACGGGAATATCATACACCTGAATTTGGATACGGAGGGGCTTAACGGATTCACGAACCTGATTGTCGATATTTACAGGAAAGGACAAGATGATTTACCAATAAAAGTGTATACCAGCGTATATGTTACAGATGGAGAGGTAAATCTTCCTATTACGGATACTTTTTCATGGTTTGGACAGATAATAGGGATTAAGGATGTAGAGGAATTTTATGTAAAAGTAAAAAACCCTGTAACTAAAAAATACATCCCCAACGGTGATGATGAGACAATGCATGCCAAGTATTTGCGCATACAAAAGAAAATTGAGCCTAGTTTTCCCAAACCGCCAACAAACCAAACTCCTTTGAAAGTTGGAGACCCCGATAAATACGAAAGAAACCCCGGGCATTGCAATTTCAAAAAAGTAGTCCTTTATCAGGATGATGAACCCGTAACAATTTTTGACGAAGGAAAATTTAACCGTCTAATTTCGGGCAAAGACCGTTTTATTACAACCAAAAAAATTCATTATGACTTTGATAAATACAACATCCGTCAGGATGCAAAAAAAACAATAGATGAGATAAGTAAGTTCTTGTTAGAAACTCCTAATTTGCCTGTAGAAATTGGCTCTCATACCGATTGCAGGGGTACGGATGAATACAATGACAAACTTTCTTATAACAGGGCAAAAACCATTGTAGATTCACTAGTCAAAAGTGGGGTTTCCGCTGACAGGATTACGGCAAAAGGTTACGGAAAATCAATGCTCGAACACAGAGGGGAAAACATATCGGAGGCACTGCATGAACAAAACCGAAGAACAACCCTGTTGTTTAAGGTTTATGGCAACAACGCAAACCCCATAAACATAGATGTGATAGCACCAAGTCAGGCGCATGTAAAAAAACTAAAATTAAAAATACCTGACCAACAGTTTAAAGGTTGCTTTAAGGAAGAAAAAAGCAAACACAATATGAATAAGAACGTGATAGAAAACACGCAGGTTTCTCTCAATAAGATAACGCCATATAGTACCGATACTATAGAACACCCTATTTTTTCTATCATTGATTCTGATTTTAGCAAGCATTATGTCAAATATTTGGGTAAGTTCCTGATTCCTAAAGAAACAATTAATTATGGGGACATTACAAACGATTATTATTTTTATATCAATTCCTGTGCTTATTATTCGGACAAGACTAAACCAACTATACATGTAAAAACGTATCCTGATGTAGTCTGGATAGGGCATTTTCAATATAACTATAACACTAAAGAAAATAAGGGAGACCACACAAAGAAAGAACCTTTTTATTTTCATGGTCATACAGTTGAACTGAAAAATGGAATCCAGCAGGAAATTAGAGCGTTAACAGAATCTGTATTCGGTAAATTATTGGAACTGTTTCCTGGCGGATGGCTTGCCAAAAAAGTGCTTTTTCCTTATGTAGAAGAACAGGGCGCATTTTACGATATAGGATTGCATGCTATTTACGATAGAACCCTTGAAAAGAAGGAAGAAGCCCTAAGCTTAAAAGGCACAGAAGTAGATTTTATAAAAACCGACAATGCGACCCGATACTTGGCTGCTTTTGTAATTTACGAATTGGTTGCTATAGGTATAGTCATAGATTTACTGATGATTTACCTCACCAGAGGTAAAAATTTAGAAGGTAGATTGGCTAAAATTGCTACCAAAGTAAAAAAAATATCAAAATATTTAGATGATGCAGGAGCTGAGTTAGTACCTCCGTCCATTGCTGTAAATACGGGTATGTATTACAAAACGCAATTAGACAACAGGCTGGCACTAATCTTTGAAGCCAACATAAAAGCAGATCCATTGGTAGCTATAAACTTTGAGAAAAAGTTTAATTTAAAAGACCTGATTACCGAAAAATTAGAACACAAAGACAACCAGAAAAAACAGGGGGAAATAAAAGCTTTTTTAAAGACTATAAACACAAACCTAACAGCAACTTTGACTATAGTGGGTGAAATTGCAATAAACCAAAGCGTACAATTCAATGTATTGACAAACACCTATACCATTACAGATAAAATAAAAAACCTTGTACAAAAGGGAACAGTTACCTATAGCGAAAAAATAAAAGGCTCAATTCTACTAGAGGGTGATTTTTCTAAAAAGTTCTTTGAATTTTATCCAATACAAACAGAAATCAATGGACACGTCACACTAAAAATGACTTGCGAAGCTGTTGTTCAAACTGAGTACGGTTTTGATAAACGTGATAAGATAGGTAATGATAAACATTCTGGGAGGGGGTTATTCATGGAGAAAAAATTAATTTTTTCGGGACTTAAAGGCGTTTTTACAGGGAATGTGAAAGTTAACCTCAGAGATAAAGAGGTATTAGACTATTCCCCGAATGAGGGTAAACCCATACCCTTTACGTTATTCGATGGAGATACATATAATTTGGGTAGAATCTATTTTTTCAATACTGAAACACAAAAATAATATTTATGAAAAATGTAATTTTCATTTTAACAGCACTTTTAATTTTTCCTTCTTGCAAACAAAACAATAATTCAAATAATACTAAAATGACCGATTTAACGAGTAAAAATTATGTAGAAAAAATGCTAAATAATATTAAGCATTATAATTACGAGCCTATGTATTATTTAACCTTTAGACAAAATTCCTGCTTTTCAGAAATATTGGTAAATGATATTCCTGTCAATAAAAATTTTAAAAGAGAATCCGAAGGGAAAACTTTAGATATAAATAACTATATTTTTAAAAGTGGTATCCAAAAGGTAACTTTTCGTTTGTATCCCGCAGGAAAAATAGGTATTACCGACTTTTCTACTTTGGTTTCTGATACCGAAATGAATATCGAAATAACAGAATCCGACAATGACAAGAGAGAACAGGAAGGAAAAAAAACCATATCTTATACTACACCACTCACGACAACAATAAACCCGTACGGATATTCTATGAGTAAATTTGAAGCTACAGGAAAAACATATTATGAAGCAAGTTTTACGTTTAATGCAACCGTACCGTATGAGTTTGACAGTTTAAGCAAAGGAATGGACTTGAGAAAACAAGACCCGCGTACACTTGAAAGAAAAGTAATTGCTTTTTATAAAAATCAATGGGAAATTATAAATAACAAAAAAGCTGATAATTATTTTTCTTATTTATTCCTAAAGGAAAAAGAAAGCTGTCAAAGTTTGTTTTATCGAAGAACCGATTTAGAAGAAAACTTGAATTCCTATCTTGAACCTTTTACAATCGAAAGTTATAAACTGGAACCATTAGAAAACTACCAAATGGTTTTTTATGGCGATGGAAAAATAGTCTGTTTGGAGCTTAGCAGTCTTGATAGTAAGTTAAGAGGAAAGTCTGCTTTGTGGGGAAAATATAATGAAGATAATTCAACAATAGGCGATTTTATTAAATACTATCTATATATTCCTGAGGGTAAGAGTGAATTAGAAATATTGAGATAGATAATTAGTATGAAAAAAATTTTAATACCTGTCATGTTTTTTGTTTGTTGTATTTCTTGCTCAAAGAAAGAAAAACTAAAGGAAGAAACAGAAAATAATTTAAAAGAAGCAAAATACTGGAAGGAAATGTTGGATGCTGACATAGCTTACCATACCAAAGATAGTGTACGTTCTTCTGCTGAAAGAAAATATATTCTGCGTTCTGTTTCTGAAAGTAAAAATCAGAATAAAATAGCGGGTTTTATAGGAGGTGATTTTGACGGAAATGGTACAATAGAATATGCTTTTATATCTCCAACCAGCGGTCTCATTACTTTTACGGATGAAAATTTAGAAAAGGTATTTAACTTAGGAAAATTGGATGCCAAAAAGACAAAATTGTTCAATGAAGGAGATTTAAATAATGATGGAGCAGATGATTTCTCAGTTTATATTTATGGGGCAGGAAGGCATAATATTTTGTATGTCTATATGTATGACCCTAATACTACGTGGTTAAAAGCTACTACTATTACTTTTAAGAGTAATGAAAAATTAAGCGATGAAGAGATAAACAGTAGGGTATTTGTAGAAGATAATCAAATATTCTGCTATGATGAAGAGTTCGCCAACAAATTATCAAAAGACATTGTTCTTCGGAAGTGCAAACTTGTTCTTAAAGTGAATTAGAAATATTGAGAAAGAGTATGAAAATGGTTAAAAGTTTAATTTACTTAGTAGTGTTAGTTCTGTTTTTTATCGGTTGTAACTCTAATCGTGATATAATTGATTTAGAAAAAATCGAATTTAATAAAAGCATAAAAAAGTTTTACTCCGACATAAATTGTATTGATGTACATGAAGTGGGTAAGG
>JBDTRA010000059.1:0-30639 GCA_039931915.1 Flavobacterium sp. | reverse complement strand
CAACAGGCACCGGCACTATGGTCGATGTATTGTTTGACGGGGTCGGATCAGGCTCGTTACCTGTGATCGTTGCCGTATTGCTGTAAGAACCCGTAGCGTTCACTGTTGCTACGATGCTAAGCGTTGCGCTGGCTCCGTTGGCAAGGCCTCCGATAGTCCAGTTCGGTGCTGTCCATGTTCCGGTCGATGGCGTAGCGCTCACAAAGGTGTATCCCGAAGGAAGCACATCGTTTACCGAAACTAAGGTAGCATCATTAGCACCATTATTTTTGGCAGTAATTGTAAAGGTTACATTATCTCCTACATTAGGGGTCGCATTGTCAACTATTTTATCGACTTGTAAATCTGTCTGACAAACAGATGAATTCAGGGTAACTGCGATAGCTAAAATAGAACCACTATTACCGCTGGTTGCACCATTAGCTTTAAACTCTGTAACTGATGAAGAACTAGTTTGTCCATTTATACCTCCAAGGATTGTTTTAACAGATGAATCTGTAGTAGCTTTAATAGAGATTACACCTCCACCTCCACCTCCACCCGGGCCTTCGGCTTCAGCTGAAGTAATTAACTGATTACCTCCGCTTCCTCCATTTGCGTTTATGGCATTTGCCAGTGTTGACGTCTCTATTAAAACAGTTCCACCACCACCACCGCCACCGGGAGCATCATTATGTGCTGAGACAGTATTAAATCCATTTTGTCCATTTGCCTGTATGGTACCGCTGCCGGTTATATCATTTGTAACGATTAAGAAAACTATTCCTCCACCATCTCCACCATCTGCATTGGCATTGTCATTTCCATCACCGGCACCTCCACCACCACCAAAGAAAATTTGACTTTGCATGCCGGTTGATATTAACGGTCTTCCTCCTAATCCTCCTACTGCATCTCTATAATCTCCTCCCCACACAGCATTAGAAACCGCTGCTGCAGGAACACCTGCTGAGATAAAACCAGCCGGATAAGACGGTCCCTCAGTACAAGCATTTCGATTTGATGCAGAATACGTATACCCTCCACTTCCTCCACCGGAAGAATTGGTTAATGTATTTCCATTGGCAATATAATTTGGATCTAAAGCCCAGGCACCCGGAGTACCACAAGTACCAAAATCATTCATTACACCGGCTCCCCTAAACCAAGTTGAAGGGTCACCTCCATTGGCACCTCCGCCTCCACCGGCATTATGTGCGTTACCGCCGCCACCGCCGTTAGCTGCGGCACCTCTACCATATCTGCCTCCAAATGAGGTATCATAATCTGTTCTGTAACCGGCAATACCTTCTCCTTTTTCAGCAGACAAGGCCGCATTTGTAGTCCTAAAGTCGGTATAGAAAGTGGCTCCCTGAGGAGAAGTCGAATTTTCTCTTGTACCTCCTCTAAAACCAGCAGCATTTGCATTTATTGAGCCATTATTAACAATATTGTCCGCAAGGATTCCAACGAGGCCTCCTCTTCTTCGTTCTATAGCCGACTCATCCGCTCCACCAAAAGTGGGTGCTCCCCAAGGAGTGGCAACAATAGTTCCGGGACTGGTAACTGTTAATGTGGTATACTGTGGAATTCTTATAACCTGGACATACCGGGCTGCATAATAGGATAAACGGGTAGTACAACTCAACGTAATAACATTACCGGCAACACTACTAACATATGCCAGCTCATAAGACCCGGCATTATTGTAATTTGTTACGTCACCGTAATTGATTGTATTTGTGGCATCTATAACTGCACCTTGGGCCTGATATAGCATGATTAAATCACCCGCGACCAAAGTGTTGGATGCAAATCCCGCAGCATTTGTCACATAACCTGCCGGCAAATATGAAATCCCATCCCGGTTTAATTCAGCTATATTAGTCACTGTTACAGTATTAGAACCCGCTAATACATCGGCAGTCACTCTTGTATATCTGTTTAACACAGTATTTGCAACTGTTACTGGTAATGCACCATCTTTTCCTGCTTGCGCAAAACTTTTATTAGCACATAATAACAATAAAAAGCAGACCAGAAATATATTCCAAGTCCATTTTTTGGTTCTCGTTAAAATTTTCAAAAATGTAAAATTCACCATATAATTAATAATTAAAATTCTATAAAAAAGTAACCAAAGATCTCCACGGATCTCTAAATTTTGTAATGATTAAATTCAAAGGATATCATTGTAAACCAATTTCATGCGAAATTACCTATGTTTTATTACAACACCAAAATTAGATCAAAAAATTTGCTTATCCATCATAATACAGTTGGAAAAATTTTATTAAATCGGCTAAATTGTCAATTTCTAATTTTTCAAAAATTCTGTTTTTATAAGTACTCACTGTCGTTTTTTTAATGTTTAATAATTCTAATATTTCGAGGTTGCCATAGCCTTTAATTAACAGCTGAGCTACCTCTATTTCTCTATTGGATAACAGATCTAATGGATTAACCGGCTTTTTTGAAATATAAAAATCTAAAATTCTGTCTTTAATATTCTGAGTAATATACCTTCCTGATGAAATTATAGTATTGATCGCATGTTTTATTTCATCTTCAGAGATTTCTTTATTCAGATATCCTGATGCTCCGGCGTTCAAATATCGCATGGCATAAATATTCTCGTCATGAACTGAAAATATCAGTATTTTAATGTCAGGCTGGATTGTTTTAATTTCTGATAAAATATTAATACTATTTCCCTCTGGAAAATTTACATCTAAAATTAATAAATCAACTTTAACCTCTTTTAGTACATTAAAAATCTCTTTAAAATTTCCAGCCTTGTGAATCACAGCATTTGAAAAAAGCTCTTTGATAATCAAAGAAACTCCCTGCCTGACGACACTATGGTCATCAGCAATTAAAAAACTATAGTTATTTGATGATGTCATTTATATTTATAAATTAATTATTGTAATTTATCTGTTACCTTTTTTATTTCTTTTAAATTGTACACCAAAAACCCATTTTCACACAATTTCATATTCTAACATAATTTTAGAATCAAATTAAATACTACCTTCGTTCCATTCCCTTCGTCACTCTTAATATTAATTTCTCCTCCAAATAATTCAACAATTTCTTTACATAAATTTAGCCCTAAGCCAACACCCAGATTATCAACTTTTCCGGAAACCACTCCCTGATAATAGGATTCGAATATATTTTTTAAATCATTTTCTGAAATTCCAATTCCATTATCCTGAATTGCTACTTTTAAGTTCAGCTCCTTGTCCGTAATATTTTCACAATCAATAGCAATCGAAATGAATCCGTGATTTGTAAATTTATTGGCATTACCAATTATATTATAAAAGAGCTGATGAATTTTTGTAGCATCTGAATAAACTTCATAGTCTGTAACTAAATTAGTTTTAACTTCTATTTTATTTCCTTTGGTTTCCACTAATGAACTCATGGAAGAAATAATCTGATTTATTTCGTTTTTTAAATAAAAATTTTTGTTTTTTAATTTAGGTGATTGATTTTCATCTTTAGAATACTCTAAGATTTGATTTGCCAAAAGAAGCAATGAATTTGTTGTAAATTGAATCGATTCAAAGGTTTCTTTTATCTCCTTGTCTTTAACAGACGAGCCAATCATTTTACTGTAAATAGAAATTATACTTAACGGAGATCTAATTTCATGACTTATCATACCCATGATCCTATTTTTAAAATTTAAGCTTTGTCGAATCTGAGTTTGAGCGGTAGTTAATTTTTTTTCATATTCAAAAGCCATTCTTGTAAAACTTAAAAGTATAATGGATATAATAAACATCAACATTATTAACATTACTATTGTATAATTCTTTACTTTCTTATTAGTCTCATATTGGTCTTGTAGTTGTTTTTGAGTATCTTTTTGAAGAACATTTAAGGATTTGTTATAATTAAGTATTATTTCAGGCAGTAAATTTTGTAATTTATTATTAAGCTCAATCAATTTTGAATTTTGATCATTTAAACTTGCAAAAGAGTTTTTTAAATTTATAAATTGATTTTCATAATACTTATTAGTAACTGTAAATAAATTGACTATCTGATCTTCAATACTTCCTGAAACTATCTTATTCATATACTTCATGGTAACAGTTATATTTAACTGCTCTTTTTGCACATTGATTGTTCCTGCTAATGCATCTCCTATCCTTGAAAACAATCCTTTTCGCGATACACTGTCAGTTTTTATATAAGACTCTATATCTATACTATTCAAAATATTTTTATACTCAAATTTGTTGAGCTTAAAAACTTTTGGAGCACTATTTTTATTAAGGTCAAGTTGTATCTTTATAATAGAATCAATATCGGATTTTAAGGCTGAAATCTCAGATCCTAATTGATGTTTTTCTGCCAGAATCTTCATAAATTCCTTATCCTTAATAGTAACGATGTTCAAACTATCAATTAAATGCCTTATTTCCTTTAAAGAAACCATATGTTTTTCTAAAGAAGCTTGATTTTTATTACTTGTATAAGTATTAAAACTCCTTTGAGAATCGATAAATGAGTTATTTATTTTCCTTGTAAAATATGATATCTTATTCAAAGAATTTAAAGAATTTAAAGTCTTTGTTATTTTAGATTCATTTGTTGTTTCATTATACCAGATGACAACTACAATTACTTGTAAAAAAATAACACTTGCCAATAAAGTGTAATGAATTATTTTTCTTTGCTTGAATTTTAGCTTTAATAAACTAAATGTATTATCCGTTAAAAATTTTCTAATCAAAATTTATATTTTAAAATGACACAATAATGAGTTAAAGAAAATAAAACTCAAATAATTGTTTTAATTAGGTATTAACATTAAATAGCAAAAAAATAACGTTTTAAAAATAAAATACCTTAGATTAAAACATCAACACTAACTTAACGACAACTAAATATTCAAAGAGACTTGGGAGGTTCTTTAAATGAATAAATCGTCTTTAACAATTTAGATATTGTAATTCATTTTTGATATTTTTATTTTATACAAGTACAAAAATACTACATTTATATTATAAAATATGTAGAATATTATGAAACAAAACGTAGAACTTGTTCTACAAAAAAAAATCTTTTTACTATTTTCAAGGCTTCCAAAAAAAACATAAAATAACTTTATTTTTAAAATATTAATAAAAAATATTTCTTAGAATGAAATCTCATTTTAAACAAGAAAGTTAACAATAGAGTATTTTAAGCGATTTTTTGCATGAAAAAAACTACGATTTTTTTTAATTCTAAACAGCTGCAAAACTGATGAATTTATTTTAAAAAAAATATCGAAAGACTTTACCTATTACGCAAACGGTAAAACATTTATATTTCAAAATACTAAAAATCAATCAGTTAAATTTTTAATTACTTAATGTATTCTTTTCAAATATTTTCTAATAAGTATTAAAAATCCTGAAGCTATTTTTAAGATCAGGTAATATTTATTCACCAAAAAATTAAATTAATATTAGTAATGCACAACATTTAAGGCCTATATAGGATTTATATAATTTATTTCATAAATAAATATATCATAGGAGTAAATAATTACATTTGCAGAATTTTCAACATAGTTAAAATTAGAGACTTGTCTATATTAAAGGAAGCACTTAACAAAGTCTCTGATTATTTTAATTTATCTTACTTTATGTATTTCAAATTTATCTCCTTCTTGTTCATAATCGTTTTTTCTCATTTGCAATGCAATGCTCAGATTTCTAAATATGACCGTATTTTTTCTGAGACATCCCAAGTATTGTTAAGTTCAAATCCTATAAAAGCATTAGCCAATACTGATTATCTATATAAAATTTCAAAAAATAATCCGGAAAGAATAAAAGCATATATGCTTAAAGCTACCCTTTTACGTCAATACGGAATCCGAAAAGAAGCGGCTTCTGCTTTAGTGCATGCAGACAGTTTAGCCAAACTGGATAATGATTACACTTTCCAGGCGAGAATAAATGGTTTTTTATCTACACTTTATCGTGAGAATGAAATTCCGAGCATAGGTAAAATTTATTTACAAAAAGCAGTTGATGTAAGTAAAAAGATAGAGAACAAAAGCGAAATGTATAAATTTCAAGGAAACCTGTCTCAGGAAATAGCATACTATGAAATGCTTGATGCTAATTATTCGAAAGCTATAACCAACCTTAAAAAAGGAAATCAATTGTTTGAAAAAGCGGGTGCCAGCATTGATCGAAATTTTCAGTTAGCTGTAAATGGTGAACTAATAGCCAAAAATTATCTTTTATTACATAAAATTGATTCCGCTTTATATTTTTATGAAAAGTCAAATAAACAACTTACTCAGTCCCAATCATCAAATAGTCCATTAAAAGGTTTTATATACAATGGGCTTGGAAATGTATACACATTCACGGAAGATTATAAAAATGCATCCTTCAATTACCAAAAGGCAGAACAAATAGCGGATGTTTCTAATTTCTTTGCATTAAAAGAAGAAGTGTACAGCTCTTTACTTGCTTTTTATAAGAAGACCGAAAATAGTAAAAAGTATATCTCTTACAATGAATTGTATCAGAAACTGAACAAAGGTGAAGAACGTAACCGAAAAATCATTGCAAATGACTTAATTAAAACACTTCGCAAAAAACAGATCGATACCCAATCAAAATACAAAAAGAGTACTTTTATTATCATCGGAAGCTGTATTTTTATTGTTATACTTACATTAGGATTATATATTTACAGACGAAAACAAGATTATAAAAAATTTAAAAATTTTATAAGTAAAAAGGAAATAGTGCCTTTTACTGAAATTGAGCCAACGCTAAAAAAAGATCCTGCAAAAGACTATATGTCAGCCGAGACAGAGGAGAGTATTTTAAAAAGTATTCAGGAATTTGAAAATTCTCATTTTTATCTCAATAAGGATATATCCTTAAATTCCATGGCCGGAGAACTTGGTATAAACCATCGCTATTTATCATACGTTATTAATAAGCATAAGAAAAAAGATTTTGCAAGTTATATCAGTGAATTACGAATCAATTTCATTGTTGATCGTTTGAGGAATGACAGCGACTATTTGAAATATAAAATTAGTTATCTTGCAGATCAATCCGGGTTTTTATCCCATAGCAGATTCACTACCACATTTAAAAAAATCACAGGTGTATCACCTTTGACCTTTATTACTTACCTACAAAAAGAAGAAAAAAAGTAATTTAGTCTGATTGAAAAATCGTAAAAGACCAAAGTGACATTTTGCTAAAATTAGACATCTATATATTTAATACCAATTAAATTTTAATTGATTTATTCAAATTATCATTAGCTTGATTACCTATCTTCTTGGTTCTATATTAAATTGCTAAATTTTTTATAGCCAATCACGAACTGCAAACCAATTCATTTCGTATTTTTAATTTTTAATTAAGGATTCAATTATTTCATTTTGCTTGGGAGATTGTGTTTTTTCCTGTGCACTTGCAGTCAGACACATCAGAGAGAAAGAAAAGAGTAGACGTAACAATTTTGAAGATTTCATGTGGAATAATTTTGTTTATTAAGAATTAGTATATTAGAAGTTGGTAAAAGTTACAGCCTGCTGATTTTTGAAGTTAATTTTTCCTCTTTATCAATTTACCACAAGACTATTTTATAAATAAATCTATTTTTCTTTTTTGGATGTTTTAATTAATTCAACAATCCGGCATTGCTTTTGGCTGGATTCAATATTTTGTGAGCCAAAGAAGGAAAAAAGCGATGTAGATAATAAACCATTTTTGTCAAACCCATTCTGATGGTATATTTGTTTTTTTTCAAAGCGGAAATAAGTCCTTTTACTAAATCTTCTGGAGACATTTTACTTACGCCTTCAAAACCTTCTGTCATTTCGGTAGCAACAACTGGTGGCATTAATTCAAAAACTTTCACATTACTTTTGATAATTTGTAAATGCTCACGCAAAGAAACGGTGTAAAAGCGCACAGCAGCTTTGGAGGCACAATAAGTAGGCGAACTGTTCATTGGTAAATAACTTAAAAAAGAAGATACATTGATGATTGCTGCTTCTTTGCGAGATTTTAACATCTCCATAAAAAGATTATTCGTTCTAATAACGCCTAAATAATTAATGTTGATTTCAGCTTCAGCATTTTCGAAATGTTTGTCGCTGGCAATACCATAATTACTTGCAGTTTTCATAATCCCTGCATTGTTATAAAGAATGTCTATTCCACCCAATTTTTCAATTTGAGTAAATAATGATTTTCCGTCTTCGGCTTTTGATGAATCACTTTGTATAGCTGTAATTGATGGATATTTTTTCTTGGCGGCATCTAATTTATCCTGACTTCTTCCGGTTACAATAACTTTGCAGCCAGCTTCTAGAAATTGTTTAGTAGCTTCTAATCCCATTCCGGCTGTTCCGCCAGTAATCAAAATTGTTCTTCCTTTTAATTCCATGATTTTTTTATTTTAATTGTAATTTTATTTTACTTTTTATTTGCAAGTACAAATATATGATAAAAATCATATAACTTGCAAAAAGCAAGTGTTATTTTTTTTAAATAATTATATGCTTATAATTAATAAATTAAAAAATCTTTCAGTAATGCTGCTACTTCTGTTGGTGCTTCACTTGGTGCTATATGTGATACATTAGACAGCACTTTTAATTTTGCACCCACAATACCTTTTGCCAGTTCTTCAGAGTGTGCAATCGGGAAGATACTATCCTCTGTACCAGCAATAACCAGTGTTGGCACATTAATACGATTTAGCATGTCAACTACACTAATACTGTTAACATCTACCGACCGCATTGCATTTACTAAACCTACAGTATCTAGTTTATTGGCATCTGCAATGAATCGAGTAGTGAATGAACTGTTGTTTTGTCGTGTGTTTTTACTTAACATAGTATCTGCAACCATTTTTCCTATACCGCCAGGAAGACCCATACGAACAATCCCAATGAATACTCTACCACGTATACGCTCAAAAAAAGTGGATCGTCGCGCAGTAGTATTAGAAAGTACCAGTGCGCTAACTCGTTGAGGAAAATTCAATGCGAATTGCAATGCTACTGATCCACCCCAAGACAGCCCCAATATGGCTGCACGATCAACAGAAGTAGCATCCAGAATAGTGATGACCGCCTCTGCACACTCCTTCATCGTAAATGTACGGGTTGCCGGACTGCTGCCACCTGTCCCGGGTGGATTGATAAGCAAAGTTCTCCAGCCTAATTCGTGCAATACAGTTAGTTGTGTTCCCCAACTGGTTTGTCCGTCAGAGAATAAACTTGGCCATAGTACAGCCGTTGAGCCATTTATTGGTCCTGCATCTTGCACTTCGAGTTTTCCTAAAGTTGTTGATACAGTAAGAATTCGTGCGTCTTTATTTTTTAATTCCATCTTTTTATATTAATATTTTAATTGCAATACACAAGTAATTTTAAATAATTTGCGGATACTACTTTTTAGCGAAGAAACAGATTTATAAGTCTATCTGTATTTTTTGTGAAAGGTGCATGCAGTAAATCCATTCCATTCCAGATTCCCTGTTCGTATATTCCTTTGGCATGGCTGAGAGTCCTAAAACCTTCAACTCCATGATAGGCACCCATACCGCTTTCACCTACACCTCCAAAAGAAAGATCATCTTGTGCTATATGTGAAAATGTTCCATTAATAGTTACATTACCCGAAGTCGTTCGGTTCAACACCTTTGTTTTATCTTTATCATCATTTGTGAAAAAATAAAGTGCTAATGGTCTTGGTCTGGCATTTACATAGTTAATGGCATCATCAATTGATTGATAAGTAAGTATGGGTAATATTGGACCAAAAATTTCCTCTTTTGCAATGCGCATATCATCTGTTACACCCAACACAATGGTTGGAGCCATAGTGTGAGGACGATTTGCTGCGTTTTCAGGACGAACACCCACTTCTATTATTTTAGCGCCTTGATTTTTGGCATCTTCTAGTAATTCTTGCAAGATTGCATATTGTTGTTCATTTATAATCGATGTATAATCTTGCCCTGTTGGTCCATCGGGGTAAGCTTCTTTGGTACTTTTGTCATATGCCTCTATAAAAGCATCCACTTCACTTTCGTGTACCAAGGCATAATCTGGTGCAATACAGGTTTGTCCTGCACTCAACAATTTTCCATATACAATACGAGAGGTTGCTTTTTCCAACGAATATCCTTTGGAAACAATTACAGGAGATTTTCCACCTAATTCTAAAGTTACCGGAACAAGGTTTTCGCTTGCTGCTTTCATGACTGATCTTCCTACAGCTGTACTGCCTGTAAAAACAAGATGATCAAAATGCAATTTACTGAAAGTTGCCCCATCTCCATTTACAAGGGTTACCTGTTCTATTGGGAAAATTTCCCTGAACATTGAAGCAATCACGGCATTGGTAGCAGGCGTATACTTTGATGGTTTAAGCATTACCCTGTTGCCTGCAGCAATTGCAGTAACAACAGGCATCAGCGATAAATTAATGGGATAATTCCAAGGTGAGATGACACCCACTACACCAAGCGGTTGGTATTCAACCCTTGCATTACCAAATTTCATATGCAATGCTACACTTCGCTTGCCTGGAGTCATGAATTTCTTGAGGTTGCTGCTCAGGTATTTGAGGCCTTCAATAACGCCTAAAATTTCTACAATAGCAGTTTCGTGTCGGGAGCGGTGCCCAAAATCTGCTGTAATTGCATCTTCAATTTCGCTTCTTCTGGCAATTAATGTCAGCTTAAATTTTTTCAAATCAGCCCGTCGTTGTTCAAGTGTTGGTGGCCCGTCTTGCAAAAAGGCATTTCGCTGATTGGTCAGAATGGTATGAAACTCGTCTGATTCCGGTGTTAAAATGTTTGTTGTCATATTTTTGAATATTATAGTGTTAAAAGGAAATATCCTTAAGATTTAAGCAGTTTTGCATTTTTCGCACCATTAATTAATCCGTATGCCATTTTAGGAGCAAGACGGTTTATCAGATATACCAGTTTGGTGTCACCGACACGTATTGTAAACTGATTCTTTTTGATCCCTGCAATCAGTGCTTTCACCAATTTTTCCGGAGATATTGCTTTTGTTTCAAGGTTTTCTGTCATGCTTGTTGCTACTACTGGAGGCAATAGCTCAAAGACCTTAACGCTACTTTTCAATATCTGTAAATGGTCTCTTAACGACACTGTATAAAAGCGCATCGCCGCTTTGCTGGCAGAGTAAGTTGGACCAAGATTAAATGGAACGTAGCTCAGTACTGATGATGTATTGATAATGGCACCCTCTTTTCTTGATTTCAACATCTCAATAAATAGGTTTGTCAATCTAATTACACCGAGATAATTAATGTTGATTTCATTTTCTGCGACTTCAAAATGTTTCGCATTTGCTACACCTAAATTGAGTGGACCACCCATTACCCCTGCATTATTGTATAAAATATCAATTCCTCCAAGTTCTTTAATCTTATCGAAAAGTGACTGTGCATCATTGGCATCGGCCACATCACTTTGTATCGCAGTTATAGCCGGATACATTTTTTTAACAGCATCTAATTTGGCTTGATTTCTACCTGTGATAATTACTTTGGCCCCATTAGCCAAAAATTGTTTTGTTGCTTCCAGTCCGATACCTGCGGCACCACCTGTGATCAATATTGTTTTTCCTTTTAATTCCATGATTTTATAATTTTAAATTGTTTTTAAGTGATAATCTATTATGTGTAATGTTTTATTAATTTTTTAGAAAAATATTAATATATTCTGTAGATAATTCAGGATATTGAAATTGCATAGCATGACCAGAATTTGGTAAAATTATATGCTGTACTGTTGGAGCATTTTTTAAAAGTGGAAACCAATTTTCAACGGCAAAAGAAATGTCGTGGTCAGAAGAAATTACCAAAACTGGAGTTTTTAGTGTTGCATAAGCTTCTCTAAAATTGTCTTTATCTTCTTCCAATTGTGGCACAACTGCAAAATAGCGATCAAATATTTCTTGAGTTGCAGGAATTTTTGTTACATCAGCATGCGCAAAAATCCTGTCTCTTGATGCTGCGGCTGCGGCTCTGCTTTCTTCTGACGTAGGTTCATAAAAAATTACTACTGCATCTTCAAAGTCATTTACCGGTTTTAGCGCTCTTTCCATAAATGCCTGCTCAATGCCCATTGCGTTTTTACCCATAGGATTACTACCTAAAACAACTGTTTTAAGCACTCTGTCAGGGCTTAAAAAAGTAGCATATTGTGCCACCAAACCACCATAAGACCAACCCATAACATTGTATTTTTCAATTTTTAAATAGTCAGCTAATTTTGAAATTATTGAAGCCACTTCTTTAATATCAGTTGGCAATTCACCTTCAGAATAACCAATACCAGCGTAATCAAAAGTGATTACCGTATAATTTTTTGCCAATAAATCCAAGAATAAAGGATCCCAGGTATCTAATGTTCCTCTAAAACGATTGGCGATAATAATTGGTGCGCCAGTTCCAAATTTTCTATAGGCTAATTTTTGATTGTCAATAAGTACATAATCTGTTTTTGCGTTTGTTGCAGTTACTTTTGTGTCCATTTTTTTTTAGTTTAAAAAATTAATATTAAATTTGCTTGTGTTTTGCAAGTACAAATATAAAAACATTTACTTGTATTTTGCAAGTAAATTTGAAATTATTTTATAAAATTGTCAAATTTATTGGGTTGATTGCCTTGTTAGTAATTCAATTAGATATTTATGGAGATAAGTGATCCTTACTTAACATTAGGGATATGCTTTTTTATCAAAACTCACGTATGCTATAACACTAAAAAAAGCAAGCCAGTTTAAAACTGGCTTGCTTTTCAATATTTTACCCAGCTTATGCAAACCTGTTGGCTGCGCTCCCTAACTAGTCTGTCTATCTGAGAACAAACCGGGCCATAGTAGTGCTATGATTTTAAATTGTTTATTATTTTATACACCAAATTGTTTTAAGTGATAATCAATATGCACTGTTAACAGCCTTCCCCATTCTTTATCGCTCATTTTACCAAATAAGGGATGCGGACCCCAATCCGCGGTGGTTTTACTGTTACAGGCTTTATTGATTATTTCAAGAAGCAATTTTTTTTCATGCTCAAAGTCAAAATGTTCTGTTTGCGGTATTTTGAAAGTGAGTGGTATTCGCAACCCTTTTGGTTGTTTTGAAAGTACATCTACCAATAAAAATTTAAATACTGTTCTTGACATCCAAAAACTTTCATCCGGCAGGTCAAAATATCCCAAGGCACTTCCTGTAGCCAAATTCAGGTGATGCAACATTTGCTCTGGGCTCATGGTACCCCACTTTCTTTGTGATTGTGGTGTTAGGCTGTTTACTCTTTTGGTTAAAGTTTGCAACATTTTTTCTGAAAAGAAATCTTTTCCCTTTATTCCTTTTACAAAAGGTTGTTTGACCGTGGCAAATAATATAGGAAAAGTACTTTTTAGTAAATGCTTATTGATTATGTTTCTTTTAAGTTTTACTTTCCCATGAGTAGATGTGGTGTCTGTATTCGTATAAGTTTGCTTGTTAGCATTGTTACTTATTTCTGGTGTTCCTCCTTTTTCGGTTTGTGCATTTGTTCCTATTATACTAAATAGTGCTATTGCAAATGTAAAAATTACTTTTCTCATTTTTTTAAATTTAATGTGCGTTATTACTGTTTGATGCTGTTTATGCACCAAATTGTTTTAAGTGATAATCAATATGCATTGTATACAGCCTTCCCCATTCATTATCGCTCATACGACCAAATAAGGGGTGCGGTCCCCAATCTGCTGTGGTTTTACTCTTGCAGGCTTTGTTGATGATTTCAAGTAATAACTTTTTCTCCTGCTCCAAATCAAATTTTTCAGTGAGCGGGATTTTGAAATCCAAAGGAATAAGTAATCCTTTTGGTTGCTCAGAAAGCATGTCTATTAGCATCCATTTAGAGATTGTTCGGGACATTAGATAGCTTTCATCCGGCAAATTAAAATAGCCCAAAGCTGCTCCTGTAGCTAAATTAAGGTGGTGTAACATTTGCTCGGGTGTCATCGTTCCCCATTGTCTTTTGGATTGTGACGAAATACTTTTTACTCTTTTGGATAATGCATCTGACATTTTTGGAGTAAAAAAAGCTGCACCTTTTACCTTTTTTATAAATGGTTCTTTAAAAGTGGCTTTTATAATTGGCCAAATGCTTCCAAATAAATATTTATTGAAAACAAGTTTTAAGAGTGGAGCTTTTTTTGCCATAATAATACATTTTTTATTTTGAGTTTTCATCTTTATTTTGTCTGAGATGTTGTCAAGTTCTCTTCGGGCGATGAAATCACTTTTTCTATTATTGATAATTGTTCAATTTTATTTTCTGTAATTCGTAAATTTTGACTTGGCTTTGCTTGAACTTGAAAAGCTACATACAGGCCAAAAAGCATCATTATGATTTTTTTAATATTTTTTTTCACTGTATCCTAATTCCGGATTAGAAAATCAATGGAATTTCAATCTAATGTATACTATTTAATTTCTAACATTTGCTTACCTTCCTGATTGAGACAAGGCTATTAAATCTGAAAGACTACTGCGGTGGCTTTGTATTGCACCATATAAATCTGCTTGAGATTTTGCCAGGTCAGCTTCCACTTGTAGCAAATCAACAGGTTTATTTAGTCCTGCTGTATTTCTGTCTTTTTCTACTTTTAGTTGTTGTTGGCGATAATAGACTGCTTTTTCTGCTACACCAATCAATTCTTCTGCTTGTTTCATTTTTCGATAGGATTTTTCTACCGATACAGCGGTTTCTTTTTTGGTGTAAATTTCGTTTTCAACTGCTTGTTCTTTTATGAGCTTTCTTTGCGAGATTAGGTATTTATTACTAAATAAATCTTGAATATTCCATCGCAAACTGGCACCGACATAGGCATTGTTTTTTGGGAAAATAGCATTTCCTTCTTGGTAATTGTAAGCACCAATAATACCAATTTCGGGAATATCACTTTGTTTCACTGCTTTTATACTGAGTTCGCTTTTTTGTGTTTGCAAAGCCGTTAATCGATTATCTACATTGTTTTTTACGGCATCCTTTTGAAAATCTTCTAAATTTTTATCAAAATTTTCGGATGCTTTTTCATCTGTAAATTCTAAACTATCCGCTTCAATTCCAGTCAATATTTTAAAGTCAGCAATGTAATCTTCTTCTTGAAATTTCAGCTTAATCAGTTCTTGTTCTTCATCTGAAATATTGGCTTTCGAACCTGCTTTACTTGCCAAAATAGTATTTCCAGATAGCAGTGCACTTTCTACATCGTATAATTGTAATTGGGCTACTTCTATGTTTTTGTGGTATTCCTCCTTTCGTTTTCGTACGGCCAAAATGCCATAATACAACTGCTCTACATTGTTTGTGATACGTAAACCGGATTTAGATTGCTCAATTTCACTAATGGAACGGTCTGTTTTTGCAATATCAATACCAGTTTTTATTTTACCCAATTGCGTAATAGGTTGATAAGCAGAAACCCCTGCATTAAAATTATTGTGTTTACCCAATTCAAAATTTAAGTTATCGCCAGGCAAAAAAATGGTACTTCCTCCATTTGCTACTTGTCCAAAAGCACCTGCCGGAATACTCAAATTACCTGTATTGGTATTGTATTGATAAGTAGAATTTAGGGAAACTACTGGATATTTTTTTACATTGGCTTCTTTTATTTTGGCTTCCTGTTCATTTACCTGCAGTTTCTTTATATGCAAAAGATTATTTTTTTCTAATGCACTTTCAACTGCTTTCTCTAAAGTCAATTGTTCTGGCTGTTGGGCCTGAACTTGAAACGTTCCAAACAAACCGAATAAAACTGCAACAATTTTATATTTTATTAAATTCTTTTTCATGTTATGCTTCAATTTTTTCGGTTTCAGAAATAGTTTCTTCTTTCGGCACCACCCATAATAAATAAACCACAGGAATAAACAGTAAACCAATAGTCATACTCCAGATTACACCCATTGCTATTACGCTTGCAAGTGGACTCCACATTTGTGAGCCGGAAAGGATCATTGGCAATACTCCAATTGCTGCTGCCATTGCGGTAAGAAATATGGGACGGAGTCTTCTTTTTCCGCTTTCTATTGCGGCTTCACGCATTCCCATACCTTCGTGTTTTACCAATTCGTGAATATGGTCTATCAAAATAATAGCGTTACGAACCACCACTCCCGAAAGGCTTATTAAACCTATAAATGCGGTAAAACCAAAATTATTACCCGTAATAAATAAGCCGAACACTGCACCAAATAAACTAAGCGGAATGGTCATCATAATAATAGCTGCTTCTTTTAAACTTCTAAATTGAAATAACACAATAAAGAATATTAGAAGCATACCGATAGACATTACACCCATCATTTCTGGAAAGGTTTCATTTTGATTTTCCTCTTCGCCACCATAAGTTATTTTGTAGCCCAAAGGCAATTTCAATTGCTCAATATCAGGTTTTATTTTGGCCATTAATTGTGAGGGAACCAAATCGGAAGTGGTTTCGCTTTGCACTGTAAGTACACGTAAACCATTTCGGTGCATTATTTTTCCAGTCTTCCATACGGGAATTAATTCTGCGACTTGATCTAATGGTACACTTGCGTGTGTAACTGGTGAAGTGAGATATAGATTTTTAATGTCGCCACTTGTTTGGCGTTTTTGCTCATCTAAACGGAACAGTACTTTCACGTTATTTGAGCCTTCTCTAATGGTGGTAATTGGTGCACCTGTAAAGCCCACATAAAGCCCACTAGCAACAACTTCGGTGGTAAAACCTAACCTTACGGCTTCTGGTTTTAAGCGAATATCCAATCCGTAATAGTCTTCTTTAAAATCTGTATTTACGTGTTGACTTCCTTTTTTGGTTTGTATAATAGAATCTACTTTTGCACCTATTTCTTTTAATAATGCAATGTTTTCTCCCCAAATCCTTACCTCAATTTGCGCTTTTAAAGATCCGCCTTGTTGCATCAATTTCACAACTGGCGAACCTTCGGGTACCGTTTTTTCTAATTTACTTGGTAATTCTTTCGCCAATTCATTGGTGGTTTCTTCTGTAGTTGTGGTAATTAGAATTTGGGCGTAATTACTTACGGGTACTTCTGGCGAAAAATTATAATAAAAACGAGGTGCAGAATTTCCTACAAATGAGGTGTGGCTCTCTACTCTTTTATCATTACTAATTAATTTTTCTATTTTTTCTATCGCTTTTTCAGTGCCATTAAAATGGGTTCCTGTTGGCATCCATAATTCAATTACAAACTGATTGCGTTCTGCGGCCGGAAAAAACTTTTGTTTTATCCCAGTTCCGAATATTAGCAGAGCGATAAATATTGGGATTATACTTCCGATAATAATCGTTTTTGAATGACGGATAGACCATTCTAATAAACGATTATAACCCGTTTGCATTCCATCAAGCAATGATTTTTTTTGTTTTTTATCAGGATTGCTATGGTCGTGCAATCCTTTTTTAATAAAAGTATAGCAAAGCAAAGGGGTTAAAACCATTGCCACAATAAATGATGAACCCAATGCAATGGTAACCGTTATTGGCAAGGTGCGGATAAATTCGCCCACGGTTCCAGAGAGTAAAACCATTGGCATAAAGGCAAAAATAATCGTTAACGTAGCCACAAAAATAGGCAAAATAAGGTCGCTTGCACTTTTCCAGGCAGCATCCCATCTGCTTTCGCCTTTGTCTAAAAGTTCTACATAATTATCTGCTACCACAATGGCATCATCTACCACCAATCCAAGCACCACAATAAGCGCGGCAAGGGAAACCTGATGCAGTTCTATACCAAAGAAATTCATTAATGCCAATGTAAGTGCAATAGTCATTGGTATTGCCATTGCTGCAACCAAAGCAATACGAAAGGGCAACAACAAAATAATTACAATAACTACGGCAATTATGGCTAAAAAGAATTCCCGCATAAAGTGAGAAATATTATTGTCTACAACTTTGGGTTGGTCTGCAATATTGGTAATGGTAATATCTGAAGGAATAGTTTTGCGAAATTCCTGGATTTTATTTTCTATATCTTCTCCAAATTTTACAATATTATTGCCAGCTTTCATTTGTATGCTCACAATCATTCCATCTGCATTATTTACTTTTATTTTACTGGTTGGCTCGGCATAAATTCTGCTTAATGTAGCAGCATCTTTCAGCCGTATTACAGAACCAGAGTTGGAACTCCCAATAATTTGATTGCCAAGTTCATCTATCGTATTGTAATATCCTTTAGTATAAAGTGGCACTTTAATGTCATTTATTTCTAAATCCCCACTTGCAAATATGTCGTTTTGGGATTGTAGTATCCGTACAACATCTTCTTGATTTAACCTCAATTGAGCCAACTTTGCTGTACTCGCAGAAACCAAAATTTGTTCTTCTAATTCGCCATCACGTTTTATTTTTGATACAGCTGGTATGCTTCTTAGGTTGTCTTCTAATTGTTTAGCATATTCTTTCAACTGGTCGTACGGTACGTTTTTACCCGAAATTCCCAATATCATCGCTTCGGTATCTCCAAAATCTGAATTTACAATGGGACCAACTACACCTTTTGGCAAATCGGTTTGTTT
Organism: Flavobacterium sp.; assembly: GCA_039931915.1. Taxonomy (GTDB): domain Bacteria; phylum Bacteroidota; class Bacteroidia; order Flavobacteriales; family Flavobacteriaceae; genus Flavobacterium. The sequence goes on along the minus strand of JBDTRA010000059.1, from coordinate 12,018 downwards.
TACCACGATTAATTCCTGGCGCAGTTTGCTCCAAAATACATCTGGCTCTTTTATTCCATTCGCTAACTCTGCGGTAATTACTACTCTACCGTCTTGGGAACAAGAAACGGTTTTAGTCTTATTAATTTCTTCAAATTTGAATAAGGTTTGCTCTAATTTTTTGGTTACCTGCTCTTCTACCTGTGCAGAGCTTGCTCCCGGATAATACGCTATTATTAAACCTTGTGTTGGAGTTACTTTCGGATCCTCGCGACGAGACATATTCAGTAAAGAATAAGCACCTGCTAAAAAGAAAAGAAACAGTACCGAAAGCGTCACTTGCTTGTATTTAAGTGACTTTTCTATAAAATTCATTGGTCGATTATTTTCCATTGATTGAAATTTTAGTACCGTTTGTTAATTTTTGCTGTCCACCGGTTATTAAAATTTCGCCCACAGAAACGCCAGAAATTATTTCTATTCTGTCTGCGTTGATACTTCCCAGGCTTATATTTCGCTGAAACGCTTGTCCTTTTTCTTTATCAGCTATAAAAACGAAAGACTGTCCTTCCGGGGTGTGTAATATGGCATTTGCTGGTACTGATATTGTTTTTGTTTCTTTGGAAGAAGGCAAACTTATTTCTGCAATCATACCTGGGCGAATGAGACGCTTCGGATTTTGCACTTCTATTTTTATCGTAAATGCACGTGTAGCAGCATCGGCAATACCGCCAACTTCTGCAACTTTACCCGTAAAAGTTTCGTCTAAGGCACCTATATAAACAGTTGCTTGTTGCCCGATATTAATTTGACTGAGTTGATTTTCGGGGATATACGCATTTACTTTTACCTTGCTAATATCAGAAACCACTAATATTGGTGTTCCTGTAGCAACTATTTCGCCTGGTTCGGCTAATTTTTGCAATAAAATACCGTTAAGTGGTGCAAATAATTTTGTATCAGACAAGTTTTTACCTTGCAGTTTTTGCTGTGCCTTTGCACCTTTCAAACTGAAATCTATTTTCTTAAAATCGCTTTCGCTTATGCTATTACGGTCGTGCATTATTTTCAACCTATTGTATTGGTCGTTTGCTTCGCCTGCTTGCACATCTGCAATTTCTTTGGCAATGCTGTAATTGGTTGGGTCTAATGTGGCTACGAGTTGCCCATTATTTACATTTTGCCCTTCATCTACATTAATTTGATTTATTTTTCCTGCAACCATAAAACCCAGACGTACAGTTTTATTACCTTCAATATTCCCACTTACCGATACTGCCGAACTGTGGCTGGTTTCGCTAAGTTGTTCAGTAATTACAGGTATTGCTTTTACCCCATCATTTTTATCCGATGCATCATTTTTACAGGCAGTAACAACGATAGCCAACAAGAATAGGGCAACGATTGATTTGTATGTCTTCATTTTAAAATTATTTTTTTAGTACTATTATGATATTTTGGTTTGCACATTATTGGTATCAACACCTAAAAATTGGAGTTCGGCAAGGACTTTATCTTTAGTTATTGCATCAGTTTCTACATAGAATTTTATTTGTTTTTTGGTATTGGTATTCATTATGGCTTCGATAGTTTCATCTTGAAATTTCGCTCGATATTGAACGAGAATTTGAGTGGTAAAACGTTGCACGAGAATTTCAAGTTCTTCTTTGAAAACATAATTATATGTCTCGTCCAGATATAGAACTGTAAAATGGTTGTCTTCTTCCGTTTCATTTTTGAACATTTTCAAAATCATCGGAAAAAAATTATTCATTCCGTCATTATCGGTAATGAATATAAAATGTTTAGAATGAGATGTATTTTCCATTTGCTTTGTCTTGATATTTTGGAAACACAAAGAATGGAATCTATTACGAGAAAACTTTTTAGATATCTAAAAAAATGAATTTATTTCTTGCTTGCCCGAATGACACTTAAAGTAGATTGTGTAATGCCTAAATAGGATGCAATATGCCCCAAAGAAACACGTAAAAGTAGTTCTGGTTCATTTTCTATAAGCGCATTGTATCTTTCTTGTGCACTTTGAAACTGAATAGAAAATAAGCGGTCAGAAAGTGTTTTTATAATGGTTGTTAACATAAAACGTACAAAATATTGCAGTTTTTTATCGGTTTCCATTATTATCTCAATATCATTAAAATTGGCTGTTCTAATTTTTCCTGCTTCTAATAATTCCAGTTGATAGGGATAATTTTTATTGAGTAAAATATTTTCTATAGGTTTATAAAACATCTTTTCTACAAAGAATTGTTGTGTAATATCTTTTCCGTCTTTGTTGTAATAGAGTCTGAGTAATCCCTCTTCTACATAGAAAATTTTTTGCGATTTGTTTCCTTCGCTAAGTAAAATATGTCCCTTTTCAAATTCATTATGGTCAAAAAGTTCGTCGAGAAGAATTATGGTTTTTTCTTCTAATTTTGTTTCGTATTTTAGGTAATTTTCTAGTTTCATTTCTAAGGTAGTAAAAAATTGGTCTTTTAAATGTTTTAAGGATTACAGATGAATCTAAATGAATGATTTATTGAACTTAACAAATTTCAGAGGCAGATATTTAAATTAAATATCTGCCTCTGAATACTTAATTACGCCCAAGGATCCAAAACTACCTTGCCTGTAGATTTTCTTCCTTCTACAAGACGATGTGCTTCGGCTGCCTGCGAAAGCGGTAATACTGCACCAATTTGTAAATCTAATTTTCCACTAAGCACAAAACCGATGATTTCTATAAGTGTACTTTGTATCATTTCTGGAAAAGCCAGGTAGGCAAAAATGCTAAAGCCTGTTACCGAACGGGTTGGAACTGTCAAATCCCAAAGGTCTATTTTTGGTATTTCACCACTTGCTTGCCCCAAATAAATCATACGGCCAAATGGTGCCATTGTATTTAATGCTTGTTGTGTTATTTCGCCACCTGCCATTTCCAATACCACATCTACACCCTTGCCATCTGTCAGTTCTTTTACTTTTTCTACCCAACCTTCCTGGGTATAATCTACCGATGCATCAGCACCAAGGCTTTCTGCAATTTTGCGTTTTTCGGCTGAACTTGCTGCGGCTATTACTTTTCCTGCACCATATAATTTAGCCAATTGCACTGCAAAAGAACCCACACCACCAGCTGCACCTTCAATCAAAATAGTTTCACCAGGCTGCATTCTTGCGGCGTGTTTAATTGACAAAGCAGCTGTTAATCCTTGTGCCATCAATGTAGTAGCTTGTACTGCACTTATGCCCGTAGGCACTGGTATAACCAAGAATGCCGGAACGGATACATATTGTGCATATCCGCCAGTTGGTGGAGTCGCAATGACCAACATACCCACTCCAAGATTTGAAACGCCTTCGCCAAGTGCTGTTATTGTACCAACCACTTCTGCACCGATTGTATATGGTGCCTCTGTTTGTTCTGGATAATATCCGCCTCGTCTTCGGGTAATATCAGCAAAGTTGACACCAGCAGCTTCGACTTTTATTAGAACCTCTGATTCATTTGGCTGAGGTGTTGGTACTTCTTCATATACAAGTACTTCTGGCCCTCCGCTTTTGTGAAATCGTATTGCTTTCATTTTTTTATATTTTTACTGTTTTTAAATGCTTCCTGAATTGTTGTGTGGATTTTTTTACTATCGCCAACAGGAACTTCCAATTGATTTTTTTCTAAAGCCAAAAACAATTCATCGGCAACTTCGGAAGGAGGGATCCCATTTTCACCACCAATTGCAGCAGAAAACGCTGTGTTTACTAATGGCGGGAAAACTTCAAAAATGGTTAAGTTTTCATTTTCTTCAAAAACATCTCGCAAACCTTCAGTATAACTATGCAATGCCGCTTTACTGGCTGCATAAGTTGGTCCGTATTTATTTCCTCTAAAAGCGGCTATGGAAGTGATATTTACAATTGCTGCATTTTCCTGATTCAATAATTGTGACAACATTAATTCCGTAAAATCAATAACTGCTACGTAATTGGTATTCATTTCCTGAGCTGCAATTTCTGATGAATTGATGGACTTGTTCGTCAATTCATTTAAAAAAGCGATGCCTGCATTGTTGATAATGATATTCACTTCCGGATGATTTTCACTAAGTTCATTTGAAATGCGGATGCGATCTTCTTTTTCTGACAAATCGCCTTGAATGGCAACTGTATTAGTTAATTCTTTTAACGCATTTTGGAGGCGTTCTTCACTACGTCCGTTTATAATTATTTTATTGCCTGCTGCACTTAATTTTTTAGCGATGGCCAAGCCTATTCCGGCACTTCCGCCAGAGATAAAAATGGTATTTCCTGATGTTTTCATTTTTATTATTTTTAATTGAGAGGGCTTTTTTGAAAGTTGTTTTTTAAATGAACCTCTTGAATGTCAAGAGGTTCATTTAAAAAACAATTAATTCTTAATTTTTAAGAAAAGTAGTAATGTATTCTGTAGATAATTCAGGATATTGAAACAGCATTCCGTGACCTGAATCAGGTAAAATGATATGTTGAACCTTAGGAGCATTTCTTAAAAGAGGAAACCAGTTTTCTACAGCAAAAGAAATGTCGTGGTCAGAAGAAATTACTAATACTGGTGTTTTTAAAGTAGCATACGCTTCTCTAAAATGATCTGTATCTGCATTTATTTGTGGAACGATAGCAAAATATCTATTGAATATTTCTTGCGTTGCAGGAATTTTTGATACATCAGCGTGAGCAAAAATCCTTTTTGCCGATGCTTCAGCAGCTGCTCTGCTTTCTTTAGATTTTGGTTCGTAAAAGATTACAACCGCATCCTCAAAATCATTTACTGGTTTTAAAGCTCTTTCCATAAATGATTGCTCTATTCCAATTGCATTTTTACCCATAGGGTTACTACCAATAACTACTGTTTTAAGTACTCTGTTTGGTTCTAAAAAAGTAGCATATTGTGCTATCAAACCACCATAAGACCAACCTATTACATTGTATTTGTCAATTTTTAAATAGTTGGCTAATTTTGAGATTTCAGCAGCTACTTCTTTAATATCAGTTGGTAGCGCTCCTTCTGAATAACCAATACCAGCGTAATCAAAAGTGATTACCGTGTAATTTTTTGCCAATAAATCTAAGAATAAAGGATCCCAGGTATCTAATGTTCCTCTAAAGCGATTGGCAATAATAATTGGTGCACCTGTTCCAAATTTTCTATATGCCATTTTTTGATTGTCAATTAGTGCATATTCTGTTTTTGCAGTTGTTGCTGATTCTTTAATTTTTGTTTTTTTGTTTTGTGAATAAACAGGATTGTTTGACACTAATGTCATTGCAATAATTAATGCAGTTGCTCCAGCTTTTTTAGTGTTAAAAGCGATTGATTTTAAAAAATTTAGTTTCATTTTTTTTTGTTTTAAAAATTAATGTTATTTTTGCTTGTGTTTTGCAAGTACAAATATAAAAACAATTACTTGTATTTTGCAAGTGATTTTACAAAATCGTTTAAAAAAAAAGTTTGATTTATTAAAGAATCCAATAAATAAAGGCGATAGCGTAGATAAAAAAAATAAAAAACAGTAGATATGAAAGAATTAAAAATGAGATCGAGTTGCCTTGTAAGTAATTCATTGGATATTTTTGGTGATAAATGGTCCTTACTTATTATTAGGGATATGATGTTTTATCAAAAATCGACTTATGGGGATTTTATTAAATCAGAAGAGAAAATAGCGACCAACATTTTAGCTGCCAGATTATTGTCCTTAGAAGAGTATGGAATTATTCAGAAATTAGAACATCCTGACAGCAAAGCCAAAGTATTGTATAAATTAACCGAAAAAGGAATTAATTTATTACCAATTATTATAGAAATTAATCTTTGGGCAGATAAATATTATACTATTCCAGAGATGTTTAGAGATACAATTGCTGAAGTGAAAAATGATAAAGAAAAGTTTATTGCTAACAAAATTGAAGAGTTAAAGCAGTTATTATAATCTTCCAAAAAAGCAAGTCAATTTAGAACCTGACTTGCTTTTTGTTTAATGTTATAGTAAAGTTTTGTCTCAAAATACTTAAGTTATTAATATTGTTCGTAGTAATTACAAATAATCATACAGCTTTGTGAAGTACAAGCACTTGAAAAACATTTACAAAGATAAACCTACATTAGTAAACTTTCATGCAACCTGGTGCGGACCATGCCACATGATGAAGCCAAATCTTGATGAGGTTGTAAATAAAGTAGGAGATAAAATAGTATATGAAAGAATAGATATTGATCAAAATCGAAATCTCGCGGAACAATATCAAGTAAGAAGTGTTCCAACTACTATAATTTTTAAGAACGGTGAAATTGAGTGCAGGCAGGCAGGGGTTTTTCCTTCAAATGAGATTGTCCGGTTATTAGAAGAAAACCTGTAAACAAAGAGAGATGCACACTATGCATCTCTCTTTGTTTAATTACTAAAGTAGTATTCAATTTTCTATTCATACTTACAATGCTAAGTAAATATTCTTATATTTTAATTATTAGCTTTTACAATCCTGGCCCTTATACGACTCAATGTTTCTTTGGTTACCCCTAGATAATTTGCTAATAAATGCTGTGGTAATTTAAAAATTTTATCAGAATGTTTTTGTAACAAATCTTCATAGCGCTTTTGCGGACTGTCATACATCATGGATAATAATCTTTCGTGCTGCAGGCAAAATTCGTTTTCTGCAACTGTCCTTCCTATTTTTTGATATACCATATCCTGGTCAAATAACTCAAGTACAGCTGTGGTAGGAAGGCAAAGCACTTCAGATTTTTGATTGGCAATAATATCAAAGGAGGCAGGACCTGATTTTAAGATTCCATAATAATCAGATACAAAATCATTTTCTACCGAAATATCGAAAGTCCTTTGATTTCCATCATTATGCATTACAAATCTAAAACTGCCTTTTTTAATAAAACCAATAACAGCACATGCATCCCCTCTTTTTATAAAATATTCATTCCTTTTGTAATGTCTGATCTCCACCAATTTGGAAATCTCGTTCCAATGATGTTCGTCCAGGGTAACAATAGCATTTAAGACATTAAATAATTCCATTTTTATTGATTCAAATCAACAATTTAAACATTCCCGATAGTTCATATTTGCAAAGTACAAATAACAAACAAAAAAGGAATAATTACAACTTAAACTATCATTTATACTTTGAAAAAAACTAGCCAGATCCTTTCAATATTCTTATTTTCATTATCAATTACAGCACAAGAAAAAGATGAGTTTTTTTTCATTAAACTATTCTCTGGCAACGCCGGCAAAGTTTAAAAACAGTAATTCTGAAATGAAATTTAGTTCATTAGATACCTATTTGATAACTCCGACTATTAAACTTGGAACTAAAACAAAGATCAATAACATACTCTCGTACAAACTTACAGAATATGATTTTTCTAATAGAGACAATACTTCCGATGAATTAAATAAACAACTTACAGATGCTAAATGGTCTGTTTTATTTCGATATAATTTTAATGAAAGACAATACTTATTTATATTGCCACAAATTATTTTTCGTTCAAACCTTCAAGGCAAGTTTGATTCAGAGGATTTTTTTCCAGCCATTTATGCTATTATTTATCATTCGTCAAAAAAGAACGACAAACTAAAAATAGGATACGGCTTGGCATACAGCCGGGATTATTTAAAAACAATATAACTCCATTACTGGCATTCTCTTATGAATCAGAGAGACTTCGTTTTGAGGCAATACTTCCCGGAAATGCCCAATTAACATTTCTGCCAAATATAAATTGGGAATACGGAATGGTTGTTAATTTAGACACAGCGGTTTATAAAGCAGATTCAGACATAAATCCTGAGGTAAAATATATTAGAACTATTAATATCCCATTATTATTAAATGTTTCCAGGAAAATAGATGGAATGTTATGGCTAAATGCCAAAGCAGGGGTTAGCTTACTAAAAGATTATGGGGTATTGGATACACATTTTGATTTGGTAGAAAAACAAAATCACAGTTTAAATGCGTCCTCTTACTTTAGTATCGGTTTAAGTTTGAGATTAAATGAAAATAAAAAGTAAAACTTATAAATTAATGAAAGTGAAATCACAAAGAGAAATTATACTGGTTTTTAAAACATCGGTAAAATATAAAAAAGATATAGTTAAAATAAGGAAAGCATTTGAAGTTTTTAATGATTTAATACTAAGTTTTGATCTTGAAGATTGTGATAGGATTATGCGTACCGAGAGTACTGCCTATTTTGGCAGCGAAATAATTTCAATCATGCAAATATTAGGTCATTATTGCGAAGAGTTGGAATAAATGATTAGGCGCATAAAATCTTAAAAATAAATAGCAATTTATTTACTGTTAAATCACTGGATATTTAAAATTTTCTAATAAAAGGTTAACAAGGGTCAGATTTTATTTATACCTCTGCAACATCCTATTTTTTAATTTCTATTGTGATTTTTTTTCTGAAATTTGTAATGTGGGAGCGCTAGATTCATACAAAAAAATGTATAATACAAGAAATGACGCTCATTGTCTTCCAATGGCGTCATTTGTCTTTCTGTGGAGTGTCAGGGGCTACAATCGAACACTTGATACCTATTTTGACCTTTTTTGCAAGTCTTAAAGAATTTAATTTTTTAAGATACTACTTAATCGGTCCGAATACCATAAGCTTCACAGCAAATTTAAAAGCTTTTAAAAAATTATTGATTTTTAAAGGCTTTTTTTGTTTGAAAAAATAATCCTTCATTTTTGATTAACCTTTATGTTTATTCCATAGCCAAAGTCTGCATCTTGGATCTCCATAGTTTTCGGGCAAACAGGGGATATCGAATAAACCTAATGTTTCTGGTTTTATACCTAATAATTCTACTGCCAAATCAATATTACTAAAACAACAATCTCAGCGAAAAGCAATCTACGTCTGTGCAGCTGAACTTTATGTATCGATTTTAATGAATTAGTAACAACAATCACCTATTAATGTGTTCGCTGTCATTTGTGCCTGTTTGTATTAGGCGCAGCTTTGCCATGAAAAAAATCACCAACTCTAAAGTGAATACAACATGAAAAGCACTACTTCAGCCAACAAGAAGGATCTTACCAATAAGCTCTCTGGGATTCTCTGTGACGAATACATCCTGTTAACTAAAACTAAAAATGCCTATTGGAATCTCCTTAGCAGCAATTTTCAGGATGAATATCAATTTTTCAAAGCACAATCCACTGAAATTGACCTTATAATTTCACATATTGAAAAAAAGGTCAGTGCCCTGGGGTATTATGCCGATGCGATGCTCAATGCTCTTCTGAAAGTTGCGCAATTCAATAAAAAAAAACAGAAAAAAAATGATTCTCCCGGCTGTCTCAAAGAATTGTTATATGATCATGAAAATCTTATTGCAAAACTAAAAAGCAACATTCCTTTGCTGGCAAACGCTTCTCAGGAAAATCAATCAGACGATTTTATTACAATACTTACGGAAAGTCATCAGAAAATGGTGTGGTTTCTTCGCTCTTACCTAAAATAATCCAGTTAAATAAATACAACAATACCATGAAAACGAATCTAAAACTAAAGATACTGCTTGTCATCATCATTTTCTCAGGTCTGAATCAAACCTTATTGGGGCAATCAAATTTTAAAATTGCCTCATCAAAGGATAATAAAATGAAAATATCCGGAACCTCAACCTTCCATGACTGGACGATGCAGACCGCCACTTTTTCAGGCAAAGCGACATTTAAAATCAGTGCTGAAAATCAGATCTTAAAACTTACTACAATGGAATTTAACCTTCCGGTCCTCACGCTTAAAAGCGGGCAAAAAAAATTAGACAAAAACACCTATAAAGCCCTCAAAACAGATCAGTTTAAAGAAATCTTTTACAAGCAGGTCTCTGCTGAAATAATGAGCTCAAACGATTCAAAAATCCATATTAAAACAGCCGGAAAACTTACCATTGCGGGAGTCACTAAGGATGTGATTATCGATTTATACTGTTTTAAAAATAAAAATGGAAGTATAAGCTGTGATGGAAACTATCCAATAAACATGAGTGATTATAACGTAATTCCTCCTGTTTTTATGGGTGGTATAATGAAAACCGGAGATGCCATCAAACTCGACTTTTCACTGCTCTTTGAAAAAATCTAATTCCAAAATATACATACATGAAAACTACATTAACGCTACTGTTCTGTTTTTGCATAGCAATGGTACAAGGACAAAATAAACCTATTCAGTATTTTAGGTATAATGATCAAAGAGGACTAAATGTTTTTGAAACTACCAAGAAAGATACGGTTGCCTTTGGAGGTTTTGCAGTAAAAATGGGAGGCAATTTTACGCTGGATTTTCAGGGATTAAATCATCAAAATAGTGCTTCTCCGGTACTTGTTAATGGTGTAAACACCAATGAGCTAATTGGCATTACCAATGGATTCAATCTGGCAATGGCCAATCTAAATCTCGATACGCAACTCGATGATGGAATAAGAATGAATCTTACTATATATTTATCTTCCCGTCATCATGAGGAAACCTGGGTCAAGGGAGGTTATATACAATTTGATAAACTCTTGTTTTTAAAAAGCAGTTTTGTAGATCAGGCAATGAAATACGTAACCCTGAAAGTAGGTGCTTATGATGTGGATTATGGCGACCAGCACTTTAGAAGAAGTGACGGAGGAAATGCAATCCATAACTCTTTCGCTGAAAATTACATCATGGATGAATTTGCTACTGAAATTGGCGGTGAGGTATATTTTCACCATGATTCAGGCTGGATGGGACTTCTTGGTGTAACTAATGGCGCACTAAACCCTACCGTTGTCGTTTCTGAAAAAATCGATGCCGCAACGGGGGAATTAAACAAACCAACACCGGCTTTTCATGGTAAAATTGGTTATGACAAACAAATAAACGAAGATTTCAGATTTAGGCTGACCGGTTCATTTTACAATGTAAAAAGGGCTGCCAACAATACGCTTTTTGCAGGAGACAGAACAGGTTCCCATTATTTTTATGTACTTGAGAATACTACAGCAACCGCAGTTACTAATTTCAGGTCTGGCCGTTACAATCCGGAATTCAGTGAGCAGGTAAAAGCTTTTATGATAAATCCTTTTGTGAAATTTAAAGGTTTTGAATTATTTGGGACGTATGAAGTAGCAAAGGGCAGGAAAATTACCCAGGCAGATACCCACCAGATTGTACAAGCTGCTGTTGATCTGATCTACAGGTTTCCACAAGAGAAAGAAAATTTCTGGATTGCAGGGCGATTCAATACTGTGAAAGATTCCCCACTCAACCAAAATGATCAGACAATCAATCGCATAGCCGGTTCTGCGGGATGGTTCTTAACTAAAAACATCCTGATGAAAGCAGAATATGTAAAACAGGAATATAAAAACTTCCCTAATACGGATATCAGATATGGCGGGCAATTCGATGGTTTTATGTTAGAAGCCACAGTTGGATTTTAAAGATTTTAAAGTGTATCACTTCCTTAAAACAAATTAACGTATTTAAATGCCATACATATAATTGGGAAATCTTATTTGCATCTTTTTAATTGCAAATATCTACCCGGCTGAAAGTGCTCTAAATCATTTTTTTTGCTGATTCAAGTCATTTTTAATTTCCTGTCATTACCTCAACTTTGCTATATCCATCAGGAAAAACAGAAGAAATACCACAATGGCTATATAGAACAATTCACTCAATAATTTCAAAATGAAAACTACAAAACAATTAGGCATTTACTTAGATCATGCCACCGCAAATTTGATTGACTTTTTTAATAGTGATAAAAAGACACAGTCGGTACTTTCCGATTTTGACATTCAGGATAAACATGAAACGCTGAATCGAAGCGAAAATGAAATGCATCATAAAGAGCAGGACAAACAAAGGGAATACTTTAAAAAAATCGCAGCAATTGCTACTGACTTTAATGAACTCCTGTTATTTGGTCCTACTGGGGCAAAAACAGAATTATTACATTTTTTGCAAAAAGACCATCA
>JBDTRA010000058.1:0-30829 GCA_039931915.1 Flavobacterium sp. | reverse complement strand
ATTTTATTCCATATTTCATCTACTATTATTTTTGAAAGCAGTGAAGGACATAAATTCAATATTGCCAAAGTATCAATGATTGTATTGGGAATAATTTTGGCTTTCATTATATAGCTAAAAACCTTAGGAAATCTCCATAAGAAACTGGCAAAAAAAGCGGAAGCAAGACTTTTACAAAACGCTTATTATGAATTATTTCTGTACGCTGTTGGTGTTTTTTGTGTGTATTTTTTAAAGGAAGTATTAAAAGATGATTTTGAATTAAAACCAACTTCATATAAGATTTCCAGAATAGTCAAATCCTTTTTGGAAGGATTTCTTAAAATATTCATTGCTTTTTGAATGCGATATTCATTAACAAAATCAAAAAAATGCTGATCCATATGGTGATTAATCAAAACTGATAAATCTCGTGCCTGCATATTAATCTGATTTGCTAATTCTTGTATGGTAAGCGAAGGATCAAGATAAGGTTCATTTTTAGCCATATAATCTTTCAGTAAAATAATCTGCTGTGTAATTGCATCATCCTGGACTTTTACCTTTTCTGAAATTCCCGTTTCTGATACATGAAGAATATCTTTTGTCAGTTGCAATTTAGAATTGACCCCTTTAAAAAGTTCCGGATAATTTAATGCTTTCAGAACAAACCAACAGGTTATCAACAAAGCTACAATTCCGACAACTACATTTGCCCAAAGAAACATTCCATCATAACCAGTATAGCGCAACAAGTTTCTGCAAATTACTATTGCATGGGCAGTAAGAAAAACAACTGTCATCTGAAACAGCCATTTATATGTTGAAGCACTTGCATTTGCGTAGTTTTCAAGATATATTTCCTTGTATTTTTTCAAAACTAAAAACACAATAATGATGTAAAAGAAATATTGGGCTTCGATTAAAATCCGTAAAAAACACATCTCCGGCATTTGATTATGAGAATCAAAAAAACGCAGTTTATCAACTGCTTCTGCCAGATAAAATCGAGGAGTCAATACTAAATTTAAAACAACAAAAGGAATTATATGCAACAAATGCTTAAGCTGTAATCGAAAATCAACATAACAAACTGCTAGTGCATAAAGGTAAAACAAAGGCATAATCAACAAACAAGCCGTCCATCTGAAAACCTCCAGGTTTAAGCTGTCTGAAATATCATAAATAAAAAACCCGCTAAGATCAATAGCCGTTAAAATCAGGAAGGCAGCAAATAATCTATTGGCTAATTTGTTTTTTGTTTTTACCGTGAGCAAAAAGAATGAAAGGAGCAGCGAGACAAAAATAGCCATGCAGGCTATAGCATTTAGAAAACTGAGTTTATCCATTTATTTATTGTTATACAGCAAATATACTATTTAGTTGGTGTAAAAGAGTCCGAAAAAACAGTAGAATTACTATTCATAAAACGATGAGATAAATTCCATAAAAAGAATAAAATCTTTGCGAGTTTACTTCTGAAATTTCGGGATTGCAATAAAAAAGAGTAATTTTGATCAGTACCAATTATATCAAAAATGACTTTCACTAAAACCACCGAACAAGCATCAAAGTACGAACATTTAGAAAAAATGTCGGTTCATGAACTGCTTACCAATATTAATAACGAGGACAAAACTGTTCCTCTGGCAGTCGAAAAAGCTTTATCGCAAATTGAAGCTTTAATAGCTCAGGTTGTAGCCAAATTAAAATTAGGCGGCCGTATATTTTACATCGGAGCCGGAACATCAGGACGTTTGGGCGTTGTTGATGCTTCTGAATGTCCCCCTACTTTTGGAGTTCCTTTTGATTTAGTAAACGGAATCATTGCCGGTGGTGACACTGCAATTCGTCGTGCGGTAGAAAATGCCGAAGATAATGCCACTCAGGCCTGGATTGATTTACAGGCAAATAATATTGGCAAGAATGATGTCGTAATTGGTATTGCCGCTTCAGGAACAACTCCTTATGTTATTGGTGGTTTAGAAACCTGCAACCAAAATAATATCACTACGGGTTGTATTACCTGCAATGAGGGAAGTCCTTTAGCCTTAACTGCACAATTTCCCATTGAAGTTGTTGTAGGACCGGAATTTGTTACAGGAAGCTCCAGAATGAAAGCAGGAACAGCTCAGAAATTAGTTTTGAACATGATTTCGACAGCTGCAATGATTCAGCTTGGAAAAGTAAAAGGAAACAAAATGGTCGATATGCAGCTGAGCAATGTTAAATTGGTAGACAGAGGCGTTAAAATGATTATGGAAGAAATTCCGGTTTCATATGAAGAAGCTTCTGAACTATTAAAAAAATACGGCAGCGTTCGTAAAGCAGTTGATAATTATTTAAAGTAAAAGGTTTTTTGTAAAATGTAAGATGACTTTTTTACAACATAAAGATGGTGATAAACCTGAAACTTTTCAAAACTTGAAGCAAAACAAAAATGGCAACAAATAAAGAATTACTGGGAAAAGGAATTAAATATTTAACTGGTGCTCTGCCACTGTTATTTATTGGTCCGTCATTAATATATAATGCTTTTATGAATCAGCATACCAATTGGCATTATTTGGTTTTAGGTATCGGAATTGTAGCTTGTTTAAGTGCTATGTTTTTAATTTTTTACGGATTGAAAATCATCATGAAAGGATTATTTAATGACTAATATCCAACCTCAAACCTAACAGGTTTTAAAAACCTGTTAGGTTTAGTACAAAGCCATTAAATTAAAATCTTATCTTTTATCCAAATACAAAATGGAAAGTCTAATACATATTCAGAAAACATTCGAGAAAGTCATTTATATTGACAAAAAAATAAACAACCGCGAATTTGAGGATTGTGTTTTTAAAAACTGTGATTTTTCAAACAGTAATTTTGCTTACAATACTTTTTTAGACTGTGAATTTATTGACTGCAATTTGTCGATGACAAGTTTGCTGGGAACGAGTCTAAAAAACGTGACTTTTAAAAACTGCAAGCTTTTAGGAATCGCTTTTAACGAATGTGATGACTTTTTATTTCAGGTTTACTTTGAAGAAACCACTTTAGATTACGCTATTTTTTCGAATAAAAAAATGCCTAAAACCAAGTTTATCAATTCATCTTTGAGGGATGTGACTTTTATCGGAGTAAATTTAACGAGTTCTGTTTTTGATAATTGTAATCTGGAGGGAGCCATTTTTAATGACACCCAATTAGCAAGCGTCGATTTTAGAACAGCATATAATTACAAAATTGATCCGGAATTTAATCCGATGAGAAAAGCTCAGTTTTCTACTCAGGGAATTGTCGGCCTTTTAGACAAATATGACATTAAAATTGTGTAATCATGAATACATCAGAATCTTATTTAGAAAGCGTTAAGAAGCAATTTCTATACTATAAAATGCTGGGTGAAAAAGCCATGGAACAACTAGAGCCGGAACAGCTTTTTGTCTCTGTAAATGAAGATACCAATAGTATTGCTGCCATTGTAAAACATATTTCGGGCAATATGCTGTCACGGTGGACAGATTTTCTGACTACTGACGGCGAAAAAGAATGGCGGAACCGCGATGCCGAATTTGAGAATGATTTACAGTCTAAAGAGGAAGTAATTCTTGTATGGAATAAAGGCTGGGAATGTCTTCAAAAAGCTTTGGACAGTTTAAAACCGGAACAGCTTTCGGATATTATTTATATTAGAAATGAAGGCCACACAGTTATTGAAGCAATCAATCGACAATTGGCACATTATCCGTATCATGTGGGACAGATTGTTTTTTATGCCAAACAGCTGAAAAAAGAAGATTGGGACAGTTTATCGATTCCGAGGAATAAATCGGGAAATTACAACGCCGAAAAGTTTGCCAAAGAAAAAGAAATTAAGAACTTTACGGATGATGAATTAAAAAGATTGAAATAACCATATGTCAGGCTGAGCGGAGTCGAAGCCCTTTTTATACTGATAGCCTTCGACTCCGCTCAGGGTGACAGCTGTTCATCTAACAACGAATCTAGCCCTGATTGCAATGGAAATCCTTTTAATTTTTTTCTTTAAAAAATTAAAAGATTGAAATGGAAAGCAGGATTAGCTCCTAAAAACAACTTAATTTAAAATGAAAAAAATTATATTCCTACTTACGTTACTCACATTAGTATCATGTTATAATGCGGAACATAACTGCAAGGATTTTAAAAACGGAAAGTTTAAATTTGAATTTGAAGTAAAAGGCGTTAAAAAAACTACTTTTTTTGAACGTAAAGATGGTATTGAAATTGAGATTTTTGATGGTAAAACTGATTCTTCGACCGTGCGTTGGGTAAGTGACTGCGAATATATTCTGCAAAAGAAACATCCGAAAAATATGGCTGAAGAAAAAGCAATAAGCATGAAAATCTTAACAACCAAAAAGGATTCTTATACTTTTGAATTTGGAATGGTTGGTTCTGATGAAAAACAACGAGGAACAGTATATAAAGTTGACTAAAAAGTATTTGAAATGGAAGTATTTTTGAACCCTGATGCCTGGATTGCACTCTTGACCTTGACTTTTCTTGAAATTGTTTTAGGAATTGACAACATTATTTTTATATCGATTGTAACAGGTAAACTCCCCGAAGAAAATCGTAAAAAAGCGACCAGAATTGGTTTATTCCTGGCCATGTTCATGCGTATTGCATTGCTAATGGGTATTTCCTATTTAATTGCAATGAAAGCGACTTTATTCAGTATAAATTGGGGATGGCTAAATGCTGATTTTACAGGACAGGCGATCATTTTATTTCTCGGCGGATTATTTCTGATTTATAAAAGCACGAAGGAAATTAGTGAAAAAGTAGATCATAAAGGTGATGAAGAAAAAACGATTAAAACGGCTGCGAAACAATCCTTTTCGAATGTCATTTTACAAATTTTACTGATTGACTTAATCTTTTCTGTTGACTCTATTTTGACTGCTGTCGGAATGACAAATGGTGTTGATGGCGCCTTGATAATCATGATTACAGCTGTGGTAATTTCTGTTGGGATTATGATGTTATTTGCTGTTCCTGTTGGAAATTTTGTTAACAAAAATCCATCCATACAAATATTAGGGCTTTCGTTTTTAATTTTAATCGGATTCATGCTGATTACCGAGAGTATGCACTTATCGAATGCTGCTTTGGCAGGCGAACATATTGGTGCAGTACCAAAAGGGTATTTGTATTTTGCCATTACTTTTTCGCTGGCTGTAGAATTCATTAACATGCGAGTTCGTAAAAAACAATCGTAACATAATTAAAAGTTCCGTTGTGAAGCTTTTTTTGTTTAACAAATAAACCTGATATTTCATAAAATATAGTTGAATAAAAAGTTTAAATGTGTTTCTTTTACATTTCTATTTTAAGTCTTAAATTAGAACCTAAACTTAACGAATGAAAAATACCATTTCACATAGAGTTGCTGACTTTTTAAAAAGTTTTCCTCCTTTTAATTTTTTGCATCAAAACGATCTTGAAAAACTATCTGAACAAATTTCTATCATATATAAAGAAAAAGATTCGGTAATTTTTGCAGAGAATGAAAAAACACATGATTCATTTTATGTGGTTCATAAAGGAGCAATTGCGCTCAAAAAGAATCAAAAAAATGATATTTTGGACATGTGTGATGAGGGCGATATTTTTGGACTAAGACCACTTTTGGCTCAGGAAAATTATATTATGGAAGCCCGCACATATGAAGAAAGTATTTTATATGCTATTCCTATTGCTGTTTTCAAGCCTTATGCCTTAGAAAACAAACTTGTTGGAAACTTCCTGATAGAAAGTTATGCTTCGAATACCAATAACCCTTATTCAGATATCCATAAAAACAAATTGTATGGAGAAACTGGAGAACAGGGTAGTCTTAGTTCTGACAAAGAACTCTTTGATTTACAACCTGTAAAATATTCTAAAAAAATCGTTACCTGCAGCCCTTCAACCACAGCAAAAGAAATTGCAAAAATCTTAACCAAGAAAAAGGTGGGGGCTATTTTAATTGTTGATGAAATGCTTCCTATCGGAATTATTACGGACAAGGATTTACGCAACAAAATTGTTTCGGGTGATTATCCAATTACTACCGCAGCCGAAACCATTATGACATCGCCAGTGATTACGTATTCTAAAAAAATGACGGTTACAGAGGCGCAAATGGCAATGATGAAAAGTAATATCAGCTATTTGTGTCTTACCAAAGATGGAACTGTCAACACAAAAGCTGTTGGTATTTTATCTAAACACGACCTTATGGTATCGCTGGGAAATAATCCTGCGGTTTTAATTAAGGCTTTAAAAAGAACAACAAAAGTAAAGGAAATTAAGCCTATAAGAGCCCGAATCATGCAGTTGCTGCAAGGCTATCTGGATCAAAATATTCCAATGACCCTGATTTCCAAAATCATAACCGAATTAAATGATGCCTGTGTAAACCGTGTTATTGATATTTCGCTGGAAAAAATGCACAGCGCTCCTCCTGTAAAATTTGCCTGGCTGGCCTTAGGAAGTCAGGGTCGTGATGAACAAATGCTGCATACGGATCAGGATAATGCCATTGTGTATGAAAATGTTTCTGAAGTTTTCAGAGATGAAACAAAAGCTTATTTTTTAAAATTAGCCACACATATTAATAAAGGACTTTTTGAAATTGGTTATGATTATTGTCCTGCCGAAATGATGGCTTCAAATCCAAAATGGTGTATGAGCCTCGACGAATGGAAAAATCAGGTACATTATTGGATTAACAATCCGGGTAAAAACGAAGTTCTTCTATCTTTTATATTTTTTGATTACAGTTTGAAATATGGTGACGCTGAAATTGTCAGTCAATTGTCAGACTCGATTTTTGAAAGTGTAAAAGCCAATCCTGTTTTTTATGTCCATTTGGTTAGCGGAGCTTTGCAAAGTCCGTCACCAACAGGTTTTTTCAGACAATTTCTGGTTGAACAGGATGGTGCAAACAAAGATCAATTTGATATTAAAAGAAGAGCTTTAATGCCGCTTACAGATGCAGCGAGGGTTTTAATTCTTTCTCATTCTGTAAAATCAATCAGCAATACGGCAGAACGTTTTGAAAAATTGGCTGAATTGGAACCGCAAAACAGCGAGCTTTATTTATCGTGTTCCTATTCTTTTAAAGCTTTATTAAAATTCAGGACCAAACAAGGGCTTTTACATCATGATTCCGGGCAGTTTATTGCTCTCGAATCGCTCTCGAAAATGGAAAAAATAAAATTAAAAAGAACTTTCAAAACCATAAAAGAACTTCAGGAATTAATTTCGGTACGTTTTAATATTTCTAACATTGTATAAGGATGAGTTTATTTAAATTTTTGGAAAAAAAAGAAAATCTTTTCGATGAAAATATTACTATAGAAGAAACGCGTTTTGTAGTTCTTGACACTGAAACTACAGGCTTTGATTATACAAACGACAGAATACTTTGTATTGGTGCCCTCGTTTTGCATAACAATATTATCAAAATTGAAGAAAGTTTAGAGATTTATATAGAGCAGGACCATTACGATAAGTCAACGGCACAGATTCATGGGATCCTGAAAGATTTTATTGTAAAACGTCCCTCAGAATTAGAGGCTCTGGAGCAATTTTTAAACTATTTGGGAGATTCCATTATAATTGCACATCATGCTCATTTTGATATTACAATGATCAACCGTGCATTGGTAAGAAACGGCCTGCCTGAATTAAAAAACAAATCTCTGGACACAGGAGTATTATATAAAAAGACACTAATCAAATCACATTTGTTCGAGCGTAAAGACCATTATGCACTGGATGATTTGGCCGATAAATTTGATATTTCAAAAAAAGACCGTCATACCGCTTTGGGTGATGCCTATATTACAGCAATTGCCTTCTTGAAAATTGTAAAAAAACTGAGGGAGAAAAAGGAAATTAATCTGAATCAGTTGTTTAAACTATAACCTTTTTGTTCAATGTTTTGCAATATTATTGTTTTATTGTACTATCAATTTCAATAACTTTTTTTTTAATTTCTACAGAATATGCATTTGGATAAATATTCCCTCCATAGCTTTTGGCATACACCTTAGTAAATTCGGCTCCAAAATATAAGATGATGGCCGAATAATAAACCCAAACCAAAATTATAATTACTGATCCTGCAGCTCCGTAAACAGAACCTATAGTTGAGTTACCCAAATAAAATCCAATTGCAAACTTACCAATCATAAAAAGGAGTGATGTACATGAGGCACCAATAAATGCATCTTTCCATTTAATGATTCCGTCTGGTAATGTCCTGAAGATAATGGCGAAGAGCAACGTGATACTTCCCAAAACAATTGCTAAATTCAGAATGTAAAACAAATACACGGTACTTTCGGGAAAATAAATTTTTAGCCTTGTATTTAAAACGTCTAAAGTAGCATTTACCATTAAACTCACCAACATAAGAAAGCCAACTGATGCAATCATCGAAAAAGACATTAGCCTGTTCTGAATAAACTTTTTAAGTCCTTTATTTGGTTTGGCACGCAATCCCCAAATATAATTAATGGAACTCTGAATTTCGGCAAAAACTCCTGATGCCCCTATTAATAACATAATGACCCCGAAAATCGTCACAAAAACATTACTGTCTGAAAGCTGTACATTTTTGATTGCTTCCTGAATCTGTTTTGCGGCATCATTACCAACCAATTCATTTATTTGCCCATAAAGTTGCCCTGTTACTGCTTCTTCTCCAAAAAAGAAACCGCAAATTGTTATGATAATAATCAACAATGGCGGTAATGCAAAAATGGTATAATAGGATAAGGCGGCACTTAATTTTATAGCGTCATCTTCCAGAAATTCTAAAAAGGTATCTTTTAGTAAATTCCATGACTTTGAAAATATATTTTTATCCTTCATTTGCTGATTTTTATTCCTTCAAATTTAAGCAATTATCAAATTTCCGGATTCCTAATTTAGAACTGAATTTTACATTTTTACCATGTTAATGTAGTTCAATAAATCTTTATTTTGAAACTTTATTATATTCAAGATTGGTGCCTAAATGTTTTGTTTTTAAAATATTTTTAAATTCTCTTCGTGTTGGTTTGATCAAATAAGAAGTTGAATCCAGCATTTTTCCTTTAATCGCTGTAACCGAATCTAATTTCTTCAAATCTTCAGCCAGATAAATATCTTTAATTTTAAGAATATTATTTTCTAAAGATATCGTTCTAACTTCCAAAAAACAGAATCTCTTGTACTTAGTACTAATTCTCCATTGATTCTCTTCACTTTTTGATTATATGAAAATCTAAAAAGGGTATCAATATTTCTTTTAGATAATTCTAAAGAATCCCCTTTTGAATATATGTCTACTATTTCATGTGTTTCCTTATTGATTAATTGATTATTAACCAGGTCTGCACCTTCTTTTAAAGTGTCCAGATAATTTTTATGAACTTTGAATTTATAAAAGTATTCGCTTAAAATCCTATCTTCTTCTATTCTTATGAAAACAGAATCCTTGTCCATGTATAATCCTCTGAATTTACCAGGAAAGCTACTTAATTCTGAATCGTTAATAGGTTGAGGATTCTCAAAATAAAATAGTAAACAACCTTCACATACTGCTGCATCTGCTTTTTTACATGATATCAAAAAACTGGCGAAGGCAAGAATTAAAATTACTTTTTTCATAATAATTGGTTTTGGTTAATTCTTTAAAACTAAAACCATACCAATTCTAGTTTTTACCCAGATTGAAACGTAAGCATTTTATGCCGGGCAAAAAATAAATTCAGGAAAAATCTTAGAGAGCAAAGCTGGATTGGGTTCAGATAAATGTTATAGTGACCCTGAACGAAGTCGAAGGCTGGATTACATAAAATGGGTTTTGACTCCACTCTGCCAGACAGTAGAGATATGAGTTTTTGGGTATAAAAAAACTGCTGAAAAATTCAGCAGTTTAGTCTATTCTCTTTATTCTTTATCCTCCAGAAAACTATACGTTAAAACGGAAGTGCATTACATCTCCATCCTTTACTATATATTCTTTTCCTTCAACTTTGAATTTCCCTGCTTCTTTTGCTTTTGCTTCAGAACCGTAGTGAACGTAATCTTCATATGAAATTACTTCTGCACGGATGAATCCTTTTTCGAAATCAGTATGGATAACCCCGGCTGCTTGTGGTGCTGTTGATCCAATATTGATCGTCCATGCACGAACTTCTTTTACACCAGCGGTAAAATAAGTCTGTTGTTTCAATAATTTATAAGCTGCACGAATTAAAACGGAAGCTCCCGGCTCTGTCAACCCCATATCTTCAAGGAAAACCTGACGCTCTTCATAACTTTCTAATTCAGTAATATCAGCCTCTGCTCCTACTGAAAGGATAATCACTTCTGCATCTTCGTCTTTTACCAATTCACGAACCTGATCTACGTATTTGTTTCCGTTTACAGCTGAATTTTCGTCAACATTACAAACATATAAAACCGGTTTTGCAGTAATTAATTGAAATGACTCCATTAAAACTTCTTCGTCATTATTTTGAGGAACAATAGTACGAGCTGATTTAGCTTGTAATAATGATTCTCTGATTCTGTCTAAAAGTGCCTTTTCAGTTTGGGCTTCCTTATTTCCTGTTTTGGCAGCGCGATTTACTCTTTCCAAACGTTTTTCAACAGTTTCTAAATCTTTTAACTGTAATTCGATATCAATCGTTTCTTTGTCACGAATTGGATTTACATTTCCGTCAACGTGAACAATATTATCGTTATCAAAACAACGCAAAACATGAATAATAGCGTTACACTCTCTAATGTTTCCTAAAAATTGGTTTCCAAGACCTTCTCCTTTACTTGCGCCTTTAACTAAACCTGCGATATCAACAATATCAACAGTTGCCATTTGTACACGTTCTGGTTTTACTAATTCTTCTAATTTATTAATTCTCGGATCCGGAACATTTACAACACCAATATTTGGCTCAATTGTACAAAACGGAAAGTTTGCACTTTGCGCTTTTGCATTAGATAAACAATTAAATAATGTTGATTTTCCAACATTTGGTAATCCTACAATTCCTGCTTTCATCTGTAGATAATATTTGTTTTTACTTGATTCTGATTGGCTCAGATGCTATTGTTATTGCTTCTAACTCAAAATATAAGCAGCAGCCTTAATCGTGTTTATTTTTTTTTAGTGAACTTTTCATTTTGCCAAAATGATATTTTTTATCCCTAAAATTTTGCAAATATAAGATTTAATACCTCGTAACTAAACAAAAAATGACGATATATGCTTTCTTACAATTTTCGTTAAAAAAAATCAAACTTTTTGATATTATTTTGTTAAATAACCCTATTTTTATGTCAATTTTTAACAAACCCCCTTATGATTTTTAACCAAAACAAATTAAACATGAAAAAAATTGCAGTAGTATTATTTCTATTTAACACATTAATCATCTTCGCACAGAAGGAAATCACTGGTATAGTCAAAGACAATACAGGAAATCCTTTACCCGGTGTCAACATTGTCGAAAAGGGAACTAGTAACGGTGTTACTACGGATATGGAAGGGTTTTATAAAATAACCGTACAAGAAGGCGCTTCATTAACTTTTAGTTATGTTGGATATAGCAGTGTAACCAGACCTGCTGATTCTTTAACAATTGATGTTTCATTATCAGAAGAAGGAGGTCAAAGTCTTGATGAAGTAGTTGTAACCGGATCCAGAACGGCTCCCAGAAGTAATACTACTACCCCATTGCCTATTGATGTAATATCGTCTAAGGATTTAACTTCTACAGGTCAGGCAACGTTTGATAAGGCACTGCAGTATAAGATTCCTTCTTTTAATACCGTACAAACTCCTGTAAATGATGCTACTTCACTACTTGATCCATACGAAATTAGAAACTTGGGACCAAGCCGGACTTTAATCCTTATTAATGGTAAACGTAAAAACTTAAGTTCTTTGCTTTATGTACAAACTTCTCCGGGACGTGGTGAGACTGGTGCCGATATTTCTGCTATCCCAACTGATGCTATCGAAAGAGTTGAGATTCTTCGTGATGGTGCATCTGCTCAATATGGTTCTGATGCGATTGCCGGAGTTATGAATATCATTTTGAAGAAAAATGCAAATGGTGGGTCATTAACTGTAAGAAGCGGAATCACTTCTGAAGGAGATGGCGAAATGTTGGGCGTAAGTTTAAACCAAGGAACGACAGTTGGTGAAAAAGGTTTTCTGAATTATACTATTGATTTTTCTAAAGTAAAACTGGCTAACAGACCGGGAACTGTTGATGCTGAAGGAGATGCAGGAGATTTTGGCGCTAATATAGCCGATGTCCAGGCTTTTCTTGCCAAACATCCGGATGCAGGAAACATTAATGGTTCGCCTGAAACAGCTGCTGCCAAATTCTTAATCAATGGTGGTAATGACATAAGTGAAAACACAAAATTGTATTACAACGCGGCTTACGTGTACAAAAAAGTAAATTCTTTTGCCAACTACAGAACACCATATTGGAGAACTTTGGCTGATGATCCTTACCTTATTGACCTTTTTGGAAAAGGTACTGGTGCAGATAGAATTTACGAAGGATATGTACCAACTTTTGAGGGGAATCTAAGCGATTATAATGGTACTCTGGGTTTTAAAAATGTAAAAAATGGCTGGAATACAGATGCAAGTGTGACAGTAGGTGGTAATAAACAAACCTATGCGGTAAACAATTCTGTGAACAGATCTAGTATTCCTGATGCAGATGGCAATGAAACTTATAGAGAGAATAGTCCAATTTCGTTTAAACCGGGAGGAACTTCTTTTAACCATGTTGTTGGAAATATTGACATTTCTAAAATTCTATCGGATAAAATTAGTATTGGATTTGGTTCTGAATTTAGATCAGAAAATTTTGAAGTTATAGAAGGGGAGAAAGCATCTTGGGACGGGTCAGGAGCCGATTCTTTTGCTGGAAACAGACCTGAAAATTCAGGAAAATGGAATCGCTATAATGTTGGTGTTTATTTGGATGTTGCTTTTGATATTACAAAAGACTTTTTAATAAACGGAACAGTTCGTCACGAAGAATACAGTGATTTTGGTGGCGCAACGGTTTGGAAGGCAAGCACAAGATATAAATTTCTGGACGATAAAATTACGTTTAGAGGATCTGTTTCAACGGGTTTTAGAGCTCCAACATTACATCAGATTTATACTCAAAAATCACAATATTCTTTTGTTCCCGGTGAAGGAATTCAAGTTAGCGGAATCATTAATAATGTTTCACCTCAGGCCCGTAAACTAGGTATATCTCAATTGCAACCGGAAAAATCAACAAACATAACAGTTGGTCTTGGAGCAAAACCTTTCAGGAATTTCAATATAACAGTTGATTACTACAATATTAAAATAGAAGACAGAATAACATTAGGCGACAAACAATATGAGACTATACCTTCAAGTGATCCAACAGAACCGGATGAAGTTATTGGTGAAGTTGCGTATTTTTCTAATGCTTTTGATTCCAGAACTACTGGTCTGGATGTTGTTACCGGTTATACTAACATTGGTTTAGGAGAAGGTAAATTAGGCTTTAATTTATCCGGAAATATCACTTTTGAAAACGAAAGAATTTCTGGTATGAAAAACAATAGTTCATTCAGTGATATTTTAAACTCACTGACTTTTACATCAAGACCTAAAACAAAATGGATTTTAGGAGCAAATTATGAAATTGGCAAGTTTGGTTTTTCTCTTAACAATACCTATTTTGGAAAATCTACTTTTAACCAAGATGGTTTAGTTTCAAATGAAGTAAGAGATTCTAATGGAAAGCTGGTAAGAGTTTCTGGAAGTACTGAAACAGAACGTGACGATTCAGCGAATCTTAAAACAGAATTCCTTGCAAAAATTGTTACTGATTTAGGTGTTAATTTTAATGCTACTGATAAATTAACAATTGCATTAAATATAAACAACTTATTTAATGTTTTACCAGAATGGAAATTTGTAGCCGAAAACGAAGCAGGAGCAGCATTATTAGCAGATCCTGCAGCTGTTAAAGGGCAGTCTAACTTAATTACATTCAACCAGCGTTATTCCAGAATGACGTATGATGGTTCACATTTTAGTCAATTAGGAACTACATTTAGTTTATCATTAAACTATAAATTCTAAACTTCTAAGTTAAGTTTGTTTAAAATATTAAAAGAGTTGTCTTTAATGACAGCTCTTTTTTTATAATTTTATAATAAAAAACCAATAGCTATGGCAAATTTATATGACGGAAAAATGGCCGCGATTTACGATGCTATGTACCAAACTTTTGTCAATTACGATGAAGAATATGCTTTCTATAGCGATTTGATTCAGGAAAACAATTGTTCAAGCATTTTAGAAATTGGAAGCGGAACCGGAAACCTGGCCAAAAGATTTCAGGAAAACAATCAGAACTATCAAGGTCTTGATTACAGTGACGATATGATTACAATCGCCAAAGAGCGCAACAAAAATTGTTCTTTTATACAAGGAGATATGAGGGATTTTAAACTGGAAAAAATGGTAGATTCCATTTTAATTACCGGAAGATCTACAAGTTACCTAATTACCAACGATGATATTAATAGAACTTTTGAATCTATTTATAAGAACCTAAATGAAGATGGAATAATAATTTTCGATTTTATTGATGCGAATCGATTTATTCCTTTTACAAAAGAAAACCCTGTAATAATTCATGAAGCAACATATGAAAACATCAATTATATAAGAGAAAGTCATTGGGACACTAACAACTCTCTGGAAAATTTCATGTTAGAATGGACCGCTCAATATTATACTTTTATAAATGGAGAAAAAGAAATTATTGAAAATGACTTTTCTACTGTTCGTATTTTCACCCTCAATGAAATTGAGATATTTCTATATTTGAATAATTTTGAAATCCTAAAAATTATTGACCGAAAAACTTACGCCTATGACACTTATGTTATTGTAGCTAAGAAAAAGTCCTAAAAAAACCTGGTATTAATTCCAGGTTTCTATCTACATTTTAAAATCTAAGGCATTTATCAATGCTTTTTCTTCTTCGGTGGCTGTAAATCCCGAAATATCCCAATAATTGGTCAGAATCTTATTCTTTTTATTAAAAAGCGTTTTCTCCTTAAAAACATCACTTTCCTTATAAGTAAATTTTTGTCTGCTAAAATTTGTTGTTATAAAATTATTTCGAACCTGAATATTTTTTTTCGTTTTATCCTTTAAAGTAACATCATAAGCTATCTCCTCATTCGAACTCAATAAATAATAATCTAAACCATCAACTCTGTAATTCACTTTTACAATTGATCTTGTGATGTTTTTATACCCTATTTTATTTACATCCTTAATTTCAGAAAGATCCTCGGGCGTAACTGCAATAGTAAATTCTATAATTATTTTTTTTTCAGGATCATAAACGATTTCATAACTATCTGTTTCTTTTTTAGAGGGATCCAATGGTGTTATGGACATTACATAATAGTCCTTGTTAACAGGATGTGCTTTTACATTAAAATCGTAATCTTTTTTTGCTTTTGCATTTAAAATCGGCTGGAAATATTTTAAATTTAAATAATTTTCCATGATATTATTTAAATTATATCCCTTTAAATCAGCACTTACATCTGTTTCTAATAAGCCATAAGATCTATTTTGCTCCACTAGTAAGGTTGTACTTGCTTTTTTTTGATTCACAGTAAACTGAAAATTTACAAGTCCGTCATTATAATAGGAATATTTGTTATCAAGCAGGAAAAACTCTCTTACGTAAACTTTTAAACGATAGGAACTTGCCAGTTTTTGTATTGAATTAGAGATAATTTTTTGAAGTATTTTTTGTGGAGAGCCTTTAGATAAAACAACTTCGTCTAATTTATTGTTCTTATTTTTTAAATAAACTACAAACCCATTTTCTTTTAAAACCGCCCAACGTAGTGTTAAATCCTCATAATTTGTCTCAGAAACCTGAACATTTGAAGCTCCGTTTAATACAAAAGTTACTTTACCCTCCTCATTGCTTAATAAAATCTGTTTGGTTTTTAATATAACCACTGTTACATTTTCTATAGGCAACTGTGTGTCTATATCTTTTACAACAATAGAATACTCAGTGCTTTGAGCAAAAATAGTCGCGTTAAAAAATACAGTAACCAAAACTATCAATCCTTTCATAAGATTATTATTATAGAAATTTCCGACTAAAGTATTAAAATATTATTATAAAATTAAATTTACTGCAACAAATCATTAAATATCAGCATAATATGTAATAAATTTATTTCATCAAAAAAAATCCTGAGCTCAATACTCAGGATTTTTTTATTTTTTTAAAAGTTCGATGTATTATTCATTATGCAGAAAGGCTTGTCTGCTCAACAAGGTTTCTTCATCTTCTACATGATTATCATCTGGTATACAGCAATCAACAGGACATACAGCAGCACATTGAGGTTCATCATGAAACCCTTTACATTCCGTACATTTCCCTGGAACGATATAATATATTTCGTCCGAAATTGGTGTTTGTGCATCATCTGCATCAACCTCAGTTCCGTCGGGTAAAATTACTTTTCCTGAAAGTTTGGTTCCATCTTTATATCTCCAATCATCTGCTCCTTCATAAATTGCTGTATTTGGGCACTCTGGTTCACAAGCCCCGCAGTTTATGCATTCGTCTGTTATAATTATTGCCATCTTTTTCTTGGTTACGAGTTAAAAGTTATGAGTTTTGCATTTTAAATGTCAAACATTTTATTCTGCTTTGCCTTATAACTTAATATAGCTTATTTTTGTGCAAAATTACAATCAAAACCTTTCATAAACAAATTACTTATGTTACAAAACGAAAAAAAACAATCTTTTATAGCACTAGGTCGGTTTTTAAGTCAATTTTCTGAAGAGGAAAACACTAGAAATGAATCGGTTTTAGGTAATAACTTGTTTTTTGATGATTTTATAAAACTTATTTATCTTTCTCAATCACATAACGGATGGTATACTCCTGAACAAGTATATTTTGCAATAAAATCATGGGCAGATGCCTTAACGGAAGAAAATATAGATAAATGGCTTTCAAACTATTCCTTCGACTCGCTTCAAAATAATAAAAAACCAAAAAATGTTGCTTTAATATTAGCCGGAAATATTCCTTTAGTGGGTTTTCATGATTTTTTATCGGTATTGATAACCGGAAATAAAGCGCTAATAAAAACTTCTTCCAACGACCAGCATTTGCTGCCTTTTTTAGCTAAATATTTAATTTTTGCCGATGAAACCCTAAAAGACAAAATCACTTTTGTGGAAGGAAAATTAGAGAATTTTGATGCTGTCATTGCTACAGGAAGCAATAATACTGCTCGTTATTTTGAATATTATTTTAAAAACAAACCTTCAATTATCCGTAAAAATAGAAATTCAGTTGCTGTCTTAAACGGAAAAGAAACTAAGGAACAACTGGAAGCTTTAGGCGAAGATATTTTCAGGTATTTTGGTTTGGGATGCCGTAATGTTTCAAAACTATTTGTTCCGAAAGGGTACAAATTTGATACTTTTTTTGAGGCCATTTTCAAATATCAGGATGTTATTCATTATGAAAAATATGCCAATAATTATGATTATAACAAAGCAGTCTTTTTAATGAGTAATTTCAAATTATTAGATAACGGCTTTTTGACAATTAAAGAAGATGTCAGCTATGCTTCTCCGATTTCGAGTGTTTTTTACGAATTTTACGAAAACATCGAAGATTTGCAACAACGTCTTGAAGCTGATGCTGAACAAATTCAGTGTGTCGCAAGTAATAATTTAATAAAAAACAGCATTCCATTTGGACAAAGCCAATCCCCGAAATTATGGGATTATGCAGACAATACTGATACTATATCGTTTTTGTTAATAACATAGGTTAAAAATTTATAATTATTGCGAATAATTTAACGATTTTTCGGCTCTTATTCCCGAAATTTGCGTTTTTAAAAATTTGGACTATTAACTATACCATGAAAAAACACAACTACAGCGCAGGGCCAAGTATTTTACCTCAGGAAGTTTTTGAAAAAGCATCAAAAGCCATTTTAGATTTTAACAATTCTGGATTATCAATTCTGGAAATTTCGCACCGAAGCAAAGACTTCGTTGCTGTTATGGATGAAGCCCGTTCGCTGGCTTTAGAATTATTAGGACTTGAAGGCAAAGGATACCAGGCCTTATTTTTACAAGGCGGAGCAAGTACAGCATTCTTAATGGCTCCGTACAATCTATTGAAAGAAAATGGAAAAGCAGCTTACTTAGATTCAGGAACATGGGCAACGGCAGCAATAAAAGAAGCAAAATTCTTTGGAGAGACTGTTATCGTAGCTTCTTCCAAAGAAGAAAATTATAACCATATTCCAAAAGGATATGAAATACCGGCTGATGCAGATTATTTTCACTGTACAAGCAACAACACTATTTTTGGAACTCAAATGAAAGATTTTCCAGCAACCGGCATTCCTGTTGTTTGCGATATGAGTTCTGATATTTTTTCCCGTGATTTAGATTTTTCTAAATTTGATTTAATCTATGCCGGAGCTCAAAAAAATATGGGACCTGCAGGAACTACTCTGGTTGTTGTTAAAGAAGAAATTCTAGGCAAAAACGGAAGAGCGATTCCTAGTATGTTAGATTATACAAAGCATATTAAAGCAGAAAGTATGTACAACACACCTCCTGTTTTTGCTGTTTATGTTTCGTTATTGACCATGCAATGGATTAAAGCTAAAGGCGGAGTTGCTGCTGTTGAAAAATTAAATGACGCAAAAGCTGCTTTATTATACAATGAAATCGACAGAAACCCATTATTTAAAGGTGCTGCAGCTGTTGAAGACCGTTCGAACATGAATGTTACTTTCTTGCTGAACAACGCTGACCACACTGAAACATTTGATAAATTGTGGAAAGAAGCAGGAATCTCAGGATTGCCAGGACACCGTTCAGTTGGTGGTTACAGAGCTTCTATTTACAATGCTATGCCGATCGAGAGTGTTCAGGTTTTGGCAGATGTAATGAAAGCATTGGAAAGTAACGTTTAGTTTTCCGAAAAACATCAATTAAATACTGAAGCCCTAGCCCTGATAGAAGTAAAAATCCTTTTGTTTTTTTCTTTAAAAAGCAAAAGATTGTAACGGATAGCAGGAATTAGCTTCAAAATCAAAAAAAAATTAATATTGAGGATGAGATTGCTTCATTCCTCGCAAAGACATAAACTAAAATGAAAGTATTAGCCAATGACGGAATTTCTAAAAGTGGAATTCTAGCTTTAGAAAAAGGTGGATTTGAAGTTATAACTACAAAAGTAGCTCAGGAACAAGTTGCTAATTTTGTTAACGAAAATAATGTAAGTGTAGTTTTAGTGCGTAGTGCTACTAAAGTTCGTAAAGATATTATTGATGCTTGTCCTGGTCTTAAAATTATTGGACGTGGTGGTGTTGGTATGGATAATATTGATGTTGACTATGCTAAAAGTAAAGGAATCCACGTAATTAATACACCGGCTTCATCATCAGAATCTGTTGCCGAATTAGTTTTTGGGCATTTGCTTTCAGGAGTTCGTTTTTTACATGATTCTAACAGAAATATGCCTTTGGAAGGTGATTCAAACTTTGACGGTTTGAAAAAAGCGTATGCAAATGGTGTTGAATTAAGAGGAAAAACATTAGGTATCGTTGGTATTGGCCGTATTGGTCAGGCTACTGCGAAAATGGCTCTTGGTTTAGGTATGAAAGTTATTGCAGCAGATAGTTTTATCCCGTCAGTAGATGTTAAAGTTGAGTTTTTTGATGGTCAGTCTATTACCACTACTATCGTTCCTCAATCATTCGAATCACTATTAAAAGAATCTGATTTCATTACCTTACACGTTCCTGCTCAGGATGGTTACATCATTGGTGAGAAAGAATTTGAAATCATGAAAGATGGTGTTGGAATTGTAAACTGCGCACGTGGTGGTGTTATTGACGAAATTGCTTTAATTAAAGCTTTAGATTCAGGGAAAGTTGCTTTTGCAGGATTGGACGTTTTTGAAAGCGAACCAAAACCGGAAATGACAATCTTAATGCATCCAAAAATTTCGCTGACTCCTCACATTGGAGCTGCAACAGGAGAAGCACAAGACAGAATTGGTACTGAATTAGCATCACAAATTATTACGTTGTTGAGCTAATTAACTATAATTAAATATCTTAAAGGGATTTATTAACTTGGTTTAATAAATCCCTTTTCTTTTTTCGTTAAATTTGAAGTTACCAATCTAAAAAATTAAATCATGTTTGAACAACTAACACAATTAGTGCAGCAATATGGAGGTGATGCGGTTGTAAATAACAGCGCTGTACCTAATGAGCATAATGAAGCTGTACTGACCGAAGCCGGTAACTCCATATTTGCAGGATTACAAAAAATTGCTTCGGAAGGTGGTGGGGAACAACTGGCAGGTTTATTTAACGGAAGTTCACCTTTAGACAATTCTAATCCGGTTGTTCAGCAAATATCGCAGCAACTAACGGGAAGCCTTAGTGAGAAATTCGGATTGAGTACAGCAGATTCATCAAACGTAGCTTCAGGCATGATTCCGCAGGTTTTGAATTCTTTAATTAATAAAGCAAAAGATCCAAATGACGGCAGTTTTCAGATTTCGGATATAATTAATTCTATTTCAGGAAACAGTGGTCAGGCATCGGGAATTATGGATACGATTTCTAAATATGGAATGCAATTTGGGCTGGACCAAAATGCTGACGGAAAAGTTGATGTAGCAGATGTTTTGGTAGTAACTAAAAGCAAAGGAGGGATTTCCGGTTTTATTGGTAAACTATTCGGAAGATAAATTTTTCTTTAAAAAATTCAAAAAAATCTCTATAATATTAAACAGCAGTAAAAACATTTTTACTGCTGTTTTTTTATTTAATTTATCTAATAATAATCTGCATCGTTTTTTAGAACGAGACAGACTTAATCATAAATGTTATTATGCTGGCAATACCTTTTCCGGTAAATGCCTAAATATTACAACTTATTGATAATAGTTTTATTTATCACGCCTTCACTCGTGGTGATTTTAACGAAAAGCATACTATTGCTATTAACATTAACATTTATTCGTAATACCGGGTAAGTAATTTCATTTTCGTTTACCATACTTATTAATTGCCCCATTGTATTATACACAGCAACTTGGGTAACATTTTTCTTTCCGTTCAAATCAATAAAAAAGTAATCCTTAAATGGTACCGGATATATCTTAACTCCCAGATCCTGATCATCATTATTGGTTACTGTTTTTTGTTCAAACCTTTGAGTACTGGGTTGTGAGGATAACGGATCTGTATAATTAGCAACACCATTTTGATTCTGACTAGTTGTGATAGAAGAAACAAGGCTATTTAAATATACTTCAACATTCGTATATATACTACTTAAAGTATAGGCTGGGCCATCAGAAACATCGTTTGCATTTAATCCATTTGCTGTTTCCCATGAATTAGGCATTCCATCTCCATCTGTATCAGTAGGTGCAGTAGTTGAATTGTATGCAGGCCATCCTCCAGCATCTTTTTGACTGTCAATAATACCATTAGTACCACCATTGGAACCTGTGTAGGTATATGTACCGTTTTTTGTTTCACCAACGACACGGGTATCTATGGCATCTCGTTTCAAACTTGCCCCTGCGTAAGCTAAAACTTGCGTGAAAGCTGTTGCGGCAGAATGTGTTGTTATAGCTCCATAACTAAAAGCGCTGATTGATTGCAATTCTGATTTTCCTTTTGTGGCTGGTTGAGGAAAAACTCCTTTCCAGTTGTCATTAGTTACAGTAGTGCTATTATTCATGTAATTCCCATTAATATAGAAAAATCCCCAGGTACCTTCTGGCAATAAAGAGGCAGCATCAGCTGTTTGAGCATTTGGTGAAAATATACGTGTATTCACTCCAGATTTGGTTGTAGGTCCTGGCTTGTAGTAATTATTTACAATATTGAAGCTTCCTCCTTCTCCACCATAAGTACTATTTGAAGCCCAGTTATAAATTACGTTGTTTCTCATGTCCAGTAGTGCCTCTTCTGGCTCATTGGTGAATTTTGCACCTAATAGTCTAGGGTTTCTACTGTCGTGATGCGCTATTAGGTTGTGGTGAAAACTGGCTTTTTGGCCACCCCAAATACCACCATATCCATGAGCTCCTTTTGGATGCCCGGAATTTTTTAAACTTTCGGACAGAATACACCATTGTAAGGTAAAATTGGAATTATCATAAAATGATCCTGTTTCATCGATGCTCCAACTCAAAGAGCAATGATCAATAATGACGTTAGAATTATTTCTTCCCCACATGGCATCACTTTCGTTAAGTAAATCATTACCCATACGACTTCGGATATATCTAATAATAATATTATCAGCACCTATGACTACAGAATAGTTTTTGAGACATACACCATCACCTGGCGCAGTTTGACCAGCTATGGTAATATCACCATTTGATACTCTCAAATCTTTTGCAAGAGTAATAATTCCAGATACTTTAAATACTACAATTCTTGGTCCGGTTGCTTCAACAGCAGCACGTAAACTTCCGGTACCACTGTCATTTAAGTTTGTTACATAAAAAACCTTTCCGCCTCTGCCACCAGTTGTATATCTTCCAAAACCTTCGGCTCCGGGGAAGGAAGGTGTTTTAGAACTGTTGTCAATTACTGTAATTTTACCACTATGTGAAGCTGTGGTAAAACCTCCTGTTGTGGAGATTGTGTAACCGAAAACACCATCTACTGTTGGTGTTCCGGTAAACGTAACAATCTTGTTAATTTCGTCGATTGTGGTTTTAATTCCTGCAGGCAGACCAGTAATTTTTACTGAAGTGGCATTTGTCCATGTGTAATTAAAACTTGTCAAAGGGCTTCCTAAATTAATTGTTTGAACAGTTGAACCAGTGCCATGTTTGCTAATAACAGAAACGGGATCCCAGTTATCACTGCCTGCCAAAACCGTGGCCCTTTCGTATAAAGGAGCTTCGGATGGTGCAAGCTGCCTAATACCAGCCCATTTTGATCTTCCACTCATATTTGCTCCTCCACCTGTATTTAAATACTCAAATAATTCAAGTTTATTGGATGTAGCTGCATATTCCATATTCCATATGGTAGGCCATCCTAAAGAATTAATCATGTCGGTCATATCGCTATATATCCAAGTTACTTTAGGATAATTGTGCCATGGTCTTCCAAGGGCGACCTTAGCACCATCATCTCCGGTTCTGGGGCTGCCACTTGTATAAGTAACATTGCACTTATAAAAAACAAAACCATATTTTTGTGTTTCAATTGTAGATGGGGCAGTGATCCATCCTCCTCCCCAGCTTCTTATTTCGCACTGGTCTAAAAAAACGATTCCACCTCCGTAGATATAGTCTGTTCTGCCAGTAATCAAACATCCTTTGAAATAGGCTCTTTTGCCATTATTCCAAAACCAGATGGTGTCTTGATACCCTTTGATATCACAGTTAAGAAAAACTGATTTATCTCCTCTAACAGTGAGGGCTTGTGCCTGACCAACAGGTCCTGCAGTATTTTGAAAGGTAAGATTTTCTGCTTTGAAACCATTACCCACAACAGTAAAAGTAGCTGATGTCAGCATAATTTCTGACGACCATAGAGTGGCATCGGCTGCAGGACAATGACCTCCCGAACAGTCATAGATATGATAACTGATTATGGTGGCTGTTCTGCTTTCTCCCAATAAAGTGATGTTCTGTTTATCGCCGGGCACGATAAGTTTTTCGGTATTGTACAACCCTGCCTTGATGTAAATGGTTGTTCGGGTAGTGCTGTTGCTTGGAACGGCATTAATAGCGGCCTGGATGGACGTGTAATTGCCCGATCCGTCTTTGGCAACCACAATGTCCTGAATTTGCGCATTGAGGCACATTGAAAATAAAGCAATAAATGCTGTAATAAAAAAATTTTGTTTCATTTGGTTATATTAAAGGTTAGTCAATTAGTTTTAAACATTATCGCTCTATAATTAAGATTAAACATCCTAATAAATAAATCAATAAAATTTATGCACTAAAAAGTTATAGTTATGCCAAAAATATTTTAATAAAATAGTAACGGCTTTAAAATTTTGATCATTTACTTTTAATATTTGATCATATGCCTATTTAATACGCTTATGGTTAACAAATCTTTTTTTAAGTTTGTTTTTATTATAACAGCCTTAAGCTTTTGTAATTCTATTCTCAAAGTGACACAAAATATTTCCCATCAGAGCAACAATTAAAACTTTAATAAGTTGCACCAATCATACTATTCCTTTAAATCCTTAAGCCTTTGTATCTCAGTATTTTTTTTCGTAAATTTAATGTTCAAATTAAAAGTCATGAAAAATGCTGTTTATATCCTGATAATTTTATTTACCATTATTGCCTGTTCCACTACTAAAACAACTGTAAATGGACCGGTAAATAATAATGCAGCGGTAAACGATACAGTAAGAATTGCAAATGATTCTTTAGAATATGAAGTAATTATAATTGATAATGGTTTTAGTACCTGGCTCGCTTCCAGAGCACTTCCCAGAAATTATTATTCTCAATCCTACCTTGAAAATAAAAACCGGCAATATGTAACTGAATGGAATAATCGCGTTTTACAACCTAATCGCTACGATCCTAATTTATATGAAATGACAATTGATTACAACCCAACAATAAATTATGGTTACGAAGTAAATTACCTAATCTATAACTACATGATTTACTTTCAAAATACTTACAAACAAAAATTAGATGGCTATGTTCCTTCCAGATAATGTTACTATATTTGTAATCATTGTAAATAAAAATGAATCGATTAAAGCAACGCTGGGGCATTACCTCTAATTTTCAACTTATTATCATATTTGTCGTTTTTGCTGTCACCGGATCGGCATCAGCATGGTTATCCAGACCTTTTTGCGAATGGCTGAATATTACCAAAGAAGATTTTGGCGGTTGGTTTATTCTTATTCGTTTACTCGTTATCTTCCCTATTTACCAGGTTTTATTAGTTGCAATTGGAACTCTTTTT
This sequence comes from Flavobacterium sp., assembly GCA_039931915.1. Lineage (GTDB taxonomy): Bacteria > Bacteroidota > Bacteroidia > Flavobacteriales > Flavobacteriaceae > Flavobacterium. The sequence goes on along the minus strand of JBDTRA010000058.1, from coordinate 5,710 downwards.
GGACAATTCCGTTTTTTTTGGAACTTCGAAAAAAAAATGCTTAAAAGTATGGGGTTAGGATTTTTATTTAAAAATTAATTTAAATAAAATAAACCTCAAACAGGGCTATTACCTCTAAAAAAATCTTTAATATTATATGTTATTGTTATTGGTATTTTACATCCCGATCAATTGGTTCTATCTTAAACAGAAATACAAGAGCATTCCATTTTTTTAATATAAATTAATAATATATATTTTTTTAAGAATAATTTTACACTATACTTAAAAATAATTAAAGTACACTGATAAAAGCACTAACGAAGCAGGATAGTGCAGGATAGTTTTATTTTAAAGATTCTTAACCTTTACATACTATCTAACTAACCAAACCACATTAAAATGTTTAACAATTCTATGAAATTTTCATTCGTAATGGCAATAGTCTGCCTTACAATGTCAACAACAAATATTCTTGCCCAAAATCCGGTAGTCAAAATTGATTTTGATCAATCAGGAAGATCAACAACCGAAGTAAGTGAACCTGGATACATTCCTTGGGTAATTACCACAAATACTGCCAGCAGAACCGAAAACGGAGTTACATTTACTATAACCAGGGTTGGTGATAAAGGAGATATTTTGGGAACTAATTGGTTTAAAGCAGGAATACAAACGCCTAGTTACGCCAGATTGGTATCTGATGGAATTACTGTAAAAAATGGTACTGCAAATGAAGGTGGTCAAATAGAAGTAAAAATTAGTGGTTTAGAAACAGGTACTCATACCCTCCTTGCTTTTTTAAATGCTGTAGATAGTCCGGTTTATACTTTTAGTCCAATTGATATATCGATAGATGGAAATTTAGTAATCAATAATTTAATTCCAAGTGTCAGAGCACTGAAAACAGCAGACGCTAAATCGGCTTATTTAACCTTTCAAGCTACAACAGGAACCGATGTGGTTATCCTTTTCGCTGCCGAAAGGTCTGGTACTGAAACTTATAAAAATGTAATGCTTAACGGATTTGAATTAAACACACCTAATATTTTCAATCAGTCAACAAATCCGGCTCCTAAACATAATGATGAACATGTTGAATTAAGTTCTGGCAGTAAAATCTTGTCATGGACTTCAGCAATTAATGCCGTTTCACATAATATTTATTTTGGTACCAATTTAATAGCTTTGGAAGCTGCCGGAACCACATCACCGGAGTATAAAGGCAATCAGGATAAAGCAAATGCCTCTTATCAGGTAAATGGATTATACACCGGATCAACTTATTTTTGGCGTGTAGATGAAGTGCTGGCAAATAGTGAGGTGATAAAAGGTAATACATGGCGCTTCCGCCCTGCCCAGCTTGCTTTTCCAGATGCAGAAGGATATGGTCGTTTTGCCCGTGGAGGAAGAGGCGGAAAAGTTGTAGCTGTAACCAATTTAAATGACAGCGGCCCAGGAAGTTTGCGTGAGGCTGTCACAAATGATATTGGTCCAAGAACCATTGTTTTTAATACATCCGGAATTATTCAGCTTACTTCACGCTTGGTATCAAGCCAGCCTTATGTAACAATTGCCGGCCAAACAGCTCCCGGAAAGGGGATTTGTATTCGTACAGCGCCATTTGGAATTACAGGAAATGACGCCATCGTCCAAAATGTAAGGGTTCGATTGGGAGGAGGAGCTACTTATGACGGAATGGGATTAACTGGTGCCGATAACAGCATAATTGACCATTGCTCTATCAGCTGGACCATTGATGAAGCTTTTAGTTCACGTTCAGGTAAAAATATCACACTGCAAAGAACATTAATTTCGGAGGCATTAAATGCAGCAGGGCATCAAAACTATCCTGCCGGAACAGAACATGGTTATGCCGCAACAATAGGTGGCGATATTGGAAGTTTTCACCATAATCTATTGGCACATTGTTATGGAAGAAACTGGAGTCTTGGCGGCGGTTTAGACGGTAGTGGTGCATATGCAGGAAGAATGGATATTACCAATAATGTAGTTTATAATTGGGGAAGCAGAACAACTGATGGCGGAACCAAAGAAGTAAATTTTGTAAACAACTATTACAAACCTGGTGCCGGTTCTAAAATATTTGTTGCATTTAGTGCGGATAACGAAAATATTGGAACAGGAACGCAACGCTGCTATTTTAACGGAAATGTTATGCCTGGATATTTTGATGAAACTAATCAGACTATTGGAAGAAGATCTACCTATAAAAATGGAGCGACTAATACTTATGATAACTTTGTTACTACATCATTTTTTCCTTCTTATGTAACTACACAATCAGCAAAAAATGCATACAAAATAGTTCTTTCAGATGTTGGATGCATACAGCCGGTATTTGATGATCATGACGAACGAATTATTTCGGAAACATTAAACGGAACCTATTCTATTAGAGGAAGTGTTACCAATAAACCCGGATTTCCTGATAACGAATCTGATGTTGGAGGTTACGAATCATATCCTGAAATAAGCAGAGATGCCAATTGGGATACGGATCAGGACGGGTTGCCAAATTGGTGGGAAACGATCACAGGAACAAATACAAACTCAGGCACAGGTGATTTTTCAGATGCCAATGCAGATGCTGATTTAGATGGGTATACTAATTTAGAAAAGTATTTACAATGGATGTCACAACCACATTATGATTCTCCAACAGGAACCAAAATAAATATTAACATCCAAAAACTTTCCCGAGGATTTACCAGCGGTGTATCTTATTCTTTATCTAATATTGAAAATGGAAATGCTGTTCTTAATTCAGATGTCGAATTTACACCAAACGCATCAGGTTTATGTTCTTTTGATTTTACCGTTACCGATAATGAAGGAGGAACTATGACACGCAAAGTGAATATTGTTAGCGGATACAGCTCTAATCTATCAGTAGAAAAACTAAATAAAGAAAACACTTCGTTTAAAGTTTGGCCAGTACCAAATAACGGCTCTTTTTCTGTTTTAATTGAGAACGATGATATTCAGGCAGAACTTAAAATATTTGATGTTTTAGGAAAAGAAGTTATTAAACGAAATATCAATGGAAAAATACAGGAAACCATTAATTTAAAATCAAAAGGTATTTTTATCATAAAAGTTTCAGATCCAGCAACAAAACAAATATTGCATACAAAAAAGATTATAGTACAATAAATTTTTTCATGGTTTTAATACAAATGGCAACCTAAACAGTTGCCATTTTGTATTTTTAAAATATAGATAATGAAAATTATTTAAGCTGATAGTCTACTCACTTTGTTGGCACTTACTTCTTTTGCTTTTGAAAAAAATAGGTATAAATCCAGGTAATTGTAAATGACGGAATAACATCTGTAAATGGCAATATCTCTTCGGCAAAAGTTAAAACAGCCGCCACCCTCCCTACTCTCCCTTTATACATTTTCGACATAATAAATGCTGCTATCGGCGCCCAAACCACGTCTGCAAACTCGCCTATCAAAGGAATAGTAAAAGTTACCATCCCAACAGCATCAAAAAGCAAGCCTAACAATAGCTTTTTGATTCTTTCGTCTTTCTCGATTATTTCTTCTGTTTCCATTTTATTTTTTACTTTTTTGTTGTTACTGCAAATAGTACACCAAAATTTCCGTCAGTCTGAATCCAATTTTCTGAAGGTAAATAAGCACGCGATACAAATCCATCCAGGTACAAAGCATTTTTACATCCTAAATCTTTAAAATATTTTGCAAAATCATAAAAATTAACTTCCTTTTTCGACAGAACAAAGACCATTTTACCATTTGGCAAAATTCCCACTCCATTTCTTATATTTAAATTAGGAGAACCTTCTTTAAAAGCAGGATGAATTTGATTTTCGATCACCAACATTGGGCCGGATTGTGTCGCATAGGCAACTTTACCATTATTATGAAACATTTCGGTTGTACAAATTTCAGGAACATTTTCTGTCGTTAAATAAAATACTCCGTTAGGTTTTAAATAGAAATTTCCTTGCGCATTTGTGGTATCCAAAGGAGATAATCTCTTTTTTTTTCAATATAAAGCCCTTGAGGAGTGTTATCTTTTTTATACATTCCGCCATTCATTGCAAAAACAAGTTTTAAATTCTTTTTCTCAATCCATAACTTTAAATTTTGGATACTCCCAAAATTCTGACCATTTTCATTCTTCCGGAATAATTTCAAATCTTGTTTTTTCGAATCAACAACATAGGTTAAATATTGATCGTCTGAATATACTTTACTATTAATAAAAAGAGCAAAAATTACAATTGCCAATATTGAAATACCTATTTTTAATTTCATGTTTTTTACAATATTTTTAATAAATATAAATAAAATTTTCAATAATTATCTACCAAACATTCTTCTTAAAATTCTGTTACAACCCATTTTAATATCGGTAGAATCTTTGTTTCTTTGTAAAAACAGTTTCAAATGATACAAGCAAAAAATATACATAAATATTATGAACAGCTTCAGGTTCTTAAAGGAGTTGATTTACATATTAAAAAAGGAGAAATTGTTTCAATTGTAGGCGCTTCTGGTGCAGGAAAAACGACTTTATTACAAATTTTAGGCACTCTGGACCAACCTGCAAAATCAAATACTGAAACTTCTTCTCTAACAATAAACGGAGAAAATGTTTTAGGATTAAATGACAAAGCCCTGTCAAAATTCAGAAATCTGAATCTGGGATTCATCTTTCAGTTCCATCAGCTTTTACCTGAATTTACTGCTCTTGAAAATGTTTGCATCCCGGCGTATATTGCAGGAAAAAAACCATCTGAAACTGAGGCTGAGGCGAAAAAATTATTAAACTATTTAGGACTTTCACATAGAATTAATCACAAGCCAAACGAACTTTCGGGAGGAGAACAGCAGCGTGTTGCCGTGGCAAGGGCCTTAATCAATAAACCGGATGTGATTTTTGCCGATGAGCCTTCGGGAAATCTGGACACACAGTCTGCCGAAAATTTACATCAGTTATTTTTTCAGCTCAGAAATGAATTTGGGCAGACATTTGTGATTGTAACCCACAACGAAGAATTAGCCAATATGGCCGATAGAAAATTAGTCATGGTTGATGGTTTAATTAGTAATCCGTAGCAATTTCCAGCTATCCGCTTATATCTTTTACCTGCTAAAGAAGCAGGAAAAAGAATACCGCTTCTATCTCGGCCAGGCTTCAGGATAACCAGTACTCTTATATAAATTATGAATCAAACTGAACTCAAAGAATTTCTTGACGAAAAAGTCAATCAATACAATAATCCGGATTTTATTGAGAGCGATCCCGTTCAGATTCCGCATTTGTTTACTCAAAAGGAAGATGTTGAAATTGCTGGTTTTTTAAGCGCTACAATTGCTTGGGGAAATCGTAAAATGATTATCAAAAACTCACATCAGATGATGAATTTAATGGGTAATACACCTTATGATTTTGTCATGTCACATTCTGATGAAGATTTGGCACGGTTAGAAAATTTTGTTCATCGTACTTTCAACGGTAAAGATTTTGCAGGTTTTATAAAAGGATTACAACATATTTATAAAAACCATAACGGTTTAGAAGCTGTCTTTTCAAAAAATCAGGAAAATAATAGTTTACAGAAAAGTATTCATGAGTTTAAAAAATTATTTTTTGAAATCGACCATTTACCCAGAACCCAAAAACATATTTCGGATCCTTTAAATAATTCTGCAGCAAAAAGAATCAACATGTA
>JBDTRA010000057.1:0-30941 GCA_039931915.1 Flavobacterium sp. | reverse complement strand
GTTTTGAGCAAATGTAAGTTTTATGAATTAAATTAAAAAATTTAAAATTAGTATTATTAAGTAAAGATTAACTTGTTTAAAAATCACAATTTATTAAGATCAAAGCCAAATTGATAACCTTTTGATAAAGCAAAGCCAATCTAAGTTTGCTTTATTTGTTAAACTTCAAATTAAGAAAAATTGAAAAAAAGAAATGTTGAACTGGTTATCATTTCCGATGTGCATTTAGGAACATACGGCAGCCATGCAAAAGAGTTAAACAACTACCTTTCAAGCATTAAGCCAAAAACATTAGTTCTGAATGGTGATATTATTGATGCCTGGCAATTTAGAAAATCATACTTCCCTAAATCACATTTAAAAGTCATTCAACGAATAATCGGAATGGCTTCTAAAGGCACGAAAGTGTATTATATTACCGGAAACCACGATGAGATTCTAAGAAAATTTAGTGACATGAACATGGGAAATTTTGCCTTAGTTGATAAATTAGTACTGGAATTAGACGACAAAAAAGCATGGATTTTTCACGGAGATGTTTTTGATGCTTCTGTACAACACTCAAAATGGATAGCAAAATTAGGCGGTTTGGGTTATGACTATTTAATTTTGACAAATCGGTTAGTAAATTGGTTTTTATCCAAATTAGGAAAAGAACCTTATTCATTTTCTAAAAGAATAAAAGCCAGTGTAAAAAAAGCTGTCAAATTTATTTCTGATTTTGAAGCTACGGCAACGGATCTGGCCATCGAAAAAAAATATGATTATGTAATTTGCGGACATATCCATGAACCTAAAATTGTTAAAAAAGAAAATAAATATGGCTCCACTTTATATTTAAATTCCGGAGACTGGGTTGAAAACCTGACTGCTTTGGAATACAATAAAAAAAGATGGAAATTAGTTTCTTATTCAGAAATGGATATTACCGAAGAAGAAAATCTCTTTGAAATGGAAGATATTTTAACTTCACAATTAATTACTTCAATTATTAAATAATAGCAACACATTAATTATAAATACATTATAATTAGTTTGATTGGCTTCTTTTTAAAATTTTATTTATAGTGCAAATTATATAACAATTTTAAATAATATTATACGTTTACATATAACAGTAATTGTAGTTTTGAAAAAATTAATAACCATTTTATGAAAAAAATTATTTTATCAGCCTTTATGCTACTAGGATTAGCATTCTCGGCACAATCACAAGAAATTGCTAAAAATGCATTGGGTCTTCGTTTAGGAGATAACGATGGATTTGGAGGAGAGGTTTCATACCAAAGAGGATTATCTAAAAACAACAGACTTGAATTCGATTTAGGGTGGAGAGACAGCCGTCAAGTAGATGCAATTAAAGGGGTTGCTCTTTATCAATGGGTTTGGAATATCGATGGTGGTTTTAACTGGTATGCTGGTGTTGGTGGAGGTATTGCTGCGTGGGATTATAATTATGACGGTCCTGATAATAACTTTGATGATAATGGAACGTATATTTTTGCTGCCGGTGATATTGGTATCGAATATGGTTTCGACAATGTGCCTATTTTATTATCATTAGATGCAAGACCGGAAATTGGATCAGGTTACTATAACGATGACAACTTTGGTTTTGATGTAGGTTTAGGAATTAAATTTAAGTTCTAAGAATTAAAATCATCTTATTTATAAAAAAAATCCTGTCGTTTTTGAAGCGACAGGATTTTTTTATTTAATTAAAATTTCTTTTTTCGAATGTATCCTTACAACTGTATAAGGATAAGAGATAACCTGAGTTACCATGGCATCCGGAGATGGATTATTTTCTTTTACGGTAATTATAATATTTTTATCGGTCTCTTCTACTTTTTCAACTCCTATCGAATAACCTCCGGAATTTTTCTCTCCCATATTCAAAATCACATAATTTGAATTACTGATATCAGACTGTTTCATTTTATCTTTCAAAAGCGGGTCATTTTCCAGCATTTTAATTTCATTGGGCTCACTCAGGATTTCAAAAAATTTAATATTACCTCCCCCGTCAGACTGCTCCGTTAAAATTTCATATAATCCTTTTGAATCTGATACTTTTTTTGTCCCGCTACAGGAAGCCAGAATTACAACTATTAAAGCCAAAGTTATTTTTCTCATATACTCTATTTTAAGTTAAAAGCTTCTAATTTTTATAATCATCTATTGCTCTCTGATATAACGCTTCATATATAGGTAATATGTTTTTTATATCAAATTTTTTCGCAACTTCTAAAGCATTTTCCTTAAATTGATTTAAAATTGCATCATCTTTCAGGATTTTCATTGCATTTGCAGCCATTTCCTCTACATTTCCAACATTACTTAAATAACCTGAAATTCCATCAAAATTCACTTCAGGCAAACCTCCTGAATTACTTGAAATTACAGGAACTCCACAAGACATAGCTTCCAAGGCTGCCAAACCAAAACTTTCAGTTTCCGAAGGAAGTAAAAACAAATCTGTAAATGATAAAATTTTATCAATTTCATTACTGTTCCCAAAGAAAATCACCTTATCATGAATTCCTAATTCCTGACATAAAATTTCGGCCTTTTCTTTTTCGGGTCCGTCTCCAACCATCATTAATTTAGCCGGAATTTCTTTCTGGATATTATAGAAAATCTTAATGATATCCGGAATACGTTTTACTTTTCTAAAATTACTGATATGCGTAATAATACGCTCGTTTTCTTTTGCCATAACATAACGATGGCAAGGAGCCTGAGGATCCTTAACGGCTTTGTCAAGTTCAATAAAATTCGGAATTACCTTTATTTTATTCTTGATTTTAAATAATTTCAGCGTATCATCTTTCAAACTCTGCGAAACCGAAGTTACATAATCTGATTTATTGATACTAAAAGTTACAGCAGGCTTATAAAACGGGTGATTTCCAACCAAGGTAATATCAGTTCCGTGAAGCGTTGTAATCATTGGCAGATTAATACCTTCGTTTTTTAGCATTTGCTTCGCCATATAGCCTGCATATGCGTGCGGAATTGCATAATGTACATGAAGAACTTCTATCTTGTATAATTTCACCATATCGACCAGTTTACTGGACAAAGCCAATTCATAAGGCTGATAATGAAAAAGAGGATATTCCGGAACGTTTACTTCGTGATAATGAACATTAGGATTCAAAAGTGCCAACCGAACCGGCTGGCTATAAGTTATAAAATGAATTTCGTGTCCGCGTCTGGCTAATTCAAGGCCTAATTCTGTGGCTACTACCCCACTACCGCCAAAAGTCGGATAACAAACTATTGCTATTTTCATGTATTAAATTTAGTACTACGAAAGTACTCAAAAATCACGTTTATTCAGGTATTTAAAATGTTAGATTTTTGTGAATCTTAGAAGCATCAGATTATTAGAGTTTTAGAATACTGGATATTTTATGCATTTAAATTCTGAGTGATCGCAAAGAATTTTTACTCATAATTCATAACTTATTATTCATAATTTAAATCAGGAGCAGAAATTTCATTTTCAAAAGAAACACCAGTCCCGCTGTCCACTTTATCTTTTATGGTCTCGTAAAAAAACGAGACCATAAAAGGATATCGCTCCCATCAGGGCTAGATTAGAGCGTTTAGTTTTCACAAGAAGCTTTTTGGTAAACCTAACAGGTTTTTAAAACCTGTTAGGTTTGGTTACGCATAGAAACAAAAAAGGCATAAAACCTAAATTTCATGCCTTTTTTTTATTATCAAAAATATTTCCTAGAAGAATCTACTATGCCAACTATCTATAGCAGGAACTTCCCAAGATTCATTGAATTCTTCAATATTATTTACCAGATTATTAAAAACAATCGTATTCTCAGAAACCGATTTATCTTTCACCATTTTCTTGAAATCAATTAATGGTTTGTGTGCGATATGTTCACCAAGTTTAAAAGTAACATTCATTTTATCCAATAAATCAACGTTGTACTTTTTCTCCAAACTCTGGATAAATTCAACAGAACTATCAATAGAACAACCTGTCGCTGCCTGTACATCCTGATTTACAGCCAAAATAATGAATCGGTTGTATTTTAATAAATATGAAGCTTCTAAGCTTGTTCCGTGTGCAGCCCAACCTTCAATAAAAGATTTTAGATCAGACTCTATTTCAGAAAATTCTTCCTCAGAAAATTTTCTGTTCGATTGGTAAATCCATATTCTGGATTCACCAGGTAAATTTTCAAAAGGTACGTACATTTTAATTTAGATTTTAGATTGTTAATTTTAGATTACAGGCTTATGACTTAAGATCTTAATTACTGTTTTTCTAATTTAGTAAGTATTTTGAAATATCTAAACTCTTTAGCTTTTGAATCAAATAATTCAATTTCAGTATAACTTACTTTAAGTTTATCTTTTTTCTTTATTTCATTATTTGTCAATAGTGAAGCGGTATCAAAATAAGTCAATAAAAGAAAGTTATACTTCCTTCCGTTTTGATCTTTTACTTGCAAAGTGGTAAATTGTTCTGACTGAATATCAATTATTTCGCCTAAAATAAAAGCATCTTCTTTTGCATCTGCAATTTCATCGTTATAATTTTTTCCTAGTTCCATAATCATATCAGGACAAAAAGGAAGCATTTTTAAAGCTACGGTTTCTCCTAATTTTCCCATTCCATCAGTATCATTAAATTTTTCTTTTTCCTCACTATTCAATTCAGACTTATGATCGGAATAACTTTTAATTATACATATACCAACATCCTTTTTTAGTTCATCACCTGATAAATTTGGATCTTTAACTTTTTTAGCTTCTAAACATTCACAGGCTTCTTTTGCGATAAGATCTAAACCTCCACTTTGAGAATAGGTACTAACAAAACACATTAAAATAAAGAATAAAAATATTTTTTTCATATTACAAATCCTGTGCGTTTGCGATTAATTCGGCAATATCCATCACTTTAACTTGTCCTTCTTTTTCCTTATGTTTAATACCATCCGTTAACATCGTATTACAAAACGGGCAGCCCGCTGCAATAATATCCGGCTGTGTTTCAAGAGCATCCTCTGTTCTTTCAACATTCACCTCTTTATTTCCTGGTTCAGCATCTTTAAACATTTGTGCCCCACCAGCCCCACAACATAATCCATTTGCTTTAGAACGCTTCATTTCAACTAATTCAACATCCAGTTTTTGAATTAAATCTCTTGGTGCTTCATATACTTTATTAGCTCTTCCTAAATAACAAGGATCGTGAAAAGTAATTTTTTTACCTTTAAATTGTCCCCCTTCAACAGTCAACCGACCATCATCAATCAATGATTTTAAAAATTCAGTATGGTGAATTACCTCATACTTTCCTCCTAATTCAGGATACTCATTTTTCAAGGTATTAAAACAATGCGGACATGCAGTAACAATCTTTTTTGCTTCATACGCATTTAGGACTTCGATATTCATCATAGCCTGCATTTGAAACAAAAACTCATTGCCTGCACGTTTTGCAGGATCACCAGTACAGCTTTCTTCAGTACCAAGTACAGCAAAAGAAACGTTTGTACGATTTAAAATACGTACAAAAGCTTTTGTAATTTTCTTTGCCCTATCATCAAAACTTCCTGCACAGCCTACCCAGAATAAAACTTCCGGTTGTTTTCCTTCGGCCAGCATTTCTGCCATTGTTGGTACTACTAAAATTTCTGACATCTTTTTTATTGTTAAATTGGCTAATTGTTAATTGGGTTTAATCGATATATAAAATACTACACATCAACCATTAATTAAAAAACCAAAATTTATTTTATTAATCGATTAAGCAGTTAAACAAATAACCAATTAAACTATTTTAATTCTCATTTTTCCAATTCAATCTATCTTGCTGATTGTATTGCCAAGGCGCACCATTATTTTCGACATTCGTCATCATGGCGTTTAATGACATTGGTGCCGCACTTTGTTCCATTACTAAATAACGGCGCATATCCATAATAATGGACAATGGGCTGATATTTACCGGACATTCCTCTACACATGCATTGCATGATGTACATGCCCATAACTCTTCCGGGGTGATATAATCGTTCAATAATGTTTTGTTATCCGGAACAAAAACACCTTTATTGGCATCGATGTTTTTTCCAACTTCCTGTAAACGATCTCTGGTATCCATCATAATCTTACGAGGAGACAATTTTTTACCTGTAATATTAGCAGGACATGCCGAAGTACAACGTCCACATTCTGTACACGTATAAGCGTTTAATAACTGTACCCAGTTTAAATCCTGAACATCACTTGCTCCAAATTTTGCAGGAACTGCGTTTTCATCAACCGGAGCAGCTGCAAACGGATCAGCATTTGGATCCATCATTAATTTTACTTCTTTGGTAACCGACTCTAGATTATCAAATTTCCCTTTCGGATTTAAATCAGCAAAATAAGTATTTGGAAAAGCCAAAAGAATGTGCAGGTGTTTAGAAAAGTATAGATAATTCATAAAAATCAAAATCCCTGTAATATGCAGCCACCAGAAAACTTCTGATAATACCATAACCAATTCATTTGACATTCCGTTAAAAATCGGTGCAATAAACTGACTTACCGGAAAGCTTCCTGCTTTTATAAAATGTGAAGGTCCGCCGGGAACATTTTGCAAGTGCAAATCAGAAGCATTCATCAATAAAAACAAGATCATTAAAACCATTTCAAAATACAAGATGTAATTAGCATCACTTTTCGGGAACCCGTTTAAATCAGGATTGATAAAACGTTTTAATCGTATAATATTTCTTCTGATCCAAAAAGTTATAACTGCTACAAGAACCAAAAGTGCTAATATTTCGAAAGAAGCTATTAAGATATTATAGGCTGTTCCTAAAAAAGCAAAAATCCGGTGCGTACCAAATAAACCATCGATAATAATTTCGAGTAATTCGATATTAATGATAATAAATCCCAGATAAACAACAATATGCAAAATTCCTGCAATGGGACGTTTTACCATTTTAGATTGTCCCAGAGCGATCAAAGCCATATTTGCCCAACGCGCCTGGGGATTATCTTTTCGATTTACATCAACTCCTAAATTTATATTTCGAATGATTTTTTTTATGCTTGATGCAAAAAAACCGAAACCTGCTATCAGAAGTATAGCGAATAAAATATTATCTAAATAATTCATTCCTGTTATTTTTTAGTAGATGAGTTTTCATCTTCAGTTGGTGCTGTATAAGGTTTGTTTTTCTTTCCAAAAACAGAAACATTCACATAACGTGTTGGATGAAGGCGTACATCCTGCAATAATAATTCTAATTCTTTTGAAGTTTTAGATAAATTATTATACAATGCATCGTCATTCAATAATTTTCCGGCTGTACCTTTTCCTGAGTTTAAATTACCCATGATTCCATCCACTTTAGCTAAAGTCTTATTTAGGTTTCTAACTGTTTTCCCTAAATCAGCCTTATTTAATGAGTCAGATATTTTAGAAAAATTGCCTGACATTTTATTAAAATTAGTCACTACTCCATTAATCTGAGCTTTATTTGTATCTAAAATAGAATTAAGACTTCCTGAAGCTTTATGAAATTGTTCCATAGTCTGACTTAATTGAGCCAAAGTTTTTTTGATATCTTCCTGCCCTTTTTTATCTAAAACATTATTTAGTCCGGTAACCAGAACATCAATACTGACAAGCATTTTTTCGAGCTTTTGCTGAATCGGTTCAATTTTACCGCCTAAAGATTCAGTTAATCCTAATTCTACAGTTGACTGTAGTGTTTGTCCATCAACTGCTAAATCCTTATCCAAAAGATTAGGAATAATTTTAATTTGTTTTCCTCCGATTAAACTTGGGGAATATAAAGATGCTTTACTGGTTTTAGAAATAGGAAAATCAGTTTTTAATTGAAGTTCAACTAATAATCTTCCAGTTGTTTGATTGATTGAAATTTTAGTTACTTTTCCTATTGCAAGTCCATTTAAGGTTACAGGCGCTGATTGTGCCAAATCTTCAACATTATCATATTGAACATATAATGTCTGATAATTTGTAAAAAGGTCCTTGCCTTTTAAAAAACTGTAGCCCCAAATAAATAATAAAATTGACGCGATGACTAATATAGCCGTTTTAATTTCTCTTGTTAGTTTCAAAATTGTAAGTGTTTGTACAAAATTAATATAAATATTTGAACTTATCAGTATTTTTTGACAGCGTCCTGAATACTGATCTTTTCACCATCTTTAGTGGCGACTAAAAATGAAGCTCCATATCCTTTACTTTTAGCTTCTTGCAAATATTTTTTGGCAGTTTCGTAATCTGAAGTTTCCTGATAGAAATATTTATAAATATTATTTTCATAAATCATGGTCACATTTTTTAAGCCTTTAAAATTTTTAGGTTCCAAAGGAGTCTTTTTTATACTGGCAATAAGCTGTACCTTAAAAAAAATTCCTTTTGGAGCTGCCTTAGTTACTGTAACAGGCACTGTTGTTTTTGGTTTTACAGGAGTTGAAGTATCCTTTACTGGCTTAACATCATCAGCATCAGAATTACCGTTTCCGAAATATTCTCGTTTATAACTCAAAATAGCCTGGGCAATAGCTTCGGCAATATCATTTTGACCTGCCTCAGAATTTAAAAGATCGCCTTCTGTAGGATTTGAAACGAATCCGGTTTCAACCAATACCCTTGGCATATACGCTTTATGAAGTACCATAAACGGTGCTTGTTTTACTCCTCCATGACGAAGTTTTTTTCCAAGTTTGTCAAAATTGTCTTCAATTTTACTGGCCAGTGAAATACTGTTATCCATATATTCTTCCTGCATTAATGTCATTCCAATCATTGATTCAGGAGAATTAGGATCATAACCTTCATATTTACGTTTATAATCTTTTTCTAAGGTAATAACCGAGTTCTCTTTCTTTGCAGCTTCAAGATTCGATGCCACTTTACTCAAACCCATCACATAGGTTTCTGTTCCATCTGCAGCTGTATTTTTGTTGGCATTACAATGTATGGAAACAAAAATATTAGAGTTTGCACGGTTGGCAATATTTGCCCTTTCAACTAAATCTATAAAAACATCCGTTTTACGTGTATATATAACATTTACATTAGGATTAAGTTCTAAAATTTTACCTACTTTTAAAACAATGGCCAAAGCAATATTTTTTTCAATACGACCACTATAAACGGCTCCAAAGTCATGATCACCATGTCCTGCATCAAGTGTCACTTTAAAAACGTTAGACTGACTGTATGCACAAAAAGACATTATATTTAGAAAAAAAATAAATATTAGTTTAGTTTTGTTATATATGTTCATAAATATAAAAGTTAATTTTAATAAACTACAAATGCTATAATTTTTATAATTGTTTATTTTTGCCAAAAAATTATATGTAAGTTTGACATGTCAAAAAACAAGCCATACTTTTACAAAAATAGCATTTAAACCTTTGCATACAAACTTATTTAATATCGTTTTAATATCATTTTTCCTAACACTAGGATGTGGTAATTTATATTCGCAAGATATAAAAACTAAAAAAACTTCGTTACCAACTGTAAAACAAACAGATAAACCTAAACTAACTGTAGTTGATACCGTAAAGACAGATACTATAAAACCAAAACTAACAGTAGCTGATACTATAAAGGTTGACAGTATTAAGCCTAAAAAGGCTTTTCTTGATGGAAAAGTAAAATATAAAGCGAAGGATTATGTTAAAATTGATCAAAAAAAGAAGACAATCACGCTTTATAACGAAGGTGAATTATATTATAAGGATGTTGAACTTAAATCAGGAATTATAGTCTTGGATTATGGAAAAGATGAAGTTTATGCAGGCCGAATAAAAGATTCAACAGGAACTTTATATCAATATCCAAATTTCAAGCAAGGGCAAAGCGAAGTTCAGCCGGATTCTATTCGGTTTAATTTTAAAACAAAAAAGGCTCTTATTTATAATTCAAGGACTGAACAAGGAGAATTTAAGATAAAAGCTCCTATTACCAAAAAAGAAAATGATTCGGTATACTTTTTAAAAGGTGCACGTTTTACAACCTCTACAGATGTTGACAATCCTGAATATTATTTCAGGGCGAGTAAGGTAAAATTCGTTCCCGGAAAAAAAGTAATTACAGGTTTAACCAATATGGTTATTGCTGATGTTCCAACACCAATAGCTTTACCTTTTGCTTATTTCCCTATGAGTCAGGAAAAAAGTATTTCGGGAATTATTATACCAAGTTATAATGACTCAAACACCCGTGGATTTTCACTCCAGAATATGGGGTATTATTTTGCCTTAACCGATAATTATGACTTAACAGTATTAGGAGATTACTACACCAACGGTAGTTACGCCATGCGTTTTGAATCTTCTTATGCAGAAAGATACAAATACAGGGGTAATGTTAATATACGTTATGAAAATTTAATTTCGAGTGAAAGAGGATATCCGGATTACTCTAAACAAAACATTTACAACATTCAATGGTCACACTCGCGAGATTCCAAAGCAAATCCTAATTCAAGTTTTTCAGCTTCTGTAAATATGGGTAGCAGTAAATATTTTAAGCAATCCATCAATCAGGCAAATATTGGATCAAACTTAAACAATACGCTTAGCTCTTCTATTTCATACAACAAAACCTTTAATACTATTCCACAAGCGAGGATAGCATTAACAGCAACACATTCACAAAATACACAAACTGAAGAAATTAATATGACACTGCCTTCCTTGCAGGCAAGTATTGATCGTATTTATCCATTTGTTGGAAAAGATGGTGTTAAAAAAGGAATAATTAAAAATATCAATTTACAATATAACCTGAGTGGGAAAAATAGTTTTGTAACTAACGACTCCTTATTTTTTAAGCCTCAAATGTTTGATAATGCAAAAATAGGTATGCAACACAGTATTCCTATTAGTACCAACTTTAAAATATTCAAATATTTTAGTGCCAGTGCATCTACAAATTATCAGGAAACCTGGGTAACAAAAACTATTGACAGATCTTATGATCAGGATTTAAATAAAGTTGTCGATAAAACAGTAGGTGGTTTTGATGCCTTTAGAACATACAACTTTAGTTCTAGTCTGGGAACTACTATTTATGGTACTTTTAAATTTGGTGACACCAAAAGAATACAAGCTATACGTCATGTCATGCGTCCATCTATCTCATATTCATACACTCCTAGTTTTGAGAAATATTACGATACCTATGCTATAGATGCTACCGGGACTACCATGAAGGAATATACACGATTTGAAAATGGCGTTTACGGACAGCCGGGATTATCAAATTCAAACATAGTAGGCTTTGATTTGAGCAATACTTTTGAAGCAAAAGTAAGAGACAGTGACAGCACTAAAACGGAGCCTAAAAAAATGATGCTGTTAAACAATTTAAACTTTAGTACCAGTTATAATTTTAATGCTGACGGTAAAACAACATTTGCTTTGGAGCCGGTTCGTGTTAGTGGAGGAACTCAATTGTTTGACAACAAAATGAATGTCAATTTTGCAGCTACCTTAAATCCTTATGCTATTGACAATTCAGGACAACAAATCAATGTTTTCAATATCAATAACGGAGGAAGCTTATTTAGAATGACCAGTGCTAATATGACCTTGAATTACTCATTCACAAACAAAAATGAGAAAAAGGACAAAAATACCCAAAGCCAGCGAAACGGAGGACGTAGTGATGACTTGTTTGGTACAAATACAGATTTGAATGATACCCGAAAAAGTCAATTTTCAGAAGATGATGAAGAAAATGTTATTACTGAATTCTTCAATTCTAAACTTCCCTGGGATATGACTATGGCTTATTCATTAACCTATTCAAATACAAGCAGGCAAAATAAAATTACAGGAAACTCTCTAATGGTTTCTGCTAATATAGATATTACTCCTAAATGGAAAGGCGGAATTTCATCAGGTTATGATTTTGTGCAGCAAGGAGTTACTTTTACTCAGCTGCGTTTTGAGAGAGATTTACTAAGCTGGAGGATGTCTTTTAACTGGACGCCACTTGGAGCATATTCTAACTGGAATTTCTTTATTGGAATAAAATCAGGGATGCTTAGTGACATTAAATGGAATAAACGAAGCACTTCTAACCGATAATCATCAAATTAAAATTAATCCTTTTGATATGAAAAAAATAATCTTTACCGAAAAAGCTCCGGCTCCTATTGGCCCTTACAATCAGGCTGTATTATCAGGAAACACACTTTATGCTTCCGGACAAATAGCTATAAATCCAGCTTCGGGAGAACTTGTTACCGAAAACATCAATGATGAAACTCATCAGGTTATGAAAAACATTGCTGCAATCCTGGAGGCTGCAGACATGACTTTTGAAAACGTTGTAAAAGCATCTATCTTTATTATGGATATGAATAATTTTGCTGCAATAAATACAATTTACGGATCTTATTTTAACGAAAAAACCGCTCCAGCTCGTGAAACGGTTCAAGTGGCTTGTTTGCCAAAAAATGTAAATGTTGAAATTTCTATAATTGCTGTGCAATAGCATCTAATAATAATTGTGCCGTTGCTTCATTTGTTGCCAGCGGCACATTATGTACATCGCAAACACGGATTAACATATTTATATCAGCTTCATGGGGATGGCTCGACAAAGGATCTTTAAAGAAGAATACCATCTTTGTAATTCCTTCTGCCACTCTTCCTGCTATCTGTGCATCACCTCCTAATGGCCCTGAAAGCATTCTTTTGGTTTTAAAACCTGCAGCTTCAGCTTTTCCTCCTGTAGTACCGGTACCAATCAGATTTATATTTTCATTTTGTAAAACGATTGTATTTTTAATTAAAAAATTAATCAAATCCGCTTTTTTACCATCATGAGCAATAATTGCAATTTCCATTCTAAAATTTATTTATTAGCAACATGATACGCTATTAACCCGTCAATCGGACGTCTCAAAACATTCCCTAATTGAAGTTCATATTTATCAAATGTTTCCTGTAATTCATCTTTTAAATAAAAAGCAATAGAACCTACAAAATGAACCGGAACTTCTTTGCAATTCTCATATTGTTTGATATAATTTTTAACGAAAGATTTCATTCCCTTAAAAATAATTTTTCTGCAAAATTCAGAATCTTTATGTTTTATTAAAAACTTGGCAAAAGTAGCTAAATACGCATTAGGATTTGGCTCTTTATATAATTTATTTTTAATATAATCAGGATCTAAATTATATTCTTTTTCAAATTCAACTGCCAGTTCTTTAGGCATTTTATTAAAATAGTATTTTCTGATTAATTCTTTTCCAAAAACATTTCCGCTACAATCATCCATAGCAATATAGCCTAGTGATTGTACCTTTTGATGCAATACTTTTCCATCAAAATAACTGCAGTTAGAACCAGTACCTAAAATACTGACAATTGCTTGTTCTCCTTTTGGGGTAGTCGCGTAAACAGCAGCATATGTGTCTTCATGAACTTCAACAATAGCGTTCTCAAAATATTCCTGAAATATTTGAGAAAGCGCAGTTTGCATTCTCTCAGTACCACAACCTGCTCCATAAAAAAACAAATGCGTGGCTTCTTTTCTATTTTGTAAAATATCAAAACGGTCATTTAATCTCTCGATAATCTCGGGTCCGTCAAGGATTTCAGGATTTAATCCTAAAGTTTGTGTTGTGAATAATACCTTTCCATTATCATCAATTGCAATCCAATCGGCTTTGGTAGACCCACTATCAACTATTAATTTCATTTTATTTTGTTTTTGGATTAGTTTCTTTAATTAAAAGTGTATTTTTTACATTAATTAAAGAGGTAATAAAATAAGAAAATCCCGTTACTTTGAAATAACGGGATTTTCTAAAATTATAAAATATTATTTTAAACCTGCAATGTGCACAGATAAATCAATCAATTTACTAGAATATCCATATTCATTATCATACCAGGATACTAATTTGAAAAAAGTAGAATTTAAACCAATTCCTGCAGTAGCGTCAATGATTGAAGTTCTTTTATCAGAAATAAAATCCTGAGAAACAACTGCATCTTCAGTATATCCCATAATTCCTTTCATAGTAGTTTCAGAAGCTTTCTTCAAAACAGCCATAATTTCTTCATAAGAAGTTTCTTTAGCTACTTTTACCGTTAAATCTACTGTAGAAACGTCAGCAGTAGGAACACGGAAAGCCATACCTGTTAATTTTCCATTCAAATCAGGAATAACTTTTCCAACAGCTTTTGCTGCACCAGTTGATGAAGGGATGATGTTTATGCTTGCTGCACGTCCACCTCTCCAGTCTTTTCTTGAAGGTCCATCAGCTGTCATTTGAGTTGAAGTTGTTGCGTGAACAGTTGTCATTAACGCTTCAACGATTCCGAAATTATCGTGGATAACTTTAGCTAAAGGAGCTAAACAGTTTGTAGTACATGAAGCATTAGAAACAACTAAATCAGAAGCTTTTGCAGTTTCGTGGTTTACACCCATTACAAACATTGGAGCATCTGCAGAAGGAGCAGAAATAATTACTTTTTTAGCACCACCTTTAATGTGCTCATTTGCAGTTTCGATAGTTGTGAAGATACCAGTACATTCTGCAACTACATCAACATCAACTTCATTCCATTTTAGGTCAGCCGGATTTCTTTCTGCAGTGATACGGATGTTTCTTCCGTTAACATAAAGTTTCCCTTCTTTTACTTCTACAGTTCCATCGAAACGACCGTGAACTGAATCATATTTTAATAAGTAAGCTAAGTGATCTACATCTAATAAATCATTAATTGCAACTACTTCAACATTATCTCTGTTGAAAGATTCTCTAAAAACGATTCTTCCAATACGTCCAAATCCGTTTATTCCTAATTTTACTTTTGACATTTTACTTGATTTTGCTTTTGTTTTTATTTAACTAATTTAAAGTTTAGTTTTCTCACTATAAACTTCGTTTCTTTTTATGTTGACATGATATCTGATACTCTCAATAATTCTCTATCGATTTCAGATTTTCCTTTAATGGCTTGTTCTAACGGAGTCAAAGTTACTTTATCCTGTTGTAATCCAACCATATAATTTGATTTACCTTCAATCAAAGATTCTACAGCCTTTACACCTAAACGGCTGGCTAAGACACGATCAAAACAAGACGGAGAACCACCACGCTGCATATGACCAAGAACAGAAACCCTTACGTCATACTCAGGCAAATTAGCTTCAACGTAATCTTTTAATTCGAAAACGTTTTTACCAATTCTGTCACCTTCGGCAATAACCACTATACTTGATGATTTTCCTGAAGCTTTACTTTTTTGAAGAGAGTCTAAAAGTCTGTCAAGACCTAAATCTTCTTCAGGAATAAGAATTTCTTCGGCACCGGCACCGATTCCTGCATTAAGAGCAATGTGACCTGCATCTCTACCCATAACCTCTACAAAAAATAATCGGTTATGTGAACTTGCAGTATCTCTGATTTTATCAATACAATCTACAACTGTATTTAAGGCTGTATCATATCCTAAGGTGTGACTTGTTCCGAAAATATCGTTATCAATTGTACCTGGAATTCCCATTACCGGGAAACCAAATTCTGAATTAAAGATTAAACCTCCGGTGAAACTTCCATCTCCTCCTATAACAACCAAAGCATCTACTCCGGCTTTTACAAGATTATCATGGGCTCTTTTTCTCCCTTCGGGTGTTCTGAATTCAATTGAGCGTGCCGATTTTAAAATCGTTCCTCCTTTATTTACAATATTATTCACACTTCGGGGTCCCATTTCTTTGAAGTCTCCTTCAATCATTCCCTGGTATCCTCTATAAATTCCCAAACATTCTATATTATGATATGCGCATGTTCGAACAACTGACCTTATTGCGGCATTCATTCCTGGCGAGTCTCCTCCTGAGGTAAGAACACCTACTTTTTTTATTGTTTTTGGCATTATTTAAGTATTAAAGTGTAAAATTAGCAAACATTCATCACTTTTCAGTAGATGCTTATAATAAATTAATAAAAACGTTCAATTCAAACGTTTTCGGTTAATAAGTTTTTCTATACCAAAAAATTCATTTAAAATAATAAAAGGTACATTTTTTTAATTAAAATGTAAAATTAACAATCTGTAAATGAAGTGTTATAATTTTTTGTATTTTATATTGTTTTATTAAAGCACCCTAAATAAAAATCATTAAAAATAATGTAACAAGTTACAAAATTAATAATCATCATCCGGTATTAAACCCTGACTGTTATTATTATTTTGCTGTTGCTTTTCTTCTTCCTTTTTATCTGATTCTTTTTGAGTCTTTTTTGAGTCTTTTTTAGAATTAGAAAAATTTATATAATCCGGATTTAAATTAGAATCCTGCAAATCATTAGAAGAGC
Source organism: Flavobacterium sp. (assembly GCA_039931915.1). GTDB lineage: Bacteria > Bacteroidota > Bacteroidia > Flavobacteriales > Flavobacteriaceae > Flavobacterium. The sequence goes on along the minus strand of JBDTRA010000057.1, from coordinate 14,559 downwards.
TTTTAACTTTTTCTATTTTGTGCTTTTTAAAAATCTTATTGACTAATTCGCTAAAAGTATCAAAATCTACTTCGTAGGTAATACCAACACCTTGGGTGTAACCAATTCCCTGACCTATATAACTAATGTCATTTTCTTTATTGAACAAACGCAAATTGGCAGTCCCATCTTCATTGATTCTATATTGTACTTCTATATTCCCAACAATTGCTGATTCATTAATACCTCCAACAGGTACCCCTACTTTTCCATTAATTGTAATTTTTTCATTGATTTGAGATGAAACTGTAGCCACAACCTGACCATCCGCCTCCTGCCCTATTCTTTTATCAGCAGATATGTAATTCAGTCCTACATTTATTTTATCGTTATCAGATTTAATGATACCTCCTAACAAACTCGCTGCAGTTTCTGCAAATGTTCCTGATAGATCTCCCTGACTAAAACCATCCGTACTCATGAAAGAACCTGTTGATAATAAATATAAAGCTTGTGTTTGACGAACATCTTTATCATCCAGTTTATATTGGATTTCCGATTTTAAAACGCTGCTTACGGATGGAAACTCAATATCAAAATTTGGGTCCGGACTTGCTAAATCTCCTTTTAACCCTATGACAACTTCTACAGGGACTTTTTTATTAAATGAAGAATTTTCTAATAAAACTGCCGGATTTGCAATTGTTCTATAAACGGCTTCCAAATTTAGCTGTGCTTTCATAGGGTTTCCTTCCCAAGTAATCGAACCTCCTTTTCTAACAGCAAATTTTTTATCAATTAATCCACCGTATTTAAAATTGTAGGTTCCTTCATATGCCTGAAAATCTCCCCACATATTAAACTTACCGAGTGTGTTAATTTTAAACAACAATGATCCATGGCCTCTTCCTTTCATACCATGACCTGAATTCCTGTCCAGGATTACCTCTACTTCAGCATCGGGGGTAATATCAAAATCAAATTCTAATTCAAGTCCGTTATAATTTTTTGTTTTCTCGATAATCCCATTGGCAATATTATATTTTTCCTTTGGTGTCACAAAATGAATAAAACTGCTTTCTCCTACACTTTGCACATTGTTAATAGGTATTTTTATCTCTGTACCTTTCTCTGATTTGGCATCTACTTTAATAAACAATCCTTCCGTTGGTCCTTTTATACTCGCTGTACCATTGATGAAAGCAGTTCCAAAATAAGCAGCATCTTCACTATCTTTTGTATCTAATGCCAATAATCGTTTTGAGGTTATTGTTAGGTCTAATTTCCAGTCTCCAAAATTTTTGTGTTCTATACTTCCATTCAGCAAACCTTTTGTTTTAAATCTGGTATCTGTCAATTGATTATTTCTGAACAAAAACTTTTCATCTGTTAAATCGATAACAGTACGATCGTTTAATTCATAATCGGTATTAAGGTAGGTAACCGTCATACCGGCTTTTTCTACATAAAGCCTTCCATTGATTTCCGGTTTTTTGAGGTTTCCTATTATTGCTGCATTTCCTGATACGCTTCCTCTTATATTTGACAATACATTACCTCCAATAGTCCCTAAAGTTGCCAAATTAAAACCATCGAGTTTTAGGTTTAAGTCTAAAATTGTTTCCTTATTTTGAATTGCAAAACTTCCTTCAGCTTTAAAAGATTCGGTAAAACCATTTTCTATAGAAGAATTTATTGTGAATTTTTTAAATGCTTCATCTCCTGCAATATCAAACTTTAAAGTTCCTAACTCAATTTTATTTAAGTTCAAGTGATCAATTTCAATTGAAGCAGTAGGCTGATAGATATTTTTATTCTGTTTGTAATTTATACTTCCGTTTAAGTTACCGTTTACTACAAACTTATTGTTCAAAGGTGTTATTTTATTAATATCAACATCTTCAAAATTTAAAACGAGATCTTTATAATCAGTTCCTTTTACAACTCCGTTTAAATCAATCTTTTGCTCCTGATGAGATAATATAATGTTATCAATAGTGAAATTTTTAAAATCTTTATCAAAAACTATCTGGTTATTGTGCTCATCATTTTCGTTTAAATACCATAAATAATCTTTAAACTTCATTTCGGATTTATGAATTCCAACTATATTATTTTTATTTTTATCTATGGTATGATATAAATTCAGATTGTAGTAATCCTCACCTTTATCTCCTCCTTTAAATTCAGAACGAACGAATAGAGTGTCTTTTGAAGTAACATTTATCAAACTAAAATCACGGACCTTATAATAAGGTGTTTTGATGCTGTCCAATTCAACAAAAGCATTGTATAATGGATTTTTATTATCGATATTAATTCGGATATTATCAAATGTATTTTTAGAAGCTGTTATTTTTTGTGAATTAAATTTGAATTTGAATTCTTGTTTATCAGAATCAATTTTACCCCTAAAAACAGTACTTGAGTCTATTTTTATATCCGGATACAACATTTCGACCACTTTATTGTATACATGGAAATTAAATTTCAAAAATTGCCCTTTTTTAACTTTATAAGGTTTGTAATTCGTATAAAGACTTCCTACAGAATTTAGCACCAATTTATCTAACTGATCAAATTGAAATTTACCAACTATTTTACCATTTATAACATCTGTTGAATTGACCGTTATGGTTCGTAATCTATCTGCGTCAAAACTTGAATTTACTGTAAGCTCATCAAAAGCATAAATTGCCTGTGGATTTTGATAAACGGCATCCTTTATATAAATATTACCCTGAAGTGTTTCTATAGAATTTCCTGTAACGGCGACAATAGCATTACCTTTAAAGTAAGAAATAGAGTCTTTTACTAATTTAAGTTTTCTTAAATCGGCATTTTCAACATTTAAATGAAAATCATATTTATTCTCACGTTTGCTTAAATCGACCAAACCATCAAAAGTCAAGCTTAAATTAGGATCATTTACAGAAACCTGTCCTTTATAATAAGGTAATTTAAAATTACCGTTTACTATAATATTATTATACGTGTAATTATTATAATCAAATTTGGCAATATCTCCTTTTACAATTGTGTTTAGATATTTTTTAGAAAAACCAACTCCGTCAATATCCAGATTTAAAGTTGTTTTACCGATATCTTTTCTATTCAGTAAAGCACCAATATCAAAATCATCCAAAACAATATTTCCTGAATAGGATGCTTTATCAATAAAATCAATATTATTCATATTCAATTCCACCTGACCGTTTCCTAAATCGGTAACCATTTTAAATTTAGTTTCTAAATCTGTAGTCGATACATTTGCAGTTCCTACAATATTAAATTTGCCAATTCTTTGTAATTCTTTAGGTAATTTTTTTCCTAAGACATTTGGCAATAAAACAACCAGATTATCATAACTTGAAACCAGTTTGTTAAACTTTCCATACATTGAAAACTTTTGAGATTTATTTCCTAAAAGATTTTTAAAATTAATATTCCCTACAATTCTCGAGCCGTTTCTGTCACTCAATCTAAGACCATTTAAATTAAGGTTATTCAGAGGTCCCTGTATTTTAGTTTTAATTTTAAAATGCTGGTTTTTACCTAATCCATTGTAAAAATATCGAATATCATTTGAAGCCAATGAAGCTGAATCTAATGTCACATTAAATCTAACCTTATCTGTAAATTCTAAAAAATCTTGGACTTTATAATTTAAAATTGCCTTTCCATAAATATTAGATCTTTTGGTTAGTATAGTTAAATTTTCAAGTTTTATTTGTTTTTTGGTATAAGTAAACTTAGATATTAAGTTTGAAACATATAAACCTCTATGATCTAAAAAAGAAAATCGATGAATATTGGTATTTATTTCCGAACCATATAATTTAAAATCACTGATATAAGCATTTAGTTTTTTAAAATCTATGATTTTAGGCGTCTTTTTATTTTCGTCAATTACAGAAAATGTCCCTTGGGAAATATAGGCATTTTTAGAAGTTAACAAAAAATGTTTTTTTGATTTAGTTGGTTTGCCCGATTCAAATAATCGAATAAACACATTGATATTATTTTCGCCTTCGTTTTTATACGTTTTTAAATTAAAAATCAACCCCGTTAAACGAAGATCTCCAAAAATTAAGTCTCCATCAATTAATCTGGTTACGCTTAAAAAATCAGTGGTAATAATATCCGAATAAATTAAAGTTTTTTTGTGATGGTCTAAAATCAATACTTTTTTGAGCTTAACTCCTCCAAAAATATTTATTGCCACTTTATCAATACTAATGTTGGTTTTAAAATCGGTATTGAGCGTTTCTGTAATATAACTGGCAATTTTAGTCTGTACCACAGGTAAAGACAAAACAATAGCAAGTACTAATAATAGTAAAATTAGCCCAATTAGGGTACGGGATACTATTTTTTTTACTTTTTTGATAACTGCTTTTATTTTAGTTTTCTTTTAAATTTATTTTGAACAGACAAAGAACAACTGTTTCTGATAAAAATTCTTTAATTTTGGCTTCTATTTTAATCAAAGAAATTTAAAAATTTGATTTGTCAAATATAATTCAAAATTTGTGCCTTTATATGCAAAATTCAGAGGTTTTTATTCTTGCCATCGAAAGTTCATGCGATGATACTGCCGCCGCGGTTTTACATAACGATAAAGTTCTCTCAAATGTTGTAGCCAATCAGTTAATCCACAACCAATATGGCGGTGTTGTTCCTGAATTAGCTTCCAGGGCACATCAGCAAAATATTGTTCCGGTAATTGATGCAGCACTTCGAAAGGCAAATGTACGAAAAGAACAGCTAACAGCAATTGCCTTTACTCAGGGACCCGGATTAATGGGTTCTCTTTTAGTTGGGAGCTCATTTAGTAAATCATTATCATTGGCGCTAAAAATTCCGCTAATCGCCGTAAATCACATGCATGCCCATATATTAGCCCATTTTATAGACGAAGAAGGTTTTGATAAACCGGAATTTCCTTTTTTAGCACTCACCATTAGTGGTGGTCATACCCAAATTGTGAAAGTAAACGGTTTTTTTGATATGGAAATTATTGGAGAAACGACTGATGATGCCGTTGGTGAAGCTTTTGACAAAAGTGCCAAAATTCTTGGACTTCCCTACCCTGGTGGGCCTTTGATTGATAAATATGCGCAGTTAGGAAATCCAAAAGCTTTTGCTTTTACAAAACCAAAAGTTCCCGGATTAGATTTTAGTTTCTCCGGATTAAAAACGGCTATTTTATATTTTATTCAGAAGAAAAAATTAGAGGATCCAAATTTTATTGAAGAAAACCTGAATGATATTTGTGCTTCTATTCAACATACGATCATCGAAATTTTGATGGATAAATTAAAATTAGCCGTAAAAGAAACCGGAATCAGGCAAATTGCAATTGGCGGCGGTGTTTCGGCAAATTCAGGAATCAGAACGCGACTGAAAGAAAGCGAAGGCAAATACGGTTGGAAAACCTTTGTTCCAAAATTCGAATATACAACAGATAATGCTGCAATGATAGGAATTGTAGGATATCAAAAATACTTATCAAATCGTTTTGAAACTTCAGCTGTTGTTTCGAAAGCACGAATTCAATTTTAAATTATGCAATTATTTTACAATCCGGATATAGACGGAACTACCGAAAGCTTTTCTTTCGACAAAGAAGAAAGCCGTCATATTATAAAGGTTTTACGAAAAAAAGATTCGGATATTTTACACGTTACAAATGGTTTAGGATTTCTATTCGAAACTGAAATCACTTTGGCTTCAGATAACAAATGCACAGTTCAGGTTCTTTCTGTTAAAAAAGCTGATGAACCAAAATTTCGTTTGCACTTAGCTGTTGCACCAACCAAAATGAATGATCGTTTTGAGTGGTTTTTAGAGAAAGCCACAGAAATTGGTATTCAGGAAATCACACCGGTTTTCTGTGATCGATCTGAAAGAAAAGCAATTAATCCGGAACGTTTTGAGAAAATTATTCTTTCGGCAATGAAACAATCAAATGAAACATTTTTACCAAAATTAAACCCGGCGATTTCTTTTAAGGAATTCGTTAAACAAAAAAATGAAGGCTTAAATTTGATTGCACATTGCGAAAAAACCGATAAAAGATCATTGAAAGAAATTTTGAAGCCAAATGAAAGTATTACAATGCTCATTGGCCCTGAAGGAGATTTTTCGGAAAAAGAAATTGCACTGGCTTTAGAAAATAATTTTCAGCCTGTAACTTTAGGAAATACTCGTTTAAGAACTGAAACTGCTGCTATTGTTGCTTGTCATAGTGTTGTTTTTTTTAATGAAATAACTAATTAGACACAATCTTGTCATCCCGGGAACGAGGGATCACACTCGTAACCCGACAAAGATTGACGCCTATCTTTGCGGAGTTTCATGCTGAGATTTCTCCTTCGTCGAAATGACAGAAAGGCGAAATAATAAAAGGGAATTACCAAAATAATTACAACATATGAAAAGAATATTTTACTTATTATTACTTTTTTCTGTTTCATCATTTTCTCAGGAAATTGCTTTATTAAAATATGGCGGTGGTGGCGATTGGTACGCTAATCCTACCTCATTACCTAACTTAATCAGATTTTGCAATTCAAATATCAATACCAGGATAAAAGCTAAACCATCTACGGTTGAACCAAGTAATCCTGATTTGCTTTCCTATCCTTTTGTTCATATGACCGGCCACGGAAATGTTGTTTTCAGTGATGCCGATGTAAGTAACCTGAGAAATTATTTAAATGGAGGCGGTTTTTTGCATATTGATGATAATTACGGAATGGATCAATATATCCGAAAAGAAATAAAAAAAATATTCCCTAATAATAATTTGGTTGAAATTCCTGCCAATCATGCTATTTTTCAAAAGCCTTTCCCTTTTCCAAACGGATTACCAAAAATTCACGAACACGATGGTACCCGCGCTCAGGCATTTGGAATTTTCATTGAAAATAAATTGGTACTATTGTATACGTACGAATGTGATTTAGGTGACGGCTGGGAGGATCCGGAAGTACATAACGACCCTGCAAATGTCAGGGACAAAGCGTTAAAAATGGGCGCTAATATTATCAACTATATTTTTACTAATTAATTTCCGAAAAGTGCAGCTTACTCACGAAGAAAACCAATTTGAGAGAAAAACGTTTCCGATAACACTGGTTTGCGATCATATCTGCTTTCAACAAAACATTGGTTCACTTTTTAGGATTAGTGAAGCTTTTGGAATTGAAAATATTATCTTTTTGGGAAAAAACATCCCGTTTACCCCTCGTAAAATAAACAAAACATCAAGAAGTACCCATCTTCATGTACCACATCAGATAATCGAAGAAACATCTGAATTGATTACTTATTTGCTGGAAAATAAGTTTGAAATTATTGCTTTGGAGATTACAAATAACAGCAAACCCCTAAAAGAAGTTATAATTCCTGAAAATAAAAAAATTGCAGTTTTAATTGGCAGTGAAATTAATGGGGTTTCTGATGAACTTTTAAAAATTTCGAACCAAATTGTTCATATAAACATGTTTGGAAAGAACAGTAGTATGAATGTTTCGCACGCTACAAGTATCATTTTGTACGAATTAACTTCTTAAATTATATTTTATTTTTTTGTAAGAACTAGACTATACAAGGGATTGTTAAATTTATACTAATAAATTGTTTAAAAAATTTGTTTAGGTGTTTTTTTTGTTATAAAATTGCATTAATGTTAACGAATAAACAATTTTATAACAAAAAAACCCCTATTATTATGAAAAAAGTTCTTTTATCTGCAGTTGCTGCACTGTTACTGTTTTCTTGTCAAAATGACCAAACAGCTGAATCTACGGATTCAAACATGAGTGCAATTACCCATCGCAGATGTGCCTCTCAGGAAGTTTTAGAAGCCCAACTAAAAGCTGATCCGATGTTAGCGATCAAAATGAATGAAATCGAAGCTTTTACATCAAAACAAATGCTTAATGGCTTTACTGGCCGTTTAGTAAATGGAAAAGTTGAAATTCCGGTTGTCGTAAACGTTCTATACAGAACTACAGCAGAAAATATCTCAACAGCACAAATTCAATCTCAGATTGATGTCTTAAACAAAGATTTCAACGCATTAAATTCAGACTACAACAACGTACCAGCACTATTTGCAGGTGTGAAGGCAAATGTAGGAATCACTTTTGTTTTAGATCAGGTTATCAGAAAATCTACAACAAAAACCTCTTGGGGTATAAATAACGCTATGAAAAAAGTAGCTTCAGGTGGTTTAGCACCAACTTCACCAACAACAAAACTGAACTTATGGTCATGTGCTATTGGTGGTGGCTACTTAGGTTATGCACAATTTCCCGGAGGAGCTTCATCAACTGATGGTGTTGTAATCGATTCAAAATATTTTGGATTATCCGGTTCTGCAAATGCACCTTACAACTTAGGAAGAACAGCGACTCACGAAGTAGGTCACTGGATGAATTTACGTCATATTTGGGGAGATGCAACTTGCGGAAGCGATTTAGTATCTGACACTCCAACTCATAATGAAGAAAATTATGGAGTTCCAGCTTATCCTCACTATAGTACCTGTTCAGGTACACCAGTAGAAATGACTATGAACTACATGGATTATGTTGATGATAACGCTATGTATATGTTCTCAAATGGTCAAAAAAGCAGAATGGCTGCTATCTTTGTTTCCGGAGGACCAAGAGCTGCTTTTGGAATCTAAAAACAAATAATTATATAATTTAAAAGCGAGATTTAAACATCTCGCTTTTTTTATTATCCCACATATAATCTAACAGTTTTTCCTTATATTTAGAGTCTAAAAACCAAATATGATAACATCAAGAATTATTTCTAATGGGATACTGAGAGCTTTGGCTACGATACTAATTATTGGAGCTGTTTTATATTTTTTATATGAAATTCAAACGGTAATTGTTTATTTATGCATCTCTTTGATATTGTGTTTAATTGCAAATCCTTTAGTACAATTTTTAAAAAATAAATTAAAGTTTAGTAATTCATTAGCTGCCACAACTACTATTATCATTTTTATATTAATGATGGTTGGGTTTATTCTGCTTTTTGTTCCATTAATTATCTCTCAGGCCAACAATTTATCATTATTAGACACTAATCATTTACAGGAGCAATTTATAGAAACAGAAAAAAGTATCGAAAGTTATTTCAACATTCAACATGTAGATTTAAACAAAGTCCTTAAAGATTCAAAAATAACTTCGATGTTCAATTTTACTTATTTTACAAGATTCATAAATTCTATTATGGGATTTATGGCAGATATGGGAATGGGCTTGGTTTCTGTATTTTTTATTACTTTCTTTTTCATAAAAGACCAGGAAATCTTTAAAAATCAGGTAAGAAGAATTCTTCCTGACACAAACGAAGATAAAATCTTAAACTCGATTACTAAAATAAATCATTTACTAACGCGATATTTCGTTGGTTTGTTACTGCAATTAATGGTTGTTTTTATTCTATATTTAATTGTTTTAATTATTTTCGGAAATAAAAATGCATTCGTTATTGCATTCCTCTGTGCCATCTTAAATATAATTCCTTATATCGGACCCATTATAGGAACAACTTTAGCCGGAATCCTAACCATGATCAGTTTAATTGGAAAAGATTTTCAATCAGAAATTTTACCAACAACAATTTATATAGTTATAGGCTTTTTAGTAGTTCAGGCAATTGATAATAATATCAGCCAGCCCATAATTTCATCAAAAAGTGTAAATTCGCATCCGTTAGAAATATTCTTGATTATTTTAATCAGCGGTATAACTTTTGGAATTGTCGGAATGATTATAGCAGTTCCGGTTTTTACTATGGTCAAAGTAATCTTAAAAGAATTTTTTCCTGACAACAAAATTGTCTCCGTATTAACTGAAAGGATTTAGCATTGAACACTTCTATTTTAAGCAAAAACATTCAAGACTTTATAAATCAAAATAGCAGTGCTTCGATTTCAAAATTAGCATTCCAAAAAAACCCGTTCCCTGAGGTTGACTGGATTTTAATTTTAAATCAAATCGAGGCTAAATCAAAAACAAAAGACAAATTACCAACTTGGTTTTCAACAGAAAACATCATTTATCCGGGCAAAATATCCGTAGAACAAACATCTTCTGAAAAAACAGCGGCGTACAAAGCCTCTTTAATTTCCGGAGAAACCTTAATTGATCTTACGGGAGGTTTTGGGGTAGATGATTATTATTTTTCCAAAAAAATAAAAAAAATAGCACATTGCGAAATCAATGAAGATTTATCGGCAATTGTAAAACACAATTTCGAGCAATTGGAAGTTAAAAATTGTGATTTCTATGCCAATGATTCTACAATTATTTTAAATGAATTAAACCAGCAAAAATGGGATTGGCTGTATATCGATCCATCCCGCAGAAATAATGCTAAAGGCAAGGTTTTCATGCTAAAAGACTGTTTACCAAATGTTCCGGAGTTATTAGATTTTTATTTTGAAAAAACAGATTCAATCCTTATAAAAACGGCACCTTTATTAGATATTTCTGCAGGTTTATCCGAATTAAAATTTGTAAAAAATATTCATATTATTGCACTCGAAAATGAAGTAAAAGAGTTGCTTTTTGAAATTCATAATCAATATTCAGGTGAAATAACCATCAAAACTGCCAATATCTTAAAAGATAAAACAGAAACATTTGAATTTATTTTAGACAATGATTTCAACTCCCCATCTTATCATTTGCCTCAAAAATATTTGTATGAACCTAATTCTGCAATTATGAAATCCGGTGGATTTGATGAAGTCAGCACAGTTTTTCAGATTAATAAACTTCATAAACATTCTCATTTATATACTTCAGAAAATTTAATCGATTTTCCGGGAAGAGCTTTTGAAATAGAAAAAGCCATTTCATATAACAAAAATGATATGAAAACACTATTAGTAAACCAACAGGCAAATGTAACTACGAGAAACTTTCCGGAGACTGTAGAGAATATCCGAAAAAAATGGAAAATAAAAAATGGAGGAAATCTATATTGTTTTTTTACAACTGATAAAAATGATAACAAAATAGTTTTAATTTGCAGAAAAATAACTTAAAATGAAACAACTAATTACTTTTACTTTTTTTCTATTAACTTTTATCGGATTTGCCCAAAAACCTTGTGAATACAGTACTAATGTAACAGATTCAATTGGTACTTACAAAGTAACAAACGAATATCTGATCAGTGAGAAATATTTTGGAGGAAACTTTAATTATGTTTTCTTTTCATTGGCCAAAACAGATGGTCTGCCTACACTAAATTTACAGCTTATTCAGAAAAGTAAAGATTTTATAAAAGCGAATTGTTTTGACAAGAATTCAAAAGTTTTTCTACAATTAGAAAATGGAAAAATAGTTACATTATTGCATATTAATCAGGAGAATTGCAGTACCCTTATTCGCGATGACAAAGGTTTTGATAACCGTATAAACACAGGGATTTTTATGTTCATGAAGGATAATTTTGAAGAACTAAAAAAATCTCCGGTTTCAATTATGCGAATCAAATACCTAACAGACACAGTTGATTATATTGTAAAGGGAGAGCTAACTTCTGAATTAACAGGCAAAGTCACCCATCCCAATACCTATTTTATGGAAAACATCAGATGTGTTGAGTAATTTAATCACATTTCCATTTTTGATTTGAAACTTTATCCTGCAGACCGGTTTTTAAATTGTAATGCCACCATTCCGAATCAAAAGAATTAAAGCCATTTTTAGTCATTATTTTTTTAAGATATTTTCTGTTCGAAAGTATTTCTTTTGAAAGCTTGGTATAATTATGACTCGCCTGAATTCCGAAAAAATCAAAAGGAGTTCCCATATTCATTTCTTTTCCATTAGTGTCGACTATAGAAATATCAACGGCTCCTCCTCTATTATGGATGGAGCCTTTTTTTGGATCCGCCACATACTCTGGATTCGATACAATCTCCCACATCCTTTTCTGAATAGATAAAGGCCTGTAACAGTCAAAAAGTTTGATTTTATATCCTTTCTTCATAAAATATTTATTAGCCGAAATTAAAGCTTCAACAGTTTTTAAACGTAAAAAGCATTCGGCACAATCATAGACTTTTGCCTTTAGAAAATTATCCTCAGTTGCGTATTTCATGTCATAAATAAAATCTTCACTGTAATCCTTTAGATTTACAAAAGTCGTATCTGCTATTTTTTCTTTTATTGGACTTGAATAAGTTTCATTTTGTGCATTTACAGAAAGTAAGCTGAAAAAAAAACAGATAAATAATATGAACTGAATGTATAAAGAGTTGTTTTTTATTTGCATGGTATGATTTATTTATAGAGTAAATATAAAACTTAAATCATTACTAAATAAATAGCTTTATTTTTCTGACTCAATTATTACAAAACCCCACGCAGCTAAATCTACTTTTTCATTTTTTGAAATCTTTTTATTCCCTAAAAGTTCTGTTCCATTATCATGAGGATAAGTAAAATTTACAGGAGCTGCCGAGTAATTAAAGTAGTAACGTACTGTTTTTCCGTTTTGGTTAATACCGGTTTTTACTATAACAGGAAAACTTATTTCCTGATCAGCGTCCCATAATCCTGCTTTTTTAACTGCATTTTCAATAATTTTATTTGTCAGTGCCGGACTGGTATAAGCTGCTATATAAGTTGCTGTTCCTTTGCCAAATTGGTTTTGTGTTACCGCGGCATATTTACCCCATTGTGGATGATCATAATATGCAAGTACTTTTGCACCAACTGGTTCTACAAGTTCCATCCATTTCTCAATATAATTATCTTTATCATCAACCTTAAAAAAATCACTTTTCAACCCTATTTTATCAGGAATAGTAAACTGGCTGTATTTAATACCACAAGCCTCATTTATAATTCCGGGTTGAATCGTAGGCCTTACTTTCGCATACTCATTTGAAAAACCGCTTTTAAAAGTAAAAACTACATGGCCGCCTTTTTTAATAAATTCATCTAATTTTTGAAGAAGGCTGTCCGGAGCAGCATATAATGCCGGTACAATTATAAGTTTGTAATCATCTATGTTTGTTGACGAAGGATCTATTAAATCAGTTTCTATATTCATATTATAAAGCGCATCGTACATCCTGCGTAAAACACCATTGTAGCTGTCCCCTATCCAAAATGAATTAAACGCTGTTAAAGCTTCATTACTAAAAAGTATCGCAACCTTATTCTTTTTCTTCAGGCTGATCAAATGATCACTGAGCCTGCCAAAATCAGCTCCAATAGTTTTAGCTTCCAGATAGGTAGGATTAGGTTCGAAATCATGGCTCAATAATCCTTTCCAATACGTTTCGGCAGAATTATGTATAGAGTGCCAGTGCCAGTAAGAAACCATATTAGCTCCCGAAGCCAGATGGCTAAATGCCTGTAATCTTAACTGCCCCGGATATGGAACCCATTCCGGAAAACCTTGTGCCTCAGTTTCCATGACAAAATAGTTTTTACCTGCTTTCATAGACCTTGTAAGATCGCCTCCAAATGATATTTCCAGTCCGGTAAGCTTGTCCTGAGTGGGATGATAAATATCAATTCCTGCTACATCCAGTGTTTTAGCAGCAGCAAAATGATCGACTTCGGTTTGTATCCCAAATGAATGACCACGCCAGTCCATATCAAAATTTTGCGTAATAAACTGATCCTTTTTTTTGTATTCCCTTACGATATCAGCCTCCCAGTTCAAAAATTTAGTTACAAGTCCTCGCTGAAAACGGGCAAACTCACTGCTAAGACTTGCATTAATGCTACCATTAACCGAAGGAAAATCGTTCCAGTTATTAATTCTGTTGCTCCAGTAATCAAGTCCAAATGCGTTATTTATACTATCGAGGCTTACAAACTTTTCTTTCATGTAAGAAACAAATTGTTTTTGAACCTCCGGACCACTGGTATCATATGCCTTTGTTTCATTATCCACCTGATACCCTATTATTGCCGGATGATCTTTTACATGTTCAAGAAGCTTTCGTATAGCAATCTCGGCATGATAAAGGTAATGAGGATTTGTAATGTCCATATTCTGTCTCGGACCATATTGATTAGGCCCTCTCTTTGTAATAGCGAGGACATCAGGATATTTTTTTACAAGCCAGGTAGGCACTGCATAAGTGGGTGTACCTATTATAACTTTTATATTCGCTTTGTTCATTGCATTTAATACACAGTCAATATGCGAAAAGTCAAATGTGCCTTCCTGAGGTTCCATCGTACTCCACGTAGACTCTGCAATACGCACAACATTTATACCTGCCTCCTTTATCATTTTGACATCCTTATCAAGCCGCTCATAAGGCATATATTCATCATAATAGGCAACGCCGTATAACAGTTTTGGCTTGTTTTGAGCTTTAATAAACGAAGTAAAAATTAATGATATGGATATGATTTTAAAAAACAGAAAAAGAGTAGCTTTCATGGTTAAATTATTTCCGGTAAATATAAGTGTTTATTTTACATTTTTAAATGATACATACAGAAATAGACATGATATTTGAAACGAAATATAATAATGCTTCACTAATTTTATTGCAAA
>JBDTRA010000056.1:0-30997 GCA_039931915.1 Flavobacterium sp. | reverse complement strand
CCCTCCGGGTCGGGCTTTCGGCTATATCTTTTATTCCGCTCCGCTTCATAAAAGGATACCGCCTCTATCCCTCACGCTGTTGGTTTCATGAGAAATAAATTTATTTTAACGGTAAAAATATTATATTTGGTGATAATGCGAAACCAAACTTCGACAATCTACTTAAAATAGGTGTATAAACGAAAGTTTGTTTCGTGTATATAGTTGTGAGAAATGATAAAACGACCGTCATTTGAAATTAGAAACATAATATGATATTAGCGGAAACAATAAAAGAAGTAAAAAGGGAATTTCCCAAATTGCATAGCAGCTATTACAACATTTATTCTATCATTCTGAATAGAATTACAAACTCTTCATTTTTTAAAATTGTAGTAACATTCTTTTTTTTAATTTGCTTAGTTGTTCTCTATACTTCCTCCAATCTAACATTTTTAAATTTCCTTGAAATTGACTTTAATGATACTATAAAAGTATTAACGACAAGTGTGATTACTTTAGTATCCATGAATTTATTTGTGACAAATCTTCTTCTTACCCATTTAAAAGACGAGCGCGATGACCTTGAAAAGATTATTAATAAAAAAGTTCGATTTAAATTTGTTACCTATTTTGGCTTTTCAATTATTATGTATCTGCTTATTCTGAATGTTACCTTTAAGAATATTGAAGAATACAAAACAAATATTCTTATTTTATTATTTTATTGTTTCTTATTTTTCATCTTACTTTTAATAAATTTATATAAAATCGTATTCGAATTCATTAATAAATCCAGTAGAAAGCAGATTTTATATTTTGAGTTAAATCACGAGTTTGACAAAATTTTGTATGTAAACAAAATCAAAAAAGAATTCTTAGTTAAATATGATTCTTTTTTCAATTCACATACCTTTAAAAAAACATCTCCTTCATTTTTTTCTTTCGACGATAAGCTATCGACCAAAACAAATGTAACAGTAAAATTTAACAAGGTTAGCTTCTTTAGGGATTTAGACACGAAACGTTTGAAAACAATTCTTTTGAAATTAAATCATACAGATAATTATTTTGCTTCTTTACAGTTAGATAATAAATTTCAAATTGATAACGATTTTCTTCTTGTTTCTATAAATGAAAATTCAGAAAAAATTAAAAATTGTTTTATATTTAAAGAGAAGGCTTTATTCTCGGATGAATTAGAACCCGAAGTTCTCAATATTCTTTTAAAAAAAATGGAAAATAACGTAAAGAATGATCGACTTGAAGAACTGAAAGAAGATTTATCAAATATAAATTCTGTTCTTGAAAAATTTTTAAACACCTACTAATATGCTATTTCGAAACAGATATAATAATGAGTTTGAATCCGAAAATATTGAGTATATAAATCTCATAATTAACAAAGTTCACGACAGTATTCTTCTTGCTTCGAAAAGAAATAGTGATGAGATTTTTTTTGAATTATTATTGTTTCTTAGAGACGAATTATTGTATCAATCTTTGAATAAATCTTTGTCAATATATTCAAAAGTTATCCAATTGCCAGCTGGTATTTATCTTAAGATTCCATTCGAAAATAAAAAAAAGTTGATTGAAGTTATTACTATTCGATTTTCTGAAAGTATTAAAATTCACAACTACACTGAGAATATAGATAAACGCTATTTAGAATTGACATATTTTGGACTCATTTCTTTAGTAAAAGCTACAATCGATGAAGGGAATTCCCAAAGTTTTAATTTGGTATTTAAAAAACTAAAAGAAACCTTCCTATCTTTTAATGATAAAAATGATTATTACGATTTTGCCTTTCCGTTCGCTATTCTATTTTGGCTTTTTTATTTACACCAGTATGAAAAAATAAAATTGGGCGATTTTGACATTAAAGTTTTAGAAAGCATATTTATAAACTCATATGATAATAGAGAAGAATTAATTAATTTATATTACAAATTTAAAGACGATGTAGATCACGGTTTATGGGAAATTGGAAATTGGGAAATTGAAAAACCTCCAGTTGGTGAAGCATATTTTGCACTTATGGCTTCGACTTGGTTAAACTTTGGGTTTACAGTAATGCTCTTAAAGTATAAAATATTAAACTATGGTTTTGAAATACAAAAGATAACAATAAGAGATAACTTCAGATTTGAATTTGATAAGATAAAAGAAAATCTAGAAATTATTGAGAAAGAAAAAGAAAAGTGGTTTCCTTTTTTATATAATCAAACTCCTGACAGTCCAAATATTGATGATTTTAATTATAGCAAAGCAAAAATCATTGAATTCTTTTCTGTAATTCGGAAAGAACAAGAAATATTAAAATATAAAGAAATATCCAATATTCCTCTATCGGTAAATAGAATTGCAGAATTTAAAAAAAATGTGGGTGCAATTTGGGATAGTAATTCCATTGTTCCTAAACTTCTTAAACATTTCAACAGAGTTGAATATGCGCCAAACATATTTGAAAAATTAGGAATGGGAATATTTACAAAAATGTTGAAGTCTAGATTTGCATTTATCGATGGGGATAAATATCAAAATATCATTGGTTTAACTGATTTTGGTAATAAAACTGCGAGAAGCGTAAATAGACATTTTTTTACGACTTTAATGAACAAGGAAAATTTGCTTGAAGTAAAAGGAAACCAATTAACGCAAACGGTTGACAGATATTTAAATGGTATCAATGACAAATCGAAAGTAGTCATATTTTGTAACTGGAAAGGTTTAGATCTACTAAACAATTCAGAAAACAAAGTTGAATATTTAAGTCATTCGGAAATTCCTTTTTCCAGATCCCAATATCGAGAAATCCCAATTATCAACAATTATGAATTCGAAGATTTTCTTTTTATTGTGGATTTAAGTGCGATCAAATACACAATTTACCAAAAAGATGATTGGTATAATAAGGAACTACTCGTTGAGATTACCGAACCAACAAAAGACGGAGAAGCAGCTATGACAGATTACCAAAATGATGGAGTTGAATACTCTTTAGAAGAGATTGATGTTTTAGAGGAAAATGCAGTAAATATAAAAATACTTTTTAAATACGATATGATTATTCAAGATTCGTCCAGATATATAATATATAAAATCATTATATAATCATTGCTAACAACACTGCGATAACCCGGATTTCCAATCCATACCAGCATAGTGAAAATCATATATTTCTAATTCATTTTAAACTTTTATAAAAAATGAAAAGAGAAAAGGCAATTGATATAGTGCGAGGAATTGTAATGATTATTATGGCTTAGACCACGTTCGGGATTTGATGCATATTGATTCTATTGCCCAAAAACCGAACGTTCTTGATATGTAGACAACGGTAACTCAGGGATCGATAGTGCTATGATTCTGGTATGAATGACGGAGATTTGGTAGCATATAAGAACAATCGCGAAATTTATAGAAGAGAATTTTAATTTATTAAAAAATTATGAAATCAAATATTATAATCATTGTTGTGATCTTAACGCTAGCTTTTGCATGTAACAAAAAGCAAGAAGCCAAAGCTAATGTTACATCTGAAAACTCTGGATCTTTTTTTAGGAAAAAATTGTTTAATCAAAAATTAATGGATAGTTTACATAATCGTGCCCTATTTAATGGTGATACACTAGCATATAATGAATTAAAAGGGATTTATTATATTGGTGGGCAAAAAGTTACAGGATTGCTTTATTATTCATTAATTATGTCTAATAAATATAATTATAAAAGGGCTTCCTTTGATGTATATGATATTCTAACAAATGATAAAAGAGTTTTGGATGATAAAACAAAAAAAATGGCAAATGATTATTTAGAAAAAAGTAAGTAATGTGAACCCGATAGCGGATTTGCAATCCGTGCCCGCATAGTAAAATCACACATTTCTAATCCATTTTTAAACTTTTATAAAAAGTGAAAAGAGAAAATTCAATTGATATAGTGCGGGGAATTGTAATGATTATTATGGGATTAGACCACGTTCGTGATTTGATGCATATTGATTCTATTACACAAAATCCAACAGATTTAGCCACCACAGCATCAATATTATTTTTCACAAGATGAATTACATATTTGTATTTTCTGGCAGGAACTTCGGTTTATCTTTCTTTAAAGAATAAAAACAATTTATTTTGCTATACAGACTTACTTCCAAATCAAATTTGAGCTTAATTACTTTTTCTCCATTATAAGCAGACATAAAACCATGATGCTTTAATCAGGTATTTTTCTTCTACAAAAATCTGAATTTTATAAAATTTACAATTCAAAGTATAAAATTGTAAGATAATTTTTCGTTATATTTATAGAAATGTAGTTTGTTATTGATTCAAGATACTAAATGTTAATATCTTGACCGATATCTGTTTTTTTTTAAATAGGAAATTACAATAATGAGTTTGCACATTTATGATCACACTATCGATGTTTTGAAATAAAATTTAATCTAAAATTGTTTACCATGAAATTTTACATTATAATCTTTTTTAACCTGCTCTCGATTCTAGGCTTTTCTCAGAATGACAGCCTAAAGATAGAAAATGACAGCCTAAAGATACAAAAAGGCAACCGATTCAAAGTAGCAGGTTCTGTACTTGCAGATAGTTTTCACAGTATCCCCGGTGATTTTTCAGCAATGGGACATAACGTATCAAGTGACTGGAAAAGAACAGCTATTTATACCGCAGGAATAATTGGTTTAATAGCAATCGACAAACAAACTACAGGTTTTCTGCACGATAAGATAGAACCTAATATTGATTATAGCTTGCCTGCTATTGGGGGCTCTAAAAAAAGCCCAATTCCCTTTGTAACAGGAGACGATCCTTATATTGTTTACCCAATCATTGGACTGTATGCAGGCTCATTAATTTTTAACAACAGAAAAGGGCAAGTTGTTTCTGTTAACGCTATTAAATCTTTAGCATATTCTTATGTTATAACTCAATTAGTTCTAAAAACCATATCATCAAGAAACAGGCCTCAAAGAAAAATAAATGATGATAAGCCTGTAGTAGATCCCTGGACAAAAGATCCTTGGGATTTTGGAAACTTCCATGGAATTCAATTCGAGCAAGGTGGTAGAGGTACTTCATTTCCTTCTTTTCATACTACCTCTTATTTTGCTGTTGCCAAAGTATTCCAAATGGAATACAACAACTATTGGATACCTTATACATTTGTAACTGCCGTATTTCTTTCAAATATAAAAAGTCATGATCATTGGGTTTCAGACTTATTGGTGGGTGGATTAGTAGGTACAATAATTGGACGATCTATAGTGATTAGCAGTCGTAAGCAAATGGCAAAAAATGAATCCGGTGCTTTTAACTACAATCCTAAAAAAATTAGAATGGAAAAACAATTAATTCCTCAAATTTCAAATTCTATGATTGGATTTCATTTTATTGGAAGTTTTTAGACCCTAACTAATTACAAAATTTATCCCGTTCCCCGAAAGGTGAATGGGATTTTTTTGTTTACTTTTTTTGTCAAGCTGATCGAAGTCGAAGCTCATGTCCGTCCAGCCTTGTCATTTCGACGAAGGAGAAATCTTCGCTTGCTGAGTCGATTGTGTTGAGCTTTACTTTGTGGAGTTTCTTATGAAGATTTACTTCGTCTATTCGCTATCGCTCGGGTCTCCTTCGTCGAAATAACAAAACTAGATATAAATTGGAATTTGGAATTTAAGAAAATTGAAGTTTAATATATTTGGGCGTATCCCTCCGGGCCGGGCTTTCAGCTTTATGTTTTGCATTGCTTCGCCCGTAAAAGGATACCGCCTCTATCCCTCACGCTCTCATTTTCATAAGAGAATAAATACTAGAGTTTAAAACAGATATAATTGTTTAAAGAAATAAAAATTTAAGTTTACATTAGCTAAAAACACCCAAGGCTTTTATGGCTCAAAGCCAACCAAAACTAGGGTGATAGAAGCCATTTTATGGCTGGTATAAATAAGTTGGTGGTCAGCTTGAAGAGCCGAAACGAAATAAAAGAATACATCATTTTGAGAAAGACTTATCGACGAAAATATCAACATAAATTCTAACAAATAAATTCAACCAGATTATGAATGTAAGTGACATTAATCCTTCTGTATTATGATTACAACAATTTTCGGAATCATTGTAAAAGAAATATAGGAGTTTATTAAAAGAAAATATACCGAAACTCGGCCAATACAGAAACTTATCAAAGCGGTCAATGCTTTATGGTTTATTTTAGCGTATATATTACCTCTTGGAATTATTGTGTTTTTAATACTTGAAGATAAAGCCGAACCGACTTTTAAGAATATTGCTTTATTCACAATAATTTGTGTTACGTTAGTTTATAATATTTTAATGAGCCATATAATCAGCATTTACAAAATGTTTATTGAATCAACTAAAAAACATACCGAAATACTTAATCAAACTGGCGAAAATTTTGATGCCGTTTATAAAGAAATAATTAAACTTAAAAAGCAGAACGTATAAAAAAGCCGAACCACCAACAGTTGTTTGTGTATAGTGGGGATTTAGTGGTAAAATAACGTTCGTATTTCACAAGAAATTCAGTAGTAGCCGAAAATACTCTACTCCGAACCACCGTCACAAGCAACAGGATGTTATAAATAAGTCGTTGAAAACCAAAAACCAAGAAATGAGTAAATTAAGATGTATTTGTGGGCATACTATTGTTGATCAAAGTGACAATTTGGAATACAAAGCACACTTTATTAGAGACCAAAATTATGAAGCAGTAGAAAACTATTCTGACGATATAGATTTATTTATAAATTCTATAAAAAATAATAATCGAGACAAATGGACTGAAGAATATTTCGGTATTGATGTTTATAAAAAACTCTCTGACTCTATCGTCATTCGAGATATAATTAGTCGATATAAATTGAAATATGAAAGCGAAATTTACCAGTGTAAAAATTGTGGTAGAATAAAAATACAGAAAGGATTAACCAATCTTTACGCATCATTTAAAATTGAAGACGAACAAAGTATGGAAATCTTTAATGGAATTACTGAAAATAATATAGAAAATTAAAAAATGATTTAAATATTCAGCCTACTTAATAACAGCAGTTGCACAAGATTTGGGTATTTGGCTAATTTAAAGTTGGTTTTGTACTTGGAGAATTTGTGTTCAACCGAAAAATAAATCTTAATTTAGTACCAAACCTCCTGTATCTGCGGACGTTGGCAGTAATTATAAAACAAACAAATAAATGAATAAAATTTTAGCTTTCTTTTTAATGATATCAATATTTCCAGGTTGTTCAGGTCAAGATAAAATTAAATCCTTTTGGAAAGAATTACAAGCAAATGAAATTGAAATTGACAATCTATCAGCAGAAAAAAAATTGGATAGACTTAATGAGATGGTAAAGAAAATTTCTACTGGACTTTTAATAGAAATATCTGTTAATGAAAATAAAGAATTACCAACAAATATTGTAATTACAGCAAATGGAAATGAAGAATTATTCCCTATAGTTGATAAAATAGTTAGTTCTGCTTATAAAAGTAAAAAATTCACATTTACTGCTTTGCGACAAGCAAAAAGGAATTATAAAGGTTTTGAATATGGTGGAAAGGAATTGTTAATAAAAGCAATGGCTTTTGTTCCACACGAAACAGAAAAAGGATTAGGAGTCGAATTTATTGTTTTTGAAAAAGTAATGAATGTTGATAGAGAATTTATGAAAGAATATGGACTTATGACAATTGATTATCTAATTGGAGAACGAATATTTGCCGAAGAAATATTCGCTTGTGACTTCTATTTTAAAAGTGATATTGACGGAAAAACACAAGCAATCCCATTATCAGAATTGAACAACTATTTAAATAAAAGAAGAGCGTTTTATAAAAATCAAAAAAAATAACTACTGCCAACCGTCGTTTATGTCTATTGTGAGATTTAGTGGAATTAGCGTTTTTTATTGTATTTTTGTTCAGCCGAAAATACTCGGTTTCAAAAGTTCCCAACCAAGTGCCAAGACGTTGGTAGTAATATAGCCCAAAAAACTAATTAATGAAAATGAAAAAACTATTATTGTTATTAACAATTATTTTATTGTCAAGTTGTTCTACAAGTATATCAACAAAATTAGTCAACAAAAACTATCAAAAACTTGAAGGAAATAATCAAATATTCGTTTTAGAAAAAAATGATGTCTTACCAACTAATTCGGAATTTATTGGTGACATAAAAATTGGTGATTCAGGCTTTACTACAGATTGTGGATATAACAAAGTAGTTGCTGATGCAACAAATTCAGCAAGAAATGCTGGAGCAAATATTATTCAAATAACAGAAGTTAAAAAGCCGAGTGTTTTAGGAAGTACTTGCTATAGAATTAAAGCAAAAATATACAGAAACCTGAATACAGAATCTTTATCAAGCATTTTAGAAAAAAGAAATTTGAAAAACAAGTCCAGACTTTCTGAAGATAGTGATTACGCTTTAATTCATTTTTACAGACCTAGTTCGGGTGCTGGTGCATTATTAGGTTACAAAATAAAAGACTCAAAAGACTCAATAGTAGGACGATTAAGAAATGGAGAAAAATTTATTTATAAAACAAAGAAATTCGGAAGCCAAAATTTTTATGGAACTCTAGAAACTAAGGAGGAAGTAAAAATAAACATTGAAAAAGGTAAAGAATATTTCGTCAGATGTAGTGTAAATATGGGAGTAGTATTAGGAAGACCTGAAATAAACCTAATCGAAAACTATATTGGTATGAAAGAATATGATGAAATAAAATAAACTGCTGCTACCAGCTTGGTGAGATTGGGGATTTAGTAAAATTAGCGTTGTTTTACAAGTTCACATTAAGCCGAAAATACTCAGTTTCAAAATTCTCCAACCTTTCAAAGCGCCAGAATGTTATAAGAAATGAATTTGCCCAACAAAAACTCCAAACCATAAAAATGAAAAATGGGACAATTTTGAATGATAAGATTGACAAAATTATAAAGCAAAAATATTCATCAAACTTTATGAGTAATTCGAAGTGGGTTAAACTTATAGAATTGCTTGTTAAGAATTATAAACTATTTGATGTTTGCAACGTAAAACTTATTTATGACAAAGAAATCAGACAGTTAATTATTGGCGGTAATGAAAACTTTGAATTTGACTATTATAAAGATTCCATGGAGGGAATGATTACAAAACCAATTACTCCAGGTTGGGTCTTGTACAAGGAAATTGAATGGATAAGTTTTCCTGCTGAAAAAAGCAACATATTTGAGATTAATAAATTGGTGAATCAATTAGGTGAATTTCGAAATGACTTAACAACAGATTACTTTCGAGTATTCGCATATTCAATTTGATCAAAAAATCTAATAATTGTTGCTTCTTGTACTTGAGTAGACTGCTTCCCTCCAAAGAAACAGAATGCACCTCTCAAACCACCGTGCAATTAACCAAAACCAGAAATCATGAAAATTACGATTCCCCTATTGGCATTATTCCTTTTACTTACCACTAATTTATTCAGCCAGACTCTCGCTGATTTAAAACTAAAAAGCAAAGAGATTCCCAAAAGTTACTTTTTAAGCGATGGTAACAACTGTGTTTCTATTCAGGCTTGTACTTTTTATAACGATATTGCAACGTACAGCAACATTGTTGGAACGGTAAAGAGCAAAGCAATGCAAAGTTTTAAGAGCAAAACAGATAGTGGGACTATCATGTATTTTGAATTCGAAAACAGATTCAAAGGTGATAGGTTTCTGCAAGGATTGCTGTGGGGAAAAACCAACGAACCAACAGACGAGCATCCGGAAGAGTATCTTGCAAAAGGAAAATTTCTGATCATCTGGAGTTTTCATCCGGACAGCACCATCAAAGAAAAATCAGAAGCTAAAATAGAGGCAATTTTGCAATAAGCAATAAAATCTAACAAAGAAGTATCCCTCAAGCGCTCTGGTTTTGAGGAATGAAGTTATAGCAGTAAATGTTATATTTTGGTAAGTCTACAAAATTTGCCAATTAAAAAAGATGCAAATAAAGATTTACTTCACGTATAATACTATTTGTGCACAGCCTTAACCATCGGCTATGGAACTGCTAGTTAACAACTTCCACGCAATTTTTTCAAAATTATTTTTCATTAACAGTTTGGTTTTTTGCGGATAATTTATTTATCTTTACAACTAAGATATTTAGTTAATGAGAGAAAAACAAATCGATAGTATTATCCAGGAATTTAGGACTGCAAGCCGGCAATATTCGGACGCATCAATCTTTATGCACGAAGCAATTGCCCGTAAAGCCGGGCTGTCTAGTTCTGATCATAAATATTTAGGACTTATTCTGCAACATAAAGAAATGACAGCAGGAGACCTTTCAAAACTTACAGGACTTACGACAGGTGCGGTTACTGGTTTAATAGATCGCCTGGAGAAAAAGAAACTACTCAAAAGACAGTTTACCAAAGACGACAGGCGAAGAGTAATTATAGTACCGAACGAGGAGAATGCTATGAAATTATTACAACCGCTTTTTCTTGAACTTCAACAAAAAACATCAGATCTTATTGCTTCATTTTCGGTTACAGAAATACAAGCCATTGAGCGATATTTTGTTGAAGCAACAATGATAATGAAAGAAACCACCAATAATATAACGGCAAAACAAAATGACTAAGATGGAAAACATAACAGCAAACTACCTGACAAGGGCCGAAACATGGCTTTGTATTACCACACTAATCTACTTCATAATGAACGGAGCACAAATTTTTGAAACTCTTGTGTTCGTTCCAAAATGGGTAGCTTCGCCACCGGACAACTTCAAACTCTTATTGGACGGGCGAGGAGCAAGTTTAAAATTCTTTTGGATAATATTCCATTCGGTGCATGAAATTACTTTTATCCTTGCTATTATTTTTTGTTGGAAAATTGACTCGCTAAGAAATTGGCTTCTAATTTTATTTGCTGTTCACTTGGCTGTCAGGGTTTGGACACTTTCGTATTTTGCACCTAACATTATTGACTTCCAAAAAATTTCCGAAACACCCACTCTTGCAAAAGACCTAATAAGCAGAACTTTACTTTGGCAGAGACTCAACTACATTAGAGTTTCTATTTTTATAGCAGTTTCGTTAGGATTAATACCTTTATGTATCAGGTTGTTTAACTTGCGACATTAACCACCGATATTCCTCCGCTGAAGGGACTCGCGCAAGCAATGAAGATTCAATTTAATTCGTATTTTTGACAAACTAAAAAACATAAAATGAAATTACAAATACGAATTCTAATCTATTCCCTATTATTTTTTACCTATAGCTTTTCAACTTCATTTTTCCTCGTACTAGGCGAAAAATTAAAAGACCATCGATTTATAACTTTAGGCTGCGGTTTTTTCCTTATAAATATTATTTTTTCTTTTTTTATACTAAAATGGACACCTTTATTAAATATAGTGTCTTCTATTATAATAGCATTTTTAGCCCTGTTCTTAGCCTTGAAGTTTGGCGATTTACACCTGTTTTCACAATATGATGCGTACGGAGTCAAAACAGCACTAATGGCGAATGCTCTTTTTTCTATTTTACTTTGGGAAATCGCTTATCAGATAAAAACGAAAAATGATCTTTCTAAAACTAAATAATAGTGTAAATCCAGATATCTAAAATCTTTCTCCTAAGTTAAATTTAGGAAAAATCATTCAAATATTATTCTATCTTTGCGGAAAAACACTCTGTTTGTACAACTTTTCCAAAATCACAGAGCGTTGCAATATTTAGAACCACTATGAAAAAAATAACATTTATTTTAATTATCCTTTTTACAATTATAAGCTGTAAGAAGTCTGATAAAACAGAAAGAGAAAACCAGCCAACAATTTATAATGTTGAAAGTCAGGATGCCGAAATGAACAATATCATCATTGAAGCTAAACAAACACTTCCGGAATTTTATAAAGCACTTGAAAGTAAGAATACAAATCAGGATTCTTTTGCTATTAAAATACATTTTAAAGTAAATAACGATGGAGAACATATCTGGGTTAACGGTTTATTTAAACGAGATGGAGAATATTTTGGTGTAGTTGATAATCTTCCGGAACTGACCAAAGAAGTTAAACAAGGAGATACAATTAAAATAGATTCAAGCAATGTAAGCGATTGGATGTATTTAGATAATGGTGAATTGAAAGGCGGCTATACAATAAGATTGCTTAGAAACAGAATGTCGGAAGAAGAAAGAGCAGAGTTTGATAAAACAAGCGGAATGGTTATACGATAATTAAAGAATAGCCACAAGTAGAGACGCACAGCAGTGCGTCTGCATCATATTAGATAACACAATTCATTCAGCCAAAATTAAATTTCCAGAAAAGGCACAGTTGTTGAAAGTTAAAAAAGATATATTTACACCTTTAAAAGCAAGATTTATGCAAAAAATTACTTTACTGGTTTCTATCTTATTTTTGGTATTTTCATGTGGCGTAAAAACAACGCAATCGCTTATAAGTGACGGTGATTATGATGGTGCCATAAACCGTGCAGTCGAAGCGTTAAAAACCAAAAAAGATTCCAAAGGAAAACAGGATTATGTGTATTTGCTCGAAGAAGCCTTTGCGAAAGCCAAAGACCGGGATTTACGAAATCTTGAAATGATGGAGAAAGAAAAAAATCCTGCAGATCTCGAGCGTGTCTACAATACTTATGTGCAGCTAAATAACCGTCAGGAAAAAATCAGGCCTTTATTACCGCTTCAGTTATTAAAACAGGGTAGGAATGCTCTGTTTCCGTTTGATAATTATACCGATCAAATTGTAAGCAGTAAAAATGCATTATCAAAATATTTATATGAAAATGCACAAGTTCTCTTAAAATCTTCTGATAAACTGAATTTCAGAAAAGCATACGATGATTTAGGATATCTGGAAAGCATTAATCCGAATTATAAGAATGCAAAAAAAATGATGGACGATGCACAATTTAAAGGAACTGACTTTGTAAATGTGTATGCTGCAAACGAAACCAATATGATCATTCCGAGACAATTGCAAAATGATTTATTAGATTTCAGCACTTACGGATTAAATGATAAATGGACAGTTTATCATAACGTCAAACAAAAAAATGTTACTTACGATTATGGCCTGGTTTTAAACTTCAGAGAAATATTCATTTCACCGGAACAGATAAAAGAAAAAGAATTCATTAAAGAAAGAGAAATTAAAGATGGTGTAAGACCGCTTTTAGACAATAGGGGAAAGCCTGTAAAAGACAGTTTGGGACGTCCGATAAAAGTCGATAATTTTAAAATAATCAAAATCAGGATTTTCGAATTCAGACAATACAAAGCATGTCAGGTAACTGCGAAAGTGGATTATGTAAATTTAAAAACCAATCAGTTAATGCAATCATTTCCTGTGGCAAGCGAATACATTTTTGAAAATGTTTATTCAACTTATCGTGGTAATATAAATGCATGCGATGAAAATTATCTGGGTTATTTCAATAAGCGTCCGATACCTTTTCCGAACAATGAACAAATGGTTTTTGATACAGGCGAAGACCTTAAAGCCAAATTCAAAAACATTATCGTCCGAAACAGATTCAGATAAATCTAAAAATATTATAGTCCCATTTGTCACCAGATAAATGGGATTTTTTTTGGGTTTTAAAAAAAAATCGAAAAAAAATAATGCGAAACCGAAAAGTTGCGTATATTTGCAACTGATTGATTGCATAACTAAATAAATCAAATATGAAACGAGATATTTTTCAGGCTATTGCCGACCCAACCCGTAGGGCAATTTTGGTATTGATTTCTTCAAGTGCATTAACTCCAAACGCAATAGCAGAAAAATTCAATACGACACGGCAAGCGGTTTCAAAGCACATTAAAATCCTTAACGAATGCGAATTATTAGAGGAGAGAAAAACGGGAAGAGAAATCTATTATCAGCTTAAAATCGATAAAATGAAAGAAGTAGATCAATGGCTGGAACAATTTAAACAAATTTGGGAAAGCCGTTTCAATCAACTGGATCAAGTATTAATTAATTTAAAAGCAAAAGAAAATGAGAACTAACCTTTTAATGAATTTTACCGTAGATAAAGAAAATAATACGGTTAATATAAAACGTGAATTCAACGCTCCCATTGCTGATGTTTGGTCCGCCTGGACAGAACCTGAAATTTTGGATCAATGGTGGGCCCCGGCTCCCTTCAAGTCTAAAACAAAAAGCATGGATTTTAAAGTAGGCGGCCGAAGATTATATTCAATGGTTGGTCCTGAAGGCCAGGAACGCTGGAGTTTCTTTGATTATACTTCAATTTCTCCAAAAACGAATTTTAAACATTCCTCAACTTTTTGTGATTCTGAGGGAAATCCGGATCCAAATATTGGAAGTTCTTACTGGGATCTCACTTTCTCCGAGCAAGGCGATTCAACCTTCGTTGATATTGCGATTCGACGCGATAGCTTAGCCGAGTTGGAAATGATTATCGAAATGGGCTTCAAGGAAGGATTTACAAGTGCAATGGAAGGTTTGGATAAAATTTTTGAGGGAGGAAAGTAAAAACCGTTTCAATCAACCGGATCAAGTATTAATTTAAAATCTAAAGAAAATGAAATCTAATCTTTTAATGAATTTTACCGTAGATAAAGAAAATAGCACGGTTAATGTAAAACGTGAATTCAACGCTCCAATTGCAGACGTTTGGTCGGCCTGGACAGAACCTGAAATCCTTGACCAGTGGTGGGCACCCGCTCCGTGGAAATCGAGAACAAAAAGTATGGATTTTAAAGAAGGAGGTCAGAGACTTTATGCAATGGTCGGACCGGAAGGCGAAGAACATTGGGCTTTGGCAGATTATACTTCAATTTCTCCTAAAACAAATTTTAAATATCTGGATGCTTTTTGCGATAGCGAAGGTAATTTAAATCAGGATTTTCCACGTTCTGACTGGGATGTGACTTTTTCTAAGCAAGACGATTCAACTTTTGTTGATGTGGTAATTAAGCATGAAAAATTATCCGATTTAGAAATGATTATTGAAATGGGCTTTAAAGAAGGATTTACAATTGCAATGCAAGGTTTGGATAAAGTTTTTGAATCAAAAACAAAGTAAGTCTTGTTCATTTGATATAAACTTATAATAAGTTCAAATCTTTTTGAAATCGAAAAACCTCTACAGGATAATTAACCTGTAGAGGTTTCTTTTTTTGTGTATTGTGATAAAAAAAAATTTATGGAACACAAATTAAATTTTTTTGCGATAAAAATAATAATTTCCAAGATTTATCTTTGATATACGAAAGCAAATTTTCTTAACTCATAATTAACAATTGTTATGCAACAATATGTGATTGCAATTGTTAATATATGTATATCAAACTCAGAAGATGATTACAAAAAAAATCCCCATATTTGTTATTTTTCTTACTACTTTAATTTCGTTTTCCCAAGAAAAATTTACGTTAAGCGGTACTGTAACTGACTTTAAAAATAATGAAACTTTAATAGGTGTCAATGTCTATATCCCTGCTTTGGAAATTGGAACTACAACAAACGAATACGGTTTCTATTCCCTTACACTTCCTGAAGGTGAATATAAGGTAGAAATTAGTCATTTAGGCTATCAGAATCTCGAAAAGACAATACTCTTAAATCAGAATATTAAAAATAATTTATCCTTAAACGAAAGTGGAGAAGAGCTTCAGGAAGTTATAATTATCGATGAGAAAGAGATGATTAACATTAAGTCTCCCGAAATGAGTGTTAATAAGCTTTCTATTTCTGTTATCAAAAAAATGCCTGTCGTTTTAGGAGAAGTCGATGTTTTGAAATCTATTTTATTGCTTCCGGGCGTTACAAACGCAGGAGAAGGAGCTTCCGGTTTTAATGTTCGGGGCGGAGGAGCAGACCAGAATTTAATTTTACTGGATGAAGCGGCCATATTTAATTCTTCACATGTTTTTGGATTTTTTTCTGTTTTTAACCCTGATGCCGTTAAGGATTTAAAATTATACAAAGGAGGAATTCCGGCACGTTACGGAGGAAGAGCCTCTTCTGTTTTGAATATTTATCAGAAAGACGGGAACAGTAAAGAGTTTCATGTAAATGGAGGAATAGGGGTGATTTCGAGCCGAATCCTGGCAGAAGGTCCTTTAGTAAAAAATAAAGGCTCTTTCTTGATCGGAGGAAGAGCATCTTACGCACATTTATTCCTGAAATTCTCAGAGAAACAAAAAGGCAACGCGGCCTATTTTTATGATTTGAATACCAAATTAAATTATAAATTAAACGATAACAACAGTTTGTTTTTATCAGGTTATTTTGGACGTGATGTTTTTAGTCTGAAAAAAGTTTTTTCGAACATTTATGGGAATTCTATCTTAAATTTACGTTGGAATCATTTGTATTCGGATAAATTATTTGCAAATTTATCATTGATTTATAGTGATTATTTTTATGGACTTACGTTAGATTTTGTGGGTTTTAGATGGGATTCAGGTATTAAAAATTATAATATTAAATACGATTTTAAAAACTATATTTCAGATAAATTTAAGTTGGAGTATGGTTTAAACGGAATTTATTATGAGTTTAATCCCGGTACGATTATGCCTTCAGATGACAGAGTTAGTATCAACGCCGAACAATTGGATAAGAAATACGCATTTGAACCTTCAGTTTATATTGATGCAGAACATCAGCTTTCGAAAAAAATTACTGTTTCGTACGGCTTGAGATTCAGTTTGTTTTATCGCTTGGGAGCTTCAACAATTAATTTGTATGAAAACAATAATCCGGTGGTTTTTAATTCGGATATGCAGATTTATGAAAAAGGAACTCCTGTTTCTACCGAATATTACCGTAAAAATAAGATGATTAAAAGTTATAATAACTTGGAACCACGATTTTCAATTTCGTATCAATTGAATGATAAGCAGGCAATAAAAGCCAATTATAACAGGATGACCCAATATCTTCAGTTGATTTCAAACACAACCTCACAAACACCGCTTGATGTCTGGATGCCAAGCGATACTTATATTAAACCACAAATTGCAGATCAGGTAGCTTTGGGATATTTCACAAATATCAATGACGGGGCTTATTCATTTGAAGTAGAAACCTATTACAAAAAAATTCAGAACAGGCTGGATTATATTGATGGAGCCAATCTGATTGCGAATGATGCTATCGAACAGGTAGTTTTAAATGGCCGGATGCGGACTTATGGTATAGAAATGATGTTTAAGAAAAATGAAGGTAAATTCAATGGCTGGATTTCTTATACGCTTTCAAAATCACAGCAGCAAACCCCGGGAAGAACAGCTCAGGAAACAGGTATTAATAATGGTCAATGGTATAATTCTGTTTATGATAAAACGCATAATTTAGGCATTACGTCTACTTATAATTTAAATGAAAGATGGTCATTTGGGGCTAATTTTGCTTTGCAATCGGGCCAGCCGGTTACTTATCCAAGCGGGCAGTACGAGTATTTGGGAATAACCGTTCCGAGTTATGGATTACGAAATGAAAATCGTTTACCGGCTTACCATCATTTGGATATCTCGGCTACTTTAAGTCTGGCAAAAAACAAAAAGAGGAAATGGAAAGGAGAATGGGTTTTTAGTATTTACAATGTGTATAATCGTCAGAATGCAGCTTCAGTGAACTTCCGTCAAAATGCAGATACCGGAAATAATGAAGCAGTAAGAACATCCATTTTTGGAATTGTGCCTGCAGTTAGTTACAATTTTAGATTTTAGAAACTATTTCCCGTAAAATGAAATAAATACAAAGTATGAAAGCAATCTTATTAATAGTGTTTTTTATGTCGCTATTCTTTACAAGCTGTGAAGAAGTTGTTGATGTCGATTTAAATGCTGCTGCTCCAAAATTAGTCATAGAAGCTGCCATCAATTGGAAAAAAGGAACTTCGGGGGCACAGCAAACTATAAAGCTGACAACCACTGCCAATTATTTTGAAGATGAAATTCCCATAGTTTCAGGGGCGACTGTTTATATTAGAAATAGTGCTAACCAACAATTTAATTTTACAGAAGTGCCTCAATCCGGGAGATACGTGTGTAATAATTTCAAACCGGTAATTGAAGCAACTTATACCCTGACGGTAATTAATAATAGTGATACTTATACTGCAACTGAAACTTTAAAATCTATAGTTCCTATAACACGTATTACACAAAACAGTATAGGCGAACCTTTAAGTAATGATATTATAATCAGGGCTTTTTATAACGATCCGGCTACTGTAAATAATTATTATTTGTACAAATATGTATATTCGAATAAAGTTAAATCAAATTACTATGTTGATGAAGATAAGTTTTTTCAGGGCAATGAATTTTTTAGTGTTTCTGATGGTGAGGATTTAAAAACCGGAGACGAAGTCGAAGTAACCCATTACGGAATTTCAAAGCAATATTATAATTACATGAGTATATTAATAAGTATTGCGGGCAGTAATATAGGTGGACCTTTTCAATCTCCTCCGGCAACGGTAAAAGGAAATATTATTAACACAACAGATAAAAATAATTATCCCTTAGGCTATTTTTCACTCAGCGAAATAGTTTCAAAAAAATATACTATCAAATAATTCAATATGAAAATAGAGGCCAGAATTCAAACTTTAGGAGAGAAAAAATTAATAGGAAAGCATATTACCATGTCGTTTGTCGAAAATAAAACATTTCAATTATGGAATAGTTTTATGTCAGGGCGCAAAGAAATTAAAAATTCAGTTGATTCTGATTTATATTCCCTGGAAGTATTTCCTGTAGGATATTTTGATCATTTTAATCCGGAAAACACTTTTGAAAAATGGGCTGCCGTAGAAGTTGAAAATTTTGATTTTATTCCATCAGAAATGGAAGCCTTAATAATTCCGGATGGTTTGTATGCAATTTTTATTCATAAAGGCCCGCAAAGTGAAGGACATAAAACTTATAATGCTATTTTTACAGAGTGGCTGCCAAATTCAGAATATAATGTTGACTATCGTCCTCATTTTGCAGTAATGAACGAAAAATACAAAAAGGAAGATCCCGATTCTGAAGAAGAAATTTGGATTCCAATAAAAACTAAAAATGTATAATATGTTAATCGAAACTTTAAAATCACTTTTTGAACGTGATCTGAAAAAACTAAAATTAGAGATCGAATCGTATCAAAACGAATCACGAATTTGGGAAATTGATAAAAACATATCTAATTCAGCGGGGAATCTTTGTTTGCATTTGATAGGGAACCTAAACACATATATCGGTGCTGAAATTGGAAAAACAGGTTACATCAGAAATCGCGAACTTGAATTTTCATTAAAAGATGTTCCGGCATCAGAATTAATCAGTAAAATTGAAAACACACTCTTAGTTGTAAATAATGCACTCGATACCTTAACCGAAACTGATCTGGAAACAATTTATCCGTTGGTTGTTTTCGAAAAGGAAATGACAACCGGCTTTTTTCTTATTCATCTCTCAACACATTTAGCGTATCATTTAGGGCAAATTAATTACCATAGAAGACTGTTAGCATAGGTTTTGAGATTCTAAGACACTAAGTTTCTAAGATTCCATATCTTTGAATTCGAAAATCAAAACCCTAAAATTAAAATGTCATCACATCACATAGTCCGCGACGACCAGGAACCCGCTTTAATCATTGCCAATGGTGCCGCCTGTAATTCTGAGTTATTAGGGCAATTGCTCGAATGGTCTCCCTTGGTTATTGTACTCGATTCTGCCATCGAACGAGTTGTCGAATTAGGTATAAAAGTAGATGTGCTTTTGGGCGATTTCGACCACGGCTTTGATCCGGAAATCTATAAAACTTCACAATATCCAATCGAAATTGTACATACCCCGGATCAAAACAAAACCGATTTAGAAAAAGCATTCGACTATTTAATTGACAGAAAAATCCCTGCCGTAAACGTAGTTTGGGCCACCGGAAGACGTGCAGATCATACCATAACCAATCTGACAAATATTGTTCGTTACCGAAATTTACTTAAAATTGTAATTCTCGACGACCATTCCAAAATATTCTTGCTGCCCAATAAATTCGAAAAATGGTACACAGCTAAAACTCCAATTTCCTTAATTCCGATTGGAGTTGTAAATGGCATTTTTTCGACCAATTTACAATATCCTTTGCAAAACGATACACTCACAATGGGCTACAGGACAGGCAGCAGCAATTCCGTTGCAAACGATGGATTGGTTGCCATTACCCATTCCGACGGCGATTTGTTATTGATGGAGTGTATGGATTAATTTTAGTATTCTGACACTATATTTTTGAATTGAATTTTGAATTTTGAAATTGCCATTTGAATTTTGAATATCAAGGAGCTGTTTCCTGCTGTCCACTATATCTTTTGTGGTCTCGTTAAAAAAAAACGAAACCACAAAAGGATGCCGTTTCCATCAGGGCTAAGGCTTTAGGTTTCATAAGACCATTTACAAAAAAGGAATGACTATCTTTGCACCCAAATTCACAAAATGAAAGCAATAGACAATTCCGAAAAAAATAACTTACACCCTCGAAATCTGCATCGTTCCCGATATGATTTCGAACTGCTAATTACCAATTGTCCGGAATTAAAAAAGTACGTTGCTGTGAATCTTCATGGAATAGAAACTATTGATTTCAGTGATCCAAAAGCAGTAAAAATGCTTAACAAAGCATTATTGCAAACCTATTATGATATTCAGGATTGGGATATTCCAGCCCATTATCTTTGTCCGCCAATTCCCGGCCGGGCAGATTATATTCACTACCTGTCCGATTTATTAACTGAAACAAATAATGGAGTTACCCCTGAAGGATCCTCAGTATTAGGTTTAGATATAGGTGTAGGGGCCAATTGTATTTACCCAATTTTAGGAAATGCCATTTACGACTGGAGTTTTGTAGGGACAGATATTGATGAAAAAGCAATCGAAAATTGCAGTAAAATTATCGAAGCAAATCCAAAGTTAATTGATGCAATAAGTTTGCAGCAACAAACAGAATCTCGTTTTATTTTCAAAAATATCATCACGCCCGAAGATCGTTTTACATTTACCATCTGCAATCCGCCTTTTCATGCTTCTGCCGAGGATGCGAATCAAAGTACAGTTAGAAAAGTATCCAATTTAAATCCGAAAGAAAAGAAAAAAACAAATCCTGTTTTAAACTTTGGAGGCCACAATGCCGAATTATGGTGTGATGGCGGTGAAATTGGTTTCGTAACCCAGATGATTTACGAAAGTGCCAAATATCCAATGCAATGTTTGTGGTTTACTACTTTGGTTTCTAAAAGAGATAATCTTTCGAGCATTTATAAAACCCTCAACAAAGTAAATGCTGCATCTGTAAAAACAATTGATATGGCTCAGGGTCAAAAAAACAGTCGTATTATAGCGTGGACTTTCTTAACGGAAGCGCAGCAGAAAGCCTGGAAAATTTAAGGATCTAAAATCTTAATTTTCTGCTTTTGTTTTGTAACTTCGGGTAAATTATAGTATTATGAACAGCATTGAACTTAAAAACATTCTGATTTCCGAAATTGAAAAAATTGATGACGAATCATTTTTATCTGCTCTAAAGACCATTTTAGATAGCCGGAATTTGGCTCCTAAAAGCTATTCTGAACAATACAACGAAGAACTTAAAGTTGCAGAAGATGACATTAAAAGTGGGGATTTTTATTCTCATAATGAGGTTAAGGATAAAATTGAGCAATGGAAAAGGAAATAATTTGGTCTAAAACTGCTCAGAATCAACTTTAAAAAATTTACTTCTATTTATTAAAAGAATCCAAAAGCAATCGTATTTCAAATAAAATAATCGATAAAATCTATAACTCGGTCTCAATCCTTTGTGCAAATTGGGAAATCTATGAATTAGATGAAATGAAAATTTCAAACAACGGCAATTATCGTGCTTTTGAAATTTACAGCTATCGGATCTCTTATAAAATTATGCCCGAGACAATTCATGTTTTAAGAGTTCAGCATATCAGCAGAAATCCTAAAATATTGTAATTATGATAGTTTAAAACAAAATTCTGATACTATAAACAAGCTCATCTAGTGTAACTTTATAGGAAATTGAATTTTATGAATACAAGAAAATTACTCTTTACATTAACATTATTTCTTTTGCTTGTCAGTTGTGCATCCTCTAAAAAAGCAAAATTTGACGACTACACTTTTCAGACAAAAAAAGAAAAACAATCTTACATAAATTCATATAATAAAGCCCTCAAACTTTGGGATGTAGCTTATACGGAAGAAAATATAAAAACTTCTTACGGAACTGCACATGTTATAATAGCAGGCCCGAAAAACGGAAAAGACTTAATTTTGCTGCACGGAATGGATGCCAGTTCAACAATGTGGTATCCGGGAATTAAAAGTCTGGCAAAAAATCATCGGGTGTATGCCATAGACTTTATTATGGAACCCGGAAAATCGACTTTAACATCAAAGTCACTTTCAACAGAAGAGATTGTGATTTGGTACAATGAAATTTTCAATCACTATAAATTAAAAAATTATGACATTGTCGCTGCCTCCCGTGGCGGATGGATTGCTACATTATTGGCTACCCAAAAAAGAAATTCAATAGATAAAATCGTTTTATTAAGTCCGGCACAGACTTTTAAATTTATTGATAAACCAAGGAAAACATCTTCAGCCTTATTCCTGAAACTTTTTCCGAGTGAAAAGAAATT
Source organism: Flavobacterium sp. (assembly GCA_039931915.1). Taxonomy (GTDB): domain Bacteria; phylum Bacteroidota; class Bacteroidia; order Flavobacteriales; family Flavobacteriaceae; genus Flavobacterium. The sequence continues at coordinate 8,253 of JBDTRA010000056.1, read as the reverse complement.
TGAAAAAACATTAAAAGCCTTTTCCACGCATCCTGAAAAAATCAGTCCCGTCTATAAAAAACAATTTTATTTGGCTAATAAATATGCAAAATCAAATTCGAATATGCTGCAAATGACGCCTTTTTCAGATGATGAATTAAAATCTATAAAAAATCCTGTTTTTGTATTAATAGGGGATAAGGACATTATAAACTCCGAAGAAAGTATAGAGCGGGCTCAAAAGTATTTACCCAATAGCAAAATTAAAATTATAAAAGATGCAGGCCACTTTTTAACCATAGATCAGCCCAAAATTGTAAATGATGCTGTTGTTAATTTTTTAGAATAGTTATGATTTTAAATTAGGGTAATATATTTATAGAATTCAAACTTTGTATCTTTACAAAACTAAATTTTTTATCAGTAAAAAATGAATTTTCAGGTATCCTCAGAATATAGTCCAAAAGGAGATCAGCCACAGGCGATCCAAAAATTATCCCAAGGTATAAGAGACGGAGAAAAATATCAAACATTATTAGGTGTTACAGGTTCCGGTAAAACATTTACCGTTGCAAATGTGATAGAGGAAATACAAAAACCTACCTTGGTTTTAGCCCATAACAAAACTTTGGCGGCACAGTTGTATTCAGAATTCAAGCAGTTTTTCCCCAATAATGCTGTAGAATATTTTGTTTCCTATTACGATTATTACCAACCGGAAGCTTTTATGCCGGTAACCGGCGTTTTTATTGAAAAAGATTTATCTATCAATGAAGAGCTTGAGAAAATGCGATTGAGCACGACCTCTTCATTGCTTTCGGGACGCAGGGATATTTTAGTTGTAGCCTCAGTTTCCTGTTTGTATGGTATTGGAAACCCTGTAGAATTTCAGAAAAACGTCATCGCTATTGAGAAAGATCAGGTAATTTCCCGAACCAAATTATTGCATAGCCTGGTTCAGAGTTTATATGCCAGAACTGAAGCCGATTTTAACCCCGGGACTTTCAGGATCAAAGGTGATACGGTCGAAGTATACCCAAGTTATGCGGATGATGCGTATAGGATTCACTTTTTTGGTGATGAAATTGAAGAAATTGAATCATTTGATATTAAAACATCACAAGTTCTGGAAAAATTTAATAAACTGACTATTTACCCCGCTAATATGTTTGTGACATCTCCTGATGTTTTACAAGGTGCCATCTGGCAAATTCAGCAGGATTTGGTGAAGCAGGTTGATTATTTTAAAGAAATAGGAAAACATCTGGAAGCAAAACGTCTGGAAGAAAGAACGAATTTCGATTTAGAAATGATCCGTGAATTAGGTTATTGCTCCGGAATCGAAAATTATTCCCGTTATCTTGACGGAAGAGAGGCTGGAACAAGACCTTTCTGTTTGTTAGACTACTTTCCAAGCGATTATTTGATGGTGGTTGATGAGAGCCACGTAACCGTTTCGCAGGTTCACGCTATGTACGGAGGCGACCGCAGCCGAAAAGAAAATTTAGTGGAATATGGTTTTCGTTTGCCGGCAGCTATGGATAATCGCCCTTTAAAATTTGAAGAGTTTGAGGCAATGCAAAATCAGGTTATTTATGTATCAGCAACTCCGGCTGATTATGAATTGCAGAAAACAGACGGCGTTTATGTTGAGCAGGTCATTCGCCCAACAGGATTATTGGATCCGATTATTGAAATTCGCCCTAGCTTAAACCAGATTGATGATTTGATTGAAGAAATTCAGGTGCGTTGTGAATTGGACGAAAGGGTTTTAATTACCACTTTAACCAAAAGAATGGCCGAAGAATTGGCAAAATATTTAACCAAAGTAAGTATTCGTTGTCGTTACATTCACTCGGATGTGGATACTTTAGAACGTATTGAAATCATGCAGGATTTACGTAAAGGTATTTTTGATGTTTTAATTGGCGTGAATTTACTTCGTGAAGGACTGGATTTACCGGAAGTTTCTTTAGTTGCGATTTTAGATGCTGACAAAGAAGGGTTTCTTCGTAGTCACAGATCATTAACGCAGACTATTGGCCGCGCAGCAAGGAACCTTAACGGGAAAGCCATACTGTATGCAGATAAAATTACGGCAAGCATGCAGAAAACGATTGATGAGACAAATTACAGAAGGGAAAAACAAATGAATTTCAATAAAGAAAATAATATTACGCCGCATGCTTTAAACAAGAAAATTGACAGTGCATTTACGAAAAACCCATTGGTGGAATACGAATTAGGACATACTTTGTCTATTGCTGCAGAACCGGAAACGGCTTATTTATCTAAACCTGAACTGGAGAAAATGATTCGCGAAAAGCGTAAATCTATGGAAAAAGCGGCAAAAGAACTGGATTTCCTACAAGCTGCTAAATTACGCGACGACATTAAAAAATTGCAGGAGCAGCTTTCTTAAAATCTGGAATTGATTGTTTTTATTACTTTCAATTGATATTTTATAAATTATCTATTCTTAAAGACTTAATTTTGTTCTTTTATATTCATTTTTAATTTTATAAATGCTGTCAAATTTTAAAAAACATATTTCTTCAGGATTTCCGTTTCTGGAAAATACAAAATTATTTCTGGCTGTCAGCGGAGGTTTGGATAGTATGGTTTTATTGCATTTATTTCAGCAATTGCCCTATGAAATTGCTGTGCTGCATTGCAATTTCCAATTGCGGGGTTTAGAAAGTTTTGGGGATCAAAATTTCATTCAAAACTATTGTAATGCCAATAATATCCCTTTTTTTTTCACTCAATTTGATACGGAAGCTTTTGCTAAAGATTATAAACTGTCAACTCAGGTTGCTGCCCGTGAATTGCGCTACAGTTGGTTTTATGAGCTTTTAGAAAGCGAAAATTTCGATTATATTTTAACGGCGCATCATGCTGACGATAACCTGGAAACTTTTATTATAAACTTAAGCCGCGGAACCGGATTAGACGGGTTAATTGGCATTCCGGAGCAAAATGATAAAATTATTCGTCCGCTTTTACCTTTTTCGAGAGAAGAAATTCTGAAATATGCCGAAGAAAATAATATCGAATGGCGCGAAGACAGCAGTAATGCATCAAATAAATACCTGAGAAATAAAATCCGGCATGACTTGGTTCCGATCCTGAAAGAAATTAATCCTGATTTTTTGAATGCATTTCAGAAAACACAATCTTATTTGCGGGAATCGCAGGAAATGGTTGAAGACGCTTCTATTATGATTTACCAACAAGTGGCAAAACAAGTAGATGATGAAATACATTTCGATTTAAACCAGCTCAAAAAGTTACCTAATTATAAATCATATCTGTACCAATGGCTAAATGAATTTGGGTTTTTGGCATGGAATGATATTTATGATTTGGTAGATGGACAATCAGGAAAACAAGTATTTTCTGCTGAATTCAGATTGTTGAAAAACAGGACCGCTTTAATTTTAAAACCCTTTTCTGATATCAGTCAGAATGAAGAATATGAGATTTCGGAAAATGTTACAGAAGTTAATTTTCCCTTAAAATTAAAGCTTTGTCAGGTAGATGACATTACAATAGATTCAAATAAAGTTATCTTTGTTGACGCTGAAAAAATCCAATTCCCCTTGATTTTACGTAAATGGAATGAAGGTGATGTTTTTTATCCTTTTGGAATGAATGGAAATTCTAAAAAAGTGAGTAAGCTTTTTAAAGATGAAAAATTATCCCTGATTGAAAAGGAAAAAACATGGATTTTATGTTCTGATAACCAGATTGTTTGGGTTGTTGGTATCAGGCAGGACGAGCGTTTTAAAATAGAAAATAACACAAACAGGATACTTAAAATAGAACTACAATAATGAAGTCAAACTCCTTTCATCAAGTTATAATATCAAATTTTTTACGGAACAAAACTCTTGTGCTTTTGGCCTTTTTTGTTTTTGCTTTTGCAAAAGGGAATGCCCAAATTTTAGAGCCCGTAAAATGGACGGCTAAAATTGAAAAGAAATCCGGAAGTAATGCTATTTTGATTTTTGATGGGATAATAGAAAAAGACTGGCATATGTATTCGCAATTTACGCCAGAGGGAGGACCACTTCCGTTAGAAATTGTGTTTAAAAACCAAAAAGGAAATTACAATTTAGTTGGAAAGTCCAAAGAAGGAAAAACCAAAACAGCTTTTAATGATATTTTTAGTGTCAATGAAACTTTCTTTGAGGGTAAAGCACATATTGAACAGGAAATTACAATTACAAATCCAAATTTAAAAACAGTTGATGTCGATTTTGATTTTCAGGTTTGTAAAGAAGTTTGTATCAATTCAAATAAAAAATTCTCAATAGCAATTCCGTCATCATTTAATATGAAAGCTGTTGCGACTGTTTCTGAATTAAAAGAAGATGAAACTAAAAGAACTGGTTTAGCAATTGATACGATAGAAAAAGTAGTTGCCCCTTCAGCAGAAAAAGCAAAAACTGAAGTTACCAAAACATCTGAAAAACATGAAATTCCTGCACCGGCATCTCCAAGGAGCTTGTGGTCTATCTTTTTCATTGCATTTTTATCAGGTTTCGCAGCATTGTTAACCCCATGTGTGTTTCCTATGATTCCGATGACGGTAAGTTTCTTTACAAAACAAAGTAAGACCAGGGCAGCGGGAATTAGAAATGCAATAATTTATGGAATTTCGATTATCCTGATATATGTGATCCTTGGTTTTTCTGTCTCATGGATCTTTGGTGCAGATGCATTGAATTCATTAGCAACAAACGTTTATTTTAATATATTATTTTTTATATTATTGGTGGTTTTCGCATCATCATTTTTGGGTGCATTTGAAATTATGCTGCCTAATTCCTGGGCAAATAAAGTAGATCAGCAGGCAGATAAAGGCGGAATTATAGGAATCTTATTCATGGCTTTGGCACTTGCAATTGTGTCATTTTCATGTACTGGTCCAATCGTTGGATCACTTTTGTTTGAAGCTGCTACAAATGGTTTTTTAGGGCCAATAATAGGAATGTTTGGGTTTTCATTAGCATTGGCTTTACCCTTTATGCTTTTTGCCATGTTTCCGGGTTGGTTAAATTCATTACCAAAATCTGGCGGATGGCTGAATACGGTAAAAGTTGTATTAGGATTCCTGGAATTAGCGTTGGCTTTCAAATTTTTATCAAACGCCGATTTAGTTTTACAATTACATTTATTGGAAAGAGAAATTTTCTTAGTAATCTGGATTGCAATTTTTGGCGCCCTGGCATTATATTTATTTGGAAAAATTACGCTTCCACATGATAGTCCCCTGCATCATATTTCTGTTGGAAGATTATATTTAGGATTAACTGTTTTAGCATTTACAATATATTTGATTCCAGGACTGTGGGGAGCGCCGTTAAAACTAATTAGTGCATTTCCGCCACCACCGCAGTATAGTGAAAGTCCGTTTGGAGTAGGAGGATCAGCTAATAATGGTGTTTCTGAAAAAGGATTACCAAAGGGAGCAGAATTAGGACCACATGGTATTATGGTTTTTCATGATTACGAAGATGGATTAGCGTTTGCAAAATCAGTAAATAAACCTATTATGTTAGATTTTACAGGATATGCATGTGTTAATTGCCGTAAAATGGAAAACAATGTCTGGTCAGAGTCAGCTATTTTACCAATCTTAAAAAATGACGTTGTTTTGATTTCTTTATATGTTGATGATAAACGCGAATTGCCGGCAAGGGAGCAATTTGTAACAGCTGCAGGAGATGAAATTATTACAGTTGGTGATAAATGGACCGATTTTATGATTTCTAAATATAAAACCAATACACAACCATTGTATGTTTTAACAGATTTAAAAGGCAAAAATTTAAATGATTCTAAACCTACGATAAGTTATGTGGGAGCTGAAGAATATTTAAGCTGGTTAAAAACCGGAATTTCAAATTTCAAATAGTAGTTGATAATTTATTCTTTAATGACAGCTGGAACAATAAATTGTTAAAATTTAGCCCCGATAGAGGTGGTATCCTTGTGTAGTTTTTACGGAGCAAGATAAAGCCGAAAGCGGGAAGGTTGTTTATAAAAATGCAAATTGTATCGCTCTGAATAATAATTTAACAGACTAAAATAAATCGCAGGTTAAAATTAATTCAAATAAAAAGCACCCTAAATTTTTTGTTTAGAGTGCTTTTTTATTAAGTGAAACGAAATTTAATTTCTTATAAGAATTCTCCGTGTTGAGAAATATCTAATCCTAATTCTTCTTTTTCTTCAGTAACTCTTAGTGGAGTAATTTTATTAACGACAAAGAATAAAATATATGAACCAACAAAAGCAAATATTGACACAGCTATTAATGCTATGAATTGATTAATGAACAAAGTTGGAGTTCCGAAAATTAAACCTTGATTGTCACCAACAACCGGGTTTATTGCTTTAGAAGCAAAAACTCCTGTTAGCAACATACCTACCATACCACCAACACCGTGACAGGCAAAAACATCAAGAGCATCATCAATTTTTCCTTTAGGGAATTTGCTTACTACAAAGTTACTTACAATTGCAGCAAAAGCTCCAATGAAAATTGCATGAGGGATGCTTACAAAACCGGCAGCAGGAGTGATCGCTACAAGACCAACTACAGCTCCAATACAAGCTCCAAGAGCAGATAATTTGTGACCTAAAATTTTATCAAGGAAAACCCATGCCATAGCAGCAGCAGCAGCAGCAACAGTTGTAGTTCCTAAAGCCTGAACAGCTAAACCGTTAGATCCTAAAGCAGATCCTGCATTGAAACCAAACCATCCAAACCATAATAAACCTGTTCCTAATAATACATAAGTAATTCTTGCAGGGTTCACTTTTTGAACTTTTCTTTTTCCTAAGAAAATAGCTCCTGCCAATGCAGCCCAACCAGCGCTCATATGTACTACAGTTCCTCCTGCAAAGTCTAATACTCCCATTTTAAAGAAGATTCCATCAGGATGCCATGTCATATGACATAATGGTGCATATATAAGTAATATAAATAATACCATGAATAATAAGTATGCCCAGAAACGTACACGTTCTGCAAAAGCACCTGTAATTAAAGCCGGTGTAATGATAGCAAATTTTGCCTGAAATAAGGCGAATAACATAAAAGGAATAGTTGGAGCAAGACTCCATGCTGTACTGGTACCTACGCCCTGAAAAAATAAATTAGAAGTAGGATCTCCAATGATTCCTCCAATAGTAGGACCAAAAGCTAATCCAAAAGCAACAACAACCCATAAAATAGTAACAATTACCATTGCCATAAAACTTTGCAGCATTGTACTAATTACATTCTTCTTACCAACCATACCTCCGTAGAAAAAACCTAGCCCCGGAGTCATCAACAATACAAATGCAGTTGCTACGATCATCCAAGCAGTATCTCCCGTATCAAACTTTACAGCTTCTGCCGGTATTGGGTTGTCTGACAAGATGAAGTTTGATACAAAGGTCAGTACCAAAATAGTGATCAGAATCACACTTAAAATAATTTTTCGCATAGTTATTTAGTTTTAAAAATTTTGATAAAAATATAAAATCATTTGACACCCCTATCAAAAATAGTGTTCAATGTTTAATTTTTGTTAATTTTTCAATTTAACCCCCCTTTGTTTTGCGCCTATTTGTTAAAAAGGACTTAAAATTTATAATTCGTTAATACAAAATTCAAGAAATGATAATTTAGCGACGAAAAAGATAATTATAATTTTCATTTTGCGAGAAATTACGGGTTTATTATGATCATTTTTCTAAATTTTTTTAGATTATAATAAAGAAAGCACTTAAATGCTTGTTACAAATAATATTTTTTAAATGAATAACTATTTCTAAAATATTCTCTTTGCACTTTTTACAAATTTGGGTTGCTATCTTTTTAAGGCTATTTGATTCATATATAATGTTTCAATATCATCAGGCAGTAGTATCTTTTCAATTCCAAAACACAACGAAACAGTTGGTAATTCTATAACTCGTTTTTTATATTGAATATTGGCGTTTAATGTGTAATTATTCTTTTTTGGAAATATTGTTAAAAAAACCATGAAAGAATATAAATACATATTTTTTAATATAAAAATACGCTTTTTTGTTAAATATAAAATATCTGTAATTATACAAGTTTAATTCTTTGATTTGTTTAGAAATCTTTTTGTTAATTTTAAATTACTTTTTTGATAAGTGATTAAATTAGTATCCTTGAAAAGAACCATATGAAAAATATAAATAAAATAAGATGGGGAATTATTGGTTTGGGGAATATTGCCGGCC
>JBDTRA010000055.1:0-32271 GCA_039931915.1 Flavobacterium sp. | reverse complement strand
AAAAAGCCTTCGACTCCGCTCAGGGTGACAGTAATTTCTTGAAGTATAAAGATGTTTTTACTCAAATTTATACTTTTTGATTTACTTGTTTTTATATCAAATAAGAATTTCAGTCAATTACACCCAACGGATTAAAAATTGTTTTTGAGAAATGAAATTTTTTGATGAAACATATTTGAATCTTCCGGACTTATAAATTATTAGGTTTATTTCAATAATCAAAAATAATTTAAAACAACTCTAATTGATTGTTAGGGTTTATTGGTTTTGTCTTTGGAGGTTTAGCTTCCCCAAAAACAGTTCTTCCACCATATTTGTGTGATTCGTCTCTTTCTTTTTGTACAAGCGCATCAAAATTGGTATTGGGTGTAAAACCTTCTTCAGCTTTTCGGGAAATTTCAGATAACTTTCGAATAGCTTCTATTTTATCACTATTGCCAATTTTAGCACGATTAATAGCTCTTTGAAGCGTATCAATTGTTTCATCATAAATTTTTATCGGAACAGGAAAAGGATGTCCGTCTTTACCGCCATGTGCGAACGAAAAACGCGCCGGATCCTCAAATCGGGTAGGAGTACCATAAATAACTTCACTTACCAATGCCAATGACTGCAAGGCTCTCGGTCCCATTCCTTTTAAAAGTAAAAGCTCCTCAAAATCTTCCGGTTTATTTTCATGCGTTGCCCATAACATAGCGCCAAGTCTTTTCATATTCACATCTTCAATCCTGACATCATGATGTGCCGGCAAAGAAAGATGCTGCATTTCTTTCATGATTTTTGTTGGGGACTCTTTGGATAATTCTAAAATACCGGCCCTGGATTTTTCGGCAGTTCCAGCCGTAAGGTTAAGGATAGAACCCTGATTTTCTCCATATATAAAAGTATGAGGTTCATTAATAAACGATTTCAAATCCTGCGAATGCCAATGATATCTTCTCGCTGTTTTAGAATTTGGATTCATTCCCTGCTGAATAACAGCCCATTGTCCCTTATTATCAACAATAAAATTATGCTGGTACAATTGAAATCCGTCCTGAATGGCAGTATTATCAACTTTGGCGGTTAGTCTGCTGCAATTTGCAAGACTATTGCCGTCAAGCCCTGTTTTCTCACCTACATATAAAAGTTCCTGAGGTGTTTGCATGGAATGTTTTCCTTTGCCGCCACAGATATAGATTCCAAGTTCTTTCGAATGTGGATTTACTGATTTTTTTAAAGCACCAAGAACAGATGTAGTAATTCCGGAAGAATGCCAATCCATACCCATAACGGCACCAAAACTCTGAAACCAAAATGGATTACTCAATTTACTGATAACTTCCGATGTTGAAAATTCCATGGCAATAGTTTCAACAATTGCAAAACCAAGTTTCGACATACGATCAGCGAGCCATAAAGGAACATGGCCATAATGTAAGGGTAGATCTGCTGTGCCGGAACGTTTCATTGAAGAGATTTGGGATTTCAACAAAATTAAAAAAAATATAAATGGCCGGGTGTTAAAATAAAACCAAACATGTAAAGAGCTATCATGCGCAATGTTATAAATTTCATTCATAATTATGTAAGTTCCTTTTATTTCTGTTTTTTTAATTTTGTTTGTGCAGATACATAAACCAATTATTTTTATTTCAAAATTGAAAAGTGATGATGTCTAATAAAGTTATAGAATGCAGTAAAGCGATTGTAAAAAAAGGCTGGACCATAACGTTTGTTGAAAGTGCTTCAGCAGGAAAAATGTGCTATGAATTCTCCAGAGTTCCTGATTCGGGTAAAATTCTTATTGGCGGAATGGTTTGTTATGATGCCAATATGAAAGAAGAGATGCTTGAAATTCCACCGGAACTCATAGAAATATTTACGCCTGAATCTCCTGAAGTAACTGAAGCGATGGCACAAAATTTCTGCCGTATAATTTCTGCTGATGTATGCGTCGCCATTACGGGACTTACAACTCCGGGTGGAAGTGAAACCCCTGAGAAGCCTGTGGGAACTATTTTCCTTCATATTATATTTCCACACAAACAAGTAGCAAAACGATATGAATTTAAAGGTAACGACGAAGAAATTGTTACCCAGGCAATTGATGCAGTGGCTTCATTAATTACCAGTGAATTGGTTTATTTCGAAGAAAAAGAAAATGCAAATTTTTCAAAATAGAAATTGGATTGAATGCAATAATGAAATAGTAATGTTCTTTTTAAGTTATGGAACTAAGAAAAAAGCAAAACGTCTAGGTGTACATTATTCCTTTCTATTTATGAAAGCAAGCGGAACCCATCTTAGTAAAATCACTGAGCTTATCAATTCCGGAATCATACGTCCGGTTGTAGACAAGGTGTTCGGATTCGATGCTGCCAATGATGTTCTGGCTTATGTAGAAAGTGGCCGGGCTAGAAAAGTTGTAATTAAGATAAATTAATTTAATCGTTTTCTAACAATACAAATAAACAATAATAATTCGTTTTGTCGTATCTGTAATGACTTTACTGTTAGGTTTTAAAATCATTTTTTTCTAAGTCTTTTAATTGACAGGTGTGACAGGGCTTTTTTTCTTCTTCTTCTTTTTCCCTAACCAAATTAATAGGCCTGTAATTGGTAAAGTGACAGCAAAAAGTGTTACTAAAAAAGCAATTATTTTGGTTGGCCATCCATAAATACTTCCTGTATGGATAGGATAGACTAATCGTCTTAGTTTATCTCCATTACTAAATGATTCGTATGGTCTTTTTTCAATATTCTGACCTGTATATTTATCAAAATAAGCTGCACTGGATTGGTTTGGAATACTCATTTCAAGGTTTTCCTTTAGAACAAGAATGCTGTTAATAGTATCTGCAGGCATTCTGATCTGAATATTTCCTTTGTATGGAAAAATACTGTCCGTTTTTTGATAAATGCTTTGATAAAAAGTAGTCTGATCAAGTTTAGGATCTATTTTTGTTGGATTCTCAACTTTTGGAGACGCTTTTTTTATGGAACCATCTGCCAAGAAATACATTCCGTTTTCAAACCATTTAAAAGACCATGTTAAACCAGTCAGCGCTATAATGAGGAGAAATAAAAAACTGTAAAAACCAATGGTGGAATGAAAGTCCCAATTGAATCTTTTGAATGATCCGTTCCATTTGACACTTAATCTTTGCCTTAAGTTTTTAATTTTTTTCGGCCACCATAAAATAAGACCGGAGATGAGCATAAAAACAAAAATCAGACAGGAACAGCCCGTAATAATTTCACCGGCGTCTTCTATTAATAATTGTCGGTGTATGGATAAAACAACAGAAAAAAACCTGCTTTTTTGTGCAACAATACCAAGTACTTTTCCGGTATAGGGATCCATCGAAAAAATTTGTACCACTTTGTTTTTATCCTTACCAACAATTATTATGGTGCGTTGGGGATCATTAAAAGTTTGGATACGATTTATCTTCTTAACCGAATACTCTTCTTGTAATATGTTTGTACAATAATCGATTGTCTTTTTTGTTTGCCCGACATTAGAAACAACGTAGAATTCCGGATTAATTAACTGGTCAATTTCTTTTTCAAAAACTAATAGGCTCCCTGTAAGCGCTACAATAAAAACTACAAATCCGGAACCAAGTCCCAGCCACAAATGTAAATTTCTGATATTTTTCTTAAATGCTTTATTCATGTGTTTTAGAAAACATTAATTACTTCAATTTTGAATTGCAAATTTATGCTTATTTAGATTAAATATACATAGTAACTGTAAAGATTATTTAGTTAAACTCTTTTGGATGTAATTCAGGATAGATGTCAGCTGTGCCCGTTCGTCTCCGCTTAGGATAAACTTAGTCGAAACCTTTTCCATGTAAAAAGCCTTCGACTCCGCTCAGGATGACACTATTTTCTGGAAGCCAGTTTAAAATTTTTGAGTGATTTGGATATTATTATCACATAAAGCTATGAGTATAATTATTGTGTAGAATTAATCTAAATAATATTTGTTAAACAAATTTTAATTTTTATTTTTGCATTGTTTTTATTTAGAATTAATAAAAATAAATACTCACCAAAATTAAAAATAAATGAAATATCTTACTCTGAGAACATCACAATTTTTATTTATAATTAGCTTTTTATTTTCAACCCTTTTTTCTTTTTCCCAACAAAATCACGGAAAAATCAAAGGTCAAATCACAACTTCTGATGGTAAACCGGCAGCTGATGTGAATATCTTTCTTAAAGGCTCAAAATACAATACCAGTACAAATGATGATGGCAGTTTTGAACTAAACAGGGTAAAACCGAATACTTATACTTTGCAGGTATCTTTAAATGGTTACGAAACATCAGAACAGGAAGTTATAGTTACTGAAAATGAAACGTCTGCAGTTAACTTGCAGCTAAAAGTTTCTAATAAAGAGTTAAAGGAAGTTGTAATCAGTAATAAAAAAAGCATCCTTTCTAAAAAAACAGAAACAGTAGCCAGAATGCCCCTAAAAAACCTTGAAAATCCTCAGGTGTATAATGTAATACACAAAGAACTTATGCAGGAGCAGATCACAATCGATATTACAACGGCTATGAGAAATGCGCCTGGTGTGATACCTCTTAACTATCCGTCAGGTGGATTTGCACTTATTTTTAGAGGGTTTACTGTTGGTGTTAATGCCAGAAATGGTATGGAAACTTTGTCAGGCCGTTCTTCTGTGGGTATTGCAAATATTGAGCGAATAGAAATATTAAAAGGACCGTCAGGAACTTTGTTTGGATCTTCGGCATCTTCTTTTGGCGGTGTTGTTAATTTAGTTACAAAAAAACCGTTTGAAACTACTGCCACAGAAATAGCCTATACAGCCGGAAGTTACGGTACAAACCAACTTACTGCAGATGTAAATACACCCCTTACTAAAGACAAAAAAGTTCTTTTGAGACTTAATGTAGGTGTAAATAAAGCAAAAAGCTTCCTAGATTATGGCTATTCTAGCACCTTATCTTTTACTCCAAGTCTTACTTTCAAGGCAACAGATAAACTTACTTTTAATATAGATGCAGAGTTATATAATGCTAAAAGTACCAAACCTTTATATCCTTCAGTAACTGCTGCGTCAGGAATAACAAATCCGGCAGATATAAAATTAGATTATAAGAAATCACTTGTTCATGATGATGCTGATGCTAAATCGACATCTTCAAAGGCTTTCGTTCAGTCAGAATATCAAATATCAGATAATTGGAAATCTACTACTTTATTTTCTTATGTAAGTGAGGACGTTGAATATAGTTATCAGGTTTTGCCAACCTGGACTTCTCCAACAACAGCTACTATTCGTGCTACTATGTTTGGACCAATATCCAGTAACTATACCAACATCCAGGAAAATATTAATGGAGAATTCAAAACCGGAACCTTAACGCATAAATTAGTTGCAGGGGTAAATTATAGAAATTATTCAGATACTTTTTCATCTACGCCAACACCAACTGCTCCATTCAGGACTATTGATGTAACAACTAACTTTACTCCAATTAGAAAAAAAGATATTGATGCAGTATTATTAGCTCCGGTTATACGTGCAGGCAGAGACGAAAATACTTATAGTGCCTATGCTTCTTATGTAATGGGTGTTGCAGACAGGTTACATGTTATGACAAGTTTGCGTCTGGACGATTTCGAACGTAAACAAAGTGGTACGGTAGCGGGTTATAAACAAACATCAGTATCACCTAAATTTGGATTGGTATTCCAGATTCTTAAAGATCAATTATCTGTGTTTGGAAATTACATGAATGGTTTCCAAAATCTTGCACCGGTAAATCAGCCTGATGCAACACAATTTGTTCCGAATCCTCTTTATGCTAATCAATGGGAGTCAGGGATAAAAGCTGAATTGTTCAACAAAAAATTAAGCACAACAGTTAGTTATTATGAAATCACTAATGATAATGCATTAATAAGACAAGCAGATTTAGTCTATCTACAGGATGGAAAACAGCTAAGTAAAGGGGTTGAAGTTGAATTCCTTGCAAATCCTGTCCCAGGTTTAAATATTACAGCTGGTTATGCCTATAATGATAATCGTATTGAAAAAACCAGTAACGCTAATAAAGCTATTGAAGGGAATAAAGCTGCTGATGCTCCTGAAAATGTGGCAAACTTTTGGGCATCTTATAAACTTCAAAATAAATTAAAAGGTTTAGGTGCCGGTTTTGGCGCAAATTATGTAGATAAAAGTTATATGAGTACAGCTAATACCTTTTACATTCCGTCATATACAATTTTAAGTGCCACAGTATTTTATGAGCAGCCAACATGGAGAATTGGGGTTAAGATAGACAATTTAACAAATGAAAAATACTGGAGTACATGGGGAGCACCACAAGCGCCAACAACGGTTTTAGCAAACCTGACTTTCAGATTTTAAATTAGTTTTTTATTGGTCACAGAAAATAGTTAAAACTATATAGTTTAATGCATTTTGCATTAGCTTCTAAAAATATTTTCTACCACAAATTACACAAATTAATTTCGTGTAATTTGTGGTGAAAATTTAACCATGCAGACTTTGTCTGCTAAACCAAATCTATGGATTTTAAGTTCATAGAAGTAGTTTAGTTAATCAAAAAAGACCCCTATTCGTAAGGATAGAGGTCTTTTTGTTTTAATAATATTTGCTCTTTCTTAATTATTTTCAAATTGGATGTTGAAAGAAAAATCGAGAGTAAATTTCAGTTATTATTGCACTAGGCTTTCAGATTCAAGCCATTCTTTGATCATTGGATAATTTACTTTTCCGTTGGCGGTCAGTGGTAAATCATGCATATGAATGACTTTTAATGAACTGGTATGAAGACTCAGTTTTTCTTTTAAAACACCTTTAATCAATTCTTTATCAATATTTTTGTCTGTATACAAAACAGCTAAATTCTTGTCGCTTATATCCAGACAAATAAAGGTTTGTCCGCCCAGATTATCCTTCAGAAGGAGTTCCATTTCATCGAGATTTATTCGGGTACCAAATAATTTCACAATTCGTTTTAGTCTGCCTGTAATATAATAATAGCCTTCGTCATCTACTTTTGCAAGATCTCCTGTATGCAGTTTTTCTTCCTGATCATAAAACTGTAAATCGGCTCTTATGTTTGCATAGCCGCCAAAAATATTTGGCCCATAATAGATAAGTTCGGATGTTTCATTTTCTATTTCGAAACGTCCATTGTGGATAGGACGTCCGATAGAAGCTCTTTTTCTCAGCAAATCTTGAGGGGGCAAAAAAGCCATTCTTCCGCTTGCTTCTGTCTGCCCGTACTGCGCAAAGAATTGTTTACCATGTTTTTCGGTGTATTCTGAAATAATTTCTATCAATTTATGATTTAACATTCCGCCACCATGAGTAAAGTATCGCAATGAAGGATGATCCTTTTTGAAAAAACCTATGCTCTGAAGTATTTCATAAAAATAGGGTACTCCTCCTAAGGTAGAATACTCATATTTTTTCAAGTCAGACCAAAACTCTTTTTGGAACACATCCTTATCAGTACAGACAACCTGATGTGCTTTTATACAATTGGTCGTAAAAATTGACAATCCATACACGGAATTGATAGGGACGTTCAATGGTACTACGTCATCTGTCTTAATCGGCTGATATTTCAGGATAGATTTGGCATTTTGCACCAGGTTCTCATCAGAAAGTCTCACAAATTTTGGAGATCCTGTTGTTCCGGAAGTACTTAGCAGAAGCTTAACTTTAGGATGTATTGGATAAATTAAATTTTCATTGCGTTTAAATAATACTATCGTCTCAGAAGCATTTACTGCACTATACCCTTCAATGCTGTTACGGGACGGATCGTAGATGTAATAGGGTGTGTATTTTTTTTCTAAATTCTCCTTAAAGTCAGTATTTATTCCTGATCCCTGTAATGCTATTGTATATCTGCTTTGATAAAAATTCAACAAGGTTTCAACAGCAGCTAACTGATTATCGTTATAGATAAAGACAACTAACCGCAAATTATCAATTTCCAGTGACCGGTGCATTTCCTTTATGGATTTAGAAACACCGGTATTGGAATCCGTAAAGGTTAAATTTTCATTTTTTCTGATTAAATCATATAGTTCCATAGTTCTTTTGCTATATTCTAATTAATTTCAAATCCGTGTTTTTTAAGTACTTCCTTTATTTTTTCGACGCTTCCCATGTCTAAAATATCTTCCATTTCTATTGAGATATTGTAGGTGCTTTCCAATTCTTCAACCAAAACAAGATGGCTCATAGAATCCCACTCGGCTATTGCCTGATATTCCAATTGGTCGTTTACTGCTTCAACAGGTATTTCAAAAGCTCTTGCAAATACTCCGTGTAATTGTTCTGTTGTATTCATATTTTTTTATTTAATTAATTTGTGTCTGATTAAACTCTGGTATTTTTCCATTTTCCTTTACGGAAGACAATTATACAGGTAACGGCCAATACAATTTCTGATACTAATATGGCTGTAAAAACACCGTTTGAACCCAGATTAAAAGTAATTCCCAACGCATAGGCAAGCGGAATCTGTACGATATAAAACATTAGGATGTAAAGCCAGGTAACGACTTTTACCTCTCCGGCAGCATTGAGCGCCCTGGAAATCACCATTGTATATCCCAAAAGAACATAGGCCATAGAGATAAAATGAATATATGTGGCACTGTGGGAAATCACTTCCGGAATATCCGTAAAGATTTTTACCACGGGAACAGCGAGAAAAATCCAGCAAATAGCAATTAATACAAGGAATCCCATGTTTAGCATTCCTGCCCTCCAAACCGATTTTTCTGCCCGGTCCGGCCGTTTTGCCCCGAGATTCTGTCCTGTCAATATTCCGGCTGCATTTCCAAGACCCCAGGCAGGCATAGTGGCTATTGAAGTCACCCTTTGAGCTAAAATATATCCGGCCAAAGCGTCTTCTCCAAAATGGGACATAATTTTTATCATAAATACCCAGCTCGAAGCAGGAATGATAAATTGGACTGTGCCACTAAAAGCCAGTTTGAGTATCCTTTTGAAAATATCAAAATGGAATACCAATTGTGCCATTCCAATTTTCATTATGGTTTTCCCTTTTACCAGATACCATGCCTGATAGATTACGCCAACCATTCGGGCAATTAGCGTCGCTATACCAACTCCGAATAAACCATAGGCAGGAATAAATCCCCAGCCAAACATGAATATGGGGCATAATATTATATTTAATGCATTCGATAACCATAATATTCTCATGGCTGTAGAGGCATCACCGGCACCACGAAATATCCCGTTGATTACGATACGAAGTATAAGGAATCCGCTGGAGGCAAACATGATCATTCCGTATGAAGCCCCTTCCTGAACCATGGCAGGAGAAAGTCCCATTAGACTCATTATTTCTGTTGTCCAGATACTGCAGACCAGGCTTATAAGTGCAGCAATTGGTACGGTTACATAAATAACCTGCATTGCCGTTTGTCCTGCTGCCTTAAACTTTTTTTCACCGATTCTTCTTGAAATCATTGCTGATGCTGCTATACCAAGACCTATGGAAACAGAATAGCAAAAAGTGATAAAAGTGGTTGTAGCACCGGCAATAGAAATAGCGTTGGTACCCAATCTGCTCACAAAAAACAGATTTGAACAAACAAACAAAGATTCCATCAGCAATTCTGCTACCATTGGCACAGACATTAAAATAATGGTCCTGTTGATGCTGCCGGAAGTAAAATTACTTTCGCTGCCGGATAAGGAACGCTTTAAAAGACTAAAAAATGAGCGTGTTTTTAATAGGGCAGTTTTCATGAATTCTCTTTTATTGTTAGCAATTCTTCGGTTACCAGCTGATATAAAGGGTTCGGAATAAAACCGCTTTTTTTCATGTGTGGAAAACCTGAAGTTTCCTCATAACCGTTAAACAAACGTCGACTGTTGAAGATAAGACGTTTGAATTCGGGAATAAGTAAATCATACTTTTCAAACATATCTTTTAGTTCAGGATGTTCTTCCTGATATTCTGTAATGATGTCATACACACCATTCCAAAAGGAAACTTCAGGAAAATCTGCAGTAGTAATTAATACATCACTCAGGTATCTGAAGAAAGCGTCAAAGACAGCAATATGAATAACCAAAGGGGCATTTTCAGGATTTGGAGAGGCATTGAACATGTTTTCAATGAATTCCTGTGGCAGCTTTTTCTTCCCTTCTTCATTAATTAAAATATCTCCCACAAAATCCTGTAGAGCTATACGGGTAGGGACATAATCCTTCAAAATAAGAATCACATTCTGCCCATGCGGATCTATACATAAAGCGTGTTGGTAATAAATCTGCAACACTGGTTTAAGATATGCTGTAAAATAAGCCTTTAACCACTGTTCTGTAGAAAGACCTGATTTTTCTATAAGTTCCTGAATAAGGCTTTTACCCTCGTTATCGACATATAATAAAGCCGCCATCGTCATTAGATTTTCTCCGGGTTTTAGAAAATTGATCGGGCTTTCTCGCCACATGGCTCCCAAATATTCATTATACTGATAAGGAGTAGCTATAATTTTGCTGTAACTCGGATGCGTATAACTAACAGAAACTACTTCACCCAGAAGTACAACATCCATTTTTTGAAGATGTAAATCTTGCTTAAGAATGTCTTTGATCCAGCCGGTAAGACGTGGCGCTATTGATAATTGTTTCGCACATAATCCTCTTATGTGACTGGTATTCAATATAGACATTGATGTTTTTACATAATGTCTGTGTGGCTGGCTTTGATTGAAAAACGTACGAATACTTTGTTGAGGGCTATACAAATCATCTGAAAGTCCCAAAGGAATCAGGTATTTCGCAGCAATATCATGAGCAAACTGCATAACGAGTTTATTTTGCCATTGCCATGAATGTACCGGAATAAAGAGGTAATCCTCCGGATTTACCTTTGCCTGAGCAAGTATGATTCTAAACGAAGCTATTTTTTCTTTACCCAGTTCATTTTCATAAAAATTTTGCTGATCCATGCCTTCCAACAGACGAAAAGTAGTGCGGTCTTTATGGGTAGCAAGCCATACCAGACGTGTATTCTGGCCCGATTCGGGTGTGAAGTCTTTATAATCCTGTGAGTCAAAACCAATACGGCCTTTGTTTACAATTACCCATGGATGCCCATCCAGACTGTGTTCGATAGTTTGGAAATCTGAATCTGCAAGTTCAGCTGCAGACAAACGACTTTTGGAATGGATAAAAGCATCTGCATACAAAGTGTGCAATAATTCCTCAACATAATGTGCCAGCGTGAAGGAATTTATACCAAAAGTATTTTGCAGTTCTATAAAAAAATTGGGTACATCAATTATGTTTGATTGCTGTCCACCATCATTTTTTAGGATGCTTTCTTTGATGATATGCCAGTAATTAATAAATCTTGGATACCCGGAAAAAGTATAATAAATGTTCTCGTTATCTGTCTCTAATTTAAAATGGGTAAGTCCATCGTCCTGCCTGCTTGTGATTTGCGGTTTTGCCAAATCTTCACGCATTAATTCTGCAATACTTTTTGCCAGAAGGTTACGATTTACTTTGTTCCAGATATTCGCATTGAGATGTTGTGCGTCTTTGAATATATTTTCAGAAGTTGTCATCTAAATTAGTTTTTTATTAATGTCTGAATATCTAATTGTTCGTTTATTATGTCTGTAGCATTATTTTGAGAAAAGTCTTCTTCCGATTTTTCTATGCCAAATTCCTGAAAAGCAATACGTTTTTCAACTTTATAAACTTCACGATTTGTAAGTTGATTAATGATACAGGAGTTTCTATATGCACCCATTCCTAAATCCGGGGTAGAAAGACCATGCGTATGGAGTTCCGCATTTTGAACAAAAATATCTTTACGATTTTTATCGATAGTGTAATTACGGCCTACATTAAACAAACCATTTTCCATACGATCGATTTTATCTTCAATTCCCTGAAGAATATCCGGTTCTTTATATTTATAGCCGGTGGCCAGAATAACATAATCACTTTGGTTTTGGTAAGGCTGCTCCAATTCGGTATGCATGAAATTCATATCATAAGAACCATCGGAGTCTTCTGTAACTTCTGTAAGACGCAGATTTGAACGCAATTCGATGTTTAATGGGGTGTTATCTAAGCTCATTTCATACAAACTGTCGAAAATCTCATTAATCAATTCCTGATCAATCCCTTTGTAAAGACCATGCTGTCTGGCTAAAAGCTGTTTTCGTTTTTCATAGGACAGATTATAAAAATGATCTACATATTCCGGAGAAGTAAGTTCCAGCGTGAGTTTCGATTTATTATCCAATGGAAAAAAATGAGAAGAGCGCGTAAACCATTTAAGCTGTAAACCATTTTGAGTTTCAGGTAAAAGGTCACGAAACACTTCTGCAGCACTTTGTCCGGAACCAATAATACTTACCGATGATTTTTTTTGAATTTGTGATTTAAAATATAAATATTCAGAAGCATGGATCACATTTGGTAAAGCTTCTTTATCAATAAAACCCGGAATATGAGGAGAGGTTCCTGTTCCTAAAACGATTTTCCGGGTATAATAAGTAGCAGTAATGCAGGTTTGTGTGTTGATTACCATTACTTTATACAGCCCATCAACATAGTCAAGAGACACTACTTTATGAGAGAATTTACAGTTATAGAGTTTAGAAGCTACCCATTTGCAGTACTCATTATATTCCTTTCTGAAAATAAAGAAGTTTTCACGAATGTAGAACTTATACAATCTTCCGCTTTCCTTGATGAAATTAAGGAAAGTGTATTTACTTGTGGGATCGGCCATTGTTACCAGATCGCCTAAAAAAGGAACCTGAAGGGTAGCATTGTTTAACATCAGACCGGGATGCCAGTCAAAACCATCCGCCTGATCAAAAAACAGGGATGATAATTCTTCTACGGGTTCCATAAGAGCGGCAAGACCAAGGTTAAAAGGACCAATTCCGATACCTATTACCGAATATATTTTTTCTGTACTCATTTTTTTTTTTATTGATTAAATCTGGGGTGCTGCAACCGGAATATTCTGAAAATCTTTTGCAGAAGGGAATTTTGCCCAATACCATTCTCTATAACAGAAGTTGAGGTTGGCTTTTTTATCCGGCATTTCAATTACTTTTTCAATTTTGAATCCCATCTGGGCTTTATTGATCATTGATGCCAATAAAGCTGTCGAACCTTCGCCAACCATTTTACCAGCTTTTGGTTCTGCAAATACAAAATCCATCATAGCTTGTGTGGCAGGAGAAGTGAATTTTAATTTAGGATCAGTCGGTGCTATAAACTGATGAGTACCATAATCAGATGGCAATGCATCATAATATCGTCCAACCACATCACGATTAGCCCAATACACTTCAATATTAAAAGTGGGTACACCATTAACTTCACCAATATAGCTTTGTACAACATCATTTGGAAGTAACGTACGATAATAGGCTTCCAACTCCCGAATTGGCCAGTTCATTTTCCAGATTTGCAAAGCATGTTCACGATGAAACCATTCATGAAGCATTTCCAGATCGGTATCAATATCCACGGGCCGCAATGTTACAGTTACATTTTCCTTTTCAAAATACCGGTTAAAAACGACAGCTGTTCCTTTTGGATTAATCAATTTTTCAGAAAAAAAGTATTTGTTTAAAGGGTTTGGATAACTTTTGTAAACTGCAGGATTAGTTCTTGGGGCACTGGCTTCATCCATATTGTTGAGGCTGGTCAGTAAATTACCTTTTACAACCAGTTTGACACTGTTGGTTAAATGCGAAACCAAACCTGTAGTGTCAGATTGCTCTTCTGCTTTTATTGATTCATATAACAAATTAATAAGTAAACTTTCTTGAGCCAGTCTGCTTTTGCCCAAAGCATTCACAATTCCAAATAAATGATTTACCAATAAGTAATATCCCAGGAGATCTATAATTCTGGTTTCTGCTATAAATGATCTGCTGTCTTTGCCAAAATCAGGAATAATACGCTGAAGCTCTTCGACTTTTCCCTGACGGAAAAAATAACCCTGATTATCCCTGAAATAAAGTTTCGATGGAAAAAGAAGATCATCAAATTCGATCAGCATATTTTGTTGATGGAACTCTGCTCCAAATCCGTATTTATTAAAAATACCGATCAAAGGACGGATGGTAATATTCAGGTATTGCTTAAACCAGGCAACCGCAACATCAGATGCATCTTTGCATTGTCGGTTTGCAGATTCAGAGATGAGGTTCAATATTCTTGACGGTTCACCTAAAATACCATCCTGGGAAAGTGAGGCTACCATGCTTACATTTTTTTTGGAAGCTTCACCTTTAAATGGATTCTGGCGTACACTGGTACTAAAACCGTCAATAACATTATCCTGGTAAACAACCGCAATAAAAGCAGGATCACAAATAAGTTCTACTTCAGGATACTCTTTTTGAATCCCTTTTCCCCAGTCTGTTTTCATAAGTTCACTGGCATCATAACCACGATTTAATTCATGGAGATAATTTACCCGATAGGAATTCGTGATTTTAACATGTAAGGAGAATTTATACATCCATTCACTTTCAGCATTATAAACGGTACGAACCGATGATGTTGCTGTATAAGACGGACCAAACTGCCCTAAACTAAACAGGATTTGTCCGGATTGCATTTCTTTTACTTCCGGTTGGTTCAAAAGATATTCAGCTTCCCACGGGTGTGTGGGAACTACTTTCCATTGTGGATAGCGAGCCAGTAATTCTTTTGCATTGTAATCTGCATATGCTTCAATTTCTTTTCTCAGGTAATCTGTCATCAGATAATCTTCGGCACTTTTTTCCAGTACATTATCGGGATGAATCAGGAAAAAATGCAACGGAAACTGTCCGGCAGTTTCAGGAGAATATTTTTCTAGTTCTTCATTATTAAAACCTTCTCTGCTTTTTGGCAAAGGATGCACCGAGTGTCCTAAAATAAGGGATTGTTCAGCTTCAATAAAAGATTGCTC
This sequence comes from Flavobacterium sp., assembly GCA_039931915.1. GTDB lineage: Bacteria > Bacteroidota > Bacteroidia > Flavobacteriales > Flavobacteriaceae > Flavobacterium. Next base: position 17,271 of record JBDTRA010000055.1, on the reverse strand, counting down.
AGGACTGTTTGCAATCCTGTCACCATTTTTATAATGAGCCAGATAAAAGGCTAAATTATGAATACTGTTTTCTAAACGTTCTTTAGTTGGAGCTGCGTCTATGTCCGGATAATCGGTTTTTGAATATGCTGTTACGAGGTCAATAAAATGCAAAGGATCAATTTCCTTGATTTTGTCTGAAGTACAATCGCGTACTACAATCGGAAAACCAAAAGAATGTACTCCACTTTCCGAAAAGTATTCCAAAGGGGCAAATACTTCCTGACCAATATTGGTAAAATCAAACCTAAAAAAAGTGCTATGGTCAATTGATTGCATGTAATCTGCCAATGCCGGATCGTATTTAGGAATACCTTCATAACGGCTCCAATTCCTGAATTCCCTGCAATAACAGTTAAGCAGGGATTTAAAATTAACCTGTTCTGCCTGTGGACGAAATTTAGTTAAGTCGTTGGTAGTCATTTGCATTTTGTTTTATAATATTTAAAATATTTTTTATATCGCCAAGGGTTGTCAGGGGATTGAAAATGGTGAACTTTAGATAGAATTTCCCGTTTACTTTAGTGCTTGCGACTAAAACTTCCCCGCTGAAAAACAGTTTTTCCTTAATGTACTGGTTGATATTGCAATAATTGGCCTGATCAGGACCATTGATGTATCGGAACACCAATACGCCCATATCAGAATGGCATAAAAGTTCAAAATCGTTATCGGTTTCAATATGATTGGCCGCTTTTTCTGCAGTTTCTATAATCGTATCAGTGTATTGTCCGAGTTTTTCTTTACCCATGTAGCGCAGCGTACACCAAAGTTTTAGGGCATCAAAACGACGGGTACTCTGAATGATGGATTTATTGATCTGTGCCGGAAGCGCTTCGTAATTCTGCTCCTTAGGATTCAGATAATCAGCGTGGTGTTTGATGATGTTCAGATGCAGTTTGTTTTTAACTATGAAAGCACTGCTGCTGATCGGTTGAAAGAAAGATTTGTGATAGTCAATGGTTACCGAATCGGCCAGTTCAATACCTGTCAAAAGATGTCTGTATTTTTCTGTTAGCAAAAGTCCACAACCATAGGCAGCGTCAACATGGAGCCAAAGGTTATTACGTTTTGCAATATTGGCTATTTTACTAAGAGGATCCACATTCCCAAAATCTGTAGTACCTGCTGTGGCGGTAATAGCAATAGGGATATTTCCTTTTTCTATTTCCTTTGCTATCGCTTTTTCGAGCTGTTCCGGATCCATACGGTACCTGCTGTCCACTCCCACATGTACAATAGATTGTTCTCCAAGACCTAAAATCCAGGCATTTTTATGGTTGCTGAAATGTGCTTTATCGGACACAAAAATCCTGAACTTACTTGCATCAGGTGGAAGACCGTCCAATTTGATGTTCCATTTTTGGTATTCCAAAGAAAAGTAATCCCTGGCCAGCAGCAGTCCCATTAAATTACTTTGAGAACCGCCAGCCGTAAAAATCCCGTCAGCGTTGTCAGTATAACCAATTTGTTCGCTGGTCCAGTCTATTAGTTTTCGCTCAATAAAAGTTCCTCCGGCACTTTGGTCGTAGGTATCCTGAGAAGAATTGATGGCACTTATCAATACTTCGGCAGCCAATGCAGGTATTACTACAGGGCAATTTAGGTGTGCAATATACTCAGGCAGGTGATAAGCAGTAGCATGTTTTACATATAATTCATCCACTTCATTGAGCAAACTCTCATAATCGGGCAGAGGTGTTTTTAAATCGATACTTTCGACTTTTGCTCTCATATCCTCAGGCCTGATTCCGCTGAAAGGTTTACGGTTGTTTTTTAGAAAATTCGAAACGCGATCCTGTGCCAATTGAATTGCCTGTGCATATTCATCATTGGCATGCTGATGGAAAATGTCCTTGTAGAAATCCTGATCGGGGATAAGCACCTTGTCTTTTGGTGTCTTATCATTCATTAATGTAGTGTCCATGATAGATAATTATTTAGGGTTTATTAATATTTTATTGCAGATAAATCACTTTTTTAGACAAAGGAGTTCTCTTCTTTTTAGAAAGTTTCAGATCATCCGGATAATATCCCAGATAGAGCAGGCCTAATGATTTTTCGTTTTTGGCCAGACCAAATTGGGAAACATAATCAAGAGCAACGCTTTTTGTACTCCAATAATTTCCAATGTTATTTGCTGTACAGGTCAAAGCCATGTTTTGTACTGCTGAGGATACTGCGGCAATTTCTTCCCATTCCGGCAGATTGATTTTTGTGTTTCGAACTAAGATTACACCAATCATGCATGCTGCATTTAAAGGATAATTACGCAGATAGGTTAGTTTTTCCTCAAGTGCTTCAGACGGAAGTTGTTTTGCATAAAAATCCTTGTAGTATTCGGCCATATATTGGCCATATTCTTGAAGATATTTACCTCTGAAAACTATAAATCTCCAGGGTTCTGTCATTTTATGATTAGGTGCCCAGGTAGCATTTGTCAGGATCTCATCAAGTAGTTTTGCAGGTATCTTTTTTTTAATGAATTGATCGGCAAAAATGCTTCTTCTGCTGCGGATATTATTAGAAATTTTTTCAATATCAGATGAAGAACCTGACGTATTTATTTTATTAAGAATTGGGGTAACTTTCATTTTTTTTTAAATTTTTTCAATAAAATTATTGTTATTTAGATTAAATAAAAATATATTTGTAAGTAAATATTATTTAGACTAAATAAAAACAAATGTATAAATTAAAAGTAATAAAAAAAATAAATATGAAAAATTTTATCCGAATGCCCGTACATAATTACCTTTAAGCTCCAATTAAAGTTTGTATATATCTTGTTTTGAGTGATTTATATTTTACATCTCCATTATCTGTTAATAACCATAAACTATTAAAAAATGAAATCGCAATCTATTATATCAGATGAAAAAAGTGCTGATACCAGTTTAGCTTTAAAAATTCCTACAAGCCCTTTAATTGTTAAAATAACACAACAGGAAAGAAATATTTTATCAAACGTTGGTAATTTATTGGTAAAAGCATTTGGTAATTATGAAAATCCTGATTACATAGCCTCTCTTCATCTTCATGCTTTTCAATTGCTTCCTGAAAGAATAACCAGAATCCTAAGCCAGTTTGGTTCCGATTTTTCTGCTGAGCAATATGGCGCGGTAGTCTTTCAGGGACTTATAGAAGTAGATCAGGATGATTTGGGACCTACACCTCCCAATTGGCAGGATGCAGATTATGGAAAATTAAACAAATACGGTTTTATCTGTTCACTTCTTCATGGTGCAGTGCCTTCAAAACCCGTTCAATATTATGCCCAGAGAAAGGGGGGAGGTTTATTGCATGCCGTTATTCCTGACGAGAAAATGGCAGTGACACAGACAGGTTCAGGTTCCAAAACTGATTTATTTGTACATACAGAAGATGCCTTTTTATCAAATCAGGCAGATTTTTTGAGTTTTCTATATCTGAGAAATGAGGAGAGGGTGCCATCTACATTATACTCTATCCGTTCCCACGGAAAAATGAATCCGGTGATGAAAAAATTATTCGAACCTATATATCAATGCCCAAAAGATGCTAATTATAATGATGAAGATGTTGCAAATTCAGGACCTACAGCCTCTGTATTGTATGGAAACAGACAGCTTCCCTTTATTCGTTTTGACGCTGCCGAGCAGATATTTAATGAAAATGCAGGACAAACTCCGGAAGCGCTTAATAATTTAATTGATTTTTGGGATGAAGCCAAATCTTTGATCAACAGTGATTATGTTCCTGATTCCGGGGATGTTATCTTTGTTAATAATCATTTGTGCGCCCATGGAAGAAGCGCTTTTGTTGCGGGACAACGAATAGAAAATGGCGAAATTATAAAATGTGAACGCCGCCAAATGCTTAGGATGATGAGCAAGACAAGCTTAATCCATATCAGGTCTGTAACCCGTACTGATGATCCCTATTTTATTATGGAAGAGCATTTAGGGAAAATTTTTGACATGGAATAGGGAATTAATATGTTTGTGATTCCAGAAATAATTGTCATCCTGAGCGGAGTCGAAGGCTTTTTATTTCGAAAGGGCTCCGACTCCGCTCAGCTTGACACCTCTATTTTGAATTACACTAAACGGGTTAGCTTAAATTCATTTAAATCTAAAAAGTAAAAGCAATCCGATTGAATTGCTTTTGCTTTTTTAGACTTTAATATGACTTAACTAATCCCGAAATAATTTTATATTCCTATCGGATTGTGTTTTTTATAAAACCAATGCTTAAAAACCGGAGACTTCATGGGAACTGATTCTCTTTCAAAATAAAAATTAGTCAGGTTCCAGATAATCATAATGGCCGAAAAATAATACAGGTTCAACACCAAAGCAATTCCCAAATGCATGGAGATGGTAAGCATCATCCATGTTTTTTGCGTTTTAGGAATCCAGACAAAAATTGGATACAGCATTTCGATGATGACAGTAGACCAGCCAATAATAATTAAAATATAAGAATGGTCTGCCATCCACGAAAAATCAAAATTAAAATCCCTGTTGGCATAAGGCAAATGAATGGCCTTCCAGATAGATTCACCATTTCGCCAGTTGTAACCCAGCAATTTATCAAATCCTGAGAAGAAATAAGCCATACTGATATGAATTTGAAACATTCTTTTGACAGGCATAAAGTTCACTTCTCGGGCTTTCTTTTTAAAAATAAAACGAAGCACCGAAAAATACGCATCAGAAGGCAATAAAATCAAATAAAATAAAGACATGCTGGTAAAAAAATCCACTCCATAAATAAAAAATGAACTTCCTTTCAGCAATGCAACCTGTAAAAGAAGTAACAGAAAAGCGCTCATTCGGGAATAAAACCCCATTATGATGTTAATACACAACATGATAAACATTATTTTAACTCCTAAAATCACTATACTTTCAGCAACTCCAAAAGATTCTAAAAAATGGGTGATTTTTGAAAAAGTAAGCAGCCAGCGGGGATGAAAAACAGACATTATATCCTGTGGAACAATACTCTCACTGGAAAAAAACTTCTCAAAATCGCTTATCACAGATAAAAAATGTAATAATACCATTGTTCCTATTGAGATTCTGAAGAAACCCATAAATTCGGCATTGCCTTTATTTTCAAAAAAGAAATTTTCGATTTTTTTATATAAGATAGTGGTTTTTTTCATGATATGTTTTTTATTTTATTTGACTAATTAAAATCAGGTTATCTGTTTTTTCTCCTTTTTTATACCGGTCCAAAGTGGGATAATCGTAGAGATAAAGTTTGGCTGTACATTTTGCGGCACTATAGCTTTCATTAAGTACGCTTTTTGCAATTTGCTTCAGCACCACATCCAAATATTCGAAGTATTGGGATTCGCTTTTCTTTTTGGAAGAAACCACTTTATCCATAAACATATTAAAAACCGAAGTATATCTCACGATACCTTCCTTACTCTTAAATTCCGGCATAATACGTTCTTCTAAAACATTCCCATTCGCGTCCTGCAATTCAAAAAGCAGTACAAAATCGCTGGCAACATTAGGTGCAAAAAAACCATATCCGGTATCAAATCCGGTATAAGCCGTAAACATACTAACAGGTTCGAGCTCTACAATTTTGTTTGAGAGTTCATAAATGAATGGTTTTTTATATTCTTCTTTATCATAGTAAAAACCGTAATAACCGTCAAAAGTTCCTTTTAACCCAATAGTGAACACCATAAACAGTAAAAGGAATATTCCAAAAAGCTGCCATTTTCTTTTCATTTTTATTGTATTTGATTGCTGAAAATTTTCTTTCTTTTATTATAAAAACAAGGACAAACCGTATTGATTGGTCCTTGTTTCAATAATTATTGGTATTGTTTGATAACATTGATAACCTGTTGATTTAATTTTTTATCAAAAGGTGTTCTGGTAGTTCTGGTCAGCACTCTGCTAAAGGCTTTGGTTCCCATATAATCATTACAGATATTATTTTCATCAATTCCTACCACGGATAATCTGTTGAAAGTACTAATGTCTTTTTTAGATAGTTTGGTGGCATTGACTACAATTTTATTTGCTGTAATTCCAATATTTCCATCCAAAGAAGCATACTTGTATTTTGATAATATTTTATCCAGTCTTATTTTAATATCCCCATAAGATTTCCAATCGATATCTGTTGTTTCAAAACAGCCTTTATGGATAATGTTCAATTTTGTGAATTTTGCTACACGGTCCCAGGTTTTTATTCGGGAAATGTGCTGGATTTTTTGTGTATTAACGATGTAATTCAGAAAACCGGCACCACCAATTTTTGAATATTCCTTATCAAGAGCGATAAGTCCGTTAAGATCTGATCTGGACATCTCCTTAGCATCCTTAATCAGGAAATTATTGTCAACAATATAATTTCCATTTTCGTTATAGATCAACATTTTTTGGGGTTTGCGTTGGGAAAATAATACTAACCCAACGGCAATAACACCAATAACTAACAGTGTTTTTGTTTTCATAATTTTGATTTTTTTATAATACCTACTCTTTTTGGCTTTTCGGCTTCCTCCATTTTAAATGAGTTATTTTAATAATTAATATAAAATTACTTTTATTTAAAATGATGATATAGAGGATAATAGACCTTTTTTAAAGGGTATTTTTACCCTGCCCAATAAAGTTTTACTTATAAAAAAAAAGTAACCTGGCAGCACGAACTTACAAACATCTACGATGTCTTTACTTAAGTTAGTCTCTATGGAAACAGACTGCTTCCTTTTATCCCTGTTTATTATGGAAGATCATTAGGGAAATTTTGACATGGATTAGATATGGGTTCTGTCATATCTGAAGAATGATTGATACGACAGAACTTTATAACCTGGTTTATTTCCTGCAAGGTCTTTTTTTGACCTTGTAGGTATGAAACATACCAAGATTTTGGAAAACCTTGCAGGAGTTCAAATTTCTTTGTGAATCAATTGTTTAACAATCGAATTGAGTTTGTATTTAATTTGAAATTTTTAAAAAGATACTTAAAGCTCTGTGCGTTCCAAAGCCGGATGGATCATTTCATTAATAATAGATAAAGTAAGAGGATCAAATTTGCCTGAAAAAAAGGTATCTAATACTTCATGAAATATGGGGTCAGTATTATCAGTTAAGCTAAAAAGTGTCATGGAGGAATGTAATTTTCGGGCATCCAAATCTCCAAATATACCTTCAGCCGATTTCATCTTAAAACTCAACAATACTTTAGAAACTTCAATGAGATGTTTTCCAAGTACAGGATGGCTAAGATAGGCTTCCGCTTCTTTAAGATTTTCGATTGCGTATAACTTAGACATCTCAGTTTTGTCCAATCCTTTTAGTTGGGGAAATATAAACCACATCCAATGGGTTTCTTTTTTTCCTTTGCTAATTTCCGTTAGTGCTTTAAGATAGAGTTTGTTTTGTGCCTCTAAAAAGCGTGTTAAATCATTTTTTACTTCTGCCATAGTGTTAAAATGTTATTGGAAAAAGTTTGAAAAGTACTAAAAAAGATAAGTGTTGCCTAATAAAAAGTACAAGAAACTGCAATTTATTTTATAGTGCTGATTTTGAGGTTTTTTTCTGATGGAAAACTGAGTTATTCATAAAAATAATAAAGGTTTTTTTGCATTTTGTAATAACTTTTAAAGTCACTTTTCTTTCCATTGACGATTAATTGGCTTCAAAAGATCATTAAAAAACTTGAATTAGCAAAAAGAGCATTTTAAAATCATATGAATTGATTTTTAAGAATAAAAAAAATACTTTAAATCAGAAAGAGCCTGACTAAAGTAATTTCAAAATGAAATGACGGGAAAAGAATATTAGAATTCTGCCAGTATTTTGATATCTTCTATTTCTAATATTTGTTTAGGATAACCTTCTTTTACGGTATTAATCATAGCCTGTCCAACGTCTTTTAAGGTTAATATTTTTTTAGGAAACAAAAGTGGGAAAAGCGGAATTATAATTTTGAGAATTGTCTTTACGTTTTTTTGCTCTTTAAAAGGCTTCATAAATCCGGGACGAAAGTTATATTGCCCTTTAAAAGGCAATTTCATTAGATCATTTTCTGTTTTTCCTTTTACACGTGCCCACATGATTTTACCATTTTCTGATGTATCGGTATGACTTCCTGTAACAAAATTAAAAACCATATTTGGATTGATTTCTGATAATGCCCTGGCAAAAGCCAAAGTGGTATCATAAGTTACATACGTATATTTTATTTCATTCATTCCAACAGAGCTTACTCCGGCGCAATAAAAACAAGCATCATAGCTTTGTAAAAACTCGGCATATCGATTTAACTGCATAAAATCCAGTACAATTAATTCTTCCAGTTTAGGATGTTTGAGCGTAGAAGGCTTACGATTTATCATTAAAACCTTTTTTACAGCATAGTTTTCAAGGCATTCTAACAAAACACCTTCACCAACCATTCCTGTTGCACCTGTAATAATTATATTCATCTTTTTTGTTTTACAATTTTACCTGAATACCTGAAATTCACTTTTTCAACTTCACGTTAAAGATAATTTATTTCTTCTGAATCTTAAAGTAACTTTTATTTCGGAAATAATAAAAGAAGGAATCGGGTTTAATGGGTATCATAAATGCGTAGTTTTTCTTTTATATAATTTCTTCTTCAAGCTGAAATTTTCCTATTTATCTACTATTTCCAGCAACCGATTGTCTTTTTTAAGCATTTTTGCCAAATTGATAATTTTTGCCATTCAGAAGTTATTTTTTACATGTATAAGCAGTATTAGTAATATTTAGTTTATGTATTTGTATTTTGTTAACACTATTTAGGTGTTTATATTTACAAAAATCATAAAGAATGTTTGACTTTTTTCATTTTATGATTTTTTTATAGATTTTAAATAAATCATTTTAAATCTATAAAATTATCTTTTAAATATCTTTATTTTTTGCATAATTAATATTTTATTAGCGATAAAAGCATATAAATAAAATTTATATCTCTATATTTTTAATTAATCCATAAATAAAAATAACACAACCGATTGTGTTATTTTGTTTTTATTTTTACATTTGTTAGATCAGGGACTTCAAATATTCGTTACTGATAATTTCTGCATTAGGATTCAGGGTTATTAACGAACCAAAACCAATTTTAATTATTTAAATCAATTTTTATGACTAACTTTTTTGTTACAAGTAAATCAAGGTATTTTAAGTGCTTTGGTTTTTTGATTTTAATGTTTGTGTTTTCATTTCAAGCGAATGCACAGACAACTGTCACAGGAACTGTATCGGATGCAAATGGTCCAATTCCAGGTGCGAATGTGAACCTAAAAGGGACAAAAACAGGTGTAAGTACCAGTTTTGATGGTAATTATTCTATTTCCAATGTGCCTTCTAACGGAGTACTTATTTTCAGCTTTTTAGGTTTAAAAAGTAAAGAAGTCGCCGTAAACGGACAAAAAAATATAAATGTAACACTTGAAGAGGATTTAAGCAGTTTGAAAGAAGTAGTAGTAATAGGTTATGGTGCCCAGCGTAAAGAAGCAGTTACCGGTTCTGTTGCTTCAATTAGCGGAAGTGTAATGCGGGAAGTACCATCGGCGAATGTTACGCAGGCCCTGCAGGGGCGTATTGCCGGGGTTCAGATGTCTCAGACATCAACAAAGCCGGGAGCTACAATGCAGATTCGTATACGTGGTACACGTTCCCTTACAGCTGGAAATGACCCGCTTGTAGTATTAGACGGTATTCCTTTTGCCGGAACACTGGCAGATATAAGTCCCGATGATATCAAAAGTATTGATATATTAAAGGATGCTTCTGCAACTGCTATTTATGGATCTCGTGGAGCAAATGGTGTTATTTTGGTTTCAAGCAATAAGGGATCAAAAGGGCAGAAAGCACAAATTTCCTATAATGCCTATACAGGCTATAAAACAGCAGTGAAGTACCCAATGATGGATGGACCTAAATATGTTGCATTACGAAAATTAGCGGGTAAGAATCTGGTAAATGGTTTAGATGAATCTAATGATGTAAATACGGACTGGCAGGATTTATTTTACAGAACCGGAATTGTAACCAGTCACGATATAGGTGTCTCCGGAGGAAGTGAAAAAGGAAATTATAATTTTGGTGCCAACTACTATAAAGATGAAGCTGTAATACCGGGTTCAGAATACACGCGTTATTCGATACGTGCTGCTCTTGATCAGGAATTAGGATTGTTTAAGATCGGTTTTTCATCAAACAATAATTTTAGTATAACAGATGGCGCAGGCTTAGGGATGTATGGAGTGTTAAGTATGTCACCTATAGCTAATCCCTATAATGCTGATGGCAGTTTGAAAAGAACGGTTAGAATGCCACAAGATGAGAACTGGGTGTATACCAGAGAGAGTATGGCGAATCTGGGTGATAAATGGATAGACAGAAACAAGACTTATGGTTCTTATAACTCGGCATATGCAGAATTAAAGATTCCGGCTGTAGAAGGTTTAAAAGCCCGTGTTAATATTGGAGGTAACTTTCGTACAAGTAACACAGGATCTTATACAGGGATTGGAGTTTTCAACTCGAATGTAAACAATCCAAATCTTGCTTCTATTGGTAATTCCCTTACTACCAGCTGGACTATTGAGAGTCTTTTGACTTATGATCATACTTTTGCCCAAAAACATAAAGTAAGTGCTTTGGCTATGTATTCTGCTGAACAGACTAGTTATAACAGTTCGTCAATTTCAAGAAAAAATATTGCAGGGGACAGTTTTCAATATTTTAATTTAGGACAGACTTCTACAGGTGATAATAATGATATAACGATCAACAATGGCAATCAGGGATATTGGCAGAGTGGTTTAATGTCGTATATGGCACGTGTCATGTATTCTTATGATGACCGTTATATGATGAGTGCAACTTTCCGTTCTGATGCTTCTTCAAGACTGGCGCCATCAAATCAATGGCATAGTTATCCTGCGATATCTGCAGGTTGGAATATCAATAAAGAATCGTTCCTGAGCGATGTAAGCTGGATTGATTCATTGAAACTTCGTGGAGGATACGGACAAACATCGAATCAATCTGTACAGCCATATGCTACACTTGGCTATTTAAGCACAAGACCTTATAATTTTGGGTCAACAAATGCTACAGGATATTATGTATCTACACTTCCTAACCCGGATTTAGGATGGGAGTATTCTATCACTACCAACTACGGATTGGATTTCTCGGTTCTTAAAAACCGTCTTTCAGGTACACTAGAGTATTATACAACCGATACAAAAGATTTATTGCTTAGTGTGAACCTGCCGGTAACTTCAGGAGTCAGCAGTTACGTTGGAAATGTTGGGTCGACACAAAATAAAGGTTGGGAAGCTTCATTAAACGGCGTAATATTAGATAATTACAACGGCTGGACCTGGGAAATGGGTGCAAATATATCCAGTAATAAAAATAAATTGGTATCTCTTGCTTCAGGAACGACCGAAGATAAGAGTAACTGGTGGTTTGTTGGAAAACCTCTTAATGTAATTTATGATTACAAGAAAGCCGGAATCTGGCAGACTGATGCTGAAGCAAAACAATATGAAGGATCTGCCGGAGCAGCGGGTATGATTAAGGTAGAATATAAAGGAAGTTATAATGCTGACGGAACTCCGACAAGATTGATTGGAGCAGATGACCGACAGGTTATGAATGCAGACCCTGATTTTCAAGGTGGTTTTAATACACGGGTTGCTTATAAAGGATTTGATATAAGCGTTGTTGGGCTTTTTCAGAGCGGCGGTATTCTTAACAGTACCCTTTATGGATCAAATGGCTATCTGAATATTAATGATGGACGCAGAGGGCAAATTGATGTTGATTATTGGGCTCCTGAGAATACAGGTGCTGAGTTTCCAAAACCGGGTGGGCCAACAGAAAGTAATAATCCAAAATATGGTTCTACCCTGGGATATTTTGACGGATCATATGTAAAATTAAAAACAATTACGCTAGGTTTTAATTTTAATAAAGACTGGATAAAAAGTGCGGGTATGGAAAGACTCAGACTGTACTGTACTGTTCAGAATCCCTGGGTAATTTATTCTCCATACCATAAACAATCAGGCATGGATCCCGAAACCAATTCGTATGCTAATGATGGCGCAAATATGGCAGTGGCTTATTCTGCAAACCTGAGCCGTTTGCTGACTGTTGGTTACAATACGCCGCAGTCGCGTAATTTTATATTGGGTCTTAATATAACTTTCTAAATTGATAACGATGAAACATATAAAAATTAAAATATATATAGGAACAGTTTTAGCTTCTTTGTTCCTGGTGGGCTGCTCTGATATTTTGGAGGAAAACCCGCGGGCTATTTTTACGCCTGATTATTTTTCAACTCCGGAAGGGGTGATGGGAGGCGTGACCTCCATGTACGGTCATTTGCGTTACATGTATGGCAGTGGTTACTTTTTGAATGTCGGACAGATTGCTACAGATGAATCAACATGGGGTCAGAATTCTGACGGGAATGTAAAGAATTTAGATTTTTCGGGAGTAGGAACAATTGATCCTTCTACCAGTAATACCGGTGCAGTATGGAATAATGCGTTTCCAAACATAAATACCGCCAGTGGTGTTATTGAAAACGCGACTAAAATCGGAACCATTTCAAATGCGTTGATTGCCGAAGCAAGATTCTTCCGCGCTTTTGATTATTTTTTATTGGTACAAACTTATGGTGGTGTGCCTTTAGATCTGGGAGCCGGAGAACTGAAATTCAATTCATCTACCTTGAGATCTTCGGTGCGTAATACAGTTCCTGAAGTATACAGTAAAGCAATTTTTCCTGATTTAATCAAAGCTGTTGAAGATTTACCTGTAGCAGGACGTGTAACAGGTGGTGTGACCAAAACGGTTGCAAGACTTTATTTAGCAAAAGCATACCTGACTTTTGGCTGGTGGCTGGAAAACCCAAATAACATTCCAACATATCCTGTTGCTGACAGGGTTGATTTGGACGGGCATAATGCAGCATGGTATTTTCAACAGGCCTATGATGCAGCAGCAGCAGCAATTGCTGATCCGGGTCCTTTTGCATTACAAGCATCATTTTATGATGTTAACGTAGCGACAAAAGACCGTAATAAGGAAATGCTTTTATATGCAGACCATACAGAATCAAGTTCAATTTATAACGGAGGTGATATAGGCTACAGTGGTGGAGGTTTCAGTACGGATTATTTTGCCGGCTGGTTTGAACAATTTAATTATCCGGGGATCAGAAGTTCATCAAGTAATACCAGCTGGGCTGCTGTGAGTTCAGTTCAGCGTGAAGCAGAACAGCATTTAGGCCGTCCATGGACTATGCTGGCCCCGCCAATAGAAGTGTTTAAAAATACCTTTGCCGATAAAACTAATGATTCACGTTACGACGGAACTTTTACAACAGTATACCGCGGTAACTGGGCTAAGGCAGGAAATACTGCAGCAGTATTGTATAATGCCAATTATCTGCCAATTACAAACGGTGCCCCGGTCTTGACTTTTTTAAATACTGATACTCCGGGTATAGATTACACTAATTCAGTTTTTAATAGTTCTGTAGGGGCAGGTGTTTTACCGGGAAGAGCTGATTTTGTAATCGAACCGAGCTATTTTTCAAGAATATGTTATCCGGGAAATTGGAAGCTGGGACCTTACCGTACAGACAACGGTACAGGATTAGGATCACCTAACGGAAGCAGTACCCGTCCTTTTCCGATAGCTAAATTCTCAGAATTGTATTTTATAGCAGCAGAAGCAGCCGTAAAAGGTGCCGTTACCCAAGGTGGTAAAAGTGCCAGGGATTTGATTAATGTTATTCGTGCTCGTGCCGGAAAATGGACTTTTGATAATAACGGAAATGTTGCTAAAGTACAGGATAACAGTGCTGCGATGATGGCTGCTACACCTGCTGTTATTGATATTGATTATATTTTAGCGGAACGTTCACGTGAATATTTTGGAGAAGGATATCGTTGGTATGATTTAGCGCGCACGCAAAAATGGATTCAATATGGTACTACTTTCACAATTGCCGGAGCTACAAATCCGAATGATTGGAAGGATCATTCTGTAAAATCATTTACAAGAACCATTTCGGTGACGCATTATCTTCGACCTATTCCAACCAGTCAGCTTGACGGTATGGAAATATCTGCAGCAGATAAACTTGCTTATCAGAATCCGGGCTATTAATAAAATTATTGGTTACCGGGAGGGCAAAGTATGATTTTGAGCATCATTATGAAGTATCCTCCAAAACAACAAATTTAAGTTTGACATATAGGTGTACAGTTATAAGTGTTATTTTACAGAGTTAGTTTATAATTGGTTTTAGGTTTGTTTTATTGTCAGAAGCCGAAAGCGACATGCTTTCGGCTTTTTGCTATTAGATTATCCAAATAATTTTCAGACTTAAAAAATATTCAGAAAAGATTTTATTTTTTATTATTTTTATTGAAAAAAAGCGAATTTAATAGTAACGGTATGGATCTTTAAATTTTAAGTAATGAAATTATCTACTCAAATTCTTGTAGCGTTTACTATGGTAATTTTGTTGTCCATCGCGGACTCTTATACAAATTATATGCTGTCGAGAAAAGTATATCTTAACTCGCAGTATTTAGCCAGATCCGAAGAAATCATTCGTAATTCTAATAAAACCCATAAAGCGATGATCGAAATGCAAAGCGCCTTTCGGGGCTATCTGCTTACCGATGACCAGGCATTTCTCGACTCCTATTTTAGAGGACTTAAAAAGGTGCCGATTTTAATAAAGGACCAGCAATTGCGTATTGGCAATCAAAATAGACAGCGCTCCATATTAGATTCCATAAGTATACTGCATAATAATTGGCTGAAATATTCTGAACAATTAATAAAATCCAGAAAGGAAGTATCGGAATCGTATCAAAAACTTTTCGAAAATTCACTGAAAAAGCATATTGGAAAAAAAATTAATGATGCCATTACCCAAAAATTTTCAAGTTTTGATAAAATAGAATACAAAATGAGGAAACATCATACCGATATGTTGCTTACCTCCTTAAAATATACCCGTACATTTTCCCTTATTTTCCTCACCATGACAATCATAGTAGGAGTTTTGAGTACTGTTTTTATTATGTTTATTGCTAATAAGAGAATTACTTCAATGGTTACTCTTGCTGAAAATATTGCTAAAGGAAACTTTACTATTGTCAAGGATACCCGAAATGATGAACTGACTGCGCTGGCAACTTCACTTAATAAGATGTCTGAAAAACTGGATAAAAATATCCACGAACTCAAGAACAGAAATGCTGAGCTCAATAAGTTTGCTTATGTTGTATCTCATGATCTCAAAGCCCCAATACGCGGCATTCACAATGTGGTCAGCTGGATAGAAGAAGATCTTGACAGCGAGCTTTCACCTGAACTTAAAAGATACCTTAAGATTATTCCTCAAAAGACCAGACGTATGGAAGCACTTATCAATGGTTTGCTCGATTATGCGAGGCTAAATTTAAAAGCTCCCTCTGAAAATATTGACACAAATGCATTGGTTCATGAAATTGCAGATTCTATTGTACCCAGAAATTTCAGGCTTGAAATTGGGGATCTTCCAAATTTATTTACAGAAAGAATTAAACTGGAACAGGTTTTTACTAATCTAATCAGTAATGCTGTTAAATATACGCCACAGGAAGAAGGATTGATTCAAATAAGTTGCCAAACATTTCCGCACTTTTATGAATTTTCAGTAAAAGATAACGGAATTGGTATTGCAGTAGAATATCATCAAAAAATATTTGAAATATTTCAGACACTCCGCGAGCAAAATGAAGAAGAAAGTACAGGAGTAGGCCTGGCAATTGTAAAAAAAATAATTGATGATCAACAAGAAAATATCATTGTTAAATCGGAATTGGGGCATGGAACCGAATTTATTTTTACCTGGAGAAATAATTAAGCCTTATGAAAAAACCAACAATTTTGCTGATAGAAGATGATGAACTGGACATCATAAGTGTAGAGCGTTCTTTAAAGAAAATAGAAAGTGAATACGAACTTCATACAGCTTATAACGGAATTGAAGCATTAAAAGTTTTAAGAAATCCAAATTCCTTAAAACCGGATGTAATTCTTTTGGATATTAATATGCCAAGAATGAACGGAATAGAATTTTTGAAAGCGATTAGGGAAGATAAAAACCTCAAAGATTTAAAAGTTTTTATAATGACAACTTCATCAGAAGGAAACGATCGTTCGGAAGCAGAAGAATTGGGAATATCAGGATATATCATAAAACCATTGAATTATACCGAAAATACCAAACGGTTAGATTCAATGGATGCCTTTGTGCAATTTCATTTAAGGAAAATATTGCTTGATGAAAGTAATTAGCAATGAGTGTTTTTTATTTAAGTGAAATTGAATTACATTTAATCAGTGTATCAGAATTTTTTTAAATCATTCGATAAAGAATTGGGAATATGAAAAAAAGAAAAGAAATTAATACTGAAACCTCTCAGGAAGCTATCCTTGTACTTCCTGTTATTTCAGAAGAAAAAACTTCAAAATCGAAAGCAAAAAAGAATGATTCGGAAGAATCTATTTTGACAGATGCGGAGTTTTTAAAGATTTTACTGAAAGTTAAAAATGGTAATTTCACGCAACGTTTCCCGACCGATCAGAATGGGATAAAAAGATCTATCTGCGACACTTTAAACGAAATCATAGATCTTAACGAACGTATGGTTTTTGAATTCCAAAAGGTTGGTAAAAGCATTGGTAAACAAGGAAAACTTACCAACAGGGTTGCTCTGGACGGAGCAAGAGGTTCCTGGAGTTCCTGCGTTGATTCGGTAAACACATTGATTTCAGATCTGGTGCATCCTACTATTGAGATAGCACACGTAATTACATCGGTGGCAAAAGGAAATCTATCTCAGGAAATGCCGCTTTCTATTGAAGGAAACCCGCTTCAGGGAGAATTTTTAAGGATTGCCAAAGAGGTAAACGGAATGGTGAAACAGCTGAACCTTTTCTCAATGGAGGTGACGCGTGTGGCACGTGAGGTAGGAACTGAAGGAAAACTGGGAGGTCAGGCAAAAGTAAGAGGTGTTGGAGGGGTTTGGAAAGATTTGACCGACTCGGTAAATAAAATGGCAAGTAACTTAACAGGTCAGGTACGTAATATCGCCGATGTAACAACAGCGGTAGCAAAAGGAGATCTTTCGAA
>JBDTRA010000054.1:0-33662 GCA_039931915.1 Flavobacterium sp. | reverse complement strand
CAAAAGCGATTACGAACATTAAACTGTAATAACGAATCATAAAAAATCCTAAATCGATTCCTTCTGAAGGATTCCAAATGATATTTAAGGCGTGTGTCATATATTAAATTGTTTTTTGTATTGTAAAAATAAATATTTAAAATAAAGCAGGTCTTTATTAAAAGTTAATGTTTATGCGAACATTCTTTTTCCGGAACAGGATCATAGCCAGACCTTCCCCAGGGATGACAACTCAAAATACGCTTTATTCCCAAATAACCTCCATACCATAATCCATGAGTTTGCAGGGCTTCAATCATATAACTTGAGCACGTTGGCTCGAACCTGCATGATGCCGGCGTAAAAGGTGAAATCGCATTCTGATAAAATCGGACTAATAAAACAAATGGAGTAATTACTTTCATGGTTTATTAGAAATTGAGTAATTTATATTGAAAAACTGGTACCTTCTTTTCCATCTTTCAACTGAATGCCTAAAGCAATCAATTGGTCTCGAATCTGGTCAGAAAGAGCAAAGTTTTTATCAGCTCTTGCCTGATTTCTCATTCCGATAAGCATATTTACAACGCCTTCGAGTTTATCATTATTGCTGTCTGCTGCTTTTTCATCACTTAACCCTAAGACATCAAAAACAAATGCATTGATTGCTGCTGTAAATGTTTTTAGATCTTCAACAGAAACTGTTTCTTTTCCTTCTTTCAATAAATTGATATAACGAACAGCTTCAAATAATTGGGCAATTAAAATTGGCGTATTAAAATCATCGTTCATTGCATCATAGCACAACTGTTTCCATGAAGAAAAATCAACAGAACTGGAAGTACCCGGTGAGATATTTGGTAAAGCATCAACCGCTTCCATTAATCTTTTATATCCTTTTTCGGCAGCTACAATTGCATCATCAGAAAAATCTAAAATACTTCTGTAATGTGCCTGCAACATAAAGAAACGAGTCACTGATGCCGAAAAAGCTTTGCTTAAAATGTTGTTGTCTCCACTTAAAATTTCGCCCGGTAAAATATTATTTCCAGTCGATTTAGCCATTTTCTTTCCGTTTAAAGTAAGCATATTGGCATGCATCCAGTAATTTACAGGAGATTGACCAGTACAAGCTTCGTTTTGGGCAATTTCGCATTCGTGATGTGGAAATTTTAAATCCATTCCGCCACCATGAATGTCAAAATGATTTCCTAAATATTTAGTGCTCATTGCAGTACACTCAAGGTGCCAACCCGGGAAACCATCACTCCAGGGAGAAGGCCATCTCATAATGTGTTCGGGTTCAGCTTTTTTCCAAAGGGCAAAATCCTGAGGATTTCTCTTATCTGACTGTCCATCAAGATCACGGGTATTGGCAAGCATATCTTCGATATTTCGGCCGCTTAAAACTCCGTAATTGTTGGTTTCGTTATATTTTACAACATCAAAATAAACCGATCCATTGGCTTCATAACCAATTCCGGTATCGATAATTTTTTTGATAATTTCGATTTGTTCAATAATATGCCCGGTTGCAGTTGGTTCAATGCTTGGAGGTAAAAAGTTGAAAGACTTCAAAATATCATGAAAATCTACCGTATAGCGTTGTACAACTTCCATTGGTTCCAATTGTTCCAATCGTGCTTTTTTGGCAATTTTATCTTCACCTTCATCAACATCATCCACAATATGTCCAACGTCAGTAATATTACGAACATAACGAACTTTATAATCAAGATGTAAAAAATACCTGAATATGACGTCAAACGACATAAAAGTTCTCACATTTCCTAAGTGTACATTGCTATAAACTGTAGGTCCGCAAACATACATTCCAACATTTCCTTCATGAATTGGGTTGAAATTTTCTTTTTCACCTGAAAGTGAATTGTATATTTTTAGATGTTGACTTGTATATAAAGGCATATTCTTTTAATTGTTTATTGTTTTTGGTTATTGTTTTAGTTTGAAGATTGGAAATATTATTTGAATTTGAGTCCTTTGATTTCACAATTGTTTAAGTAGTTCATCATTGCCCTAAAACAATAAACTTTTAAAACTGTGTTTCTAATTTAATATAATCTAAAAACTCTCTTTTAGTTTGAGGGTCTTTAAATTTCCCACCAAATTCAGAGGTTACTGTACTGCTTTCAATATCTTTAATTCCTCTTGAATTCACGCAAAGATGTTTGGCATCGATAACGCAGGCAACGTCTTCTGTACCCAATGCTTTTTGTAATTCCTGCACAATTTGCATCGTTAGACGCTCCTGAACCTGAGGTCTTTTAGCATAATATTCAACGATTCGGTTCATTTTAGACAAACCAATAACTCTTCCGCTGGAAATATAGGCTACGTGAGCTCTTCCTATAATTGGTAATAAATGATGTTCGCAGGTAGAATAAAGCGTAATGTTTTTCTCAACCAACATTTCACCATATTTGTAATTATTTTCAAACGTTGAAGCTTTAGGCTTTTTTATAGGATTAAGACCGCCAAAAATCTCCTTTACAAACATTTTAGCAACTCTGTTTGGAGTTCCTTTTATGCTGTCATCTGTCAAATCCATTCCCAAAGTTTGCAGAATGTTTTCGACATCTTTTTTTATTTTTTCTATTTTTTCGTCATCACTTAAGTCAAATGCGTCTTTTCTAAGAGGATTTTGTGCATTACTGCTAAAATGATTGTCTCCTATCTCGTCTAAAAAATCTTCGTTATTTATCATTAAAAACTACTATTATAATGGGTATATCTTTTTAAGGCGGTAAAGATAATTAATAAAAAGCAAACCTTTTCAATCGTTTTTACTATTTAGTGGTTACTTTTTGGATATAATTTAAAATAGAACTAAATCAGTATTTTTAAAATAGAAAAGACAATAACCCTCAATGAGTTATTGCCTTTTGATATTTTATATTTTTTTATTTACTATTTTCTGCTGTTGTAAACTAAAAGTGCTTCTTTCAGCACATTAACCGCACTGATTAAGTCTTTTTTGTTTAAAACATATGCTATACGAACTTGATTCAATCCCATTCCGGGAGTAGAGTAAAATCCGGCAGCCGGGGCTACCATTACGGTTTCTCCATTAAGATCATAACTCTCAAGAAGCCATTGTGCAAAATCTTCAGAATTTTCTATTGGCAATTGTGCAATACAATAAAAAGCTCCCTTTGGTTTTGTTACGATTACGCCTTCAATTTTATTCAATTCGGTAATTAAAGTATCACGTCGGCTTTTGTATTCTGAAATTACTTCATCAAAATAACTCTGAGGAGTATCTATAGCAGCTTCGCACGCAATTTGCTCGATGGTTGGAGGGCTCAAACGTGCCTGGGCAAATTTCATTACTGTAGCCAAAACAGCTTTATTCTTGGTAACCAGACAGCCAATCCTTGCGCCACACATACTGTAACGTTTCGAAACAGAATCGACCATAATTACGTTTTGCTGAACATCGTCTAAATTCATAACTGAAAAATGTTCATCGCCATCATACAAAAATTCACGATATACCTCATCAGCAATTAAATATAGATCGTGTTTTTTGATTAAGTGTGCTAATTGTTTGATTTCTAATTCAGAATACAGATAACCTGTTGGGTTTCCGGGATTGCATATTAAAATGGCTTTGGTCCTTGGTGTAATCAATTTTTCGACATCTTCAATACTTGGCAAAGCAAATCCGCTCTCGATTGTTGAGATTACAGGAACAACTGTTGCGCTGGTAGATGATGCAAATGCATGGTAATTAGCATAAAAAGGTTCCGGAATAATGATTTCATCCCCCGGATCTGTAATCGTGGCCAATGCAAATAACAAGGCTTCAGAGCCACCAGTGGTTACAATGATGTCTTCAGGATTTACATTTACATTTTGACGTTGGTAAAATTTTGCTAATTTTTTTCTATAACTTTCATATCCGGCTGACGGACTGTATTCTATAATAGTTAAATCAATATTTTTTACCGCCTCGATGGCCACTTCGGGTGTCTTGATATCCGGTTGACCAATGTTTAAATGATACACTTTCTTTCCTTTTTTCTTTGCAAGATCTGCATAAGGAGCAAGTTTACGTATCGGTGATTCGGGCATGTTTTTGCCTTTGTTTGAAATTGTTGGCATGTGTTTTATTATTGAAGTGCAAATTTGCATTTTTTTTTCCAATTTAGCGTATACAATACAGGTACTTATAAAAATGTAACAATAATCAATAATTTTAGTAATTTTATAATAAAAAATTATCAATGAAAAAATATATCATATTGTTTTTTGGACTTTTGGCATCTTTTACACTAAAAGCCCAGGATGATTTTTTAATTGAAAAGTATAAAAACAAAGTTACAATCCCATTTAAACTGATTAATAACTTAGTTTTTATCCCTATAAAAGTAAATGGCATCGAATTGAATTTCTTGTTGGATTCGGGTGTTGAAGAGACTATTTTATTTAGTATGGATGATAAAAAAGAAGTCAGTTTTAAAAATGTGCAAAAAATTAAACTTCGAGGCTTAGGAAGTGAAGAGGAAATAGAAGGCCTAAAATCAACAAATAATATTTTAGAAACACATGGTTTAAAGTCTGTGAACCATATGGTTTATATCATTTTAGATCAGGGATTTAATTTGTCCTCACATATTGGAATTCCTGTGAACGGAATTATAGGCTACAAATTTTTTAGAAATAACATAGTAGAAATTAATTATCAGAAGAAAAAAGTTTTTGTTTATCAAAACAATGAAGAGATTCGAAAGAGATTAGATAAAAAATTTAAAATATTACCAGTTACAATCGAAAGGTCGAAGCCTTATATTGTGGCAACAGCCGTTGTTGACGATGTAAGTATTCCTGCAAAATTGCTTATTGACATAGGCAACAGTGATTCTTTTTGGATTTTTCAAAATGATAAAATAAAACTGCCTGAAAAGAATTTTCCTGATTTTTTAGGAAAAGGATTTAGTGGAGATATTGAAGGACATCGTGCAAAAATTTCTAAATTTTCAATTGCAGATTTTGAGTTTAAAAATCCAATTGTTTCTTTTCCGGACTCAAGCTCTATAAAAAATGTAAAAATGGTTGCCAATAGGATTGGTTCTGTCGGAGGCGAAATTTTAAAACGTTTTACAATTATTTTAGATTATGCGGATCACAAAATGTATTTGAAAAAAAACAATAAATTCCATGAACCTTTTAGTTATAACAAAAGCGGAATTACAGTTCAGCATAATGGTTTGCAGTGGGTTCAGGAAACGGTTCAGTTAGAAATGGTCAAGGTGGTTTCCGCGACAGATGAAATTAATAAAGATTTAAAAAACAGAGAAGAAAATTTCAGATATAAGTTTCAGTTAAAACCCGTTTATGAAATTGTAAATGTTCGTAAAAATTCTGTTGCAGAAAAATGCGGTTTACAAAAAGGTGATGTTATTATCACTATCAATGGAAATAATCCTTATAAATATACGTTACAGCAAATTAATAATCTTTTGAAATCTGAAGAAGAAGTTTGGATTAATCTGGAAGTTGAGCGCAACAGTGTAATATTGAAATTCCGCTTCCATTTGTTGGATGAGCTATAATTCAATAAGCCTTATTTGTTCTGATATTTAGATAGTTAATATGCTTTTTATTTCAACAAAAGTCAAATACTAATCAGTGATTTTGTAAGTTAATTAATTTTATTTAAGTAAATTTAATAAAAATTAATAATAATTTATGGTAAAAAAACACTTTTTCCTGATTAAGTATAGTTTCCTTTTTATCATTTTCTTTTTTATTTCTGCCAAAAGTTTAGCTCAATGCGCAGGTGATGATGCTAATTTTGAAGTATGTGATATTCCCGATTCTGCGAGTAAGGCAATTTCTCTTTTTTCATTATTGGGAGGAAGTCCGGTTAGTGGTGGCGTTTGGTCAGATGATGATAATTCAAGAGGTCTGAATTTAACTACTGGCGTGCTAAATGCACAGGCAATTCTTAGCAGTGGTACTTATCATTATACTTATACCGTTACGGGAGTCAATGGCTGTGCAGATAATACAGCTACCTTAACAGTTGTAATTGGGGGATATGCAGGAGTTCCTTCTCCTAGTGTATCGGTTTGTAATGACAACACTTCGTTTAATCTTTTTCAGGTATTTAATGGGACTTTTTTAAGTCCGCAATCAAACGGAGTTTGGCATGATGATACTAATAATGTATATGTGAAATCTTCAATTTCCGTAAAAGATCTTTTAGGAACATTTCAATATACCTATACTATTCCAGCCATAGGAAGTTGTCCTGCAAAGTCATCAACAGTAGAGATTACTATGTTTAGGGCTCCAAAACCGGGAACTCCAATCCCTTTATTGTTATGTGGTACAGATGATTTGTCAGCTTACACCAATCTTGATTTGAATGATTTACTTTCAGGAGAGGATAGTGGTGGATCGTGGTGGCCTGATTTTAGATTAAGTTCGCCAACAGATCACTATGTTAATCTTCAGGAATTGTTTGATACATATGGAGAAACTACACATCACTTTGTCTACAAAGTTCTTTCGGATAATTCTATTTGTACTGATAAATCAGCAAATCTTGATATCAGGCTTGAAAAAAAGCTGGATTTTACACAAGCAAAAGTAGTTGTCAGTTCAGATATCTGCGAACCGGAAATTACTGCTGCAAAATATACAGTAACTATAACTCAAGGAATTCAGGCTATCCCGAATGGAGAATACCAAGTCTCTTTTAATGTCTCCGGACCAAATGGAGGTAACGAGACAATAAAAGCAATGTTTGTAAATGGAGAACTTTCTTTCCCAATAAAATCGAGTTATTTTTTGACAGTAGGTGCCTTCACAGTTACTATTAATAATATAGTAGCGACTACCAGTCAAAAAGCATGTGTCAATATAATTAATAATTTATCGGATGTCTTAAATATATATCCAAAACCGATTCTGGACGGAGCAGTATTGTCAGCTAATGCTATTTGTCAAAATAAAAGTGCATTAATACAAATTTCAGAAGCTTCTGGATTAGCAGATGGAACTTATAATATTCTCTACAATATTTCAGGTACCAACACGGCATCAGGTCAAATGGCAACTATCACAGCTATTGGGGGCAATGCAAATTTCACGATCCCTTCAAACTTAAATTCAAATAGTGGTACTTCAGTTATTACTGTTACTGCTATTACAAATTCAGTTACTCCTTACTGTACAAATACGGCTAATTTAAAAGGAAGTTTAATTATTAATAAGCTTCCCGATACAACAAATTTAAAGGTGGAAGTTTTGGATGATTGTTTTAATAAACCTTTTTCCGTTTCCGTTTCCGGGCTTGGAACATTGACTGATGTTACAATTTCATATATACTATCCGGAAGTAATTCTGCAACAGCACAAACTGTGACTTTAGCTGCTGTGAGCGGAAAAGCTAATTTTATTATTCCCCCTATTTTGCTCCCAAATACTGGCTCTGTCACTATTTCGATTACCAATCTGGTTAATAATGATACGACTTGCGATGTGAATTTAACAGTTTCTGATACGTTTTTAATAAATCCTATTCCCGTTGCACCAATTGCATCTGATCAATCTTTTTGTAAAGTTGATGGAGCGACGATTGCTAATTTGTTGCCAAACGGAACACAATATAAATGGTACAATTCGGGAACTCTTACCGCAGCTTTATCAAATACGTATGTTTTAAGATCAGAGAATTATTGGGTAACTGAAACTTCTGCTGCAGGTTGTACCTCACCGTCAACAATGATTACAGTTACAATAAACGATTCACCGGCGCCAGTTTTAGATCAAGATGGGCAAAATTTTTGCGGTTTGGAAAACCCTACTATTTTAGATTTGTCTAATAAGACAAATGTGCCATCAACTGTTGTCTGGTATGATGCCTTAAACAACGGTAATTTGTTGACTTCAACAACTCCGCTTACAGATAATACTACTTATTATGGTTTCGATTTTTCGACATCGACAAATTGTATTTCGGATGATAATACCGAAGTAACAGTTTCTTTAACCCATTGTGATGATTCTGAATATGAGACATTCTTCGTTCCCGACGGATTTTCGCCTAACGGAGATAATGTAAACGATACTTTTACGATCCTTAAAATTGATTTTTTATATCCTGATTATACCATTGAAATCTTCAATAGATATGGAAACATATTGTTTAAAGGAAATAAAAATAAGCCGGATTGGGACGGAAGAAATTCCGGAGAATCCGGTTTCGGTGGTGAAATAGTACCAAATGGAGTCTATTTTTATGTTATCCATTTTAATAAAGACAATAAACCTGCTAAACAAGGCCGTCTTTACTTAAACCGATAAATCTCCATTCATTTAATATAATTCAAATGAAAAAAATAATACTTTTTATAAGCCTCCTCTTTTGTATTACATCGGCATCCGCGCAACAAGATCCTGAATACACGCATTATATGTACAATATGAGTGTTGTAAATCCTGCTTATGCTACTGGTAAAGCGGCCATGTTAAATTTAGGAGGATTATACAGGACACAATGGGTTGGAGCTGTAGGTGCGCCAAAAACGTTTACTTTTTTTGGACATACTGCTTTGAGCGAAAAGATTGAAGTAGGAGCGTCATTAATTTCAGATGATATTGGTGATGGCGCAAAAAAAGAAAATAATTTCTATGCTGATTTTGCTTATGTACTGCAATTAGGTGGCAATAGCAAGCTTTCTTTAGGATTAAAAGCCGGGTTTACCTCTTTGCAAACTAATTTTAACGGATTTCGTTTTACTGATCCTGCAACAGATTTGGCTTTCGCCGAAAATATAAACGTAACGAAACCTAATATCGGAGTAGGAACTTATTACTTTACTGATAAATATTATGTCGGACTGTCGGTTCCAAATTTATTGAGTTCGAAACACATCGAAGAAAAATCCGGAATAAATGCGTATGGTTCTGAACAAATACATGCTTTTTTAACTGCAGGATATGTTTTTCAAATTAATGATGTATTTAAATTGAAACCTGCATTTATGTCGAAGTTTGTTCCCGGATCTCCTGTTTCGATTGATGTTACGGCAAATGTTTTGTATAATGATAAGTTTGAGCTGGGAGCTGCTTACAGAATAAATGATGGAGTGAGTGCTTTAATGAATATAAATGTCACGCCTTCTCTTAGAGTTGGATATGCATATGATCATACACTTTCAAATTTAGGGCAGTTTAATTCCGGGACCCATGAGATTATGTTACTTTTCGATTTAGATTTATTAGGGAAAGGGTATGATAAATCACCAAGATTCTTTTAAAATGAAAAATATGAAAAAACTATTTGTTATAATATTCGTATTTTCTATACAGTTTATAAAGGCACAAGATCAGGATCTGGTGAGAGCCAAACGCTTTTTTGACAGGACATATTACGCTGAAGCCATCATTTTGTATGAGAAACTAGCTGTAGATAAACCATCTCAGGAAGTTATTAAAAATCTGGCAGACTCTTATTATTATACCAATGATTTGATTAAAGCACAACGTTATTACAGACTCTTACTTAAAAATTACGATAAAGATTTAGACAGGAATTATTATTACAGATATGCACAAACCTTAAAGGCAAGCAACAGTTATGAAGATGCGAATACTGTTTTAAAAGAATATTATGCAAAATCGGCAAATACTGAAGATGCAATTAATTATGAAAAAGAATTAAAAGAACTTGAAAACGTTTCAGCAATCGGCAATCGTTTCGAAATTAAAAATTTAGCAATAAACACTCCGAATTCTGAATTTGGAGCTGTAAGGTATAAGGATAGTTTAGTCTTTGCAGGAGTAAAACTGAAGCCCGGATTGTTCGATAAAAAGTATAAATGGGATAACGAAGCCTATTTGAATTTGGTCGCAATACCATTAAAAAACATCAATACGGCTGATTCTATTGTACATTATTTTTCTAAAGAATTAAAAACGGGAATGCACGAATCAAATGCTGTTTTTACAAAAGACGGTAAAACGATTTATTTTACCCGTAATAACTCTAAAAACGGCAGCAAGAGAAAAAATGAAGAAAAAATTTCAAATCTTCAGATTTTTAAAGCTGAATTAATCAATGGAAAATGGACAAATATAACATCACTTCCTTTTAATAGTGATAACTATTCTGTAGAGCATCCGGCTTTAAGTGCTGACGAAAAAACACTATATTTTGCTTCAGATATGCCTGGTACACTAGGCTCTTTTGATATTTTTTCAGTAAATGTAAATTTGGGCGCTTTTGATACTCCTAAAAATTTAGGGCCAATTGTCAATACAGATAAAAGAGAACAGTTTCCTTTTGCTTCAAAAGATAATAAACTTTATTTTTCATCTGACGGACATTTAGGATATGGATCTCTTGATGTTTTTGTTTCTGAAATTGATGGAAAAGAATATAAAAAACCTGTAAATATTGGTTTGCCATTAAACTCAAATTCAGATGATTTTTCATTTACAATAGATTCAGATACTAAAGAAGGATTTTTTGCATCGAACAGGGCAGGAGGAAAAGGAAGCGATGATATTTATCAATTTAAAGAATTAAAAGATTTAATTGTAGAAGACTGCATGCAGCTCATCACCGGAATTATTACAGATACCGACACAAAATCAGCATTAGGAAATGCGACCGTAATTTTGCAGGATTTAGACAAAAAAACGATTAAAACAATTACTACAAACACAGACGGAAAATTTAGTTTTACCGTTTTTTGTGAGACTTCATATATTGTTTTGGCATCAAAAGAAAAGTACACTGATAATTCGAAATCCTTAATTTCAGGAAAAGAGAGAAATGTATCAAATGATGCTTCTATGGTATTAAAATCATTAGAAATTATTAAACAGGAAGAAAAGAAAATTGAAGAGCAGAAAAAAGAAAAGGAAGCTTTAGCATTAATTGTTTTGGATGAGGCAAATAAAAAAGCCAAAGCAGATAAAATTGCTGCGGAAGAGGTTAAGAAAAAAGAAAAAGTAAGTCAGATTTTATCCCGGGAAAAAGATGTTGTAAAAGATAAAGACAGACTGATCATAAAAACCGACCCTATATATTTTGATTATAATATGTGGTATATACGTAAAGAATCTAAAGTTGTTTTAGGAAGGGTTGTTGCTCTAATGAAGAAATATCCGGAGATGGTTATCGAAATAGGATCACATACAGACTGCAGAGGAAATGCTAAGTTCAATGAAGACCTGTCTCAAAAAAGAGCAAATTCAACCAGAGAATTTATAATAGAGTCGGGAATCAATGAAAAGAGGGTTATGGCTAAAGGTTACGGGGAGTCAGTGCCAATAATAAAATGTAAAACTGATGATTCCTGTTCAGAAGAAGAGCATGAATTAAACAGAAGGAGCGAGTTTGTAATTAAAAATTTATAATCATTTTTAATTAAGAGACCTTTCTTTGGCTTCTTTTTTTATTTAACTTTATAGCATAACAATGAATATATAAATATTTTAAATATTTTAAATATGAGAAACCTAAGCTTATCGTGTTTGCTTTTGACTGGCATCGTGCTTCAAAGCTGTAAAAATGAAAATCCAAAAGTTGCGCTACAGTCTGATACCGAAAAGCCTGTAAGTGTTCAATGTTATAAAGCCATATATGAAAAAGACACAATTGACTTAAAACTGAATACTTTAAAAAACGGAAAAATAACCGGGGACATGGTCATGAAAGTAGCTTCTACACCAGAAAAAACGGGCGAAATCAAAGGAGAATTTCACGGAGATACCTTATTTGCAGATTACACTTTTATTACAGGCGCAAATAAAAACACAACTTTCAAAAATCCAATGGCATTTTTAAAGCGGGAGAAACAACTCATTTTAGGAAATGGAACGATGCAGACTACTATGGGAGTTACTTATTTAGTTAAAGATAAACCTATAGATTTCGATAATGTAAAATATAAATTTACAACTATTGATTGTGTTGATAAATCAAAATAAAGATAAAATCAATAACTGGCATTTAACAACAAAAGCCGTTTCTAAAATTAAGAAACGGCTTTTGTTATTTTAGATTTCAATTTTTTTATAAAACTTCCCCTTTAATTTTCAGGGCAACCCTTCCATCAGGATAATTTACAGCATTCGTTTCAACGGTTATTGTTTTACGAATCGGACCAGTGGCCATGTTGTATTTTACGTCAATTTTACCTTTTTTACCAGGCATAATAGCAGTACTGGGTTTGGTAATAACTATAGTACTCAATGTTGATTGCGCAGAGGTTATCAGTAGGGGAGCATCTCCGGTATTGGTAAATTCAAAAGATCGATTGGCATCGTCACCTTTTGTAATTCTTCCGTAATCAATTGTATTGTCTTGGGCAGCAAATTCAATTTTTGGGCCGTTTTGTGAATAGCCTGCCATACTAAATAATAGGATTACAATAAATTTGGCAACATTTTTCATTTTGAAATTGTTTTAAGTTGTAAGTAAATATACTTTCTTTTAATTAATACACAAATTATTATTTCGCTTTTTATAGTGTACTTAATTATTTACTTTTGCAGTCGATATAAATACAAAAACTGAACCAAAGTGTAAAGTTTATTGTTTGATTGTTTACCGGTTTATTTTTAGTCGGATAAATAATCAAAGAAATAAGTAATTAAACAGAAATAACATATCCACGATAAAATGACAATTCCAGCACAATTTGACGCTAAGACGATCGAGAATAAATGGTATGATTACTGGATGAAAAATAACTATTTTCATTCAGAACCAGATCATAGAACACCTTATACAATTGTAATCCCGCCACCAAATGTCACAGGAGTATTGCACATGGGGCATATGTTGAACAATACAATTCAGGATGTTTTAATTCGCAGAGCACGTCTTAAAGGCTTTAACGCCTGCTGGGTTCCGGGAACAGATCACGCATCAATTGCAACCGAAGCAAAAGTTGTAGCTAAACTGAAAGCTGAGGGAATAAATAAAAATGATTTAACCCGTGAAGAATTCTTAGCTCACGCATGGGAATGGACAGATA
Source organism: Flavobacterium sp. (assembly GCA_039931915.1). Classification (GTDB taxonomy): domain Bacteria; phylum Bacteroidota; class Bacteroidia; order Flavobacteriales; family Flavobacteriaceae; genus Flavobacterium. The sequence goes on along the minus strand of JBDTRA010000054.1, from coordinate 20,658 downwards.
AATATGGCGGTGTAATCTTAGATCAGCTTAAAAAACTAGGCGCTTCCTGCGATTGGGAACGTACCAAATTCACGATGGATCCGGATATGTCTGCTTCTGTAATTCGTTCTTTTGTGGATTTATACAGCAAAGGATTAATTTATAGAGGATACCGAATGGTAAACTGGGATCCTGAAGCTAAAACTACTTTGTCTGACGAAGAAGTTATTTATGAAGAACAGCAAGGAAAACTGTTTTTCTTAAAATATAAAATTGAAGGCTCAGAAGATTTCCTGACGATAGCGACAACTCGTCCTGAAACTATTTTTGGAGATACTGCTATTTGTATCAATCCGGATGATGAGCGTTTTACACATTTAAAAGGTAAAAAAGCAATCGTACCAATTTGTGGAAGGGTGATTCCTATTATTGAAGACGAATATGTAGATATCGAATTCGGAACCGGATGTTTGAAAGTGACGCCGGCTCATGATATGAACGATAAAACGTTAGGAGAAAAACACAATCTTGAAATCGTTGATATTTTTAATGAAGATGCTACGCTAAATAGTTTTGGATTACAGTATCAGGGAAAAGACCGTTTTGTAGTTCGTACTGAAATTGCAAAAGAACTGGAAGAAATAGGAGCTTTGGCTAAAACCGAAATCCACTTGAATAAAGTTGGAACTTCTGAAAGAACAAAAGCTGTAATCGAACCAAGATTATCAGATCAATGGTTTCTTAAAATGGAAGATTTAGTAAAACCGGCAATCCAATCTGTTTTGGTTGATGGAGATATTAAATTGCACCCAAAACGTTTTGAAAACACTTATGCGCATTGGTTAAATAATATCCGTGATTGGAATATCTCTCGTCAATTATGGTGGGGACACCGAATTCCGGCTTATTATTACGGAGACGGAAAAGAAGATTTTGTTGTTGCAGAAAATATCGAAGATGCTTTAAAACTTGCACAAGAAAAAACTGAGAACTTTGAACTAAGGACTAAGGACTTAAAACAAGATGTTGATGCCTTAGATACCTGGTTTTCAGCATGGCTTTGGCCGATGTCAGTTTTTGGCGGGATTATGGACCCGGAAAGTGAAGATTTTAAATATTATTATCCAACAAATGATTTAGTAACCGGTCCGGATATTTTGTTTTTCTGGGTAGCGAGAATGATTATTGCAGGTTACGAATATGCTGGTGAAAAACCATTTACAAATGTATATTTAACAGGTTTAGTACGTGATAAAGAACGCCGTAAAATGTCTAAGCAATTAGGAAATTCTCCTGATCCCTTAGATTTAATTGAAAAATTCGGTGCAGATGGTGTTCGTGTAGGATTGCTTTTGAGTGCTTCTGCAGGAAATGATATTATGTTTGATGAAGAATTATGTAATCAGGGAAAAGCGTTCACTAACAAGATTTGGAATGCCTTTAAATTGATAAAAGGTTGGAAAGTTTCAGAAACAATTCCACAGCCGGAATCATCAAAAACCGCCATCGAATGGTATGAAGCTAAATTGCAGCAAACACTTGTTGATATCGAAGACAACTTTGAGAAATACAGAATTTCAGATGCATTAATGGCAATTTATAAATTGGTTTGGGATGATTTCTGTTCCTGGTTCCTTGAAATGATCAAACCGGCATACCAACAGCCAATCGATAAAAAGACTTTTGACAGCGCCATCGAAATGTTAGAAAGCAACCTGAAATTGCTTCATCCGTTTATGCCTTTCTTAACAGAAGAAATTTGGCAGATAATTGCTGAAAGAACTCCGGAAGAAGCCTTAATCGTTTCAACCTGGCCTGAATTAAAACCATTTGATGCCAAATTAATTGCTGATTTTGAAAATTCAATAGAAGTAATTTCAGGAATCAGAACGATTCGTAAAGACAAAAATATTCCGTTTAAGGATACTATTGAATTGAAAATAGTAAACAATGACAAAGTATCTACTTATTTTGACTCGGTTGTAACTAAATTAGGAAACATTACTTCATTAGAGTATGTTTCTGATAAAGTTGACGGGGCATTGTCTTTCCGTGTAAAATCAAATGAATATTTTATTCCGATTACAGGAAATATTGACGTAGAAGCTGAAATTGCAAAACTAAATACAGAATTGGTTTATACACAAGGTTTCTTGAAATCAGTTCAATCTAAATTGGCGAATGAAAAATTTGTTTCCGGGGCACCGGAGAAAGTTTTGGCTAACGAGAGACAAAAAGAAGCTGATGCACTTGCTAAAATTGCTACAATTGAGCAAAGTTTGGCTGGTTTGAAATAAATAAGATTTTCTTTTAAATATAAAACGCCGACAGATTCCAGAAATCTGTCGGCGTTTTGATTATTTAGAGATGATTATTTTTTATCAGTTTGTGCTTTTTCTTCCCAATGGGTGGCAAGATCATTATAATTTACAGGATTTGCAGGTTTTTGATTGATTAATCTTCCTGATTCAAAAGCCCTGACAAGGATTGTTTCTATCACATAATCTTCATTTACTTCGTATGGCTGATATTCTTTTTTTAAACTGATATTAAACATACTGGCAGTAGTATTTGAAACGAATGCCTTAAAACCACTTTTTAAAGTCCTTATCAATTCGTACGTAGTTTTGCCGGTTTGGCGATGAACCAGTTTAACCAAAATTTGGCCTTGTTTTCGCGAGAGTTTTTTTAATCTGTCTTCGAACTCATTGTTAAGATAATCTTCAACGATTTTAAAATATTTTTTCTTTTCACGATTGGTTTTCAAACGTGTCATTCCATTATTTAAAGCGGTTAATCGGTCCGCTGCCAGCTTTGCATACGGATACGTTTTATAAACCCTGTTTTGAAGTATCAGGAATTGTTTCTGGCTTTCAGGATCCAGTTTTTCTTTAGAGATAATAATTTCGGGTAACTCAATAGTATCATTCAGTATTGAGTCCTTTTCAGTAAGCGTGTAGCCCATCTCAGAATTTTCTTTAGGCGTTACCTGTGCTTTGGAAGCAATAGAAATTAAAAGAAAAAATAAAATACAAGTTGTAAATCTCATAGACATATTAATTTAAGTGTAAAATTATACATTATATACACAACTGTAATACCAAATTTATAAATTAGCAAAAAAATATTTTTTATGAGTATAAAATCAATCTTAAATGATACCTCAATTGCTTTCTTAGAAAGTTACCTTAATAATGCTTCTCCAACCGGTTATGAAAGTGAAGGGCAGAAGCTCTGGATGAATTATCTGAAACCTTATGTAGATACTTTTATCACCGATACTTACGGAACCGCTGTAGGAGTTATTAATCCTAAAGCTGAATTTAAAGTAGTAATTGAAGGACATGCAGATGAAATTTCATGGTATGTTAATTATATTACGGATGACGGTTTATTATACGTGATACGAAACGGAGGTTCAGACCATCAGATTGCACCATCAAAAAGAGTAAATATCCATACTAAAAAAGGAATTGTAAAAGGTGTTTTTGGATGGCCGGCAATTCATACACGTTTGCGTGATAAGGAAGAAGCTCCAAAAATCAGTAATATTTTTATAGATCTGGGATGCGAAACCAAAGAAGAGGTTGAAGCTAAGGGAGTTCATGTAGGTTGTGTGATTACTTATCCTGATGAATTTATGATATTGAACGAAAATAAATTTGTCTGCCGTGCAATTGATAACCGAATGGGAGGCTTTATGATTGCCGAAGTAGCGCGTTTATTACATGAAAATAAAAAGAAATTACCTTTCGGATTATACATTGTAAATTCGGTTCAGGAAGAAATTGGTCTTCGTGGTGCCGAAATGATTTCACAAAGAATTAAGCCGAATGTTGCTATCGTAACCGATGTTTGCCATGATACGACCACTCCAATGATTGATAAAAAAGTAGAAGGCGATCTTAAAATGGGTAAAGGACCGGTAATTGCTTATGCACCTGCTGTTCAGAATAACCTTCGTGAATTAATTGTTAATACTGCCGAAGAAAATAAAATTCCGTTTCAGCGTCATGCTACATCAAGAGCTACAGGAACTGATACTGATGCTTTTGCTTACAGCAATGGTGGAGTAGCTTCGGCATTGATTTCACTTCCTTTACGTTATATGCATACAACAGTAGAAATGGTGCACAGAGAAGATGTTGAAAATGTGATTCAATTGATTTATGAATCATTATTGAAAATTGAAAACAACGAGACCTTCTCTTATTTCAAATAAAAAAAGAATTAAAAGGTCAATTCGGTTATGAATTAGCCGAATTGACCAATAAAAAGGTATGAAAATTTTACTTAATCCAAAGAATAATAGTATTCTTTTCTTTAAAAAAATATGACTGTTTATCTATCATGGTTTTGTAACTGAAATAAGATTCTTCCTGTTTTATAGATTTAGTTTGATATATTGCATGCAAATTTTAGAAACTTAAAATCTGTTTGATGAAATATATTTATTTTTTGTTAGCCCTCTTTTTTATCAGTTTGATAGCATCTATTATAAATCCCAAAGAAGTTTTTACTTGTTTTCTCGAAATTATTCCTGCCATAATTGGTGTATTGATCCTGACTTTTACTTTCAAAAAATTCCGATTTACAAATTTTACTTATACTTTGATATTGGTACATTGTATAATTCTCTTTATTGGTGGTCACTATACATATGCTGAAGTCCCATTGTTTGATTATATTAGGGAGATATTTCATCAAAGCAGAAATAATTACGATAAAGTAGGGCATTTTGCACAAGGCTTAGTTCCCGCAATGATTATCAGGGAATTATTCATTCGCAAAAATGTAATTAGCAACAAAAGTTTTTTCAACTTCATTATCGTCAGTATATGTTTAGCCATTAGTGCGGCTTACGAGTGGATTGAATGGGGAGTTTCAATTGCGACAGGAGATGGGGGAGATGCTTTTTTAGGAACTCAGGGTTATGTTTGGGACACACAGTCAGATATGCTATTTGCAACAATTGGAGCCGTTACCGGTTTGATTCTTTTTTCTAAAATCCAGGACAGACAAATTCAGGAAATTGAATTTGAAAAGAAGATTTAATTAAGCAAATCATTTCGTTTTTTAGAAGCTATTCCCGCTATGCATTTCAATCTTTTACTTTTTAAAGAAAAAAGCAAAAGGATTTCCATTTCTATCGGGGCTATGGAAAGCAAAAAGACCTTCTGCTGACAGAAGGTCTTTTATTTTTTTACTAATTCAAAATATTTTTTTTACTAATTCAAAAATATTTATTGACTGTTACTTTTTTAAATCTTTCAAAATGGCAACAGCATCAGTTGCATTTGATAGTTGAGCATACTTCAAAGCTGTAAATCCTTTTTCATTTTTGTCACCAGGACGGGCTCCTTGTGCCAATAAAATTTTAATTATTTCAACTTTGTTGTAGCGTGCTGCAGTCATCAGAGGAGTCATGTCATCTGATTTTTCATTTACATCTGCTCCGTATTCAATAAATTTCACTACTATTTGCAGATCTCCTTTGGATATAGCAACATTTAATGGTGTTGCATCATAGTTTTTGATAAAACTGTTTTTTTCGGTATTAACCGGCAGGTGATTAGCTGCCATTGATACATTTGCAAAAGCCACTAAGGCTACTCCTAAAATAATGATTGATTTTTTCATAATGATTGTTTGTTAATTGATTGATTAATTGTTGATGATTTTAAAACTGATGTAAAAGTAATCTAAATAATAGTATTTTGCATTACAAGGTACTATGTTTTAACTGTTAATTAACATTTTCTTAATTTAAGACTTCTAATGTTAATCTTTAATATTGATTTCCTTGTTAATATAGACGACGTAAAACCTGAAATGTTACAGAATATCAAAATATTATATAAAATAAGCTGAAATTGTTATATTTTTTTAAAATTGAAGCGTGACTTTTTTTAACTTTACTTCAGTCTGGATGTTAAAAATTTAAGAATAATACTCAAGTTAAATTCATTTGTAATTAATAACCTTAAAAAAAAGAAACTATGGGAGTCATCAAAAAAATTCTTATTGCTTTAATCTTAATCATTGCTATTGTATTAATTGCAGCTTACCTTATGCCAAAAGAATATGCTGTAACCAAAGAAATTACCATAAACAAACCCGTTGATTCGGTTTTTAATTATGTGAAATATTTAAAGAACCAAAACGAATTTAGTGTTTGGTCTAATATTGATCCTAAAATGAAATCTACTTACAAAGGAACAGACGGAGAAGTAGGCTCAATTTCTGCATGGGAAAGCGATGTTAAGGATGTCGGTGTTGGCGAACAGGAAATAACAAAAATCACGGAAGGGAAACGTATTGATTTTGACTTGCGTTTCAAAAAGCCGATGGAAGATAATGCAGTAGGATTTATGTCTACAGAAGCTGTTCCCGGAAATAAAACTAAAGTAAAATGGGGAATCAGCGGTGTGATGCCTTATCCTATGAATTTGATGCTGCCCATGATGAAAATGGATCAGATGATTGGTAATGATTTACAAAAAGGCCTCGACAATTTAAAGGCAAAAATGGAAGAATAAATTATTAATAATCTAAACTAAAAGTGAAATTCAATTAAATCTGAATTGCACTTTTTTGTTTTTAAAACCAAAACTTTATTTCAAGTTGAATTTTTTATCATAAACATGTTTCAAGTCTTTTTCAAATAAAGTATACGGATCATCATAAAATTTAATAAAATCAGGAACACTAAGTTGCCCCGGAAACGGAGCATAAAAATGTGTTGGACTTGTTGTATCATTACGCCAAACCAAAACATAAGCCAATTCTAACTTCTCAGCTCTTAAAGTTTTGAGCAAAGTTTCTGTCCACCATGACATATTAGGGATTGATTCTAAACCTGTTTCAGTTAAGGCAGCTAATTTATTCTTTTTGATACCCACATCTGAAATTATTTTGAGTTTCCTGATTGCTGCTTCCAAATCATATTTGCCCTCTCTTCCAAAATCGCCATAGTCATCCATACCAAACATGTCTACATAATCATCTCCCGGATAACGTTCTAAATATTCTGTTTCAGAATTAAATCTATTGTCCGGTGAAAAAGCATAAATAAAATTATGTACTCCCAAAGTATCTCTTAAATAAGAAACTGTAAACTGCCAGACAGCAATAAAATCTTCTCTCGAAGTATATTTTTTTCCCCACCAGAACCAATCTCCGTCAAATTCATGATAAGGCCTGAAAATCATTGGCGCGAGCGAACCGTCTTTTGCTTTTACAGAATGTGCAAAATCAGCAATGGTTTTTAAAATTTCTTTGTATTGTTCATGATGGGAACCACTAGGTTTAATTAATGACATGGCTGCTACCGAAACAGAATCTTTCCAATAAAAACCGCCACCGGAAGCGGGGTTCAAAAAATGCCATGAAACAGTTGTAATTCCGCCTCGTTCATAAGTATCAATAACGTTCTTTTTGAGGGTTTCTTTTGTTTTTTCAATTTCACTCTTTGACTGTCCTGAAAAACCACTGAAATCAATTCCAACTACGGCTGGATGCGAACCGGTTACTGATTTCACATCTGATCTATTAGTTTCATTTGACCATCCATGACCGTATTCCAACGCATGCTGATGTCCAAACAAAATATGTTCTTTCGAAATCACCTTTAAATTATGGTATAAATTCCTCGTTTCTTTTGTTGCATTTTTATCTAATTGTGCAAAAAGAAAATGCCCTGCTATTATAAAAATAAATAGCAGGGCGTTTTTTTTATCTGTAATAAAGTTCATATTGGTTCAAATAGTTTTGTTTAAACCCGAAAATTACTCTTTAGAAGAAAGGTAATCTAATACGTTTTTATCAATACGTTGGTCAATATTATCAATATCAGCCTTAACGAATTTCTCCCCTAAGATATTTTCATATAACTCAATGTATCTTTCAGAAACTGATTCGATATAAGCATCTGTCATTTCCGGAATTTGTTGTCCTTCCTGACCTTGAAAACCATTTTCGATTAACCAACGACGCACAAACTCTTTCGATAATTGTTTTTGCTCTTCGCCTTTGTCTTGTCTTTCCTGATACCCATCAGCATAAAAATAACGTGAAGAATCAGGGGTGTGAATTTCATCAATCAAAACAATAACACCATCTTTTGTTTTTCCGAATTCATATTTAGTATCCACTAAAATTAAACCACGATCTGCAGCAATTTCAGTTCCTCTTTGAAATAAATCACGGGTGTATTTTTCTAAAACGATATAATCTTCTTCAGTAACAATTCCTTTAGCCAGTATGTCTTCACGGGAAATATCTTCATCATGAGAACCATTATCAGCTTTTGTAGTGGGCGTTATAATAGGTTCCGGAAATTTATCATTCTCTTTCAAACCTTCTGCCATTGTTACACCGCAGATTTGTCTTTTTCCTAAAGCATATTCTCTCGCTGCGTGTCCTGACACATAACCACGAATAACCATTTCTACTTTAAAAGGATCACATAAATGTCCAACAGCAACATTTGGATCAGGAGTAGCAATCAACCAGTTTGGTACAATATCTTCGGTCAATTCCATAAATCTTGTAGCAATCTGATTCAAAATTTGCCCTTTGTACGGAATACCTTTTGGTAAAACTACATCAAAAGCTGAAAGTCGGTCAGTAGCAACCATTACTAAAAGTTCGTCATTAATATTATAAACTTCTCTGACTTTTCCGCGGTAAACAGATTCTTGATTCGGGAAATTAAAATTTGTAGTTGTGATTGTATTGCTCATTATCCTTAGTTGTGTTGTGTTTTACGAATGCAAATTTAAAACTAATTAAAAGAAAAAAAGAATCTAATTTATATTCTTTTTTTAGTCACAGTTTTCAGCCTCAATCTCCAAACCGAATCGTGACTGAAACTTATTTCAGGAGTGTTGAATTAAATAAATTTAAGATCCTGCTATATTCATCAATCCAGGAATAGGTCTCTTTGAATCCGTGTGCCTCAACAGGAAAAGAAGCAAGGCTCCAATTCTTTTTTTCCAATTCGATAAAACGTTGAGATAAACGGACAATATCTTTATATTCTACATTATCATCGACCATCCCGTGAAGCATTACTAAATTTCCTTTCAGATTATCTGCATAATAAATAGGAGAGCTTTTTTTGTAAGCTTCAGGATCTGTTTCAGGAAAATTCAAAATATTTCCTGTATATCCGTGATTATAATGTGCCCAATCCGTAACGGAACGCAATGCAGCCCCTGAAACAAATTCGCCTGGAGTCGTTAACATTCCCATTAAAGTGATAAAACCGCCGTATGATCCGCCATAAATACCAACTCTATTAGCATCAATACCCAAATTATCCACCAGGTATTTTTTACCATCAATATTATCGGATAAATCTTTCCCTCCCATAAAACGATAAATCCCGGTTCTGAAATCACGTCCATAGCCATCACTTCCTCTGTAATCAATATCCAAAACGGTATAACCTAAGTCGGTTAACAAATTATGAAACATATATTCCCTGTAATAAGTGCTCCAATAATTATGTGCATTTTGTAAATATCCGGCGCCGTGAACGAAAATTACTGCAGCCTTATTTGCATTCTCCTTTTTAGGAATATACAATCTGGCATTTACAGGAGTGCCGTCCTGTGCTTTGAATGTAATGATCTGAGGTTCTCTCCATTGGTGTTTTTTAAAACTCTCGGAAGGCGAAGATGAAATTTGCTGTAATGTGGTATTCTTTTTATTCTCTGCAATATAAAAATCCCAAGGAATATTTTTATAGGAATAACGTACTAAAAGTGTTTTTTCGTCCGGAGATAAAACTACTTCGTTTGCGCCGTCTTTCGTTAAAATAGGTTGTAAAACACCATCCGCAGTATTTAATTTATAAAAATTTCTGTTTCCAGGATGTGTTGTGTTAGTAGTAAGGTAAAATACTTTTTTATCTTTTGACAAAGTCACATCACGAACCTCCCAATTCCCTTTAGTTAACTGTGTTTTCTTTTTAGATTTTAAATTATAGGTATACAAATGAGAATAACCGGTAGCTTCAGATTGAAAATAAATTGTTTGATTATCTGCTAAAAAGCCTAAAGTCCCGGAAGAAAAAGAGTAAGACGGAATACCGGGACCGGCGATCCAGGCTTCGTCATGCTGATGTTCAATTTCTTCAAAGTCCCCTTTTTCAAGATTTAAGCTAACCAGCCATCTGTCTTTATTATCCTGACTTCTGATTTCAACAATGGCAAAAGAACCATTTTCGTTATAAAGTGGAGCCTGAGCCACAATTAATTTATCTTCTTTTGCTTTATCTTTTAAATTATCATATAACTCATAATACTTTGGAGTATCCTGAATATGGCTTAAAGCCGAAAAATTGACAAAATAAACAGTATCTTTTACAACAGAATATATAGCAAACTTAGTTTTTACAAAATTCTTTATGGAAACTTTTTCCTTTGTTTCAGGAGTTTGGTTATAACCGTCAGCAGTTATAAAAACCTCCATTTTCTCCTGCTTAGTATCTAGCGGTTCAACTAAAATAAAAGTGGCGAAATTTCCATTTGGATTTACTTTTAAACTATAAAAATCATCTTTTCCATAATAATATTCTTTGGCAAAATCATCTTTTACAGCCTTACTTTTAGCCAGATTCCATTCTTTTTTTGCTTCCTGATCTCTTATAAACTGAAATAATTCTTTTTGCTGCGTTTTCAAAAAAGAATCTTTTTCAGGTTTTGGTTCTTTTTTGTTACCCTTAGTAAAATTGGTAATTTGTAAAACGGTACCTTCTTTAGTATTGTATTTAAAAATGTTATTATTTTGTTCAAAGAATACTATTCCTATTTGATTTCCTAATTGCAAATTAGAAATAGGGGTAGATTGCTGTAATAACTTTTTGATTGATTTTGAATGAATTGAATACGAATATAAATTTCCTTTGTCAAGATAATAAGCAATATCAGATCCCGGTTTGACTTTAAAATCAAATTGAGAAAAAACAGCTTCATTTGGGGTTACAGCTTCTGGTTTGGTCATCCCTTTTTGCCAAAAGTAAGTACTGGCTCCTAATTCATCTTTTGGATTCCATTCAAAGTAAACTTTTTTTCCATCTAATGACCAGCGTCCGTTTGTTGGTTGATTTCCAATATAAGATTCGCCTTTCATTATTTCTTCTAATTTCAAATTTTGACTGCTTCCGGTTATTGAAAAAATTAAAACAGCAAGGATGAAAAAGTTTTTTGTCATAGTACTAATATTTAAGAAACAAAAATACACTTTGAAAAGTATTAAAAAAATTGTTTTACTTTTTTGTCAGCTAAACTTTATGGAATATTGATTTAAAATAAAAAATCCTTGAAGAATTACTTTCAAGGATTCAATTTATATCTGAAAAATTATTTAAAAGCTAATATTCAGGTTAGCTTGCAACAAATTCTCTGTTTAGGATTTTTGATGAAATATATTTGGCTACACCATCTTCGGCATTCGTTTTAATGACTTCCAAATTTGGCAAAGTTTCTTTTAATAGAGAAGGAGCATTGCCCATAATTAAACCTTTCCCTGTTGAAGATAACATTTGAACATCGTTGAATCCATCCCCAAAAGAAACAGCTTCTTCTAATGAAAAACCTTTTTTTTCCAATACTTTCATTATGGCAACTCCTTTATCGACCGATTTATCCATAAATTCAAGACAAGTTGGTAAACTAAAAGCATGATGCAAATCATTTGACGATTTTGCCATAATTGCATCTTTCAGGACGACCAGTTTTTCATGGTTGTCGTGGGCAAAAAATATTTTGATTGCTCCAAAATCTTCCAGAGTTGTATAATCTACCAATTCAGGATGATATTTTAATTCTGCCTGAAAAGCATTTAACTTTTCGCTTAATTTATTCGTCTGCCAAACATTTTCTTTGAATAAAACGACTGTAATTTCAGGATCAATTTCAACGCTTAAAGCAGCTTTTACAATATCACTATTTAAATTGAATGAAAAAAGTTCTTCTTTTTCAGGAGAATGGATCCTTGCCCCGTTTGAACTTACCAAATGAACCGGAACATCAAGCGTTTCTATGATTGACATAGCATCAAGATGATGACGCCCTGTGGCTACAACTATAAGGTAATTTTGATTGTGAAGTTCCTGAAAAATGGATTTGGTGTAATCTGATATTTTGTGTTGCGGATTGAGTAAAGTTCCGTCTAAATCTGTAACGATAACTTTTATATTCGAAAAATTTGAATTCATATTAATAATCAAGTATTATTTGATATGCAAATTTACGGTTTTAAGAACAGAAGAGCAAAATTAACTAGTTCTAAAGCCTCAAAATGAGCAAGTTTATTATTTATTTAACTATTTTATGAATAGATAACTTCATTTGTTTTTAATTTTTATAATTCCGGTTTTATATAAGTTTAATGCTTTTTCGATGACATTTTCGATGGCTTCTATTGGTAAATCTACATTAGAATCAAGCAGCATTATTTTCATTCTCGAACGATCTTCCTGAATTAAAAATGATTCCTCAAAGTGCTTTCCCTCTACAATTCCAATGTAAGGTTGTTTGTGTTTTTTATGAATCCATAAATAGCAGAACATTTTTCCTTTATAACAAAAAAACGGCATTCCGTATTTAAGAACATTAGTAATGTTTTGTCTTGTTTTAAGATAATATCTTTTATTGCAACCAAAACTTCCCTTGTCGGTTCTTCTTGCTTATCGTAAAAAATATCTACTTCTTTCATCTTTAATTAGTTTTTCTAATTTTTTCAGTTCGCGCATATACAATTTTAAGCGTATCAGGACAATTTGAACGTGGTTTTAATTTATAGAATAAAGAATCATTTTTGATATAAAATATTTCTTTAGTGAAAATTGCAAAAGAAGCATCATCACGAGAATCACAATTTGGTATTGTCAATACATCCTTTTTTGTATATTTCCCAAAAGGAATACACTCAATAAATGGAAACATTTTATAACAAGTATCACTACTCGTACTGTTTAATTCAATTGAATCTCCAATTATTTTCCATTTTCCTTTAGAAATTACCCTCCATTCACATCCAGCGCTTTTATATGAAAAAGAGCTGTCTTTATTTATTTTCAAAACGGACCTGTTTGGAATTATATATTCAGTATCATACCAAGTTCCTATAAATTTATTTATTGATGTTTCCGATGTATTGCATGAAACAAGAAAAACAATTAATAAAAAGGTAAATATTCTTATTCTCATTTTCAATATAGTTATAAATTTAAAATTTAAATCAAAAAAAAATATTCGTTTTATCCATTTCTAAAAGAACATGCATAAAACGAATATTTCCTAAATTGTTCAATGTGAAAATCTGTCCACATCTCACTAAATCATTTCACAAAATTAATCGTGATTTTCTATTTGTTTATAAGCATCAATTACCTTTTTAACCAATCTGTGACGCACGATGTCTTTATCATCAAGATAAATAATTCCGATTCCGTCAACGTCTTTCAGAACCAAAATAGCTTCTTTCAGACCAGAAATAGTTCTGCGTGGTAAATCGACCTGTCCAGGGTCACCCGTAATCATAAACTTGGCGTTTTTCCCCATACGGGTTAAAAACATTTTCATTTGCGAATGGGTTGTGTTTTGGGCTTCATCCAGAATTACAAAAGCATTATCGAGTGTACGTCCACGCATAAATGCCAGTGGCGCAATCTGAATAATTCCTTTTAAAATGTAATCTTCGAGTTTTTCGTTTGGCAGCATATCGCGCAAAGCATCATAAAGTGGCTGCATATACGGATCAAGTTTTTCTTTCATATCACCGGGTAAAAAACCAAGATTTTCTCCTGCTTCAACTGCCGGGCGGGTTAATATGATCCTTTTTACTTCCTTGTCTTTAAGTGCTTTTACCGCCATAGCAACACCTGTATAGGTTTTTCCGGTTCCGGCAGGTCCGACTGCAAATACCATATCATTCTTTTTTATGGTATCAACCAATAATTGTTGGTTTGGCGTCATTGCTTTAATGATTTTTCCCCCAACACCATGAACTAATATTTTGTCATGATCATATGATCTTTTTTCATCCTGACCATCACTCATAATTACGCGTTCAATTACATTATCGTCAATATTATTGTATCGGGTAAAATGGAGCATCAGCCTTTGAAACCTTTTTTCGAATTCATCTAAAACTTCTTTTTCGCCAAATGCTTTCAAAGTCGTCCCTCTTGCTACTATTTTAAGCTTTGGGTAGTACTTTTTAATTATTTCAAGATGAGTGTCTTGAGCGCCCCAAAAGTCTTTTGGAGCGATGTCTATGAGCTCGATTATTCTTTCGTTCAAATGAGGTAGTTTTAAATTAAAATTAAATCTTTTTATAAATCAATTGGCTGTCGGGTATGTTTATAGTTTTAAATGCAATTTGTCTTTTCTTTCTTTCAATTTGCATTTAGTATTATTAGCTTTGCATTCTCAAATTTAATGAAAATTAGATTTAAATACTATCAATAGTTATAAACAAAATGATGTCAATAATTACCCTTACTACCGATTATGGACTAAAGGACCACTTTGTTGGTTCGCTAAAGGGGAAAATTTTATCTGAATTTTCAGAAGCAATAATTATTGACATTTCACATGATATTGATCCGTTTAATACTTCCGAAGCAAGTTATATAATTGGAGCCTCTTATTTGAGTTTTCCAAAAGGAACCGTGCATTTAATTGGAGTGGATATTGAATTGAATAAGGAAAACCAACATATCGCCATGCAATGGAACGATCATTATTTTATTTGTGCAGATAACGGAATTTTGAGCATGCTGACACAGAAAATTGTTCCGCAGAAAATTGTCGAAATCAATATTCATGATCGTTTCCCCAGTGAATTCAGCGATTTGGATATTTTTATACAGGTGGCCTGTCATATTGCAAAAGGTGGATTATTGAATGTAATTGGTAAAGAAATTCAGGAAATCAAACAAATTACAGAGTTGCAGCCTGTAGTGGCAAACGACGGAAATTCGATAAAAGGATATGTAATTTACATTGACCATTTTGGAAACGTGGTAACTAATATTTCGAAAAGACAGTTTACCGAAGTTGCCAAAGGACGTCCCTATGAAATTGTAATGAAACCTAAAAGCATCAAAACTATTTTACCAAACTATTCCGCAATTGCGTCTTCTGATAAATATCCAATCAAAACTTACGAAGGCGAGAAGTTGGCTATTTTTAACGAAGCAGGTTTTCTTGAAATTGCTATTTTTAGAAGTAATCCTTCAAACGTAGGTTCTGCCAATAGTTTGTTAGGATTGAATTACAGAGATGTGATTACAATTAAATTTTAGAGTTTAGATTGTAGATTTCAGATTCATATGATAATTAATAAAATTGTTTTTATAACTAAAAAATATAATGAAAGAACAATCATTTTTGGTATTTTTGCGCGCTCATAAGCAATTTTCAATCTAAAATCTAAGTTCAGAAATCTAAAATTAAATAAATGCTTGTTCGAATAGTAAAAATGAGTTTTCACGAAGATAAAATTCCTGATTTTCTGGAAAATTTTGAAAACGTAAAAGACAAAATGCGAAAGGCGGATGGAAATCGTTTTTTAGAATTGTACCAGGATAAAAATAACAAGTGCATATTTTTCACCTACAGTTATTGGGAAACCGAGACTGACTTAGAAAACTATCGACAATCCGAACTTTTCAATTCAGTTTGGAACTTTACAAAAAACTATTCAACGCAAAACCGGAAGCGTGGAGCGTTAATAAATTAGTCTCTTTAGTTTAAAGTTTCAGGTTGACACACAGAACAGAAACTAAAACGATTAAACAAATCAACGATTAAACAAAAAATAAATGAAATCAATCATTTTACGAGAAATAAAATCCTTTTTTGGCTCTCCTATTGGCTATTTGGTCATTGCTATTTTCTTAATCAGCAACGGTCTTTTTTTATGGGTTTTTAAAGGTGATTACAATATTTTGGATACAGGCTATGCCGATTTAACTCCGTTTTTTACTTTAGCACCATGGATTTTAATTTTTCTGATTCCGGCTGTTACGATGAGAAGTTTCTCTGATGAAAAAAAACAAGGGACTTTAGAATTGCTTTTAACCAAACCATTATCGATTTGGGAAATTGTAAACGGAAAATTTTTAGGTGCTGCACTTTTAATCATCTTGGCGATTGTACCAACATTTATCTATGTAAAAGTAATTTCGGATTTAGGATTGCCGGAAGGAAACATTGATATGGGAAGTACTATCGGTTCCTATTTTGGGCTGTTATTCCTGATTGCGGCTTATTCTGCTATTGGTATTTTTACTTCTACACTTTCTGAAAATCAAATTGTAGCCTTTATTATTTCGGTTTTTATTTGTTTTTTCTTTTATTTCGGATTTGAAGGTTTAGCTTCATTAATTCCCGATGCTTCCGGTATTATTTCAGTATTTGGAATGCAGGATCATTTTAAAAGCATGAGCAGAGGTGTAATTGATACTCGCGATGTGATTTACTTTTTAAGTATTACCGTATTGTTTTTGTCTTTTACCGTGTATCAATTAAAATCTTTTAAAGCCTAATGAAAGCATCTACTCAAAAAAATATCAAAACTTTAGGGATTACAATTTTTATTTTAATCGTTTTAAATGTACTTGGAAGTTTGTTCTTTCACCGGTTTGATTTAACTAAAGACAAACGATATACCTTATCTGAAACCTCTTTACAGATTGTAAAACAGGTTAAGAGTCCTTTATCTATTAAAATTTATATGCAGGGTGATTTACCTGCAGACTTTAGACGTTTACAGCAGGAGACAAGACAATTATTAGAAGAATTTCAGGCTTATAACAGCAATATTGTTTTCGAGTTTGTTAATCCTTTGGAAAATAAGGATGAAAGCATGGATGTGGTAAAATCACTTTATCAAAAAGGGCTTACTCCAATAAATATTACTGTTGATGATAAAGGAAAACAGTCTCAGGCGATGGTTTTTCCCTGGGCAATTGCAGTTTATAACAATAAAGAAGTTAATATTCCATTGCTGAAAAATATAATGGGCGCCTCGACTACACAAAAAGTAATTGGATCTGTACAGCATTTAGAATATTCGATTGCAGATGCTCTCAATAAAATCACTAAAAACAAACAAAAGAAGGTTGCGATCATAAAAGGAAATGGCGAAATGAAAGAAATTCACATTGCCAAAATGTTGATGCAAATTCGCGAAAGTTATTATATTGGTCCTTTTACCTTAGATTCGGTTTCTAAAAATCCAACAGGCAGTTTGGAGGCGCTGAAAAAATACGATTTAGCAATTATAGCAAAACCTACCGAAACTTTTTCTGACGAAGAAAAGCAAGTTTTGGATCAATTTATAATGAATGGCGGAAAAACACTTTGGCTAATAGATCAGGTTGCAGCCGATATGGATAGTTTATACAATCAGGCTGGTGCTACTTTAGCATACCCGAGAGATTTAAACCTGAATGATATGTTCTTTAAATACGGATTCAGAATTAATCCTGATTTAGTAAAAGACGAACAAGGCAGTCCAATAAAATTAGCAACAGGAGAGCAGGGAAGTGCCACACAATATCAGGATTTCATTTGGAAGTATGCTCCGCTTGTCACACCGGAAGCGAAACATCCTATTGTGAAAAA
The DNA here is from genome assembly GCA_039931915.1 of Flavobacterium sp. GTDB lineage: Bacteria > Bacteroidota > Bacteroidia > Flavobacteriales > Flavobacteriaceae > Flavobacterium. Next base: position 3,031 of record JBDTRA010000054.1, on the reverse strand, counting down.
TTTAGGTGGAATCAAATTTGATTTTGCCAGCCCAATTGATACTTTGAAAAATGGAATCAAAAAAACGGTATTATTAAAATCATCTCCGTATTCTAAGAAAATTGGTACTCCAGCCGAAATCAATTTAAATATTGTAACGGAGAAATCTACACCTCAGGATTACATCAATAAAGGAAACCTGCCACTTTCTGTTTTATTAGAAGGAAATTTTCATTCAGTTTTTGAAAATCGCGTTTTACCATTTAAAGAGAATTCATTTTTATCAAAAGGAAAACCCACAAAAATGATTGTTATTGCTGATGGGGATTTAGCTAAAAACCAACTGGATAAAAACATGATGCCAGTAGAATTAGGATATGATCAACGTTCCGGAAACTTATATGACAACAAGGATTTTGTAATGAATTGCATTAATTATTTGTTAGATGATACCGGACTTATTAACATTAGGAGCAAAGATTTGAATCTGCCATTATTAGATAAAGAAAAGGTTTATGAAAATTACAGTCTGACGCAATTCATAACTATCGGACTGCCAATTCTAATTTTATTGGTTTTCGGATTAGCTTTTACCTATATACGAAAAAGGGAATACAGTAAATAGATGTTAATAAAAAAATTGTAAAACTAAGATTGTTTACGATATATTTGTAAAATGTATCCCGGTGGGCAAAAAACCAATAAATACATAAAAAAATAAAACAAAACAGATGAAATTTATAGTATCGAGTTCGTACTTATTAAAACAATTACAAGTTTTAGGTAGTGTAATCAACAGTAACAATACGTTGCCTATTTTAGATAACTTTTTATTTGAACTAGACAATATTGAGTTGACGGTTTCTGCTTCAGATCTTGAAACGACAATGTCGGCTACATTATCAATCGATTCTACAAGTAAAGGAAGTGTAGCTGTGCCGGCTAAACTTTTACTTGAAATTTTAAAAACATTTCCTGAACAACCTTTGACTTTTACAGTTGAAGATAATAATACAGTTGAAATTAGTTCTAACTCAGGAAAATATGCTTTAGCGTATGCTGCAGGCGATGAGTTCCCTAAATCAGTAAGTCTTGAAGATTCATCTGTAACACTTGTTCCAGCTGATGTTTTAGCAACTGCTGTCAGTAAAACTATTTTTGCAGCCGGAAACGATGATTTACGTCCTGTAATGTCTGGAGTTTTCTTTCAGTTCTCACCAGAAGGATTAACATTTGTAGCAACAGATGCTCATAAATTGGTGAAATATGCCCGTACAGATGTGAAAGCGTCTCAGGTAGCTGATTTTATTATGCCAAAGAAACCCTTGAATATCTTAAAAAGTATTTTAGGAACTTCTGATGCTGAAGTAAAAATTGAATATAACGATTCGAATGCGACTTTCTCATTTGATAACTATATCTTAATGTGTCGTTTGATAGATGGAAAATACCCTAATTATGAAGCTGTAATTCCAAAAGAAAACCCAAACAAATTGATGATCGATCGTTCTTTGTTTTTAAGTTCGGTTCGTCGTGTGGCAATTTTCTCAAACAAAACAACACATCAGATTCGTTTAAAAATTGCAGGAGCCGAATTAAATGTTTCTGCTGAAGATATCGATTATTCAAACAAAGCCGAAGAAAGATTGACTTGTGATTATCAAGGAGATGATTTGCAAATTGGTTTCAATTCCCGTTTTTTAACCGAGATGCTGACTAACTTACAGTCAGACATGATTATGTTAGAGATGTCATTGCCTAACCGAGCTGGTATTTTAACACCGGTTGATGGTTTGGAAGAAGGTGAAACTGTTACAATGCTGGTAATGCCTGTAATGTTAAATAGTTAACATCAAAATCTCTTTTTGTTACAGGGATTTTTTTTAGTTCCAAATTAAAGACATATCATTGTAAAAAAAATATCGCTATTAACCAACCATTTTTTATACCTGGAAACCGCAATTCTCACAAGAGTTGCGGTTTTTTATTTTCATTCATTCCCAGTGAAAACTGAAACTAAGAAATCGGAATATTTTACTCTTAATTATTTTCTTAACGGAAAAAGTCTTCTGGTAATATTTAATTATTTTTGTGATATGAAAATAGAAATTTGGTCGGATATCATGTGTCCGTTTTGTTATATCGGAAAAAGAGAATTGGAAACAGCTCTAGCAGAATTTCCAAATGATAAATTTGAAATTGAATGGAAAAGTTTTCAACTTGATCCGTCAATAACTCCGCAGTATGGCAAAGATGTTTATACATTTCTGGCTGAACGAAAAGGTATTTCTGTTGAGGAATCTGTAGAAATGCATAAAGGTGTTGTTGAAAGAGCAAAAAGTGTAGGCCTTGATTATCACTTTGATAAAGCTATTATCTCAAATTCTTTAAAAGCCCATCGAATTATTCAATTAGCTAAAACTAAAAATGCAGACGATGAAATGGAAGAGATTTTCTTCAAAGCTTATTTTACAGATGGGCGTGATTTAAATGATGATACAGCCTTGATGGAACTGGCATTGCAAGTTGGTTTAAATCCGTCGGATGTTCAGGAAGTTGTTCAAAACGAAGATTTATATTTGAAAGAAGTAAAAGCTGATATTGATGAAGCACGGGAAATAGGTCTGCAGGGTGTTCCTTTTTTTGTTTTTGATAGAAAATATGCTATTTCCGGAGCACAGCCTGTTGAGACTTTTGTAAAAACAATTACTGAAGTTCAGAATAACTCTTAAACTCTGAGTTTAAACAGAACAATAACCCGACAGGATTTAAAACCTGCCGGGTTTCTTTTTGTCCTATATATAAAGTATAAAAAGATACATACTATATATTAGGAAGTGTTTTGTCCTGCGAAGTCGAAGGATTTTTAGTAGCCTGATCCCGCTGTCCTTCCAAATCTTTTGCTTTATAAAGGAAAAAGCAAAAGGATTTTCCCTTCCATCGGGGCTATGGCACCAGTCTCTGGAAGAAATTACGGTTTTGAGGAAGAAAAAACGAAGGCATTTCGTCCCGGCGTCTTTACGGGAACCGGAAAAAGCCACAGGAAAAACCA
>JBDTRA010000053.1:0-34077 GCA_039931915.1 Flavobacterium sp. | reverse complement strand
ACTGTTGTCTTCCAATTTATATTTATTTGATCCTGAAATTAAATTCTCTCTCTCTTTTAAAATATTCAAACTATTAAAAAATATTTTAAAGTAATATCAAATCAGAAAAAAATACAGCTATAAAAAGTATTTTTTTCAAAATAGAAACCTCAAAAAATGAATTTTACATAAATAATAAAATTCATATCATAAACACAAATGAAAATGTTTAAAATTTGTATTTTGGACTAAAAAGGTAAATATTTTTAAATAAACCACCTCGGGGGCAGAGCCCCAAAGGTATTAATCGGAAAAACTAATTTTAATTTGATGAAAACCTAAGGTTTTCAAACTTTCCTGATTCGAAGCAGAACTTCGGGGAATTAAACCTAAAGAGATTAAAATATATAAATTGTGTTTATTTAATAATTAAAATATGGCAAAATTAGCACCAAGTTTAAATCATAATAGTTGGGATGAGATGTTTTCAAATCAGGGAGTAAGGGATTCCTATCGTCAGGTTTTTCAAACCTTGCAAAGTTTGAATCATAAAACGCTTACCAATAAACAAAAGCAAGCCTCGGATTTATTTATGAATCAGGGCATTACATTTACTGTTTACAGTGATGATGATAAAGGAATTGAACGGATATTTCCATTTGATATTATCCCGCGGATCATTACACAAAAAGATTGGTTAGAAGTAGAATCAGGAATCAAACAACGTTTGATGGCCCTGAATTTATTTTTGGAAGATGTCTATAATGATCAGAATATTATAAAAGATGGTATTATTCCCGCAGGATTAATTGCTTCATGTCCACATTATATTCAAGAAGTTCAGGGAATAAAAGTGCCTCATAATATTCATGTCCATATTGCAGGAATCGATTTGATCCGCGGTGCTAAAGGCGAATTTTATGTGCTTGAAGATAATTTGCGATGCCCAAGTGGTGTGAGTTATATGTTGGAAAACCGCGAAATTACAAAACGTATTTTTCCCGATATGTTATCCTCAAACCATGTGAGCATGGTAAGTAATTATCCAATGATATTTCATAGTATCCTGATTTCATTATCCCCAAGGAATATTTCAAATCCAAATGTTGTTTTACTTACTCCGGGCGTTTATAATTCAGCTTATTATGAGCATACTTATCTGGCCCGCCAAATGGGAATTCCCCTTGTTGAAGGACGGGATTTGGTAGTAAATAACAGTCGTGTTTATATGAAAACGACTTCAGGTCTACAACAGGTTGATGTGATTTACCGTCGTTTAGATGACGAATATCTTGATCCTTTAGTCTTTAAACCAGACAGTGCACTTGGTGTTCCGGGTTTAATCAGTGCTTACCGGCAAGGAAATGTCGCACTGGTTAATGCGGTTGGGAACGGAGTTGCCGATGATAAAGCTGTTTATGCATACGTTCCGGATATGATTAAATATTATTTGAACGAGGAACCTATTCTGAAAAATGTCCCTACTTACCGAATGGAAAATTTAGACGAACGTGAAATGGTTTTTGCCAATATGGAAAATATGGTGATAAAAGAGACAAACCAAAGTGGCGGCTACGGAATGATTATGGGCAACAAAGCTACTCAGGAGGAAATAGACAATGCTAAAATTGCGATCACCAAAACGCCTCGAAATTTTATAGCGCAGCCCATTATCCAGCTCAGCACAGTTCCGTGCCTGATTGACGGACAACTTAAATTACGCCATGTCGATTTGCGTCCTTATGCTTTATGCGGACCAAAAGGAATTCAAATTGTTCCGGGCGGATTAACACGAGTTGCTTTAACCGAAGGGTCTTTGGTGGTAAATTCATCACAAGGCGGCGGAAGTAAAGACACCTGGATAATAAAATAATTATGGCTTTTCAAATACTAATAACATTCAAAAATGAAAGTAAATATGCTTAGTAGAGTTGCAGACGGAATGTTTTGGCTGAACCGATACATGGAAAGAACTGATGGGATGCTGCTTACCTTAAACACATCTTATATTTTATCTTTTGATAAAGAAATTAATGATTTTCAAGGGTACAAACCCCTTTTAGAATATTATACTAATTTATCTCAGGATAAAATTCATGCCATACAATATGACACGACTTATGTCCTGAAATATATTATCTGTGATAATCAAAATGATAATTCGGTAAAAAATCTGGTGGTAAAGGCCCGTGAAAATGCGAGAGGTTCCCAAGATAAAATTACCAAAGAATTGTGGGAGCACATCAACTCAATGTATCATTATATGAATTCTCCGGACTTGCCAAAAAAACTGGAAACATCTGATGCCTTAAATGTAATCACGAAACTCAATAAAGATTTATTACTTTATAACGGAATCCTGCAGGTTACAATGCCACGAGGTTTAGGCTGGTGTTTTTCGAGCATTGGCAAACATATCGAAAGATGCCTGCAGACCATATCTATGACCCAGGCGTATTTTGCACCTATAAACTACAACCTCGAAGGCGAAGAAGATTTAATATACTGGCGAAGATTATTGTTTTCTCTTTCAGGCTATGAACTCTATTTAAAAAGTTACAGCAATATTCCGCACAATCGAAAAGTAGTCCAGCAAGTCATTTTTAATAAAGATTTTGCACACTCCGTGATTTATACTTTGGATTTGATAAATACTTATTTGGACAGTCTGATCAAAGACAACGATTTGAGTGAAACCCGTACTTTATTAAATCAGTTTGGACGTTTGAAAAGTTATGTTGCTTACACCGATTATCAGCATTTAACGAATCAGGAATTAGAAGATGTATTGAAAAACACAAAAAATCAGCTCATTCAATTTTCAACAGATTTCTCAAAATTATTCTTTTCTTATACTTAAAAATATGGCGGTTTTCAAAATAATTCACATTACAAAATATCAATACAATTGGCCCATAAAAGAAAGCATTAACGAAATCAGATTGTTCCCGCATCATTTTGAAAATCAGGAAGTATTACAATATCAGCTATTAATTACTCATAATCCCGATGTTGATATTTCAGCCGATTATTACGGAAATCGCATGGGCAATTTCAATGTTTTGCATGCGCATACCGAAATGACAATTGAATCCAGAATGCTGGTTCGCGTTAATCATTCTCTGAAAATTCCGGAGATTGATGCCACTTCCGTGAATGATATCCAGGAAGACAAAGAAAAAAGCATTTTATTGTTACGTCTTTGTTATATAGATAATATTGAAAAACAGAATGAAATTGAAGCCATCCTGAAAGAAATTAATATCGAAAATAAATCAATAATTGAAATCGCCCAACAGTGCAACCATTACGTTTTTGAGAATTTTACCTATACCAAAGGAATTACCAACATCGAAACAACTGTAGATGAAATTCTAACACTCAAAAAAGGAGTTTGTCAGGATTTTGCCCATATATTATTACAACTTTTACGTACGGCCGGAATTCCGTCACGATATGTGAGCGGCTATATTTGTCCTAACGAAAGTGGTTTTCGCGGAGAAGGTGCCACGCATGCCTGGGTAGAAATTTATACACCAAAACAAGGGTGGTTAGGTCTGGATCCAACCAATAATATTTGGACAATGGATAATCATGTCCGTCTTTCGGTAGGAAGAAATTTTAGCGATTGTACACCAATAAAAGGAACTTTTAAAGGATTAGCAAGACAGACACTTTCAGTTTGTGTTTCGATTGGTTATGAAGACGGACGACAATTTGAAGAAATCAATGATGTTAAACTTCAGGAAGTTTCATCCCGTATTCAGGAGCAGCTGGATTATATGGATCATTTACAACAACAGCAACAATAATAAAAAAAGGGATCCTGATTGGATCCCTTTATATTTATCTGTTTTGTAACCATCCTTCCGGATTATTATTTGTTACATTCTGAAGAATCAAGAACTTAATAATCGTTTTTCCAGTATCACCACTTGTTCTTACTTTTCCAATACTTTGCTTAACTTTTACTTTATCGCCTTGCTCAACAGATACTGAACTCAGGTTTTGATAAACGGTGAAATAATCTCCATGCTGAATAAAAACAGCTCTGTTTACAGGAGATAATGCTATAACTTTTGATACTACTCCTTCAAATACTGCGCGCGCTGTTGCTCCTTGTTCAGTAGTAATCTCTACTCCGGAATTGTGTACGGTCAGTGACGGATATAGTGGATGCGGCTGATCTCCATAACCTAATGAAATAAATCCTTTTTCTACCGGCCATGGTAATTTTCCTCTGTTTGCCTTAAAATCAGCTGCTAATATTTTACCTTCTGGCGTTAACGTAATTCTATCTGATGAAAAACTCTTAGCTGGTGCCGGTTCACTACTTTCAGTGCTTTTGCCTTCTGCTATTCGTTTTCGTCTTTCTTCTTCTGCTTTTCTATTTGCTTCAGCAATAGCAGCACGAATCAATTGCTTAATTTTCGCATCAATTGCTTTTGATTCCTTCTGTTTCGCTCTTGTATCGGCAATAATTTTATTTTTGTCTTTTTTAATCGAATTAACTAACTTTTGTTGTTCTTTCTTTTCAACTTCTAAGCTTTGTTTTTCTTTTTGATTTTCAGCAATGATCTTTTTCTTAACTTTTCTTTGCCCATCCAATTTTGCATTAAAGTCAACTAATTGTGTTGTTTTAGATTGAATTTCTACACCTTGGCTTTTTCTGAAAGTAGTGTATTGTTTTAAATATTGTGCTCTTTTATAAGCTTGCAAAAAACTTTCTGAAGACAAAATAAACATTGCCCGGCTTTGTTCAGAACGGCTTTTGTATGATTTCAGGATCATTTTTGCATAATCTTCCTTTAATACAGATAATTCTCTTTTTAACTTATTTACTTTTAATTGATTAATATACATATCATTACTTAAAAGCTTCTCCTGCTTTGCAGTAGTATTAATCAATTTTTCTTTTAATTTTATTTTATTGGCCTGAATAAGAAAAACGTTAACCGCAGATTTCTCTTTTTTCTTTACAGATTGCAGCATTTTTTCGTTGTCTCTGATTTCCTGTTGAATCTGAGCTTTTCGCTGTTCAAGTTTTTCTTGTTGCGAATCTTGTGCCCACACAAAACTGGTGGCACATATAAGAATTAGGCTTAGGAGAAATTTTGGCATTTTTCTATTATCTTTTTGCAAATTTACTTAATTATAATTTTTTTATACCCACTTGGAACACTATATGGAAAAGAAAGTTCTTCGTTGAATGAAATTGTATTGTAATTTAGATTAATATCTGTTTTCCCTTTTGGCTGAATCGCATTAATTTCGATACTTGCCGGAAGTGTTCCCTGATCAAAAACTTTGTTGTCAGAGTATTTAATCTCTAACATCCTGTTTTCTGCCGGTTGAGATATTTCTTCTTTTTGCAGCAAATATTTTTCAGCATCTAAAAAGAATATTTTTTTCAGATTATTATCTTTTCCATCTTCTAATCTAATAAGGTTTTCTACAATTGTTTGTGTGTATTTTCCTTTTCTTAAATCATCTAAAGCTTCCCCTACCAATAAATTTTGGACTTTACTGTAATCAAGTTCAGTTCCTAACCATTTGCTTAAACTGGTAAAATCCCCTTCATAATAAGTTCCGTTTATTTTCTCATAATAACTGACTGCAGTTGGGGTAATCAAAGCTTTTGCCATTGTGATTCCCAGAAAACGAACACTTACCAAAATTTGTTTATCCTTTTCGATTTTAATTTCGGCAGAAACATTCTGGCTTTGTTTTTCATCAACATATCTGGCACTTGCTTTTATGTATAATGTTGAGAAATCTAATTTATTATCGTAATGTTTTTCTATAACCTTATTGTCTTTTTTTGCCGTAACTTCGGTATTGCTATTTTGTACAGCAACCGCTTTAGACTTACAGGAAATCATAAAGATTACCATCAATACTATCGCTATATATTTTTTCATTTGAATTTAATCTTTTATTTTTTTTTCTTTAATAATTCATTAGCCCTCAAAAAGTATTCCTCTTTTTTCTTGGCATCTCCTAATCCATTATAAGCTTCTCCTAATTGAATATTAAAATTCGCTTCCAATTTTATATCATCAACAACATAATCAAGACCCATTTCTAAAACGGTTTTTGCGTTTTTAAATTGTTGCAGTTGATTATTTCCCAAACCTGCATAATAATAAAATTGTGGCTGACTCGGATAAACTTCAATCATATTCATGGCCCTTTTCGTCATTGGTTCAAATTGTTTTGCCTTCATATAAGCTTCCAGCAAAAGCAAATTAGTTTCACGATCTGTGCCTGAGTTTGATTGTAAGTCTTTCTCATAATATTTAATTGCATTCTCAAATTGGTTTTTACTGTGATAAAACTTTCCAATTTCTTTTGCGACATCAACTTCCTTATCGTTATCAAAATAACCAATCGCTTTTTCTAAATCAGGAGCATATTGCGGGTTTTTATTCACATAAATCAAAAACTCATTTAGTGTACGGTGTTTTACTTTTGAATCAATCTTTGAACTTGACAAAATTACATTCATCGATTTAATAGCTTTGTCAGCCTGGTTTGCATCCAAATATACTTTAAACAAACTCACCTGGGCCCATTCTGAAGTTGGAACTTCTTTTGCCAGTTGTTTTGCAATTTCTAAAGCTTTATCTGTTTCTTCTGCTTTTGAATACAAAAAAATCAGGTTTACATAATTTGATTCTTCTTTCGGATTTTGTTTAATCTGATCGATCAAATTAGAAATCTCTGCATTTTGATATTTCCCCTGTGACAGAATCTGTAATTTATATCTTTCACGATCTTCAGACTTTCCAAATTTCTCATTCATTTCGTTAATAAGAGAAAGCGCTTTGTCATGCTGATTGGTAATCATGTACAGCGAAATCAAATCATCTTTATATTCTTCGTCGAATGGAATAATTTTTTGAATCGTTTCAATCGCCAGAGGATAATTTTTGGTTTCATAGCTAACATCATAAATTCCCAGCCAAAACCATTTATTTTTCGGATCTAATTGGGTTGCTTTTTCGAATGAACTTTGTGCATTTTGATATTCTTTTAAAGCAAAATAATTTTTCCCCAATTCAAAATAAGCAACTGCATCATTTGGCTTAAGCTTTATACATTTTTCTAAGGAAACGATTGCTTTGTCATAATTTTCGATTCCTTTCTGCTTTAAAGATTCATAAAAAGAGTCTCTATATTCATCAGTAGCCATAGCAATATCTTCTGGTTCTGTCTGAGCCAAAACTGAAATGGTATTGCCAAGCAAAGTGAAAAATAAAATTACCAAAACCCTTTTTTTCATCCTCTTTCTAATTTTATTTTTATCTCTTGAATCTGATTTAAAATGTATTCTTTATTCTAAAACCGAATAATCGCCAATGCTGATACTTGTAAATTTACCATCGTAAGTCACGTGATTACCAATCATTGCATTATCTAAATTAGCATTTTTTATTTGAGAATACGTTTGTACCAAACTGTTTTTAATAGTGCTATCTGTAACATGACATCCTTTTCCTAGCGAAACATTTGGACCAATTGTTGCATTTTTCAACACTACATTTTCTCCAATATAGCAAGGTGGAATAATGGTTGCGTTTTCTAATTTGACATCATAATCAACTAAATGTTCTCCGTCATTATGCAAAAAGCCAAGCATTCTTGAATTGGTTTCAACTGTAACATTTTTGTTTCCGCAATCCATCCATTCATCAACGCTGCCGGTTTTAAAAACTTTTCCGTTGGCCATCATAGCTTTAATTCCGTCATTAATCTGATATTCTCCTCCGTTTTGAATATTATTGTCCAAAACATTTTGAAGTTCTTTTTTAAGATTGCCAACTTCCTTAAAATAATATATTCCGATTACGGCTAAATCACTCACAAATTCTTTTGGTTTTTCGACCAGTTCTACAATTTCATTATTAGCATTTAATTTTACAACACCAAAAGCTTCCGGTTCATCAACTTGTTTTACCCAAATTACAGCATCCGCTTCCGGATCTAATTGAAAATCAGCTCTGATTAAGGTATCCGCATAAGCGATTACAGCCGGACCTGATAAAGAATCTTTGGCACACATAATCGCATGACCTGTACCCAGAGGTAAATCCTGACGATAAATAGATGCTTTAGCACCTAAACTTCCGGCTAATTCTTCTAAACTTGCTACAAGATCATCTCCAAAAAAAGCTTCATCACCTAATATAAATGCAACCTCTTCGATAGGTTCTTTTAATATTTCAGCAATATCTTCGACTAAACGGTGTACAATTGATTTTCCTGCAACCGGAATTAATGGTTTAGGAATGGTTAAAGTATGTGGCCTAAGTCTTGAACCGCGACCTGCCATTGGAACGATTATTTTCATTTAGTATATATTTATTGAAGATTTTAATCTTCAATGGTTTGGTTTAGATTATTCTATCGTAAAGTTTATAAACTGATTCGTGAAAACCGAGACTAAAAACTATTTTACTCCCGTGCTTCCAAAGCCTCCTTCGCCTCTGGTTGTTTCAGAAAGTGCTGATACTTCTATCCATTCGGCTCTTTCGTGTTTGGCAATAATTAATTGTGCAATTCGCTCTCCGTTTTCAATAACAAAAGCTTCATTTGATAAATTTACTAAAATTACACCTATTTCTCCTCTATAATCGGCATCAACAGTTCCGGGAGAATTTAAAACTGTAATTCCTTTTTTAGCGGCAAGACCGCTTCTTGGTCGAACCTGTGCTTCGAAACCAATAGGTAATTCAATAAAAAGTCCCGTTTTTACAATGGTTCTCTCTAATGGTTTTAGTGTTATTGATTCGGTTAAATTTGCACGTAAATCCATTCCTGCCGAAGCAATTGTTTCGTAGTTGGGTAACTCGTGCTGAGATTTATTGATAATTTGTATTTTCATTTTGATTTTAAAAAGATAAAAAAGTAAAACTGAATTTATAAAAATCCGAGATTACTTTCTATTCATAATTCCTTTAATGGTGTCTTTTTCATTATGATAAACAAAATAAACAAAAGCTAAAAATAACGGAATTCCAACAAAATAATTTTCTCTGAATCCATAAAATGAAATCGCCGAAAATACAATTGAAATTCCCAAATAAGCTCCTATTTTATTCATATCATAAGGTATTGGGTAATATTTATTTCCTAAAGTATATGAAATTAACATCATGCTTCCATAAGCTGAAATAGTAGCAATTGCTGATCCGTAATAGCTGTATTTTGGAATTAATAAATAATTTAAAAACAAAGTTACAATAGCACCAACAATAGAGATGTAAGCTCCTATTTTTGTTTTATCTGTTAATTTATACCAAACTGATAAATTGTTGTAAATTCCTAAAAAGAAATTTGCCAAAATAATTAATGGTACCACTTTCATAGCTTCCCAATACGATTTGTTATCAAGTAAAAGGTATTTTAGAAGATCTGCAAAAACAATCACGCCTAATAAAATAAGTGATCCAAGAATCACAAAATACTTCGTAATGACAGCATAAGTCTGTGGTGCATTTTCATTTTTTGAATGACTGAAAAAGAAAGGTTCAATACCAAGCCTAAAAGCAGTGGCAAACAAAACCATAAACAGCCCTAATTTGTAACAGGCAGAATAAGCACCCACTTCTGATTTTGCAATATTTTCAGGCAATAAGTATCCTAATAAAATTTTATCAAAATGTTCATTTACGGCGAATGCAATTCCGGCTACCAAAATTGGCAGGCCATATTTCATCATCTTTTTCCAAAGTACAGGATCAAACTTTCTTCCAAGCGAAAGATAATTCGGCGAAAGCACAATAAACGTAGCCAAACTTGCCAATAAATTAGCAATGAAAATATAAGCAATCTGAAAATTCTCAACGTATAAATTATCCCAAACCGAATTAGGGTTTGTCGCTGCAATTTTTGGCAAAAAGATTAAAAAGAAAATATTAAGAAGAAGGTTTATTACAACATTTCCAATTTTTATTGCCGCATAAACCATTGGTCTCTGATTAGCCCTTAATTTTGAAAAAGGCACTAAAACCAATGCATCTAAGACTAATATCCAAATCGAATACGTTATATACTGTACATCAACTTCGGCCCAGTTAGCCAGCGTGTTCCTAAAAATTAATGCTGCAAACAAAAATCCTATTGACGACCAAAATATAGATATTGTAGCTGTTGCAATTACATTTTTCTTGTCATCTTCGGCACTGTAAAACCTAAAAAAAGCAGTTTCCATTCCGTAAGAAAGTATTACGTTAAAGAAAACCATCCATGACAAAACGATTGAAACTTCTCCGTATTCTGCTGTTGGTAAAATACCTGTGTATAATCTAACCAATAAAAAACTTAGCATTCGGGGTAATACTGTCGCTAATCCGTAAATGGCCGTCTGTTTGAATAGATTTTTATATAATCCCAAAATAATTTAGTAATAAAGTTTTCAAAAACAAAAATAACCAATTCTTTGAGATAATTACCGAATTGGCCAAGGTATTAAAGCAATAAAGAATTTATGCCGTTTCATCTGATGCATTGAAATTTACGCTTTTTTGAGTTTCTTTTGGCTCAGGAATATCTTCTTCTGAAAATGTTTTTAGAATTTTTTGATTGAGCTTTTTAAGCTTTACAATTCTGTTTGCCTGATTTTGAACACATTTCTCAAACAAATTCCTCACAACTCTGGCATTTCCAAAACTTTCATTTTTTTCAGAATATAACAATTCAAAAGTATCAGTTAATTTTTCTTTTGCTTCCTCAGAAACAATAAAGTCAGATTTTTTACAATAGGATTCAAAAATTTGAAATAATTCGGCCGGAGTAAAATGTTTAAAATGAAAGAATCTATTAAAACGAGATCTTAATCCCGGATTAGATTCAATAAAAATCTGCATTGGTTCCGTATATCCGGCAACAACAACCGCCAAATCATCGCGATGATCTTCCATTCTTTTGATCAGCGTATTGACAGCTTCTGCTCCATAATCATTTCCGGATAAATTCTGGGTCAAAGCATATGCTTCGTCAATAAATAAAACTCCGCCAATACTTGATTCTACAGCGCTATTTACTTTTGTTGCCGTTTGCCCGACATAACCCGCAACTAAACCTTCCCTGTCCGTTTCGAACATTTGGCCTTCTGATAAAAACCCTAAATGCTTAAATATTCTGCTTAATAGTCTCGCCACAGATGTTTTACCGGTTCCCGGAGGCCCTAAAAAAACAGTATGTAATGTAATCTCAACATTTTTTAATCCTTGTTGTGATCTCTTTTTTTGTATTTCTAATAAATTAATCAGCTCTGCAACATCTTGTTTTACTTCTTTAAGACCTATTAAAAGATTTAATTCTTCCAGCACTTTTTCAAGTGAATCCTCTTCCGGCAAATCAGATGTTTTTTTATCCCCGCTTTTTACTTTTTTTAAACCTAAAAAATTACTAAATGCAATATTGCTTTCAAACTTTTTGTCAAAAGCAAAATGAATGAAATTCTGATATTTTGCTAAAATTTCTTCAAGTTTGCTGTGCTTCGTTTGAGATAAAATTTCAGGAAGTAAATATTGTTTCTGCTGTTCGTTTGCGAATGCTATTTTATTCTCTTTTTTAATTTTTATAAGATGATTTTTAAATTCATCTGTAAAAACCAACTGGTTTAATTCGTTAACAGAATTTGTATCAGCAAAATGGTTGTTTCGCAAAGCATCATAATAATATGCCAGAACAAATTGTGCTTTTTCATTCTTTATTTCCAATTCTCTATCATAAAGTTCTATGATGTCTGAAATAAAAAAATGCTCTGCCTTAAGCAGTAATCCTTTAGAAACTTCAGGGGAAACATAAGTATTTATTTTTTGAATAAATTCCGAATCCTGATTTAACACCTTACATGCTTCAAGAATACTCACTGTTTCTTTGTGCAAATCATTAATAAATGAAGCCGTAAAAACGGCTTCATTATGATTTATATTTGTGTCTAAATATTTTTTTAGAGACAAAAATGATTCTTCTAAAATCGATATTGGGTTCTTACTTTTTGCCATACAATTGCTTAAGAAATCATCATCTGATGAATAATTTCTTTTGATAATTTTAAATGATCGCCACAATAGTCCTTCCATGCCAATCCCATTTCTCTTAAATCGTATTTGGCAACAATAGTTCCATAATTCTGCAGTTTTCCATTAATAGTTGGATATCCAATAACGTAAATAGTCTGCGCTAACTCAATCGCTAATTCAATATCATGTGTAGAAAAAATAACGGTATTAAAGTCAGAAGAATTACTCAATAGTTCAAAAGATTTTTTTACTTCCTGAATGTTTCCAACATCCAATCCTGAAAAAGGTTCGTCCAGAACAATAAACTGATCAGAAGAAAATAACTGCTCAATAATAGCCGTTCTTTGCCTTTGTCCCCCGGAAAGTTCATTAGGATATTTGTCTGCACAAATTTCCAATCCCCATTCCTTTAAGTACTGTTTTATTTTACTATCCTTTTCAGATTCTGAAAGGGTTGTTTTTCGTAAAGAAAATTTTAAGGCCTGAGTAACTGTTTTATGTCTGAATAATGTATATTTCTGGTCTACAAAACCAATATCTCCTTCATTTACAGATTTAGCAGCATTTGGTTCTTTATTTTCAAAATCCCTAATTAATATTTTCCCCGAATTAGATGGAACCAATCCCGTAAGTGCTTTAAAAAATGTTGATTTTCCTCTGCCGGATCTTCCAACAAAAGCAATTACTTGTCCTGTGTAATGTACCCCATCTCTAACAACGTCTTTTTCTATAAGACTTATATCTTTTATAATTACAGTATCATCATACGCAACACTAAGATTTTCTACGTATAAAAGTGTTTCCCTATATTCGTGTTTCATAATTATATTTTTGAATATCTAAATATTGCCTTTCTTAAGAAATTTATTCCGGCATCCAAACCAAGTCCTATTAATAAAATGATAATTTGAAGTGCTATAATACGGCCTGTATTCATAAATTTATCAGAATTTTTTATTAAAAATCCTAAACCTCCTGATGCAACAACAATAGACTCTACAGTAACAAGCATCATCCAGGTTATAGCAAGATTTTGTCTGATTACATCAATTACATAATCTAATCTTCCCAGAATAATTACCTGCCAAAGAACTTCCCATCTTGTACATTTCAGCATCTTGGCGTGATCAAATTCTTCTTGCGGAATATCTTTGATTACGGCGATTAATGACGTAGTCAGAAATGTAGTCAAAAAAATCACTAAAATCCAAACCTGCATCATTCTGGCTTCGTGAATTACCATTGTAATATAAAACGAAAGTCCGGTAAACGGTAAAAAACGAAATTTAGTCACGAATTCTGAAACTGATTTCAATATCGGAATTGGCCATGAATAGGCTAATATTAATGAAATTATGGTAGCCAAAAAAATAGAAATAAAACACAATTTCAAAGAATTGAAAATATGTACGACCAAACCTTCATTATACAATTGTGTAAAGCCAGTTGAAACCTGACCCGGAGATGGAAAAAGGTGTTTTTCGCCAGAAGTGGCTGCAAACCAAATAATAATCAAAAGAACTAACCATCCTATTAAAACAAGGGTTTTGTTAAGTTTTGATATTTTTTCAAAGGGCGTTAAAAATTTTACCATATTCAAAGTAAAGGCCATCCCGAAGGACAGCCTTTTATATTTTAAATTTATTATTTCAAGAAAGTAATAACCACTCGTCTGTTTAAAGCTTTTCCAGAAGCAGTATTGTTATCCGCAATTGGATTACTTTGACCTTTTCCGTCAACCATTTGAAAACGGTTAGCAGGAATTCCTTTTTGTTTTAAGTAATTTACAACAGCCTCTGCCCTGCTTTTTGATAAAGCTAAGTTAGCATCTGCATTTCCAACATTATCAGTATGTCCAACAACAGTTAATTTTGTGTTTTCCGCCTGAACTAAAAGATTGTAAATTTTCTCAACTTCTTTACTTGAACTGTTTGAAATTTCAGCACTTCCTGTATTGAAATTAATTTTCCATTCTCCTGAAGCTACAACTTCTGTTGCCTGATTGCTGTAATCAGCTTTATCTGCAGAAGTTGACTCAATGTCATTAATGTTTTTTAAGAAAAATAAATTTACTGCCTGATCATAAGGAACAACTGCTCCAACATTTTCGTTAAACCCAAAAGGATTTAGTTCTGTTAAATATCCTGAAACCTGGTTGTAAACTGATTTATATCTGTTAACTCCATCTGACAAACCAAAATACTGCATTGCATCAGCATAATTGAAAACTTTAGAACCTCCCATATTATAGGTCAATCCGCCTTTTGTTCCTTGCTGTCCTTTAAACATTTTATACCAATAATCTGCAGTTTCAATTTTGTAAGTATCAGCGATTGCCTGAGAAGCTCTTACTTTCCAGTCTTCATAATTCTTCATTTGGTTTGAAGCTGTAAGTGCTGATTTCAAAATGTTAGAAACAATATCTGGATTTTTTACAGCCCATTCTTTCACACCTATAAGTGCAGTTGGCATTTGGTTGTTGAATTCTTTTGTTGAAACAATATCAACAAACCCTGTAAGCTTATCAAAAACTGTTTTATCTCCCGGAGTCCAGGTTGCACAGCCGTCAATTTTTCTGTTAACAGATTTTCCGGTTAATTTTCCATTAACAACTTCTTTTAATGTAACTGTCCAGCCCGCTGTTTGAGATTTAATCAATTCTTCTGCAGATTTTATGTAATCATCATTTTCAGATGGATAAATATTTACTGCGTCTGCATCATATGTTGTTGGGTCCGGATTTACTTTTAATCCGTTTGCAAAACAGTAATTTACAGTTGTAACCCAGTCACCATCTCCAAGAACTGCAGAGATAACAGAACCTTTCATAGATTTAGGATCTGATTTCCAGTTTGGAGGCCCTATTAATTTATCTTCTCCATAACTCATACCTACAACACCCATAACTTGTAAGTGATATTTGTCTTTTCCGTATTTTTCGTCTAATGATTTTTGAACAGAACTAATGTAAAATGGCGCACCATCTCCCATGATCATAACGGCAAAAACACTTTTGTCTGAAGTTGGAAAACTCTCCCCTTTATCAAATTCTTCAATAAATTTCATTTGCATGTTACGCAATTCTGAAAGCCAGTCCTGACGGATAATTTCAAGATTAACCCCATTTTTCTCCATCAAAGAACCTTTGGTTGTTTTAGGACCACCATTAGAAACAATAATTCCGGATTGTGCATTCCATGCATATCCAGCGATTCTCACTAGTGGTTTGTCTGCCACTTCTGAAGATATTTCTGTAGACGGAAGTGCTATTTTTTCAGCATTTGTTACATTATTAACATCCGTCTGGTTAAGCTCTATTCCGTTTAATTGTTTTGAAACAGCTGTTTTAATTCCTGGAGATATGTAATAAACCCCTCCTAAAATTGCTCCAATTGCTGCGATAACAATTATTAATTCAGAAAATGTCGTTAATTTTTCTGTTCGTAAAATTTTTCCCATTTTATTTTTAAAATTAAATTGATTTATTAAAAAATATCTCCAAAACCACCACCGGATAGTTTATCTTCTTTACTCATTTTGTAATTTGGACTTGTATATTTTGTTGAGTCCGGAATCGTATTATCTCCTGTCTTGATTTCATCGGCCAACGAATCTAATCGTGAATAAAGCTCATCATTATCAACTGAATATTTAGAAGTTAAAGCATCTATGTCAATAAGGTTTTCAGATGTTTTAGCAATATCCTGTGCGATTGTAGATGTTACTACTTCAAGGGCATATTCTAATTCCCAATCTTGTGTAAACATCATAGCGCTTTTTGCACTTTCTGTTGCTTCTTTGGCATTTTTGGCAAATTCATATTCTTTTTGAAGCATCGTTACCGTAGCATCAAAATCAGCAATTTTTATATCAATCGCGGTACCTGCCAAAGTTAGCTTTCTATCCATTTTTCCTAAAACATTAGCACGAACGCCATATTTTTGAATAAAACTTTTACTTTGCTCATATTGAGTCGAAATTCTTTGTGAGTCACTTAATTTTCTGGCCAACTCACTTTGCAAAGCTACATATTCATCAGTGTCTTTTGCAGCAATTCCGTTTTGTTTCACCATTTCATCCATCGCCGATTTCAATTTTTCAGACTGGCGCTGTAAACTCAAAACATCTTCCTGAAATGATTTAGCTTCTTTCTCTGACTTATTGGCTTCAATTTCCATTTCCATTTTAAGTCCTTTAAGCTTCGCTTTAGTATTCTTAAAAACTTCACGGTTTTTAATCATTTTTTGCTTTTGCTCTTCCAGTTCATTAAAAGGATTACTTTGAATTAATGCTTTGTGAAGATTTTTCGTTGCAAAACGAAGCGCTTTCATAATGACCGGAGCCATCATAACCAAAAAAACTAAAAAAACACCTGTTGCGGATAACGCAATTGCCTGGCCAAGCATCGTAAATAATGGCGGAATAATATAAGTCCATACCAAATATCCTCCAACTCCTAATAAACCTAATGCCAAAGCGAGGAATAATGACTTCTCTCCTTTTTTTAATGCACCGGATTTTAAAGCAATTTCTCCTTTAGATTCATCAAAATGTTTTAAAATTGGCAATGATAAAAGGGTGCTCTTTTCTTGTTCGTATTTATCCATTATTATAAATATTGATTAATTCCTGTTATTACAGTGTTTATTGAGTTTAATATTTTTTGTTTCGCTAAATCGTTTGCCTCCATTTTTAATTGAATCTCTGAAAGCTGTTCCCTGTTTTTTGGATCAATTTTTTGAAGTTCCAATTTCTTAGATTCCAATTCTTTTTGAAGTTCAATAATCTTTGCTTCTAATTCAGAAATATTTTTAGACAGATTATATTTTTCCTTTGTAATATTATTGTCTAAATCTGATTTTTTAGTTTTTCCTACTGCATCATATTTCGCATAAACCTTTTCTATTTCGCTAATATAAAAACTTGCTTTTTCTAATAGAAACTCTTTATTCAAATCAGATTTTATAGTTTTTCCCATTGTAAAAGCCATCTGATAGCTTTGTGGATTTGTGATCCCAACAACCATCACTGATTTGTATAATTCAAAAAAATCAAAACCCTCAGCATTTAATGATTCAAAACCTTTATCGTAAACTTCAAAAATTTCATTTAGAAAAGGGTTTGTCACCGTATTTGTTGGAAATGAATCCGTAACCTGAGTCGGAAATTTATTGTCAGGAGTTGATATAACTGGTGCTATTGACTGAGCAGCAGCTGGTCCTCCGGTCTTGTTAGCCTCATCATTAATAAAAAGACTTTTCCAATTAAAACTTTCTTTTGCCATTGTTTTTTGTTGATCTGTTTTTAAATTCGTTTTGGTTGTTAATAATTAGACGCTTACACTGTTAAAACATTACTAATTTAAAAATATAAATGTAAGTCTTTTTAGCAAAAAGTAACTAATTATTATAAAGTGAGTTTAGTCTTATCCAAAATTTTTACAAAATGAAATCCTCTGGGACCATAACCCTGATTATAATAAAAGCGATGCGCTGCAAAATTCTCTGTGTAAGCATCTAAAACAATACTGCTGCAACCCAGATTTAATGCTTTTTGTTCGATATATTCTGTTAGCATCTTCCCAATTCCTTTAGATCGATGCTCGGGGTGGACAACAAAATTATCAATTTCAAGGTATTTACCTGTCCATAATTTTGTTGCTGACCAACATCCTGTAATTCCTAAACAGATATTATTTTCAAAAACGCCTATCTGCGTATAATTATGAGGAATCATTTCTGACAAATAATTTTCATATTTTTCAACCGAAATATTAGGATAAAGAAATCTCATAGTTTCAATTTCGATTACCATTTCCTCAATAGTTGCCAATTCTATTATTTTTAAGTCCATTCTATCTATAGCAATAATTTAGTCAAAAATACTCATCTTTTAATTTTTAAGCACTATTCCAACCAAACTATAACATTATAATTGTATAATAAATAATGAAAATTATATAAGTTTTAGAAAAAATATCTATTATACATTTGTAACAGAAGCTTTTACAAAAAGAAATAAACGTTTTTTGAAAATAAATGAAAAATCACTAAATGTGGGTATTGTGGCTTCCATAATATATTCGAATCTTTGTAATATATAAATGAATGATTTTCTTTTATAAAAAAATTGTAATAATACGGGATTGATTCAGCTAAGATGTAACCCTTAAAAAACAAAGCACTGGGACTAATAAAGCTAGTTTGTTCCCATAAAAACAAAGCAAGGGATTGATCAGCTGTAGGTAACCCTTAAAAAACAGAGCAAGGAAAATTTAGCTAATTGTACCATAAAACAAAGCAAGGGATTGATTCAGCTGTAAGTAACCCTCAAAAAAACAGAGCACCGGGACTAATAAAGCTAGTTTGTTCCCATAAAAAACAAAGCAAAGGGATTGATTCAGCTGTAGTAACCCTTAAAAAAACAGAGCCGGGAAAATTTAGCTATTTGTACCCTAAAACAAAGCAAGGGATTGATCGAGCTGTACCAACCCTTATAAATAAAAAGAGCATTGGGATTATAAAGCTATTGTTCCCATAAAAACAAAGCAAAACGGATTAGAAATAATTCGTTAAAACGAATGTGTAAAATGGAATTGATTCTTGAGGAAACAATTTCTCAAGAATCACCATTTTAACATTAATATTAAATCCAATATTACTACTGAAATATATAAAACAAAAGAGCCGACATAATTTATGTCGGCTCTTTTGTTTTATATCTCAAATATATTACCCGTTTAAAGCTTCTGCTCCACCAACAATCTCTAAGATTTCGTTGGTAATAGCTGCCTGACGTGCTTTATTGTAAGTCAATTTTAATTGATTTCTCAATTCAGTTGCGTTGTCAGTTGCTTTATGCATTGCTGTCATACGTGCTCCATGTTCTGAAGCAAATGAATCACGAATACCTTTATACAATTGGGTTTTTAATGATTTAGGGATCAAAACTAAAAATTATTTTATCTCTTAAAAACATCCCGAAATTGATACAGCAATCGCTCAATCAATCGCAAATCTTCGGTAACAATTTCGGCTCTTCCTGACATTTCTTGTTGAAATGGAATGATTTTATGATAGGAAGTTTCTAGTTTTTTGGGCAAAGAAACATCTAACAATAAATTACCTGTTTGATCTGGAACCAATGAAATAGCCTGTACCTTGCCTTTTAACATTCCGTATTGGTTGTCTGGAAAATTGGACAATCTAATGTTTACTTGTTGCCCTACTTTTATTTTTCCTGAATTTTGTGCTAATGCTTTTACTTTTCCAATATATTCACTTTTAAGGGTTGGAATACATTGTCGCCAGCAGAAACAAATTGATTTTTAGACCAAATTTTCAGAAATGTAATTTGTCCATTGGTTGATGAGCGTAAAACATAATTCAATTCCCAATCTTTAATTGCTTTTTTGAGTCTGTAAAAAGCTTGAATTACATTGCGTTCCAAATTTACATTTTCTCTATTTTCGTTTGTTTCAGTGGTTTTACTAGTTCGGTTCAATTCGTTTAGAGACGATTTTAGAGATGAAATAGTGCTTAACAAACTTTTAAATCATTATCGTTTTTATAAAAAAATGATTCTAATTTCAATTTTTGTGTAGTTATTATTGTGTTGTATATTTAATTGAACATCGTAAGCAATTCCTAAAAATTCTGTTTTTGATTTCAAATATTTATAGTTATTAAACCATATTTTTTCATCTAAAAGATTAAAAAGAAATACTCTTCAAAGCTTTAAATTCAGAATATATAAAATTTTTTAAGTCTGGGAATATGTCTAGTTCATAATCATAGTGGGATAAAATCCAAATTTTCGATGCCAAACCAAAGAAATTTTGTTTATCCATATCTTTTTTGCGTCATATTGTAAAAAGGATTTTTCTTTCTTTTTGGATTATAAGAAAATTTGATTAATCCAGTCATCAATTCTTCATCATTAAGTCTAAAAAATAAAACTTTATACCACTCTATTACATGATTTGTGTCTGTCAGTAGGTGTACTTAATATTAGAATCATTTATAAAAATATTAAAATTGGGCAAAATTTCGATTTTGCCCATACAAATAAAATTATGCATCACAAGTACACCAAGTATTTGGATTTCCAGCACCGTGACCAAATATTGTAAATCCATTATACCCCCTTTAATAGATTTCTTTTCTTTGTCTGAAAGTTTTACTACTTTCAAGTTTTTTAAACTTAATTTTTTCATAATTTAAATTGTTAAGCATTTATAAAAATAATCTTAGACTATGGCTTTAAATCACTCACGTGCACTTGAGCCTATCCAAATATTAAAGTAAGGTTATTACAATTAATAATATATAAAAACAGAGGGGGGGGTATGGATAAAAAACTTGTTAAATTTTTGTTAAATTAAATAAATGTGAATTGCTCCCAAAAAAAACGTATTACTATTGTTGTCTAAAAATTAATCGTCTTGCCTATAAATTGGATGGAAAACAATACTGAAGAAGTCGATTGCAAATTGTATTCAATACAAGAAAAAAGGACGAAATAAGACAATTAATAACAACTTAATTTATTTACACTATTTATGACAACAACTCCAATCCTTCAAGGGGTCTATTTTATGGCAAACAATAAAGTGTTAGATATGGCCATTGCTTTTTTAAACAGTTTTAGAGTTCATAACAAAGACATTCCGCTATGCTTAATCCCTTATAACGATGATTTTTCACAAATCGAAAAGCTAAAAACTGTCTATAATTTTAGTGTTTTTGATAACAAAGAATTACTAGAAACTTGCGATGCTATAAGTGTAAAATTTCATGGTAATGTAGTGGGTGCTTACCGAAAAATGGTGATCTGGGAAGGTGTTTTTAAACAATTTATTTACATTGATATCGACACGGTACTAGTTGACAATTTGTCGTTTGTATGGCAACATTTATCACATTGCAAAATTTTTACTTCGCATTCTGATTTACCTGAAATTAGGAAATTTGTCTGGAAAAATTCCATTTACAGCAAAAATAAACTAAACAGATCGCAAATTGAATATGCCACTAATACAGGTTTTATAGTAAGTACAAAAAACAAATTACCAATGCATTGGATAATAGACCAAGTAGAAGAAGCCCTAACGCTTAAAGAAGATATGGTATTGTTTTGTATGGAGCAGCCTTTTTTAAACTATTTAATTGTTACCTCTGGGTATAATTACGGTAGTTTATTGAGGTTTTTAATCACCGATTTTGGCACTGGATACGACAGAGGTATTAAACTTGAATTTTGGGCAGGTTTGCCAGGAGGAAAAACAAATAACGGCAGGCTAATAGACCCAAATAACAGACCTATTTTCTTAATCCATTGGGCCGGTGTGTGGCGTGAAAACAATGCCGATTTAACCAAAATCCCATATCAAAAACTTTGGGAATATTATCGAAATGTAGACCCATTGCATTTGCCTGAACCAGATAATAAACCTGAAACAAAAATCAAGTCCAATCATCCAATTTTAAGATTTTTAAAAATAAAATAATAGCCCATTGAAACCCAAAACACAACACAAATCTATAATCATCATCATTGATTATTTTGGACAATGGCCAGATTGGTTTTCGTTATTTTTGGAATCCTGCAAACGCAATCCTACGATCAATTGGCTATTTCATACGGATTGTGTTTTTGAACACTATAAAATAGAAAACGTTACTTTTAAATACACCTCAAAAGAAGAATACATAGCTCATGTCAATAAAAAACTAAATACAACTATCACTTGGTCAGATAGCTACAAATTGTGTGATCTAAAACCAATGTATGGTGCTATTCATGAACAAGAAATAAGAGGTTATGATTTTTACGGTTATGGCGACATCGATGTGATTTATGGTAATATTAGGCACTTTTATACTCCTGATGTCTTAGAAAACAACGTTATTAGCACTCATGAATGGTGTATTTCAGGCCATTTGGCACTCTTTAAAAACACAAAATGGATGCGAAATGCTTTTAAAAGATATAAAGGTTGGAAAAATTTAGTTGAAAACACTGAATGTCAAAGATTTGACGAAGATTTATTTAATACTGTTTTTAAATATCCTAAAATGCATTCTGCTTTTTTTTTATTATACGATATTTTGCACCCTCTCAGTATAAAATACAGACAAAAATTGTATTTTGTTGAACAGTTCACAACACCTCTCACCCCATCTCCTTGGCGAATTGGAAGTTATTATCATCCAGAAAAGTGGTTTTGGAAAAATGGCATGTTAACCAATATAAATGACCGGCATAGACAATGTATTTATCTTCACTTTATGAATTTTGTATCAGGCAGATGGATGGATTCTATCTATAAAAAAGACCTTGTTTGGAAAGAACTTAACGAATATGTTTTTGTAAGCGAAGAACAAATGAAAAACAAAGGATTACTTATTGACAGATCAGGGTTTCATATTTTAGAAAACGAACACTTACATGTACTTGAAAGTGAATACACAAAATAAACTATAAAACTATAAACAAAAATAATAATGGTTTAGAAGCTAGCAAAAAGCCAACAAAAATTTGCTGGCTTTTATTCTAATCATCCCCTGTTGGTTTTGAATTTATCCTTTCAACGCCTCAGCTCCACCAACGATTTCTAAAATCTCATTAGTAATAGCAGCCTGACGTGCTTTATTGTAAGTTAATTTTAACATCTCTTAAATCAGTTGCATTATCGGTGACTTTGCTGTGCCATTTCGCTTCGCTCAAGTGTGCATCGCCGTCATACGTGTTCCGCACTCAGATGCAAATGAATCACGAATACCTTTGTATAATTGTCTTTCTATGCTTTTGGAATCAAAACTAAAATTATTTTATCTCTTAAAAACATCCCGAAATTGATACAACAACCGTTCTAATAAACGTAAATCTTCGGTAACAATATCAGCGCTTCCAGACATTTCTTGTTGAAAAACAATTTGTTTATGATATGACGTTTCGATTCCTTTTGGCAACGAAACATCAATCAACAAATTACCGTCTTTATCTGGTGTTAAAGAAATATTTTTTATGATACCACTAATAATTCCAAATTGGCTGTCGGGATAATTAGCTAATTTAATATGTACATCTTGCCCAATTTTTATTTTACCTGAGTTTTGAGCAGGAGCTTTTAATTTACCAATATAACCACTTTTATGAATTGGAATAATAACAAATACATTTTCTCCAGCATTTACAGTTTGATTTGCTGCCCATACTTGTAAAAAACTAACTTTCCCGTCAATAGAAGAACGGAAGACATAATTCAATTCCCAATCTTTTATTGCTTTTTTGAGCAAATAAAATGCTTGAATTAGATTTCGCTCTAAATTGATATTATCTTTACTTTCATTTATTTCGGTGGTTTTGTTACTTCGATCTAATTCGTTCAACGAAGATTTTAGTGATGAGATTGTACTCAATACACTTTTATATCCTTTTTCAGTTTGTAAATAAGTTAGCTTGTGTTTTTCTAATTCTTGGGAGGCAATAATACCTTTGTCAAATAGAGCTTGATAGCGGGTTAAATCTAATTTCCCCAATTCTAATTCGTTTTTATTGATGCTTTTTTGAGATTCTAATAAACTCAAACGCTCTTTTAATTGTATTGATTCTAGACTTTGGGCTACCCCTTCCACTTTATAAGGCTGCAATTTTCTATTCAATTCATCGGCCGAATATTCTTTTTGAAATACTAAGTATGCGCTTTCAACATCTCCTAGTTGTGCGGATTCTAATTTCTCGAAAGGAAAACTACTTTTATCAATATTGATGGTATCAATGATGCTTTTCAATAAAAACACATCCTTGTAATTGGCAGTATTTTCAATAATAGCAAGTGGCATGTTTTTAGTTGCAATTGCTCTGTCTTTTACTAGTAATATTTCAATTTTACCTGATGTTTTAGCAAATAATTTTTGAGGCGGAATATTGGTAGTAATTACAATTTGAGTCGAAATAATATCTGGATAACGAATAATCCATGACATTAAAAATACAATTACCAAAACAGTTAAAACAACCACATTGCCCCAACGGATCATCCAATGTGGCATTCGGGTAAGTATATCTTGAACTTCTTCGCTTCTTAATTCTAATCCTTTATTCTCAGCCATTTTTTATTCTTTTTTTGTCAATTCCTACGAAGAATGAATCTAAAGTCTATTAATCTAAAAACCCAATTGCAACTGATTCCTTACCAATTCAAAATAACTTCCTTTCAATTTTACCAATTTTTCGTGATTCCCTATTTCGATAATTTTCCCTTTTTCAAGAACCACAATTTGGTCGGCGTTCATTACGGTACTTAATCTATGTGCAATGACAACAACAGTTTTATTTTTAAAGAAAACATCCAACTTTCGCATAATCTCCTTTTCGTTATTGGCATCTAATGCCGATGTCGCTTCGTCAAAAAATAACATTTCAGGGTTTTTATACACCGCTCTAGCAATCAATAAGCGTTGTTTTTGTCCTGTACTCATTCCTACGCCTTCCATCCCGATTTTGGTATTAAAACCAAGTGGATAATCTTCTATAAAATCTTTGATATTGGCAACATCGGCTGCATAAAGCAATCGCTCTTTATCAATGATATCAACACCAATAGCAATATTATTAGCAATGGTATCACTAAAAATAAAGCCTTCTTGCATTACCGAACCAATATGATTCCGCCACGGTTTTTGCGCTATTTTTGACAATCGTGTTTTATTTACTGAAATCATACCAAAATTGGGTTCATAAAACTTCAATAATAACTTCATTAAAGTAGTTTTCCCGCTTCCGCTTGTTCCCACAATAGCTGTTATCTTATTAGCTGGAATAATTAGATTTAAGTCATCTAAAACATTTATATCAGAGCCAATATACCTAAAGAATAAATCTTTTAAAATAATATCAGCATCTGGTGGGATATCATTTGTTTTTTCTTCATCATTCTGAACTTCATCTTCTTTCTCGTGAATTTCAGAAAGTCTTGCCAATGATATTTTGGCATCTTGCGCTTCTCTAATAAAATTAATTAGTTGTACAATTGGTCCGTTTAAGTTCCCAACGATAGTACTAATTGCCATCATCATCCCCAATGTTATTTGCCCATCGATAACCAATTTGGCAGAAAGAAATATGATGATAATATTTTTCAGTTCATTAATGAAATTAGACCCTATACTTTGGGTTTGTTCCAAAACCATTCCTTTAATAGAAACTTTAAAAAGACGTGCTTGTATAAACTCCCAACCCCAACGTTTTTGTTTTTCGGCATTGTGCAGTTTTATTTCTTGCATACCGTTGATGAGTTCTATAACCTTACTTTGCTCTTGAGAAACTTCTGCAAACCGTTTGTAATCCAATATAGCTCTTCGCTTTAAAAATAATGTTACCCAAAGAAAATAAAAAAAACTCCCAACAAAGAAAACTACAAATATCGTCAAGTTATAATAGGCCAAAACCCCACCCATTATAATCATATTAATTAATGAAAATAAAACGTCAAAAGATGATGTAGTTAAGATTCTTTCAATTCTGTGATGGTCATTGATGCGTTGCATAATATCGCCAGTTATTCGGACATCAAAGAACGAAATGGGCAAATTCATTAATTTGATAAAAAAATCAGAGATCAACGAAATATTAATCCGTGCCGAAAGATGCAGTAAAGTCCAACTTCGGATTAGTTCTAAAGCCGTTTTGCCAAAAAACAAGAATAACTGCGCTATCAAAATCATATAGACAAAATGAATATTCTGATTTTGAATCCCCACATCCACCACGCTTTGGGTCAAAAAAGGAAAAATAAATTGCAGCAGACTTCCAGCCAATAAACCAATGACAAGTTGAAAAACAAAAGATTTATAGGGAACGATATATTTGAATAACAGCTTGAAACCGAAAACCTTTTTATTCTCTTCTTCAAATTCCGATTGATAAAATTTAGGTGTAGGCTCCAACAGCAATGCAATACCTTCCTCGGTAGTTTCGGTAGCGTTGTTTCCTATCCAAATTTTCAGAAAAGTATTTTTGTCGTATTCTATTAAACCTATGGCTGGGTCAGAAATGTAATAGACTCCTTTTTTAATCGCATAAAGAACGACAAAATGAAATTTGTTCCAATGCAGGATGCAGGGCAATGAGGCTTCTTCGAGTTTTTCTAATGCTATTTTAACGCCCAAAGTTCTAAAACCAATTTTCTCGGCAGCATCGGACAGTGTCAATAAACTGGAGCCTTCGCGAGTGGTTTCGCTATAATCTCTTAATTTTTGGGTGTTTAATATTTGTCCATAAAACTTGGCTATTATTTTTAGACAGGTTGGGCCGCAGTCTTTGGATTCGGTCTGTTGGTAATGCGGGAATTTTTTCAATATATACTCTTTTTAGCTAGAACTATCATTTTTCTCTTTAAATTGTCTGAATTTTACAACCATATTCAACCAAAGTATTTTTAGAGCACTGACTTTTTTAATGCCTTTGAGGTTAAAATAATAAATCTCAGGAATAGGGAGGATTGCAACTTTGTTTTTACATTTTACTTTATAATCGATTAAGTCGTAAAACAAACATTCAAACTTATTATTAAATATGATCTTGCCATTGTCCCAACGGATATGATTGGACATTCCTTGAATTATGATACGATCAAAAAAGGCTCTAAAATCACCGTCGATATTTCCTTTTACCGCCAAAAAGGTCATCGATTGTATGTGTTTATGATAATCTAAAATGGAGTTGCCAGAGGCTAACTCTGTAAATAAAAAATTGCATTCGTCAAAACAATAATGCTCGGGATTGGTAAATACCTCTTTATAATCTCGGCTTTGCATAAACAAGGTATTCATTTGATTATTATTACGATACAAACAAAATGTGCCCATTGTTATATCTTCCCGAGGATTAATAATATCGTAATTATCTAAAATTTCGGCTGTCATAAAACCTCTAATATCACCGTAAACCATATCAATATCGCCATATCCCCAAAAATCATAGGCTGCTATAATTTCTGGAAGCAAAAAACCATAAGCAGGTTTGAAATCGCATAATTTGTAAGGAGTATCAATAGCCACGGTAAAACCTAGTTTTGCAGTAGCATTGGTTTTAAATTCCTCTAAAGTTTTGTATATGATTTTAACATTTTCGGGCTTTTCAGGTATCGTATTCCTATTGTCGGTTAGTATAATAAAATCTACGGTGGGGTTATGTACACACGATTTTATAAAATACGGAAAGTACCATGGATATTCTCCATACCAGCAGGTTAATAATGCTATCGAGGGCAAATTATTCATCTTCATTTTTTGTTTTTAGTTCATAATTCACAACTTGGATTCAATTAATAAACGCACTCTTTAGACTCCCCTTTTATGTTGTTTATTATATATTTTAATTGGAGTTTCATACCCAAATCGTTTTTTGGGACTGTTATTTAATCCATTCAGGGGTGAGTTTTTAAGACACCCTTAGTTTTAATAGATTTAGATGTAAAATAAAAAGATTCGGGTATTTCTGCGAGTTTTTTCGGAACATTACAGCTTCTCTTAAACCTTACAAAATGATAACATATTGCTTCAAATATACCCTTATAGGAAACAACTCCTTTATTCCATTCAACTTTACCAGGAGTACCTTCAATCATTATTAAATCAAAAAAAGCATTAATTTTATTTTCACTCATAGCTTTTTTAACGACATAAGTCATACTTTGAATATGATTGGGGAAGTCTAAAACTGAATGACCTGCATTTAACTCATCAAATAAAAAACTACATTCATCAAAACAAAAAATATCTGAATTACTGAACACTTTTTTAAAATCTTTACTTTTCATAAAAAGAGTGTTCATTTTTTCGTTATTTTTAAATAAAGTAAATGCACCAGCTGTATAATCTGGACGACCGCTTAATAAGTCATAGATTTCAAGCCTTTTTTGAGTCATAAAATTACGTATATTACCATAAACTAAATCTATATCTCCGTGTCCCCAAAAATCATATTTTGCAATAATATCTGAAAAAACAAAACCATATGCAGGCTTTAAATCGCATAATTTATATGGGCGGTCAATCTTTACTTCAAAACCTAGTTTTTTTGAAAACAAAATTTTTACATTATCTAATGTGTTATATACAATCTTTACATTTGAAGGTTTTAGGGGTATTGTCGTCAAATTATCAGTAATAATAATAAAATCTACTGTTGGGTTATAAAAGCATGATTTTATGAAATAAGGAAAATACCAAGGATAATCGCCATACCAACAAGTAACAAGTGCAATTGTTGATAATCGAAAAATATTATTTGTTAACATGTGCTTATTTTTAAACTGTTTTACTTCTTTGAATGTTTACTAGATTAAAAAAATTATTTCTTTAGAAGTAACCAATTTGTAACATCTTTAAAGACAGTATCCCAGTTGTAACTATCCTCTAGTGATTTACCCGTTTTATCAAACTCTTTCTTGAAATAATTATGGTCGAAATCAGGATAAATTTTTAAAGTAATATCCGATTTTGGTAGTAAAAATGGCAATAAATCGTTGTGTGTAGCAGGTATATCATTAGTTCCATAAACAATCAAAATAGGGTTTTTAAATTTAGAAAAACTTTTAAAACAAAGCTCCTTATTGTAACTATACCAGTTGTAAATACTAAAATCATGCTTGTATTGTTCAATATCAGTTGGAATTTTTTTAAAATTATTAATATCGTTTTCTATATAACTCTGAGAAATAGAATCATTATTTTGAGAAAAAGATGTAACTCTTTCTCTCAAAATGCCTTCTGTAATCCTATTAAAAGGATCGGCAGACATACAGACCAATTTTGCTATTTTTTTATTATACTCAGACAATTTTGCCGCCACACGATACCCTTCTGAATGACCAACTACAAATATTTTTCTTTTTTCTACCCATTTTTGTTTGTATAAATAATTCAATACCTCTTGAGCTTGCCATACTCTATATTTCAGATTATTGTTTTTCTCATACTCTAAAGGCACATCACCAGTTTCATTTTTATAGCCCCCCTCATCTTTCCCATAAGTTCCTATTAGTGGAATTCCCTTTCTTGCTATGATTACAAAATTGAATTGGTCTTGAAAATCTTCAACTTTAAACGGAAGCAAGGTTCTGGTATTTAATTCATCATGAAAAACAATAGGTATAGGTAACGAACCCTGAATAAATAACAGAGTGGGTTTAGCAGTAATGCCATCTGTTTTATGAATTAGAAAATTAATTGTGTCTTTTTTAATTATTAAAGCTATTTTAGAATACCCTAATTCGTTAATTATCTGTGTTTCTGTGTTTTGTGAAAAACCCATTTTAATAGAAAACAAAAACAAAGTGAAAATTATATTTTTCATTGTTTTATAGCTTTTAATATTTCTGTATAATTCCATTTTTCAATTTTCATTTTATTCACCATTTTCAGTGGTATTTTTTTTACAATTTCATTTTGTATGTGACAAATTATTTCAATTATCTCTCTACAATATATAGAAGGATTATCAAATTCGTTTTTATCTGAATATCGATGCCCCAAATATCCTCCACCACAAATTAATTCTAGTTCACATTCTTGACAAGTTGTACATAGATTATCATGTCCATTATAGTATAATTTAGCCAAATCAGAATCTTCAAAAATAGTAGCCAAATCATCTTTTAGTACATTAAAATTGTTTTTTGTAAAACCATCTCCACAAATTTTCAGTGTATCAACTGTTTCTATACTTCCGTCAGTTTCTATTACCAAAGTATCATTTATACCTTTGCCAAAAATTTCTGTGCTTACATCTTTCCCAAGAATGAGGTTTATTAAATCTGTCAAAGGTCTTATTTTAGGTTTATCCTCATCCTGATCATTATACCATAAATCAAAAATCTGGCTAAGCCATTTTCCTACTTTAGGAACATCTGTCTGTTTTGAACTTATATAATTATAATCTTGAAATAAGAAATGTACTTCATTTGCATTTATTTTCTTGAAATGGTCATATACTTCGGCAGGATTTTCATTTGTATCAATTACACACAAACAGTTGGCAAATTCTTTTCCAAAAGTCTGTTTTACTATCTCGAATCCACCAATAATTTCATCATATGCGCCTTTATTATTATGGTATATTCTATTTTTATTATTTGAAGTTGCAGTTCCATCAAGACTTATACCAACTTGAATTTTTAATTGTTTTAAAACATTTGCCCATTCATGTGTCAATAAGACTCCATTAGTTTGCATTGAATAATCTATTTTAATTGTACTAGGTATTATCCTTTTTTGAGTTTCTATAAAATTTGTATAAAAGTCAATACCCGTTAAAAGAGGTTCACCACCATGAAAAATTATAAGAAATGAGTTTATTTTATTATCTAAACAATGTTTTTTTATTCTTAAAAACATAGATTCTATAACTGATTGTGACATGAATTTTGGCTGTAATTTATAACTCTCATCACCCATATTGTAAACATAGCAATAAGTACAATTTAAATTGCAACGACTAGCGACCTTAACTACAAGATTTGTTGTTCTCATTTAATTTCAAATAAAAATGGGCGAGCCTAATTTAGAATTAAAATCGCCCATAAAACTATATGTTTTTATAAAAAATAGATTAGTGACGTACGTATGTACTTTCAGTATATGGACGGCTAGGTTGTTCTCTGTAGTCTGTGCCTCCCAATATTGATTTCATCTCTTTTTTTGATAGTTCTTTTTCTACATTTTTTAAACTTAATTTTTTCATAATTTTAATTTTAATTATTAAATACTATATTTTTTTAAAACGCCTCACTCTATTTTCTGGAAATATTTTCACGTGCACTTGAAATTGAATTACTACAAAACATTGTGAGACAATTTTCAACAAAGAAAAAACATTTATAGAAATAATTATATTCATTATGACTATATGTTATTATATTTGTAGCATTTTATATACAGATTATGAATAAAATAGGGATAAGGATTAGAAAAATACGAGAGTTGAAGGGATTGTCTCAAGATAATTTAGCAATAGAGTTGCGTATTAGCCAACCTTCATACGCTAGATTAGAAAAAGATGATGATAGAATCAGTATAACAAGATTCATTTCTATTGCTAATATATTGAAAATATCTGCTTCTGATTTATTAGATGAAAAAATAAGTAAAGAAATTAACCTACATAACTGTGATAACCTTCAAGCTTATGTTGATACCATTTCTCAAAGTGACAAAGAACATATTCAAACCCTAAAAAACGAAATAGTATTTCTTCGCAAATTACTAGAAGACAATATATACTGCATTAAAAACTAGTTTTTACGAACTATTAACAAAAATTAATAATCTTTCTGTATTTTATTTGAATATGATTTAAATACTTTTAGAACCAACAAATCAGTATTCATGAAAATCAAGTTACTTATAATATTACTTCTTTATGTATTACAAATTGGAAATTCTCAAACAGAAAGAAGTATTAACGATGTTGTATTGAGTAATGATTTTAGAATCCAAAATATTGAAGTATTAAATTTAACTTCCCAAAACAACAACAATTACCAATAACTCTGGTAATTGTTCGATTTTGGCACAATATAACCGAAAACCAAAATGTTCTTTCTTTAATGGATTTTTTATTTTGTGAAAAATTCAAAAAACTACAAACTAAACTAATTCTGTTTGTATATAAATCAAAAAAATATGACAAATACCTCCTTACCAATCCCTCAAGGGGTCTATTTTATGGCAAACAACAAAGTGCTGGATATGACCCTTGCTTTTTTAAACAGTTTTAGGGTTCATAACAAAGAGCTTCCACTGTGTTTAATACCCTTTAACGATGATTTTTCAGAAATAGAAGTGCTACAAAAGGTTTATAATTTTAGTGTTTTTGACAATCAAGAACTGTTAGAAACTTGTGATGCTATTAGCATTAAATTCCATGGTAATGTGGTAGGGGCTTATCGTAAAATGGTTATTTGGGAAGGTGTTTTTGAACAATTTATTTACATTGATATTGATACCGTACTACTTGATAATTTGTCGTTTGTGTGGAAACATTTAACGCATTGCAAAATTTTTACCTCCCATTCTAATATACCTGAAATTAGAGAGTTTGTTTGGAAAGATTCCATTTACAGCAAAAACAAATTGAATAAATCACAAATCGAATATGCTACCAATACGGGTTTTATAGTAAGCACAAAAAATAAATTACCCATAAGTTGGATAATCGATCAAGTAGACGAAGCCCTAACACTCAAAGAAGATATGGTATTGTTTTGTATGGAGCAGCCTTTTTTAAACTACTTGATTGTTACTTCGGGGTATAATTACGGTAGTTTATTGAGGTTTTTAATTACAGATTTTTCCACAGGAAACAACAGAGGTGTTAAACTTGAATTTTGGGCAGGATTGCCAGGAGGAATAGTAGAAAAAGGTAAATTATTAAACCCTAATCGGCATCCTTTATTCTTGATACATTGGGCGGGTGTATGGCGTGAAAATGATGGAGATTTAACCAAAATCCCATATCAAAAACTTTGGGAGTATTACAGAAATTTAGACCCATTGCACTTGCCTGAACCGAATAATGAAATCAAATCTAATCAATCCCTTTTTAGGATTATTAAAAATAAAATTATGGCCCATTGAAACCCGAAACACAATACAAATCCATCATCATCATTATTGATTATTTTGGACAATGGCCACAATGGTTTCCTTTATTTTTAGAATGCTGTAAATACAATCCTACAATAAATTGGTTATTCCATACGGATTGTGTTTTTGAACATTATAAAATTGAAAACGTAACTTTTAAATACATCTCAAAAGAACGATACATAGCTCATGTCAATAAAAAACTAAATACAACAATCACTTGGTCAGATAGCTACAAATTGTGTGATCTAAAACCAATGTATGGGGCTATTTATGTAGAAGAAATAAAAGAGTATGATTTTTATGGTTATGGCGACCTCGATGTTATATATGGAGATATTAGACAATTTTATACTGCCGATGTTTTGAAAAACAATGTTATCAGTACACACACTTGGTGTGTCTCTGGACATTTAGCACTCTTTAAAAACACCAAATGGATGCGAAATGCTTTTAAAAGATATAAAGGTTGGAAAGCAATAGTTGAAAATGCTGCAAATCAAAGATTTGACGAAGATTTGTTTGTAACGGTTTTTAAATATCCCGAAATAAACCCAAAATTCTTTTTTCTGTACGATATTTTACATCCTTTTAGTAAAAAATACAGACAAAAACACTATTTTGTAGAACAGTTTACAACGCCACTCACACCGTCGCCCTGGAGAATTGGAAGTTATTACCACCCTGAAAACTGGTTTTGGAAAAATGGTATATTAACCAATGAAAACGATGGAAAGCAAGAATATATTTATCTCCATTTTATGAATTTTGTATCTGGAAGATGGATGGATTCAATCTATAAAAAAGACCCAACTTGGAAAGAACTTGACGAATATGTTTTTGTAAACGAAGAACAAATGAAAAACAAAGGATTACTTATTGATAGATCAGGGTTTCATATTTTAGAAAATGAACACTTACTTGTACCTGAAACTGAATACATAAAATAATTCAACCTAGAAAATAACTTGAAGCCAAGCTATAAACATCTTTCTTTCTCTTTAGAATGGAAAAACTTTTTGCCAAATCCAAAAAAATTAACTGATTCCTTTATTTTAGGACTAAACAAAAAAGCCAACATATAATGTTGGCTTTTCTATATTATTTTTTGAAATCTGAAATGCTTCTCCAGTTCGCTATCACTCGGCTCAAAAATTATTCGTTCAAAAATCTTAAATCTTATCCGTTCAATGCTTCTGCTCCACCAACAATCTCTAATATTTCGTTGGTAATAGCTGCCTGACGTGCTTTATTGTAAGTCAATTTCAATTGGTTTCTCAATTCAGTTGCGTTGTCAGTTGCTTTATGCATTGCTGTCATACGCGCTCCATGTTCTGAAGCAAATGAATCACGGATACCTTTATACAATTGGGTTTTTAATGATTTAGGGATCAAAGTCAACACAATTT